>OMSO01000006.1 GCA_900313675.1 uncultured Fibrobacter sp.
AGCCGTAAAGCACGTGTATTATCCGGGCCTCCCGAACGCTCAGGGCTACGAAATCAACAAGAAGCAGGCCAAGAACGGCGGCGCCATGATTTCGTTCGAGCTTTACGAAAACTACGACATTAAAAAATTCTTCAAGGCCCTCAAGCTGATTTCGCTTGCCGAAAGTCTGGGCGGTGTTGAAAGCCTCGTATGCCATCCGGCCACCATGACGCATGCCTCTATTCCGAAGGAAATCCGCGAGAAGGTGGGCATTACCGAAGGACTCATTCGTTTGTCTGTTGGTATCGAAAAAGTGGATGACATCATTGTGGACCTGGTCGCGGCAATCAATGCGGCGGCCGCACCGTCCGATTCGGCGAAAGGAGCATAAAATGCATTACTACGAATCTATGCAGTCCCTAATCGGCAAGACTCCGCTTGTAAAACTTTCGCACGTGGGGCTCCCCGAAGGCGCAAACCTGTTTGCCAAACTGGAACTCTGGAACCCCTCGGGCAGCGTGAAAGACCGCACCGGCCTTTACATGGTAAACGACGCGATTGAAAAGGGGCTCTTGAAACCGGGCGGAACCATTGTCGAAGCCACCGCAGGCAACACCGGCCTTGGCATTGCCTTTGCGGCCCTCAACCGCGGCATCCACGTGATATTCGTTGTGCCCACCAAGTTCTCACAAGAAAAACAAACGCTCCTGCGCGCCCTCGGCGCAGAACTCATCAACACCCCGCGCGAAGACGGAATGCTCGGCGCCGAAAAGAAGGCCGAAGAACTCCTGACGCAAATTCCGGGCTCTGTTTCGCTAAGGCAGTTCCGCAACATGGCAAACCCGCTTGCCCATTACGAAACCACCGGCCCCGAAATCTACGAAGATTTGGATGGGCAAATCGACTACGTGGTGGCAGGCGCAGGCAGTGGCGGCACCTTTAGCGGAATCCTCAAGGCGCTCAAGGAAAAGAACCCAAACATCAAGGGAGTGCTCGCAGACCCCATCGGCTCTACCATGGGCGGGGGCGTTCATGGCGACTACAACATCGAAGGAATCGGCAACGACTTTATCGCCGACACCATGGACATGTCGCTGGTGGATCAGGTCATCAAAATCAATGACGACGACGCCTTTGGCGGCGCTCGCGAACTCGCCAAGAAAGAAGGAATCTTCGCAGGCTCCTCTTCGGGTGCCGCGTTCACCGCAGCCAAAAAGCTCATCGCCTCGGGTGCCCGCGGAAACATCGTGTTCGTAGCCCCCGACCGCGGCGATCGTTACTTTAGCAAGGGATTGTACGAAACCCCATAAATTTCGTCAACAATTTCTAGAACTAGAAAACCGCCAGCAGGACGCTGACGGTATTTTTTCTGGGAGAGAACGAATAATTTCTTTTGATTAGTCCGGCTGCGAAACCTTAATGCGATAAACCCTTCCGCCTGTTCTAGATTTCACCAGATACATGCCGGAGCGCTTGACCGCCGCTGCAGTTTTTGCCTGCAGGTTTTCGCCGGTTGCAGCGGAGAATTTTGCCACGAGGCGACCATCGAGACCGTAGACCCCGTAAGTTCTAAGCTCGCCGAAATCTACCCTATAGCGTACTGTGATTACCGTTGTCGAATCACCCTTCGCTGAATTGACTGCACTGAAATCAAGCCAGTCAATGTTCACGTAGTTGCCTACAATTTCCAGTTTGAACACATGTTCCCCTGCAGACAGATTCACTTTTCCCGCATCAAACGTTGCGTAGGTTTCCCAGTCGCTACCCTGCGGGAATACAACATTTTCCAGCACCATTTCGTCATCCACGTACAAGTTGAACCCAGCATTTTCAGAAGAGGTCGCATAGCTGGCAGACACGCTGTACTCGCCGGCCTCGGCCACCTTCACGGTGTATTCCAGCCATTCGCCTTCTTGGGTGTAGCCGATAGCGTAGCCTGTACCTCCCTTCACCACATCAACGGCATCTTCGCGGTAGGTCTTTCCCTTGTTCTCGTCGTCCTTGTCCATATAAGCCTTATCAGGGCCGCCCACGTCATAGTTCTCCGTCTCAAGTCTTCCCGGAATTGCCGTAGCCACTCCGTTGTATGGGCCCTGGGGGACAATGGCTGTCACGTACACGCGATAACCGTACTTGGTGTTGGTGATATTCACCGGTACCGTAATCTTGCCTTCGCTCACATCGTATTCCTTGCTGGATACCGGCGTGGTCGAAGGAACCGCCTTGTCCTTGTTTTCCCACACCACGTATTCCACCGCCACATTCACCTTGTTTCCAAAAGCAGCGGGGATACCCGAAATATTCACGTTCACATCGCCCAGGGTGTTACCACCGAGAACGATGCTTGCAAACCCCTTTTTCTTGTCAAGGGCTGCAAAGCCGTCCACGCCGTCGCTCTTATCGTTGGGTGGAGTAACCTTTGCCATGTAGCCGCTCATGTCACCGTACCACTTGTACAGCCACCATCCACCGCCACGTTCGTTGTTCTCGGTGAGCAAGCTCCCGAGGCGGCCCGGAAGCGGTACGAACCACCACGAAATCATGGCGCTTTCAACACCATGGCGCTCGAATTTGGCAATAAAGGGAATCGAAAGACCTGGACATCCCTCTTCGGTGTGTTCCGTAGAGGAATACTCGTTGATGCTGAGGGGGCGCGGAGAAACACCGTATTTCTTTTCAAGATAGCGGTAGTTTTCCACGACTTCCACAAAGCTGGCGCTTCCCCACTGGTGCCAACTGATAACATCGGGCATGCAGTTGTTCTGGGAGCAGTACTTCACGAACGCCTCCATGCGCGAGGAGTTGTAGTACGAGTACGAGGGTCCGATAATTTTTGCCGTCGGGTCCTTTTCACGGATTAGCTGGTAGGTCTGCTTCCAGAGCACCGAATTGAAGTCTCCGTTTTCGTTATTCCAGGTACCGTCCGGTTCGTTCCATATTTCGTAACCGTCAAAATTCTTGTTGTTCGAGGCGAGCTTGTCGTTGATTACAGACGTCACTTCCTGTTTCCAGTGGTCCATACTCTTGAAGCCATAAGGCCAGCCCGGCAATACGTCGGCCAAGCGAATCTGGATTTTCGCGCCGATGCTCTCAACACGGGGGGCCACCAGGAACGCGCCACCGATACGCTGCTGGCGCCCGTTTCCGCTACGGGCTGGAGCGAGGAACACGTTAGGCTTGAGGGGAGCCACGTCTCTTTCAATGTTGCTCGGAAGATCTTCAGTCAGGCCGTAGAGCGAACCCGTGGCCACATGGGTCACCGGCTTTATGCTATCACCCAAGCTGACGTTTAAGTTTATAGCCGCTTCAGAGATGGCGGCCAATACCAAAACAGCAGTAAGAAGCTTATGTTTCATACCTACAATCCTTAATCACCGACAAAAAAATACCCCCTTTTAGGGGGATTTTCCATAGTTTCGGGATATTTTCTATGGACGTTTTGTCAATGGCAGGGCTGTAATTTACAAATTTACGCCTTTTCCAGCGCCTCGACCACCTTCACGTCGGCGGGGAGCCAGTCGACGCTGTGCAGTTCCGCGGGGCTGAGCCACCTGGCCGCCTCGTGTTCCAAAAGCATGGGAGCCTTTCCGCCCGCGATAGTGCAGTAAAAGCAGTGCATGGTCAGGTGAAAGGTCGGGTAGTCGTGCTCCACCGTGCACAGGAATTCGCCCACGTTTACGCCGATGGCGAGTTCTTCCTTTAGCTCCCGGGCAAGGGCCTGCTGCGGGGTTTCGCCGGGCTCCATTTTGCCGCCCGGAAATTCCCATCCGTCCTTATAGTCGCCGTAGCCCCGCTGGGTGGCGAAAACTTTTTCACTGTCCTTGATGATGCCGGCTACGACTTCAATGGATTTCATACGAAGAAATGTAGAAAAGTTTCTCACTTCTCTTTGGTGCTCGAAATGGGGATGTCAAAGCAAATGAATCAGACGGTTCTGATTATTTTTATACACTCTATGTTTGTTATAACTACATGAGCGTTTCTTCATTGGGGCATAGCATAGAAACGATGAAATATCACATTCGTTGCATAAAAGACTAAACCGTTCAAGCCCTGCGATAAGGCGGGGTTTTTAAGGGGTGTCCCCTTAGGAGAGGGGGTGCTGGAAGACGGTTTGGACGCGGGTGGAAGAGGAGATCCCCGACCAAGTCGGGGATGCCAGTTGGCGAAGAACGCGGACAAAGCGGCTGCAAGCAGGGGGAGACTTCCCCCACACCTCGCACCTCACACTCCATATCGCACACTTCTTGTCCCCAGCGCCCCTAACACCTAAAACCTATTACCTAGCCCCTAGATTCTAAATCCTAGCCCCTATTACCTAACACCTAGCCCCTAGATCCTAAATCCTAGCCCCTGTCCACTTTTTTTACATTTTCGGTGACACTTTTAACCTCCACAAGTGTTACACAGGCATGGAAAGGATAAATTCCGCAGATCGCATGGCGTTTTCTAGACTGTACGAGGCCTACGCCCCGATGGTTTACCGTCGCTGCATGGCCCTGCTCAAGGACGAGGCGGAGGCTTCGGACCTGATGCAGGACGTGTTTTTGCGGATTTTTGCCAGCATGGACCGCCTGAACCTGGACAGTCCCAGCAGTCTTTTGTGGAATACGGCGACAAGGCTCTGCCTGAACCGCATCCGCGACAAGAAACGCAGGGGGCTGGACGTGGATTCCAGCGAACTGCTCCTAAATATCGCCTGCGCAGACGACGAGCAGGAAGGCTACGAGGCCCGCGGCATATTGGCGAAAATTTTTTCGCGGGAGCAGGAATCTACCCGGACCATTGCGGTGTTACACTATGTAGATGGTATGACGCTGGAAGAAACCGCCGAGATGGTGGGGCTTTCGGTAAGCGGGGTGCGCAAGCGTTTACGCACCTTGCAGGCAAGAGTTAAAAACCTGGAGGTGAAGTGATGATTCCCGACTGGAAACTGGAAAAATACTTGACGGGCGACTTGCCTGCCGAAGAAATGCGGGAAATCCGCAAGATGGAAGAGGTTGACGAGATTTTCGCCAATCGCGTGAAGATGCTGCGTGAAGACAATGCGGCAATCCTCAAGAGACTCCCTTTCGAAAAACTTTCGGAAAAGATTGCCACGATGCCCGGACGCTCCAATGCGGGAGCCGGCAACACGGTGCGCGTGAATTTCAAGTTGGTGAAACTTGCCGCCGCTGCGGCCCTGGTGCTTGCGGTGGTGACGGTGGCGCTGTTCAGCCAGCGTTCCCTTTCGGAACAAAATACCCAGCTTATGGAAGTGGCCATGGCCGACGTCTCCGGTGACGATGGCGTGCGCATCAAGGGGATGGACTCCCGCATGGAAGTCTGGAAAAAGACGGGCGATAGCGCCGTGCAAATGGAAAATCTTGGGGAGGCTCGCGAAGGTGACGAAATCCAGTTGCGTTACGCCGTTGCCGAAAAGTGCTTCGGGCTACTTTTTAGCATGGACGGGAACGGGACCATCACCATGCACATGGGTCAGGAGAACCGTGCGGTGGAACTGGAGCCTGGCAAGATGACCACGTTGCCCTTTGCTTACAAGTTGGACAATGCGCCCAAATTCGAGAAGTTCTTTTTCTTGACCTCCAAGGATGAATTCGAGTTGAACGCGGGGGATATTGACGCCTCGCTGAAACAGGAGGGCGTGAAAACGGTAAGCCTCACGCTCCGCAAGACGGAGGGCAAGTAAGATGATGAATTTGATTAAAAAGATGGATGCTTCCTTGTCGCTCCAAATAATTTCAGTTGTTGTCCTTGTTTTGTTGGCCGCGGCTTCCAGCGTTTCTGCCGCCCAGGAGATTCAGATTAACCGCTACGTGCTGGCCGTAAGCGCCAACTACGGCGGCGAAGGCCGCCCCACCCTCCGCTATGCCGCAAGCGATGCCCGCTCCTTCGTGAACGTGCTGAAGGAAATGGGCGGCGTGCAGGCCGGAAATGTCGTAGAGGTGAAAGAGCCCAGCGTCGCCGCTTTCCAGCAGAAGATTGACGAACTGGACAAGAAGATTGCAAAGAACAAGTCGGCAGGCGGCCGCGACGAGGTGCTGGTCTATTACAGCGGTCATGCCGACGAAAATGGCCTGCGTCTGGGCAAGGAGACCTTCGCCTGGAAGGCGCTCCGCACAAAAATCGATTCCCTCCATGCCGATGTGAAGATTGCGGTGATTGATGCCTGCGGCTCGGGAGCCATTACCCGCGCGAAGGGCGGCGTGGCGGTTCCCGCCTTTATGGTGGACAAGAGTTCCGACATGAAGGGCTATGCCTTTATTACCAGCAGCACGCAAGATGAATCCAGCCAGGAAAGCGACAGGCTGAAGGGTTCCTTCTTTACCCACTCCCTGGTGAGCGGCCTACGCGGGGCTGGCGATATCAGCGGTGACGGAAAGGTGACCCTTTCGGAGGCTTACCAGTTTGCCTTTAACGAGACACTCCAGAAAACGGAAGCCACCATGGGTGGCGCCCAGCACCCCAGCCGGGACATGAACCTGGCCGGTACCGGAGACGTGGTGATGACGGATTTGCGCAGCATGAACGCGGGTCTCGACATCGGCGAAGACGTGGAAGGCCGTCTGTTCATCCGTGACGAACGGGGCGAGCTGGTGGCGGAACTTTACAAGAAGGCGGGTCGCCCCATCAATCTGGGGCTTGCCGCCGGCAAGTACAGCGTGCGTCTGGAAAGGCCCGCCGAATATAAGGAGGCGAGCGTCACCCTGCAGGACAATTACCGTGCCCAGCTGACGCAGAAACAGTTCAGTTCTATCGTGGCCGAAAAGACCACCCTCCGGGGCGAAATCGCTCGCCGCGGGGACTGCGACTCCGGCGATACCACCGCCTGTGCCCTAGATTCCCTGGACCACAACGGAAAATACCGCGTGACCTTCAACCTGGTGGACAAGGACCGCGAAGCCCGCAAGGGCCTGCAGATGGGCCTGTTTGTGACCCGTACCGACAGCTACATGCTGGGTTCGCAAATCAGCATCTTTGCAAACATCGCCCGCAAGGAAATGCATGGCCTGCAACTTTCGGCGGTGTTCAACGGCGCGAAGGAGCATTACGAAGGGGCGCAGGTTTCGGGCGTCATGAACTATGCGGGTTCCTTTAACGGAATCCAGGCGTCTCTCTTGATCAACGTGGCCAAGGAGAATTCCTCGGGCGTGCAGGTCTCGGCCACCATGAATGTGGCTAGCGATTCCCTGAACGGCGTGCAGGTTGCCCCCGCTATCAACTACGCCCGTGAAACCAAGGCCCAGATTTCTGCGGCCCTGAACGTGGCCAAGGAAACCCATGCCCAGATTACCGCCGCGGCGAACATCGCAAGAGAGTCTGACGTGCAGGCGTCCGCTGCTTTGAACGCCGCCAAGAAATCCGGTGTGCAGGTGACTGCCGCCCTGAACGCGGCCAAGGAATCTGACGTGCAGGTGGCAGCCGCCATGAACGTAGCGGGCAAGCTCAATACCGCCCAGGTGAGTGTCTTGAACATTGCGGGTCGTGCCGACGGCCGCCAGGTAGGCGTCCTGAACATTTGCGGCCACTGCGAAAAGACTCCCGTGGGCCTCATCAACATCGTGGGTAACGGCGTGTGGAGCGTGACGGCCTCGATGAACGAGATGGGCGCCCTGGGCGTTTCCCTCCACATGGGAACGGCCTACCTTTACACCGCCCTTGAAGGGGCCCGACTGTTTGAAAAGGGAACGGGGTTCAAGGAATTCAGCGATGTTAATGAAACCGGTATCGGCCTTGGAACGCAGTTCGGTAAATACGGCAGTCACTTTGATTTGGAATACATGTTTCTGGCTGCACAAAACAGGCATGGTCTTGATTCGCATTTTTCGGGATTTGAATACCGCGACGGCGACGATGTCAATTTCCATCATCGTCTGCGCCTGGGTTACACGACTCAAGTATTCCCCTTCTTCGGGCTTTCGGTAGGCGGTTCGCTCAACTTTGCTCAAGAAATCACTGGAGATAAGCTTTGGCTTATGCCGCTGGCGGAATACCACGACGACTTTGGCCACGAAGGGGATAAATTCCGCTTCTGGCCCGGATTCTACGCCGGCATTACCGTCGGAAGGTTCTAGGATTTGGCGAGAAAGAACGGGGCTGATTGCAGCCCCTCCGGTTTCAGACTTTATACATAGATTTCTTCTCGGCCACGGTAATTGGCGCTGGTGTCCGCCTGCGCTTGAATTTTACTCTGGGAACCAGATGCATTTGAATGCCCAGCGCGGCAAGAACCTTGAATACGGTTTCAAAGCGCGGATGGGCATTTTCGGCTAAAGCCTTGTAGAGGCTTTCTCGTCCGAGTCCTGACGATTCCGCAATTTTCGCCATGCCCTTGCTACGTGCGACATGTCCGATAGCATGCAGCAACAATGCGGGGTCGTTTTCTTGGCAAATCAGGTCGAGGTATTCGGCAACGATTTCTTTGCTGTCAAGATACTCTGCGATGTCTAAACGTGTGACTTCACTTTTTTTCATTTTTCATTCCTTGCCAAATGTTTTTTGCCTTTACGATGTCTTGATCTTGTGTGGATTTTTCGCCGCCAATCAGAATAATTACAATAATCTCGCCATCTTTTGCAAAATAGAGTCTGTAGCCTGGTCCATAATCGATGCGCATCTCCAATACGCCGCTCCCTACAGATTTAAAGTCGCCAAGATTTCCTTTTTCAATTTGTGTCAATCGGGAAAGTATGTGTGCTTTAGCCCGAAAATCTCGTAATTTTTGCATCCATTTCTGAAATACAGGGGTTTGGTTTACGATCATTGTTTTCTCCAAATGTATCCAATTGGATACGAATTGTCAAGGGGCGGATGTTTTTAAGACTTTCTGTCTGCTATATAAACGGAGATGAAGGCCAAAATATGCCGAAAATTTTTGTTTACGTGCGTTTTTTACAAAGGGTGGTTGGCCGACTATTGTAAATTATTTGCCTAAAATTCGAAATTTCAATCACAAAAAACGCATAATTTGAATGAATTTCCAATTTTTTGTATCATATAAATGTAAATAAACAAATATAGATGTCAAAACGGCAGAAAAATCGGCAGATTGTATCTTTTTTTCTCCTTTTTGGGGCGTTTTGCATTTATATTCTGGAATATGGATTCCGTCATCGCATTCCAGGATTACCGAAAGTTCATGGACCATTGGTTTCAGGAGAAAAAGGCCCATGCCGTAATGACGTGGCGTGAATTTTCAAAACTGGCCGGATTCCGTTCTCCCGTTTACCTGAAGCTGGTTTGCGAAGGCAAGTCGGGGTTGAGCGGAGCAGGGGTTTCCCGCGTGGCTCATGCCATGGGGCTGGAGGGCTTTGAACTGGCCTATTTCAAGGCGCTAGTGGCATTTAATCAGGCAAAACGGGAATCCATAAGGCAGAAATATTTCGACGAGATGCAGGCCCTTTCCAAGGCGCACCAGGTAAATGTCCTGGGGCAAAAGTCCATGGGGTATTTTGAATCGTGGCAGAACCCGGTACTCAGGGAACTGGTGCCCCACATGGCGGGCAAAAAGGCAAAGCAAATCGCGGTCCAGTGCATGCCGAAAATCACGGCGCGACAGGTGTCGGCCACCATCAAGTACCTGACATCAATGGGCCTCTTGAAAAAAGTCGGCAAGGATACCTTTATACAAACGAACAAGACCGTATCGACGGGGAAAATGGATTTTGTCCCGCTGGCGGTTCAGCAGATGCACTTGCAGATGGGTGCGCTCGCTCTAGAGGCTATAAAGAACGTGCCCCTGTCCGGCCGCTCCGTTTCAGGGCTCACGCTCGGCCTTACTGAAAAAACATTTCAGAAAATTGTCAAGGAACTGGCGGATTTCCGTAAGCGCGTTATCGCCATCGCCACCGAAGACGATGACATGGATCAGGTGTTTCGACTGAACCTTCAGCTTTTCCCCCTGACATGGAAACTTGCCTCCGGTAAAAAATGAAACAAGGAAAATTTGCACAGATGAAAAAGACATTTGGACATAGTTTTTTCTGGCTTGCATTGCTTGCCTTGGCCGCGTTGTTTGCGTGCGCCTGTTCAGGAGACGACAAACAGGCCGGTGGCGCTACCGAAGAGACCCAGATTGCCATCGAAGACAAGACTGTTGCCGGCGTTTCTGAAAAGGGTCCCTTCACGGTGGGTTCTGCAGTCCACATTTACGAATTGGAATTTGAGACACTCGGGCATACGGGGCGTTCCATTCCTGGAAAAATCGCCAGCGACCGTGGGGATTTCCGGTTTACCCATTTGAATTTGGAATGCCAATTTGCATTTATGGAGGTTTCGGGATATTACCGCAACGAAAATACCGGAAAACAATCGACGGCCCCTATAACCCTTAATGCCCTGGTGGATTTGTCTGACAAGGAAACGGCCAACATCAACCTTTTGACTCATTTGGCGTTCGAGCACACCCTGTTCCTGGTAAACGAGGGCAAGCCTGTAAAAGACGCCAAGCAGCAGGCGGAACAGGAAATCCTGAAGGCGTTTTATATTGAAAACGAATTGATTGGCGACTTCGAAGGACTTTCCATATTCAAGAAGGGAGAGGGGAACGCAGCCCTCCTGGCCATAAGTTCCTTGATGCAGGCGGATCTTGCGGAAGGAGATTTCTCCGAAAGACTGGCGAATTTTGCCTACGATATCGAAAAGGATGGCGTGTGGAACGATTCGGTAACCGCTACCGCCGTGGCGGACTGGGCAAGTGCAGTTAGCCTGTCCACCTACTATGCCGACATCCGTAAGAACATAAAGGGCTGGAAAATTTCCGACATCATACCCGATTTTGAAAAATCCATGGACAAGTTCTGGTGGGAGAACTACGGGCTCGGTGATTGCGACAAGGAGCAGGAAGGTGTTGTGAAAGCAAACACCAATGCGTTGAGCAAGTTGAACGGCGTTCATTTCATTTGCAAGGATAACTTGTGGCGCCTGGCCTCGGATATCGAGAAAGATACGTACAAGTGGAAAACGGTAAAAGACGGCGATGTAAAATTCGGCGACGTGGTGAAGGCCAACTGCTATGTCTATGAGGATAAAGTCTGGCGAGCCGGTGAGGCAAATGACTGCTCGCTGGGGCTTCGCGGATGCACAGTCTTGAGGCAAGATACTGTTGGCCAGGGCTCGGATAAAAACTGGTACAAGTGTGTTTCGCAAACTTGGCGTACTGCTACGGATATAGAAAAAGATACAGCAACGTGGGGTGTCGGAGAATTTGATGGTGAAATACGTCCAGGCCAAGTCAATAAGGGTATGCGCTACATCTACGAAGACGCAAAAAAAGTTTGGCGCGAGGCCACGGAAATAGAAGTTGAAACTTACCAAAAGGATTGTTTAAAAGATGGTAAACTTTTCAACGGCAATGTGAACAGTTCTGCAATGTATGTTTGCGATGCCGGAAAATTCCGTGTTGCAAGCGACATGGAGATATTGGGCGAGTTGGGTTGTACCAGTTATAATCGGGATGGCTATCATATTTTGACACAAGTTTCGTATCCGCACATAGATAGTATCAGCCCTTGGAATATGACGTATAGGAGTGATAAAATTTCGAAGAATTATTCCTATTACAAGTGTACCAAGAATGGCTGGGCGTTTACAAGAGAAAAGTTGAATCAGGGAACTATGGTTGATGAACGTGATGGGCAAGAGTACAAAACGATTGGGATTGGTACCCAAGTCTGGATGGCTGAAAATCTGAACTATGCTGTGCCGGGGAAATATAGTTATGAGCGTGCGTTCCTTTTCGATGACGAACATACAATGGATGTATTACATTGTGCTACTGGTCAGCTTATTCCTGAAAACTGTAGAAATCTAGGGAATTGGATAAAAGCAGATTCTTTAAGTTATTGCTACAATAATGATATAGACAGTTGTGCAAAATATGGAAGGCTTTACTCTAACCCGGCTTATATTACCACAACATCCCTTTCTGGCATTTGTCCGGATGGATGGCATATTCCTGATGTATATGAGGCGATGACATTGGTTACGTTAATGGGAGATACACTTGAGTGGGTGGAGAGTGGGGTGGCCATATCCATGCGAGGAGGAACGCGTTTTACCGAATTCTCTCTATATTCCCCCGTAATTGAATATGGTGATCGTGACATGGGAGTCTTTTATGTTAGCGACACATTGTTTTTTGCTCTAGATGGACGTGGTCAAATACAAGTAGGTAATCAATTTGCCCGTATTGATTTTTACAGTGAATATTCGCATATTCCCGTCCGCTGCATCAAAGACGAAGAATAGGTTTTTGCATATAGGCCTTCGGCAAGCGTCAAAATCACGTCAAATCGACAAAAGTCTCTGAAAAACGCGAAAAAAGTGCGTTAACGAAAATTTACATCTTTTTGTTTTTTTTTGTTTACATTTAACGAGTTAAGTGTAGGAAAGGAGTATTTGCCCTGTACAAGCCCGTAATGTAAAAAAATCAAGAAAAGTTCCAAAAATTAGAGCCATGATATCCGTTTTTCCATAAAAATCGACTGTTATGTATCATAAAACAGTAAAAATTTTCGTCAAACTATCAAAAAGTGGCAAATTTGCGGTTTTGGGGGCTTTGGGGCGTTTCTTTCAAACCTGGCCCATATATATTCATGTATATGGAAATTGAATTTTAAAAAGGATGTGGAGAGAATTGAAAATGAAAAGAGAAATCGTTACTTTGTTTGCAGCCTCGGCTGCTGTATTTCTCGTGGCCTGCGGTTCCGACAGCAGCGGAACCAATGCAAACGACGGGGAACTCGTCTCCGTTCAGGCAGAAACCTTCGACGACCTGCCCAATTGCAGCAAGAGCAGGGAAGGCGATTTGGCCGAAGTTCTGGACGAGCGCAAGGCCTACCGCTGCGAGAAGGGCGCCTGGGAATTCGACCACAATGTCCTCGATACAGTCAAGACAGAAGATGAGTTGCCCGCCTGTATTGGCAAGAAAGAAGGGCTTTCGTTGTTTGTCAAAAGCGAAAGTGCCGCCTACACCTGCGATGGCAAGCGCTGGACCAAGGAAGACGCCCCCGGCGAATCGGGGGTCGTGGAATACGAAACCGAAGACGATTTACCCAACTGTGTTGTCAAGCGCGAGGGGGAAACGGCCTTGATAGAGGGCGAGGCCTATCTGTGCGACGGCACCCGTTGGAAAGCCGTGGGCACCTACTACGCTACCGAGGACAGCCTCAGCAACTGCACCGCCAAACGGGAGGGTGAAAAGGCCTACATCGCCGACGAGGGCACTGCCCTGAAATGCACCGACGGGGAATGGAAAGAAGTTAAGGCCGCTGATCAAGGCCGAAGCGAGCCTGACGATGATTCACCAAAATCATCGTCCTCGACTTCGGATACCCCCACGTCATCCTCGACCCCGATCGAGGATCTGTCTTCGTCCTCTGTCAAGGTCCCCGAACCAGAAGAAGGGACTCTCACCGACTCCCGCGATGGTAAGACTTACAAGACCGTTGTCATCGGTACACAGACCTGGATGGCGGAGAACCTGAACTATGCTGCCACGAGTTCCGTTTGCCCTCTGGAAAACAGTGCCTACTGCACAAAGTACGGCAGGCTCTACCTTCCAGGAGGAGCCTCCACTTACTGCCCAAGCGGATGGCATGTTCCCTCCCTTTCGGAATGGACCGTGCTGTACAATTATGTAGATGCGAATAACGGCACGGAGGGGGTAGGCAAAAGCCTGAAATCCACCACGGGGTGGTACGAGGCGGGAACCACGGTTGGGAAAAGAATGGCTGTTGCGACGGGGAAGGACCAGTTCGGTTTTTCGGCACTCCCGGCAGGAAGCTGCTGGTGGGACACGCCCTCATGGAACTGTTATAGCGATGACGAGGCGAGATTCCTTGCAAGCGGAGGCGAAATACTTCAAATTCTCTACGATAGCGATATCATTACACAAGAAGAAAACTCGGATGGCACCAACGTGAAAGTTTCTGTCAGGTGCTTGAAGGGGGCTGTTGCTAGCACAACAACCACTAGTTCTTCTTCGTTGGCGAAGAAGGAAATCGACGGATGTACTTGTGACGGGGAACTCACGACAGAAACTAATGACTTGGCAAGCGACAATCCTGTTGAATACACATGGAGCGTTACTGGTTGCTCTAGCGAAGGCGCGGAACCCTTGAGTTATATCTGGTCGGGTTCGGTATCAGGAACCAAGAGCAGCGTGACCGGTTCTTTCACCAAGAAGGGCGAATATACCCCAAGTGTCACCGTGACCAATGCTGACGGCAATACCAAGGAAGTCTCCTGCCCCAGTTTCTTGGTGACGGACAGCGATAATCCCTATGATGAAATTGAGTTTCCATCAGGTCGTTTAGGGCCTGGTGGATATTATATACCTGAATGCCCAGGGAGTGAATGGCATTCTTCTACGACGTATACTATTGTACTTAAAGGAGGATCGTCCGAAAATTGCCTTGATTGGATAGATGCCTCGCTAGTGACATGGGTTTCCGGCTATCATTGGGGTGATTGCGCCGGTGAGGTTCAGGTTGAGTTTCCCTTGTATATCACAATCCATGCTGGGGAATATATGGAATTTGATAGTTGTTATTAGTTCAAGGGGTGTCTAATGTGCGAAAAACATATGATTCAGTGTACCATCAAGAAACTCAGGTCTAATGGATCCGTTGTCATTAAGGGTTGTGATGGATTTGCCGTTAAGAGTGATGGTAAGGAATATAACCTGTTTATGGATACTGACTCCTCCAGTGATGACAAAGCGAGTATAGGTTCTGTTCTTAGAGATGCTGATATAGAATACGAATTGAAAGGTGAATTGCATGAATGGGAATTCTTGCTATTACGGGATGCTGTTTGTAATAACAAAAAAGTTGAACTGGAAATATTAAATAATGTGATACAGAGTGTCTCCGTTCTAGGCTAAAATACATGTCAACAGATAGTCTTCATTATCCGGAAACTCTTGTTTTTGTCGGTGCCGGGGCGACGGCGTCCCTCGGTATGCCCCAAAGCGATTTGCAAAGTATTTTTTTTAGGGCTTTAGCGGGTCGTAAGAACGAGGCGTCTCTAGAAAATATTCTGTCGGATTCTGGTTCGAAAAAGATTTTCGGAAATGTACCTCCATTTAAAGGACGTGACCTTGAGTTTATGGCGGCATTTATTCGTTTTCTTGGAGACGATATTTCTAAGGATTGGTATTCCGTTGACGAAGAAGATCTAGCAAATGGTAGAATCGTTTTTGGGTATTCAACAGATGAATCGCTTCTTCGTTCTCGCATTTTAGAACTTCGGCGAGAATATGATTGGAATGGTTTAAAACAAATTATCAATATTTGTCCCCACGACAAGGGAAATGACAATCTTATTCGAGATATATATACCTTGATTGATTTAAAAATTCGTGATAAGCAGGGAATTAGGGTATATGCAAATCAAGAATCTAGTTGCATTATTGAACCGGGACGTTTACAAAAGGTTCGCAACTGTATTGTACTTTTCACCAATATTCTGTTTGGCAATTCCTGGTATGCTCTGTCTAAAGGGGAACGACCTGAAATCTTTGAAAAGTATGTCAAATTCATGGAATCTTTTTCAAGGTTAATGCAAAGGGAAGGGGCCGATTTCGAGAGTCGCGGCTATAAAATGAACTCGCCCCTTTTCTATTCCATGTCCTGTGCCATGGTTTCGCTCAATTTCGAAACGGTCTTTTTGTGGCTGCGATTCAATGCGAACCGAAAAGCAAATGGAAACAATTTTTACTTATCCCAATCTGCTAGAAAATTGGAAACGTGGGTGGATTTTGGCCTTATTAGCAAACGAAGGGATATTTCTAGTGATCCTCAAAAAAGAAAGGAGGGAATTTACAAGTTTTCTCAAATAGAAACATCCATATATAGATCCAATGGGATTGACTCTCCGGGCGTTCCAATAGGGCGTATTGGTGCATTTTTCTTTGCTCATGGATGCTGCAACTGGCGTGAGTGTCCCTCTTGCGGTCGGATGATGTATTATCTAGGTGACAAGTGGGAATACAAGTCAAGTCATTTGAATCCGCCATTTCCTATACCGCTTTTTGAAAATAATGTTTTTAATCGCACTCCTAGAGAAAAGGAATGGAAAGGTAAATTGCGTTATGATTCTCTAGAATGTATTAGTTGTGGCTCTGAGACCATAGCGAGTAATGCACCAATGATTATGCAGACTATGATTAAGGGAATCCCGACATCTTTTTTAGACGAAGTGCAACGGGAAACACGAGTATTGCTGGGTAAAGCGCGTCACATTGTGTTGTTAGGCTATCAGTTACCTCCTGATGATATACTATGGCAAGAGGCTTTTGCGGAGTCGGTTAGGTCGCGTAAGAATTCTGAAAATGGTGCTTATTGTTCTGTCATTGTTGGCCATTTAGGGAGAAAATGCTGGATTTATGGTGATGAAATGATGCAGTATGCTAAAGCGCATAGATATGAAAAGGATGCTTCAGGTTATGGTGCGAATGCCATTGTGAATGCGGTATCCATTTTTGGTAAAGAATATGTTCGGGCTTATTGTGGTGGAATACCCGATGTTTTTGGTGATGGTTCTGAAACCGATGTTAAGACAATCCTTTACCCTGAGTGGGTGAATTGGAAAGAAACAAGATTAAATTAACTAGGCGGCTAAAAATGCGAAAAAAGAAGATTCTGTTTTCTCTATTCTTTATTTCATTTCTCCTGCTTGCTTGCGGCTCCGACGGTGACGGTGGTACGGCTGCTGAGATTCCAGAGGTTGTGTCCGTACGAGCAGAAACCTTTGACGACCTGCCCAATTGCAGCAAGAGCAGGGAAGGTGACCTGGCCGAAGTCTTGGACGAGCGTAAGGCCTACCGCTGCCAAAAGGGTGCCTGGGAATTTGACCACGATGTTCTTGATACGGTCAAGACCGAAGATGACTTGCCTGCTTGCACTGGCAGGAAGGAGGGCTATTCGTTTTTTGTTCAAATAGAACATTCCGCATATACTTGCGATGGCAAACGCTGGACTGTCATAGAGAATCGTCCCATTGGCCGCAAGGATTCCGCTGATCGTAGTGAAGATGAGAATAGGAATAATCAGGCAAATAGTTCCTCCAATTCTATTCGCAGTTCTTCGTCTTTTGACATATTTTTTAGTGCGGAGAGTAGTAGTTCCAGTTTTGTTGAATCAAGTAGCAGTTTTGATGGTAAGGACAGTAGTTACTATGACGCACAAAGAAATACTTTGACGGATTTCCGTGATGGACATGTCTACAGAACCGTTACCATCAAGGGAACGGATTACTTTGAGATTTGGTTGGCGGAAAACTTGAATCATGTGTATAGTGTAAAGCCAGCCGCAAGCGCATGCCACTATAATGATGAATCTCGTTGCTCTGTATATGGTCGGTTGTATGACTGGTCTGCGGCTTTAGATAGTGCGGGAATCTATTCCAAAAATGGCATTGGTTGTGGTATGATAAGTAGTTGTAAAAATCCCTCTTATGTAACTAGGGGCTTGTGTCCCAAAGGGTGGCATTTGCCAACTAAAGAAGAATGGAGTGCTTTAGGTGCTTTTGTGGGTGGCTCTGGTGCAACCGCAGCAAAATTGAAGTCGACCACGGGCTGGAGCGGCAGCGGTAATGGAACAGATGATTATGGTTTTTCTGTTCTCCCTGCGGGTCGAAGACCACGGGATACCAATGGTGGATGTATGGGTGATCTTGACAGTGCCTACTTCTGGACAGCAGACGAAGCCTCTAATATTGATGCATACTATGTGTACTTGGCTTCTAGCGACAAGAACGTGTATTTGTATTACAGATACAAGTCCGAAGGACTTTCAGTTCGTTGCTTGAAAGATGAGGTGTCTGAATCTAGCTCGAGTACTACAGTGTCATCTTCGTCAAGTGCGGCAAACTCGTCCAGTAGTGGCAACGGATCTGTTGGTCCTACAGGGAATCTGGTATCTTGCCAATATTCCTTGTTGTCTTTGGGGGAGTTCTGTGATGAGTTTGCAGAGAGTTATGAAAATGAATTGCGGGCTCAATGCGATGAACTTGATGGTGTCATGGGAAATGGATGCAAGGGCGGATATCGTGAAAAATGTTCTTCTGAAAAGGTGAATGCATACATATATTCAGGTAGTGTGACCTGCGATGACATGTCGTTCGATTAGATATGAAGGTAAGTCTAATGATAAAATACTTATTTGTTTTTTTGCTAACCTATTTCCTACTTGCCTGTGACAATGGCAACAACGGCACCGCTGCTGACAAATCTGATATTGTGTCGCTACAGGTGGAAACCTTTGACGACCTGCCAAACTGTAGCAAGAATAGGGAGGGCGACCTTGCAGAAGTCCAGGACGAACGCAAGGCCTACCGCTGCCAAAATGGTGCCTGGGAATTTGACCACGATGTTCTTGATACGGTCAAGACCGAAGATGACTTGCCCGCCTGCACTGGCAGGAAGGAGGGCCTGTCCCTGTTCGTGCAATATGAGCATGCAGCATACACTTGTGATGACATGCACTGGAGCAAGGTGGAAAAGGAAAAAGCCGACTTTGGCATTGCCGAATACGAATCCGAAGACGATTTGCCCAGTTGTTCCGACAACCGTGAGGGTTCCTTGGCCTTGATTGATGGCGAAGCGTACATTTGCGAAGACAAACACTGGAACGACAAGGGCGCCTATTACGCCACCATAGACAGACTCGCAAACTGCACCGCCAAACGGGAGGGCGAAAAAGCCTACATCGCCGACGAGGGCACTACCCTGAAATGTGTTGATGGGGAATGGGTTAGTGGCGCCAGGAAAAGTTCGTCATCTACTGCAAAGACCCCCGAATCGGCTGAAGGCGAAAAAGAAACGGGTTGGCGCGAACAGTGCCTAGACATTATCAACGAGTATCGCGCCACCGAAAACCTGGAACCCCTCGCCCTTGCAGACGAAGAAAAGCAGAAATGCGCCGACGAACAGGCCGCCGCGGACCTCAAGTCCAACAAAGCCCACGGGCATTTCAAGGAATGTGGTGAATGGGCCCAGAATTCCGGTCCCAACGCCTCCATGGCAAACGGTCGCAAGGCCGCCGACGTGGCCAAGTACTATCTGGACATGATGTGGAGCGAAAAGAAACTGGTAGAGAGCGGGGAGCGTGACCTGGACAAGGTTGAGGACTACCCCTACATCGGGCACTACAAGAACATGCGGGGCGACTACACCAAGGTGGCCTGCGGTATAGCGGTGTCCGAAGACGGAACCACAGGCTGGTTCAATGTCAACTTTTATTAAAAAGGATTGCAAAAATGAGAGTTACCCTTATTCTTTTTTTATTTCTCGTCTTCGTCCTTGCTGCCTGTAGCGGCGGTGGCGGAGGAGGTGTTGCAGCAAATGATTCTAATAGGATTAAACTTAGGGTGGATACCTATGAGGATTTGCCCAACTGCAGCAAGAACAGGGAAGGGGAGAGGGCAAAAGTCAAGGATACACAAGAAATCTACGAATGTACGAACGGATATTGGGAGTTAAAGGATTATTATGTGGATACCGTCATGACATTGGCAAACTTGCCGGAGTGCGAAGGCGATGTTTATTTTGCGATTTTTGTGAGGGAAAAGGAAGACCTTTATTCCTGTGTAAATGGTAACCTGGTATCATACGACCTCGCTAAATTTAAGCCTAAGGAGTACAGGAGCGAAGACGATTTACCGGTCTGTTCTAGTTCACGTAGTGATGAAATTGCCTTGGTAAACAAGGTGGCTTACCATTGCTACGATGGGCGCTGGAAAGATATGGGTATTTACTATGCCACCGAGGAAGACCTGAAAAATTGCACGGCGAAGCGTGATGGCGAAAGGGCCTATGTGGCAAACTTTCATACAACAGTTTATTGTGAAGATGGTGTATGGAATGAGGAGTGAAATGTATCGGATGGCAAAAATAATTACACTGGGTGCTACCGCAGTGATGGCTCTATTCCTGGCCGCCTGCGGTTCCGATAGTGATAGTGGTACCACCGCAAAAGACACCGAAGAGGTGTCTGTCCAGGCTGAAACCTTCGACGACCTGCCCAATTGCAGCAAGAGCAGGGAAGGCGATTTGGCCGAAGTCCTGGACGAGCGCAAGGCCTACCGCTGCCAGAAGGGTGCCTGGGAATTCGATCACGACGTTCTTGATACGGTCAAGACCGAAGATGACTTGCCCGCCTGTATTGGCAAGAAGGAAGGCCTTTCGTTGTTTGTCGCGAGTGAGCATGCAGCATACACTTGTGATGGCAAACGTTGGAGCAAGGCAAAAAAGGCCGTTGATATGCAGGAATACGAAACCGAAGAAGATTTGCCCAATTGCAGCAAGAACAGGGAGGAAGAACAGGCTTACGTAAATGACGTAAAAAAAGTCTTCGTCTGTTCCGACGGCGTATGGGAAGAAGGCAAGGCCTCAGGTTCTTCGTCTAGCGCCATTCCGGATGCCGACCCGGAATCTAGCGCCTCTAAGGTTCTCGAACCAGAAGAAGGGACTCTTACCGATTCCCGTGATGGCCGTACCTACAAGACCGTTGTTATTGGTACCCAGACCTGGATGGCGGAGAACCTGAACTACTCCACATTGAAATCCACTTGTCCTCTAGAAAATAGTTCCTACTGCGATAAATACGGACGCATATACCAGTACGCCTCGGTAGATGGAACCCTCTGCCCAAGCGGCTGGCATATCCCGACCCTTTCGGAATGGCAGACGATGCTGGATTACGTCGATATGAACAATGGCTACGAAGGAGTGGGCAAGAGCTTGAAATCCAGCAAGGGGTGGTACGAGGCCGGAACGACGGTGGAAAAGAGAATCGCCGTTGCGGCCGGAAAAGACCCCTTCGGCTTTTCCGCACTCCCGGCGGGGAGTTGCTGGGAGTATTCCGGCACATGGAGCTGTTATAGCGATGACGAGGCCAGGTTCTGGATTAGCAACGGCCAGGCGTATAAAATTTCTTTTGACAACGATCAGATTGAATTGGATCCCGATGTAGGTCGCACCCAATATGATTATGCAAGGATTTCGGTCCGTTGTATAAAGGATGGTTCGGCTGTGGTCGCCAGTTCATCTTCTTCCTCCGAAAATGCGAGCAGCGTTGGCCCTGTAAGCCAGTATGGCCAGCTGCAGGCGGGAATCAACTCCAAGGGAGAGGGCCGCATTTACGGCAGTTGCAAAAACTGGTCCGCATCCGGCAAAGAGGTGCAGGTGAGGGGCCTAAGCTTGTACTGGAGTATCAACCTTGGCCAGACCAAGTCGTTCTGGAACAAAACGATTATTGATTACATGGTGAAAAATCTGAAGGTAGAACTCATTCGCGCACCCATGGGTGTTGACGAAAATTTCGGTGATGGAAACTATTTCTCCAATACGATGACTTATCAACAATATTTGGACCAAGTCGTTCAGGCCGCCATAGATAACGACATCTATGTCATTATTGATTATCATAGTCACAAGGCCAACGACAACGTGGCTAATGCAAAGCTGTTTTTTGAAACAATGGCGCAAAAATGGGGCGGCTACGACAATGTGATTTTCGAGATATTCAATGAACCGGCCTGTCTTAAAAACGGAAGCGGTGACTGCTCGACATCATCTTACGGTGGCGGGTTTCTGCCTTGGTCGAGTATCAAAACCTATGCGAACCAGATTATACCGGTTATTCGCCAGTATTCCGATAACCTGATAATCGTCGGGACTCCGAAATGGGACCAGCAGCCTAATGCCGCCATAGGTGAAGAAGTCACCGATTCCGAAAACAATACGGCATACGCATTCCACTACTACGCCGGTACCCACACTGTTGAAGAAGAAGGCGCCAATGCCGAGGAGGCTATGCAAGCGGGTCTTTCCGTATTTGTCAGCGAATGGGGAACGGTAAACGCAGAAGGAGATGGCAAGGTGGCGGACACCAATGGCTCGTGGCAGACTTGGATGGACGAGTATAAGCTTTCTTCTGCGAACTGGAGCGTGGCAAGCTTATCCGAGGGTGCTTCGTTCTTTACGACTTCTGGAGCGTGGAACTACTCCCAAAGCGGGACATGGGTGAAGAACAATGTACTTGCCAACAACCCCTCCAGTTATACCAAGTGTGCAAGGTAGGCCGTAGAAAAATCAGCAAAAGTAACACTTTCAACCCCATCGGGTGTTTCAATGGCAAATAAGTTCCCTTATTTGCTATTTTTGTTGAATTGTGAGATTCCGGTTGAAAATCTGGACCAGCTTGATTGCCTCCCTGGCGGCCTCTCTTGCTTTTGCGCAAGGGACGGCAGGTTCCGCGCAGCCCGTTCCCGGCTCTGCAACAGCAGATTCCGCAAAGGTGACTGGCATCGTCTTCAATGGCGTAGTGCAGGACAGTTCCTTTGCCGTGGGCGAAAAGCTCAACGTTGAAATTCTCGAATCCGGCGAGGCGCTCCAGACCACCGTGGGCACGCCTTTTAGCGTGGTGCTTCCCGAAGATACCCTCTGGAATATTTGCGTCACCAATTCCGACACGGCTGGCGCCGAAAAGGAAAAATGCTACGAACTCAAGTATGTCGGCGCTGAACGCGCCTTTTCCCAGGCCCTGGGCGACGGGTTTGTGCAGAATGAATTGGATTCTATCGCTCCCGTTGGTCGCTCCAGAATGACAAGCACAAAAGATGTCGCCCTGGAGCCTCATGGAGGCGATAGGGCCCAAAGCGACGTAGTCGCGAAGGATCCAGGCCACAATGCCTCCGCTAGCGACATGAACGTCGATTCCCTCCTTGCCGCAGGCAACAATGGCAAGGTCACCGAACTCAAGAAGGTGGTGGTGCAGCTGCGGCGCCGCCCCAAGCGCAGCCCCGGCGAGTCCGTGGTGTCGGCCAAGTCCATCAAGCGCATGCCGAGCCTCGCCGAGGCCGACGTCATCAAGAGTATCCAGGCCCTCCCGGGAGTGGTCGCCAGTTCCGATTTCAGTTCCAAAATTTACGTTCGAGGCGGCGCCGCGGACCAGAACCTGTTTCTGTTTGACAACGCCGTGGTCTATTCTCCGGTCCATTTCTTCGGGTTGTTCAGCACCTTCCTTGTGGAAGGCATTGACGATGTGAAGTTCTACAAGAGCGGTTTTCCGGCCCAATACGGCAACCGCTTGAGTTCGGTACTCAAGATGGACGGCCGTGCAGGCGGACAAGACTCTGTTGATGAATGGTTCAGCAAGAGCAGCATCAAGATAAGCACCTTCGCCGCCCAGCTCCATACCGAAGGCCATCAGGGCCCCGCCCGCTGGGTAGTGGCTGGGCGCACCACCTACATCGGCTATGTGCTGGACCTGTGCAACGCTATCGGGCTTTTGGACCTTGATCTGGACTATGAGTTTACGGACCTGCAGGGAACGTTCCTTTACAACCTGACAGACGATACCCGCTTCAAGTTCAGCTTTTATGTAGGCAAGGACGTGCTGGCCTTTGACCCCCTTTACGTGGACTGGGGGAACGTGGCGATTCCTCTCGGGATATACCACCGTTTTAACGGCAACTGGGATTACAATTCCACATACGCATTCAGCCGTTTTTACCAGAACATGGAAATATCGGACCTGATGTCCATCAGCATGAACCTGATGACCTTTTCGGGCAAGCAGTGGCTCAACTACCGCGGCGTCAAGGACCACGTGATAACCGGCGGTTACGAACTGGAATATACCTACGACCGCCTGGGAGAGCGGGTTTCCGATACCAAGCTGGAAGACAAGCAGAGGCCTTTCCACCATGTGGGCTACCTGCAAGATGCCTGGAAGGTTACTCCCGATTATTTGCTGCAGTACGGTGCGCGATTCAACTACCAGACGGCGGCCAAGCATTTTGGCGTAGAACCCAGGGCGTCCCTTACGGTGAACCTGGACGAAACCAAGACGGTTGAATTTTATGGCGGCTATTACTTGCAGTACTTGAATTCCATCATGTTCAGCGATCAGGAAACCTTGAACGAGTTCTACTACCCGGCAACCACGGACAATTACGGCAAGCAAATGAAACCCGCCTCGTCGTGGTTGTTTGCCACGGAATACAGCCACAGGAATTTGTTCGACGGCTACGACGCCACCGTCGGGCTCTATTACAAGACCCAGAGCGACCTCAAGACCTTTGCCATGGATTCGGACTCCACCGAAGACGACAGCGAGGCCTCTGCCAATTCCCAAAGCATGGTCATGGCGGATTATTTCGGCACGGCGTCGGGTTATTCTTTCGGTTACGAGCTCTCGCTGCGCAAGGATAGGGGCTGGTGGTTCGGCGGTATCAACTGGAGCCAGAGCATAAGCGTTATCCGCTCCGACGACGGAACCAAGGCCTATTACCCCAGCTGGCACCAACCCTACGCCCTGAAGCTAGACGCGGGCATCAACTGGAAAGGCGACGAGGACGCCCTGAAAAAGCATCCGGTCAAGGGCCGCTATTTCCGCTCCTCCATTGCCCTCAAGTATTCCGCGGGCATGCCCATTACGGGATACAAGGGGTATTTCTATCGGGAAGATTTGGGAAACAGGAATTATTCCGACAACATCGTGGTGGTGCAGGGTAGCCGCAATGCGGAAAGGCAAACCGACTACTTCCGCGTAGATGTGAAGGTCATCGATATCGGTCGCGAAAACAAGTGGAATTTCAGCTGGACCATCATCAACCTGACCAACCACGACAACATGTTCTACTCCTTCTACGATACCCGCGAGAACCCGCCTGAATATAACGAAATCTACCAGTTCCCCTTTTTACCGATTATGCTGAGTTATGAGTATTATTTTTAGGTATGGGGTGCGAGGTCGTGGCTTCGCCACTTTGAGGCGTGGGGTAAATGTTAAGCGTTCCGCTTTACATTGTGCCTTATACCTCATAGCTCGAGCCTCGTGCCTCGCTGCTGGCCTTCTTCTCACAGCCTGCGGGGATTTTCACGGGCCCTGGGAATACTACCCCCACACCACGGAAATCTATGCAGGCGTTTACACCTACGGATACATTATGGAGGGCGAGTCCCCGCGAATCTGTTTTTCCAAGATGTATGAACTGGAAGAATCCTCGGCAGAAAACTTCGCGTTTTATGACAGCGCTAAGGTGACCGTCCTCGACACCACGGCAAAATCCGCTCCCGTGCAGCTTGTCCCCGAAACGGGTAAGCCCAACTGTTTCGTGGCGGATTCGTCGTCGGGGCTTGTGGGCAAGGCGGGCAATTCCTACAAGATGGAGGCGTTTTTCAAGTGGGACAGTTCCGGTGAAAAGGTTTCTACCACCTATAAGGCTGTTGCTACTATCCCCAAGAAATTCTCCGTCAAGAAGGTGAAAATTCCCCAGCAAGACGGCAAGACCAAGGATGTGGCCTTGAACGGCAAGGGATTTGAAACGAATTTCTTGACCTTCCCCAGGGACATGGATATCTTCAAGTTCTACACGGAACACGACAAGGATTTGGGCGGCGTGCTGGTGACACTGACCTACGACAACGTGAACGGTGGCGAATCCATGAACACCACCATCCACAAGATGCTTTCTAGCTTTGCAGACGAAGATTCCGCCGGCTTTGTTTTCTCCCTGAGCAACAGCCTTGAAAACACCAAGAGGCTGGGGTACAACGACAATTGGACCATAGGCGGCTACAACAGCGCCGACACCATTTTCGTGTCGAACCTCTCTTTCCCCATAGGGGAATCGATGCTCCATTTTTATGCCACCGACAGTGCGTACATGGATTACGAGGACTATGTTTTGGAAGCTCTGGAAGACCCCCGGGTGGTTCCCGTGTCCAACATCGAAAACGGCATGGGCGTTTTTTCGGGCATGAAACGGATGGATATTCCCGTAAAAATCAAGGGCGATGACTACCTGGAATTTGAATACATCAGGAGCGCCTCCTGCAAGCAGGCGGGTGACGACCCCGACGACAAGGAGGGCTGGAAAAACAGGGCCTGCAGGCTGTACCAGGATGTCTATTGCTCTGGAATGCCCTATGGAGATTCGACAGCCGGCGGCACAGATTTGGTTACGGCCAATTCGAAGGCTGGAGCCTATTTTGCGGAAGGCGACTACCTGGTGAACGAAACCTGCTACCCCTCCCTGGTCAAGGCCGCCATGATGCTGGATACGACCAAGTGGTCCGTATTCCTGCCCGATACAATCGATTCCAAGGACAAGTCAAACGCCTACGCCGACGGCCTCAAGCGCTACTGTGTGGCAAACAACTTCGAAAGCAACAAGATTGCGGACTGTTCGGCCCTCAAGAAGGATTGCCTGGAAAGCACCGAAAAGAACGACTGCCTGGAGTATTTCTGGGAATGGTGCGCTGACAGGGACTGGGATTACGGGAGGTTCCCCCAGTGTAAATCCGCCCTGGTAAGCCGCTACTACATAGAAGAACAAAAATCCCCCGTCTTGGCGAGGGAGGTGGAGTTGATCTGTAAGCAGGACAAGCCTGCGGTTTGCAAGAACTGGTAGGCGGACTACACCTGGTCCCAGCCGCCGAAACCGCGGATGTCGGCGACACCACCGGCAAAAGGCGGATAAGCGGGTAGGGCGAGGTGAATGATACCGCCCCTTTCGCTGCGGGACACAAAGTTAGGCCGTGCGATGCTAGAGAAGATAAAGTCAAATGCATAATTTTCATTAAATTAATAACTAATCCTGATTGTTTGGTGAAAATGGATGGATTGGCTGCATTTTGCCGTATCGAAACGGCTATGCGGGGAGTTTCTTTTTTTGTATTTTATGGAAGGATGAGCATTTAATAACAGGAGGCCTGCTATGCAGTCGAGACTCAAAGAAGCCGTTGTGCTCGCCGTCGCCATTCTTGGGCTGGGCGCTTTCCTCTATTGCGCCATGATTCACGTGAAGGACCGGGACCGTGTGGTTGTTGTGCGGGGCCTTGCCGAACGTGAAGTTCCAGCCGACTACGTAATATGGCCTATCGTGTTCAAGGAAGCGGGCAACGACCTTTCGGCCCTGTACGAGACGGTCCAGGCCAAGACTTTAGCCCTGGAGAAGTTCCTTTTGGACAACGGGGTCGTCCAAGAAGAAATCACCAAGGCGTCTCCCGATATTATGGATACCCAGAGCGAACTGTATACCAGTGAAAAACGCCCCTTCCGCTATGTGGTGACCATGTCGCTTACGGTTGCCTCCAAGAATGTGGACAAGGTTCGCGAACTCATGGGCAAGCAGGGCGAGCTCTTGAAACAAGGAATCGCCTTTAGCGAAGGGGATTTCCGTTACCGCAAGATTTACAGCTTTAACGGGCTCAACGCCATCAAGCCCGAAATGATTGAAGAGGCCAACAAGGACGCCCGTGCAGCTGCCGAAAAATTCGCCAAGGATTCCAGGAGCAAGCTGGGCAAAATCAAGACGGCAACCCAGGGGCTGTTCTCTATCGAGGACCGTGACGAAAATACGCCCTTTGTCAAGAAGGTTCGTGTGGTCACCAACGTGCAGTATTTCTTGGAAGACTAGTCGTTAACGGCGTGATTGAAAAATGAAGTTCAAGAGTATCGAAAAAATCCATTCCGGAAAGTTCATTACCCGTTATGACCTCCATTACGAAACGGCAAGCGGCAAGCCGGTTACCTACGAGATGATCAGCCGTGAACCGAACGTCAAGAGTATTGAAGACCTGCGGCGCCACAAAAATAACGCTGTGGTCCTGATAATGCACGACGAGTCCGGCGAAAAACTGCTGCTGTGCAAGGAATTCCGCATGGCGGTGGGGGAGCAGGTGGTGAATTTCCCTGCGGGACTCATAGACGAGGGCGAAACGGTAGAGCAGGCTGCGGCCCGTGAACTGTGCGAAGAAACGGGGTTGACCCTTTTGCGCATAGACGAAACCTGGAAAGAAAGTTATTCCGCCATCGGCTTTGCCAACGAGTTGAACGTGGTTGTGGTCGGTGTAGCCGCTGGAGAAATCAGGCCCAGCGATTCCGAGCGTGAAGAAATCGATGCCGCCTGGTACAGCAAAGAAGAAGTGCGCCAATTGCTAGAGACGGAACGTTTTGCGGCAAGGACGCAGGCCTATTGCATCCTGTGGAGCAGAAGCTAGTTTTTTTACTCAAATATGTATATTTACACCATGATTATTTTTCCCTTTAAAAAATCCATCGTATTCACTCTGGCTTTTGCCTTTTCCGTAGCATCTTTTGTCGGTTGCGGCGACGACAGCTCCAGCAGCGGTTCGGACCAGTCCAATGCAGGTCCCCTTGCCGAATGCACGGCCCCTGCCTTCCTCAAAAAAGGCGACAAGGTGGCACTCCTTTCGCCCTCCTACTCCACTCCCGATTCGAACATCCAGAACACGGCGGCCATCTTGAAGGAATGGGGCTTTGAACCCGTTATCGGCAAGAACGTGGGCAAGCTGGACGCGGGCAAGTATGCAGGCACCGCCCAGGAGCGGGCCGACGACTTCATCGAAGCCCTCAAGGACACAAGCATCAAGGCCATCTTGAGCAACCGTGGCGGCTACGGCACCATCCAGCTGGTGGACCTTATTGACATGAAGCTGGTGACGGACAATCCCAAGTGGCTCATCGGGTTCAGCGACATTACCACCCTGCATGCCATGGAAACCAGGGCAGGCGTCATGAGCATCCACGGCACCATGAGCTCGTTTATCGGAAAGACCCGCGGCAAGGACGACAACAGCACCCTCTTGCGGGACCTGCTCAAGGGCACCGTGCCTACCTATAAGGTCCCGAAGCACAAGTATAACCAGAAGGGAAAAGCCGAAGGGATTCTCGTGGGCGGCAACATGGCCACATTCGTTCCGCTGGTGGGCGCCAGCGACATCGACGTATTCTCTGGCGACGGAATCATCTTGTTCATGGAAGAAGTGGGCGAATCCCTGCACAACATCGACCGCATGTTCAACGCCCTGGAACTCCACGGCGTCATGGAAAACGTGAAGGGCGTTATTCTCGGTGAATTTGTGGATTCCGGGACGGACCTGAATTATGAAACTACCGAAGAAATGCTTTCCAAGTACCTGAAAAAATACAACATCCCGGTCCTGTGCGGGTTCCCTGCAGGACACGACGACGTGAATGTTCCCATTGTCATGGGAGCGAAGGTCAAAATGGACGTTACCGACAATGGGGCCACCCTGGCCTTTGACATGGACGGAGAAAAGAAGGACGTGGATACGGGCAAGTTGACCAATAAGCCAACCCTTTCGAAGGCACTCCTCAAGGCCCTTGCCGGTAAAATTTTTGCTATAGAGGAATAAGAATGATTTCCATGAATTTCAAGAAAACATCCAATGTCATTGCGAGCCTCGTTAGAGGCGCGGCAATCTTTGCCGTGATGTTCGGGTTCGCAGCACTAGCCGCCTGCGGCGACGATTCCAGCAGCAACTCCAGTGACGATGTGATTGCTGTAAATGAAAATGGAGCCATTGAATGCAATGACAAGAATGAAGGTGTAACTTTTAAGGTAAAACGTGATTCCATCTTTGATACTTTTATGTGTGAAGATGGTCAATGGGTTTCGGACTTTGGCGGTGATGACGGGCTTGTTGACACTTCTTCAATCGTTATGGATTCGCTAGAGGACGACCGTGATGGTCAGATTTATAAGACCGTTTCTATCGGTTCGCAAACTTGGATGGCCGAGAACCTGAATTACCGTTTTATGGGAAAGACGAGTTCTCTTGATAGTTCCAGTTTTTGCTACAATGACTCAACCAAGTATTGCGAAAAGTATGGTCGCCTTTATTTGTGGAGTGCCGCCATGGACAGTATAGCGGAATTTTCTACGAATGGAAAGGATTGCGGGTATGGAAAATCATGCAAACCCAAATACCCTGTGCGTGGAATTTGCCCGAAAGGTTGGCATTTGCCCACAAGAGATGAGTGGGAAACGTTGTTTTCCGCTGTAGGCAGCTCAAAAAATGCTGGATTTACACTCAAGTCTTCAAGTGGGTGGGCCAATGGTGGCAACGGAGCGAAAACGTCTTCTTTGGAAATTCTTCCTGCTGGTTTTAGAGGAAATTTCGGTGATTGTAGCTATGAAACCTATTATGCTGACCTTTGGACCTCGACAGAGGATGATGAAAAGTTTGCCCTTTTTGTGGGGCTAGACCACAACGATAACGATGCGGATTTTGATGACGGTATGAAACTTTATGGTTTTTCCGTCCGCTGCATTAAGGATTAACCAAAATTCGGAAAAAATTAAAAGAGCGGTCTATGAATTTCAAGAAAACATCCAATGTCATTGCAAGCCTCGTTAGAGGCGCGGCAATCTTTGCCGTGATGTTCGGGTTCGCGGCACTAGCCGCCTGCGGCGATGAAGCCTAAATAATAGTCTAGTTTCGAAACAAAACCCGCCGGCTAATATGCCGACGGGTTACTTTTAATGTGGTTTTTCCAAAAGGGCCTTTTTTTCGCAATCGTGGTAACACTTTCAAGGTCTTCAGGTGTTTTAAATATGTAATTTTGGTGCAACTTAACGCAGAAGAATATGACAAGATTGAAATTTTTGCCCTTTGTCCTTTTGGTGCTGTTCCTTTCAGGATTGGCCCTTGCCGATTACGATTCGGAAATCCGAGACCTGAAACAGCAAAAGGAAAAGCTGAATTCCGAAATCCAGAAGCTGACCCGGCAGATTGCCTCTACGGATTCCCTGCTCAAGGCGGATGATTCCCGCTACAAGAAGTTGCAGGCCCGCTACAGCGAAGATTCGGAGCGCCGCCGTGCCGAAATCGACAGCCTGAACGTGAAAATCCGGGGCGTGGCCGCCCAGCTGCAAGAAGAACGGCAGAAACAGGCCCACGCCAAGAACCGAAACGACAACGTGGCCGCCAAGCGCAAGGCCTTGCGTTCGGCCATGCTTTCTATATGCAAGCAGCTGGAACGGCAGGTGGCCATGACGGTGCCTTGGGAACGGGATGCCAGGCTGGAACGGGTCCGCTCACTCGCTCGGGATATCGAAAGCGGGAACGCCGCCGAAGAAGAAAGCTTTTCCCGTATCAAGGCGGTTATCCAGCAAGAAATCAAGTTCGGCGACGAGGTGGCCATTGTGAACGCGCCCCTTACCCGCAAGAACGGCGAATTGATTAACGCCCAGATTCTGCGGATTGGCAACCAGTGGATGGTCTATAGCGACGAGAACGGCACCGTTTACGGAAACCTGATTCGTAAGGAACAGAAGGGCAAGATTACCTACGAGTGGAACGAGAATCTGGAACTGTGGGAACGCGAAGTTATCCGTTACGCTATTGACGTGAAACTGGCCAAGAAGCCCCCGCAAATCATTGCCATGCCTGTAACCCTTTCTGTGGTAGGAGGCGGGAGATGAATTCGGAATTCGGAATTCGGAATTCGGAATGGCTGTCAAGAACAATGATGGCTCTATTCCTGTTGTTTATTATGCCAAACCTCTCTTGGGCCGCCAAAAAGAAGGATGCCGAGGAACAGGCCCGTATCCAGGACTCCCTGAAACAGGTAGAAATCCAGAACCTTCAGCGCGAAATTGAAAGCCTCGCCCGTATCCGCTTGCAAAAAGCCGACTCTCTAGAAAAGCTGGAAGCAGCCCACTGGAGCAAGCGTTATGCCGAATCCCAGCTGACCGAGGAACATCAGGTGGAGACCCGCGAACTGGACGGCCGCTACACAAAGCTCTCTACGGATTTGGGCCGCGTAAGCGAAGAAGTCCAGGCCAGCAAGGATGTTACCGCCGAAGCCGAAGAAACGGCCAAGGCCGAAGAAGACGCCTTCGAGGCTTTGAATACCCAGGTGCGCCTTTCCATAGACAAGTCCCTGGACGAGATTACGGGAGATTACCCCGTGGGCATGGGGGAGAGACTTATTTCCCTGAACAAGGCCCAGCGGGAAATGGCAAAGAAAAAGCCGAACACCTTGCCTGCCCTGAGATATTATCTGAACGATCTGCTCGTCCGTCAAGAGATGACCTACACCCAGTCTTTCGGTCCTGAAAAATCCCAGGTGGGGAGCCGCACCGATGTGGAAGTTTACCGCATGCGCCTCGGGACGGTGTTCCTGGGCGAGGCGGCCACGGACAACGGTGAAATCCAGGCGCTCCTGCGGACGGGCGCCTTGCAGGGCAAGCGCTACGAATGGAACTCCTCGCTCCCTGCCGACATGGCGGAATCGATTCGTGCAGCCATCAACAATGCCTATTCGGGACTTTCCAAATCGAGCACTGTCCAGGTGGATGTCCCGATGGACTTGCTCCAGAACAAGGCGATCAAAAATTCTATCAGCAACAAGGGCGACGAATCGCTCAAGACGCAGTTTGCGGAATGGTTCAAGAAGGGCGGTATCGTGATGTATCCGCTTTTCTTGGTGGCGTTCTTTGCTCTGCTCCTTGCAGCGGAGCGCTTTATTGTGCTCATGTACCGCGGACACTTGGGCAAGCGTTTTATGGCGCGCCTGAATATGCTTGTTCAGAACACCCGTTACGAGGAGGCCGCCAACCTGTGCCTGCAGCGTGGCACGAGTCTTGCCATGGTTCTTTTTGCGGTGCTCAACAAGGCGAACGACACTCGTGAAAATGCGGAACGTTCCTTGCAAGAGGCCCTGCTCCGGGAACAACCCAAACTGGAACGCCGCATGGGACTCTTGGCTGCCATGGGCACCATCGCTCCGCTTCTTGGTCTCTTGGGAACGGTGACGGGTATTATCACCTTGTTCACCGTCATCACCGAGGTTGGCACCAACGACGCCCGCGTGCTTGCCGGTGGTATTTCCGAGGCTTTGGTGACCACAGAAACGGGCCTCGTCATTGCCATTCCGGTGATGATCATTCACGGGCTTCTGAGTGAAAAAATCGAGAAGGTCACCAGCGAACTTTATATGCAGAGCATGGCCCTACTGAACAGGATTTTCGACAAGGAAAAATGAGCAATTCCTTCTACGTATTCATTGAATCCCTGAAAAGCACGTACCAGGCCGGTGGTGTGGTGATGCTCCCCATTCTGCTGGTGGGAACTGTCGGATTCTACTACCTGTTTTACAGCTGGTTCCGTATCGGCTCTGACTTTTTTAGGCAAGATGTCCAGAAGGTCATCAAGAACCTGCGTCACGACCTGAATGAAGGCGGTGTCGAAAAGGCCATGTCCCGGTTGGAAAAACGCCGTGGAATTTTGGCCAGCGAACTCCGTTACGCCATTGAACATGCGCAAAAGAATCCCGAAGGATTCCGCAACATTATGCAGGTGCGCATGCTGGGGACGTTGCGTCACATGGAAAAGGGAAGCCACATCGTGGCGGTAATGGCGGCGGCGGCCCCGCTGCTAGGCCTTTTGGGAACGGTGACGGGCATGGTCTCCACCTTCGAGGTGATTACCCTGTACGGAAACCAGAACCCGGTCCTTATGGCCGACGGAATTTCGGAAGCCCTTATTTCTACCCAGAGCGGGCTCCTGGTGGCGTTCCCCTTGACCTTGCTGAAACAGCGCCTGGATGAACGTGTAGAAATTTTGACCCAGGACCTGAAACTCGGGGCCACGATTATTGACAATTATTTTGTAGGGTAATTATGGAATTCAACCTGCCGAGCAGAAAGAAAAAGGATATGGGCATCGAGATGGGCCCCCTGATGGACATCGTGTTCATCTTGCTTATCTTTTTTGTGGTCACGTCGTCCTTTACCCGCGAAACCGGCGTGGATGTGACCAAGCCACAGGCCCAGACGGCAAGCCAACTGGAAAAGGAAAACCTGCTCATCGCCATTACCCGCGAAGGAACCATCCACATGAACGAACGCCAGGTGGACTTGGCAAGCCTGCAGGATATTTTGAAACAGTCCCTCTCAAAAAATCCCGACAGGGAGGCTGTGGTCATTGCCGACAAGGGTGCAGAAACGGGCGTGCTGGTGCAGGTCATTGATATGTGCAATCTGGCCGGAGTCAAGAAGGTGTCCATCGCGGCCCAAGCGGAATAGTTTCGATGTGTAATGTGAAATGTGAGATGAGTGTGAATGTGTCATCCTCGCGGCCTGTGCTGAGCGTTGTCGAAACAACGCAAGGATCTGCAAGAACTCACAACTCACAACTCACAACTCATAACTCATAACTCATAACTCATAACTACAATGCGTAAGATTCTAAGGAAAATAATCAAGCGGTCTCTGCTTCTCCTGGCGGCGGTGCTTTGTAGCCTGCTGCTGGTATTTTCCGTGACTCTTGCCAACATGTTTCTGACCGGAAAAATCTTCCACGAAAAAAAGTACACCAAGACGGAAGTCTCCGTAAAGAAGGTGGAAGAAATGGAAAAGAAGGTGGAAAAGAAAAAGCCTTCCCGCAAGCCGGAGCGGCAAAAGACCTCCTCCCGCACGCCCAAGGCGGGCCCGCGTCTTGCCATGAACCTGGGGGTGGCTTCGGGGACGGCAGGGGCAGCCATTAACGAGGAACTGGTAGCGGATTTTCGCGGGGGCGCCATGTCCAGCGAAAAGGGCGATGTAGATAAAAAACCCGAAAGCAAATCCATGCCCGATTTCCAGGTGCCACAGCAAATTCGGGACCGGGAAATCGACGCTACGCTTCGCCTGAGTTTTTGTGTAGATGTGGGCGGGCGCGCCTATGATATCCGCGTTATCGAGGAATCTCCTGCAGGTTCTGGGCTTGCCGCCGCCGGTCGCGAGGCTCTTAGCCGCATGACTTTTGCCCCTGCAGAAAAAGACGGCAAGGCGGTGGCGTTTTGCGGAATGGAACAACCTTTCGAGGTGAAGTTTAGGGATTAGTGGTATGAGCTATGAGGTCGCTCGCGTTCGCGAGCTTTGGGGTATGAGTAACGGCAAACATGGTTTGTCGCGGCTCTCGCTTCTGTCTTATATCATCATATTTTTTGCCATTCCCGCTTTTGCTGCGCAGTCTTCTTACGACCTGCTGGAACGCGCCAACGCCCTTTACCGTAACGGAAAATTCAACCAGGCCATCATCCTATACCACAAGGCCGAAGAACGCGGTGCCGATCCCACGGCCACAAGTTTCAATATTGCCAACAGTTATTACCAGATGGAAAAATATCCCGAGGCGGCGGCAGCCTACCGCAAGGCGGTGGATTTTTCAGACGGGGCGTTTTCGCCTGCGCTGTTCAACATGGCCAGCGTCTATTTCCGTCTGAAGCAGTATCCCGAATGTATTGCCGCTTACCACAGGGCGTTGAAACTGGAGCCGAACAACATTTCGGGATGGCTCTACCTGGGGGAGGCCTACAGCAAGGTAGGCGACAAGGTGGGGGCGCTCCGTTCGGTAGAAAAGGCCTACCAGCTGGACCCTGACGACCTGAGCATCGTCTATCAGCTTTCGGAGGCGAACATCGCCATGGACGATTACGACCGGGCTGTAGAAATTGTCCGCAAGGGCTACACGGCACACCCCGAAGAGGTGGATTTTCTGGTCTATCTGGGGGATGTTTTCCGCATGAACAAACAGTATGAGCAGAGTGCGGGTCATTACCGCGAGGCCTTGGGCGTGCGCCCTGACGACGTGAATGTCATGTACAAGCTGGCCGATGTCTTGGCCGAAGATAACAAGCCCTTTGTGGCCATGGACATTCTGAACAACATCCTGCAAATCAAGCCGGACTTTTCCGATGCCGCCATTTTCCTCGGGAACCTGGCCTACGACACCAAGTTCCTGGACCGTGCTGAATATGCCTACGAACTGGCGGCCAAAAAAGGAAACGCCGAAGCCATTTATGGTCTCAAGAACATGGCCTACGATGCCATGGCAAAAAAGCGTACCGATGAGGCCCGCCGTTTATTGCTGTTGGCGCAAAAATACTATCCGGGTGACCAGTCTTTAAAGGCGGACTTGCTGGAACTGGAACAGTAGTTCGCCGGTTTTACAAGAGCTACACCGCCGAAAGCAGCAGTATGGCCAGCACCTGTCCGCTTAAAATTCGGAGCAGCATGGTCAAAGGATAGACAGAGGCATACCCGATGTTCACCGCCTCGCTGTCCGCCTGGCTGTTGGCAAAGGCCAGGGCCGGAGGGTCCGTGGTGGCGCCTGCCAGCACGCCGCAGAGCGAAAGGTAGTTCACCTTGAAGACCAGGTGCCCCACCGCAGCCATGATGGCGAGCGGGACAAAGGTGATGATAGCCGCAAGCCCCATGTAGTAGAGCCCGTCGCCGTTCAGGAGCACTTCGAAGAATTTGATGCCTGCGTTCAGGCCCACGCAGCTCAGGAAAAGCGTAAGGCCGAACTCGCGGAGCATCAGGTTTGCGCTGTTGGCCATGAAAAAGTTCAGGGGCCCGATCTTGCGCTTGCGGCTTAGGAGGATGGCCACAATCAGCGGGCCGCCGGCAAGCCCCAGCTTTAGCGGGGTAGGCATCCCGGGAATGGCGAAGGGAATGCTTCCTACGATGACTCCCAGGAAGATTCCCAAGAACGCGGGCAGGATTTCGGGATGGTCCAGGGCGGTGAGGGAGTTGCCCAGTTTTTTCGCGACGATGTCGAGTCCAGAGGCGGGGCCTACGATTTTCAGCTTGTCGGCAAACTTGATGCGCAAATCCAGTCGGCCCGTAAACTTGAACCCGCTCCGGGTCACGCGACTTACGGTCACGCCAAAGCGTTCCGCCAGAGCCAAGGAGCCGATGGTGCGGCCCAGTATTTTCTTGTTGGTCACGAGTACGGTCCTCACCTGGATGGGTTCCGTATTCTTGGCGGGAATGGCGGTGATGGGCGTGTCCAGGCGCTTGCCGATAATCTTTTCCATGGCGGCTACGGCCTCGGGCATGCCTACGATGTGCACCTTGTCGCCTTTTTCGATGACGGTCTTTCCGTTGGGGGTAAAGATGTTTTCGCCCCTCAAGAGGCGGGTCACCACCACACCGCTAGAAATCAGGTCGGGAATTTCTTTCAGCATGATTCCGTACAGGTTCTGGTTATCTACCGTAAGGCTGCAGGATTCGATTTCCTTGCTGGTGGCGGCGATTTCGTCGGCATAGTCGGTTGCCGCCTTGGCGGGGTCCTGCCGGAACACGAGCCGCACGAGCAGCATCACGAGAATAATCCCGATGACGCCGAAGGGGTAGGCCACTGCATACCCGATTCCTGTCAGGGAAGTATCTACGCCGGCGGCGGCAAATGCGGAATTGGCGGCTCCCAACGAGGGCGTGTTGGTCACGGCACCGCAGAGCATGCCGATAAGTACGGGCACGTTGTCGTGCATGCTGGTAAAGAAGTAAAGGCAGAGGGTCACGATAACGCCCAGCAGCACAATCCCCACAGAAAGAATGTTCAGCACCAGCCCGTGCCTACGTATGGAATCTATGAATCCGGGACCCACCTGCATGCCGATGGTATAGACGAACAGGATAAGGCCGAATTCCTGGATGAAGTGGAGCACGTCTCCTTCGACGCGGAGTCCCAAGTGCCCAAGCAATATTCCCACGAAAAGGGCTCCTGCACCGCCAAGGCTAATCCCCTTGACCTTGATTTTTCCGACCATGAGGCCGAGTGCCGCCGTGAGGGCAATCGCCACAACTTGTTGCCCTACCGAGGGCTGGGTGAATAGATTGATAAGCCAGGTCATAGTTAGGGAATAGGGGTTAGGATCTAGGGGTATGAGGGCGGCACTTCGTGCCTGTGAGGAGTGAGCTCGGTCGCCAAAGGCTCCCTTTGAGGTGTGAAATGTGGAATGTGAAGTGTGTGATGAAGGATGGTGAGGTTCGAGGCTAGGAGCCCCAGTCAAAAATAACAACTAACTCCACCGGAGGGGTGTAGCTATTTCTTGATGCAGCGGACAGAGGCGAAAATGTTCTTGTTGAAGTGCTCGTAGGCGATTCCGGAGTCGGTAATGCGGACAAGGTAAGCCCTGGAATCGTCGTAGCTGTCGCTTGTCCAGAAGCTGGCGCTTACGCCCTTGTCGGCGAAGTTTCCGTCGTAGTACTTGAATCCGGCGAAGAGGGCGTTAAAACCGTTGGCGTTTTTGAGTGCGGTGGGTTCGCTTGTGCCGAAGGCCGCCTTGAAGTCTTCTACGGTGGGGAGTGCCCAACCTGTGGGGCATACGTTACCCGTTGCGGAGGCGAAGGTGTACAGGCGTCCGTCCGTATTGCAGTTGTCGTGGTTGTTGGCGTAGCACACGCTTGAATCCGGAGTGAACACGTCCAGGTTTTCGGCCATCCAGGTCTTTCCGCCCAGCGTTACGGTCTTGTAGGTCTTCTCGGGGCAGGCTAGGGTGTGGCCGGCCTCGTTGTAGGCGCAGTCCCGGTTGTCGTTGCAGGCGGTAAAGACAACGGCGGTGAATGCGACGAGGGCTGTGGTGGCCAGTGTTTTAAGAACCGATTTCATGAGAACTCCTTTGAAGGTGCCTTAGGGCTTTTTTGTTTACGGTGACAAAGATAAAACATGATTTTGATATTGACTAATAAATAATTTTTTCGTTTTTAATCACTTTTTTTGATGATTTTTCCAAAAAACCTTATTTTGCCCTTCTGTATCCTGATTTTATTGTTTATATTTGTGTTATAAAAATTTTTGATGAATTGGAGTTTTTATGGAACTGACCCATATCAAGTACTTTCTGGAAGTGGCCCGAACCGAACACGTGACCCAGAGCGCTAAGAACCTCTGCATTGTGCAGCCTGCGCTGACTCATGCCATTCACAAACTAGAAGACGAACTGGGTGTCAAGCTTTTCAAGTCCAGCGGCCGTAACATCAAGCTTACCGAAGCGGGAGACTACTTCTACAAAAAGGTGAAGCCCCTCTACGAAGACATCGAGGCCCTGCCCGCCCGCCTTCGGGCCAAGTCCGACAAGCAGGCCATTACCGTGAGCCTCAAGGTCCTGGCGGCTTCTTCCTTTGTGACCAATGCGGTTATCCAGTACAAGAAAGACGCTCCGGCGCTCCGTTTTTATCTGGTGCAGAAAGAGGAATCGTCCCTGTACGACATTTCCATCCAGACTTTCGCCAATTACCGCCCCCAGGAAAATCCCGACGAAGAGGTTTTTGTCTGTTCCGAGAACATCTACCTCGCCGTTCCCAATACGGCGGAATACAAGAAGCGCGACAGTATCTCGCTGCATGAACTGGGCGACACCAACTTTATAGGTCTCTACGGCTCCAAGCAGCTCCACACCATCTGTGAAGATTACTGCAACCGCATTGGTTTCCAGGCCCACCTGATTTTCGAGAGCGACAACGCCCTTATGGTCAAGGACGCCATCGCAGGCGGCCTGGGCGTGGGATTCTGGCCCGAGTTCTCTTGGGGTAAGGTGGACAACCGCAGAATCAAGCTCTTGAAGATTACCGATATCGAATTCAAGCGCGATATTGTGGTGACACTCCTCCGCGGTAAGCAGGACAACTCCCACATCGAAGGATTCTACAAGTTCCTGGTCACCCAGCTGAGGCGTTCCGCCGGCCGCAAGAAAGAATGACCTTTTAAGGAGCAGCTTGCCGGTGGACAATGGCAGAAAGAGGTGTCTCCTACAGTAGTAGGGGACTTCCTTTTATGAAACGGTCTGTTTCATATACGAGAAAATTTTGTAAAATAATGCAAAATAATTGTGAAATTTGAACAAAAACAAACATTTTGTTGCATAGGCTATTGACTTTTGGGGAAAATAGTCGTATATTTATTTACGATGAAACCGATAATCGAATATTCCGATTTCCGCCAGTACATGCTGGACTACTACGAGGAGCGCAAGCGCCGTTCCGTTTTTTCATGGCGCGAATTCTCCAAGATAGCGGGATTCTCCTCGTCTTCTTACATAAAGGTAGTCTGCGACGGCAAGAGCAAGCTCTCCCGTATCGGCGTGGAACGCACGGGAGCCGCCATGGGTCTCGTGGGTTTCGAGATGGAATATTTCCGCGCCATGGTGGTATTCGGTCAGGCCGCCACCGAAGAAAAAAAGAAGGCCGCCTACGAAAACATGCTCGCCATTGCCAAGGTCCACAAGGTCCGCGTGCTAGAAGGCGACCTGTTCGAGTTTTACGATTCCTGGCAGAACCCCGTTGTACGTGAACTTGCGCCCCTGATGCCGGGCGCCACTCCGGGCGAAATCGCCAAGAAATGCTACCCCGAAATTTCGGCGGCAGAAGTCCAGCAAAGTCTGAACTTCCTCACCAAAGCGGGTCTCCTGAAGAAGGCAGGGGACAGCGCTTTCGTGCAAGCAGAAACATCCATCACAGGAACGCCAGACGCCACGCGGCTTGCACTCAGGGGAATGCACCGCCAGATGTCCAAGCTTGCCACCCCTGCGTTGGATTTGCCTGTTGAACAGCGCAACTTCAGCGGAGTAACCATGGGAGTGTCCCGCGAAAGTTACGAACGCATCGTGAAGGTGCTGGACGAATGCCGCCGCCAAATTATCGCCATCGCCGCTGACGACAAAAACATCGACCAGGTGTACCGCCTGAACCTCCAGCTCTTCCCCTTGACCAAAAACGTGAAGGAGTGCGAAAATGAATAAGCCATTCCTCTTGTATTTATTCGCGCTATTTTTCCTTGTGGCCTTCTTGGGCACAGGATGCGCCGATTCCACGAGCGGTCTTGCCGGTACCGCCGAAGAAACTAATGAAATGGCCGAAGGTCAAGGGTCGGTATCCTCCGCTTCCGAAAATCCGTCCTCTAGTTCCGAAAGCCCCAACAAGGCGGAACTTTCTTCCAGTTCCCTGATGGTTTCTCCCGGCGTGGAAAGTTCCAGTAACACTGTAGAGCAGAGCTCCTCCGGTGCAGAAAGCGATTCCAAGCCCGGGCAGAGTGCATCCACTCCCGTTTCGGGCAGAGACCCCAACAGCTTTATCGCCCAATACGGAATCCCGGACCTCCATTACGACAATTCTGTCCTCGCGGCAACGGTTGTCCGGAACAAGACCGATACGGCTCCTTCAACCAGCGAAGGCGACAACAACAGTTCCTCGTTGGACTTCGATAAGCCCGGAATCTACAAGCTTCCCGACGAGAAAATAGAAGGGATGAAAACAATCCAGAACAAAATCGAAGAACTCAAGGCCGGTGGAACCTGCAGCGCCGACGGTGCTGAAGATTACAGCGCCTATGTACTGGTGGTCGCAGGCGACGGAAGGCCAAATGTCTTGACTGCGGTCAGTGCAAACTCCATGACGGTCACCATCGTAGAAATGGAAGGCTGCAGCTATTCGACAGAAGAAAAACTCTATGCATTCCTGTTTGTTTACTGCAGTAATGTAAACCTTGAAGCCGAAATCGTCAAGGAAACGAAGACAATAGAAAAACCGGCAGGCAAATGCATCGATTTAGACTTTAGTACGGGATGGGCAAGTAGACAGTACTAAAAAAGGAGCAACGATATGAAACTGAAATTCCCGAAATTTAGTTGTGGACTTGCCGCGGCGGAACTCGCCTTTGCGCTTGTCGCCTGCGACGACAGTAGCAGCGCCACCGTGCCGTATTCCGAAGAAATTTCGTCCGCTTCCGAGGCAGAGGGCGTCAACAACCATAACGGCAAGGGCAATGGCGGCCTAGACATCGAAAGTTCTGCAGACGCAGAAAGCTCCGGATCTGGAGACGGGTATTCCTCGGCGAATCAAGACGGAAGCTCCAGTTCCGCAATCGACTACCCCACTTGCGACGCCCTGATTCCCGAATGCGGCTACACCGAACAGGATCTTTGCGACATGGGAATCCAGACCTATTGCGAAGATTTCGGCAACTGTTACGACGATAACGGCAACGACGTCAACTGTGTCGACCTGCCCCGCTCATCGTCGAGCACAGAAAAATGCAGCCATATTTCTGACCGTAAGGAAATCTACGGGGACAACGTAAGCTTTACGCCCTGCATGGATGGTACAAGGGCACTGGACTGTAAAAACTACCAGGATTATACCTGCATAGGCGGGGAATGGCATATTGCATTAGTTATCCTGGGCGGGGATTGCCTTGCCGAAGGTAGCATCGTGAGAGTCGCTGTTGACGACGAAGAGGATTACTCCAGCTTTGTGTACGTCCCATATCAATGCAAAGACGGTAAATGGAGCGAATATAGCGAAGACGAAGGAATCAAGGAAGATTGCCGGCTTAACGCCATTGTGGGGACTTCCTGTGACGAAGAAAAGCTGAGAGGGGAATTGCTAGCGATAGACGGTTGCCACTTCATGTGCCTTGACGGGAAATATGAATACTTGCCGCCACCGCGTACCACCGCCGGCAATTGAGTTTGGGATAAAAAAGGAGCAACGATATGAAACAGAAATTCCCGAAATTTAGCTGCGGGCTTGCCGTGGCAGCGCTCACCTTTGCCCTTGCCGCCTGTGACGACAGTAGCAGCGGTCCTGCGGACGAGGAACTTCCCGTTCAGGAAAATCCAGAACTGTCCAGCGATTCCGGCATCCCGCAATCGTCGGCACAACCCCTATCGTCTGGGACGGAGCTTTCGTCCAACAGCGGGAGCGGTCCCGTCAACAACTGTACGGACAACGAACAGGGACTTGTCACCAATTGCGTCGATCCGCAAAGTTCCGCATCCGTTGAAGAAAGTTCCTCTTCTGTTGCGGAATCCAGTTCCGGCGGGCAGGCGGAAACATGCCGCCACATCACCGACGAGCAGGACCCTGCAAAAAAATGGCTGTGCGAAGAAGCGGAATACACCATCGCACAGGACTGCGCAAAGGAACTTATCTACATGTGCATCGAAAATCGCTGGATCCCAGTAAACGACTGCAATCCCGACAAGGCCATGTGCGGTTTCGACAACTACAAGATGTGCATTGAGACCGGCATCAAGCAGTTCTGCCTCGATACCGCCTGGGTTGACGAGCCCTGCGACCCGGAGGTACACGGCTACACGAGGTTTCTCTACAAGTACACCAACCCCGAAGACCCTAGGAACGACTCCTTTTCCGAAAGCCGGTACTTCTGCGAAAACGGGAAATGGACAGAAGAAAAGCTTGTCCATGGAGCCTGCGACGCGGGAATGGATTGCAGCGACAACAAGACCGACGACACGGGAATATTGCCCGATAACGCCCCCTGCGAAAAAGATGGAGCAAAGATGATCGTCGAAGGATATACCTTCCAGTGCATCAACAACGTTTGGACCAGACTTTAAAAAAGGAAACTCGCCATGAAACAACGCCTTTTAAAAATCGCTTGCGGGTTTGCCGCAGCAGCACTGGCCTTTACGCTTACGGCCTGCGACGACAGCAGTAGCGCCACCGAGCCCTCGTCCGAAGAAATTTCCTCTGAAAGCAACGGCGGCGATGGGCTAGATTCCAGCGAATCTACCAATCCCGAAAGTTCTGCTGAAAGTTCCGCCGAGGGCGAAGGTAGTTCCACATCAATGGACGAATCGTCGGCATCCCTTGACGACAATTCCAGTTCGTCTATGGCCGTAACCTGCCAGGCCCTCACTCTGGAGTGCTATTCCGCAACACAGCTCTGCAACAAGGGGTTGACGGAGTATTGCGTCAATAGTTCCGCCTCCGACAACAGCAGTTCCAGCGGCGAAGAAATATGCCAGCACATTACAGACGTTGATGGCGGCTCCTGCAAAGACGACGAAAGGGCCATTGACTGTGTCACCGGAGACAATGTCGTATGCGTCAACAAAAAATGGATTCCAGCCGTTATCGGAGACCCCTGCCAGACATCGGGTAAAGAAATAACCGTCAATGAAATAAACCTTATCTGCACCGAAGACAAATACTGGAACTACAAGAGAACCATCGACAACTGCCCTCCCGGTAGCAGCTGCCAGCACCCCAACTATAGCTGTTCAACCCACCCCATCAACGGTTTCAGCTGCAACAGCGATAATGGGAAAGTTCAAACCCTCTTTGTGAGCATCTGGAGCGCAAGCGACTGCATGTATCAATGCAATAACGGAAAATATGTCGTTGTCATGCCTCCTGTCCCAACAGGAAACTAACCTTCCAAATTATTTCCGCCAGCCTTCCATAATCTTCATGCAACCGGCCAGGAGTTCCGCGGAGCGCTCCTTATCGCCGGTTTCTACGTAGCAACGAAACTCCGGAGCGTTTCCGCTGGGCCGCAGGTGCACGATGTCGCCGGAATCGAATTCCATACGGTAACCGTCGGTCTCGTCGATGGAGACGATGTCTCCGTGGAAAGGAGCGGGCATGTTTCCCGCGGCGTCAGGCTTTGCAAAACGGTTCGGCTTTGCCGTAAGGGCGCCAAAAAGTTTCTTGCCCAGTTTTTGCTCGCGGATTTCGGCAAGCTTTGCCTTAGAGGTTTCCGTCGGGAATTCCTTGAGGCGGTCGCTGAGCGTAAAGCGCTTGGGGAGTTTTTTCAGCAGGTCCACCACGCACATCCGCTCTTCCCGGACACGCACCATCACGGCAAGCATGGGGAGCAGGGCGTCACGGGTGGGGAGTGCCGGCAGGGTGCGGGTCACCCGCGTCTCGTTACCGCTGCTGTCACGTTCCGCAAATTCACGGGTCAAATCCGTCTGCAGCAAGAACCCTCCGTTGGCCTCGTAACCGGCGACACTTACGGCAGGGTCGGCACTGTCCACCAGGCTTTCCATGCCGGCGATTACGTAGGGGCTGCCTATGCGGGTGCGGCAAATCTTTTCGAAGCTGCCCGACTTTTCAAGCGACGTGTTGCAACTCACGGGAGTTGCAATGCGCTGGATACCCAGCGCCTGGGCAGCGAGGATGCCCAGCACGTCGCCCCTGAGCCACATGCCGGTATCGTCCGCCAAAAGCGGCCGGTCAGAATCCCCGTCGGTACTGAAGATGGCGTCCACAAAATCCTTGTGGGCAAAATCCCGAGCCAGTTCTTCGTCTTCTTTACGGATGGCTTCGGTATCTACCGGAATAAACGTCTCGCTCCTGGCAAAAGGCTTCACGGTAGCGCCCAGACTTTCCAAAACCTTCACCACGATGTCGCGGCCCACGGCAGAATGCTGATAGACCCCGATGGTAAGCCCAGAAAGGGCCTTGCTTCCGAAAAATGCGGGGTAGCGCTTTAGGTAGTTTTCTTCGGCCTCGGCTTCAACCGTCGGCAGTTCCGGCGCCGATTTCAGCATGCCCGCCCCATCGAAAATCGATTCGTCAAAATCAACGGACTGGGAAACGATTCCCTGCTCGTCTTTCTTGGTGATTTCGCCCTGGGGGTGGTTGAACTTGATACCGTTACGGTCTGCAGGAATGTGGCTCCCCGTCACCATAATGGTGGGGAGCGCCTTGTCGATACCATACAGTGCAATGGCAGGGCTCGGGATACGACCGCAATAGACCACCTTCCAGGAGCCGTCCCTTCCCGCTTGCACCAGGGCTTTCAGAATCCGTTCGGTACTGGGCCGCAGGTCGCCTGCAATGGCGATGGTGTGTTCGCACTTGTAGCTGGTCTCGCAGTACTTGATAAAGGAGCGGGCATACACATAGCACACCCGGTCCGTCATGGCGGTCACAAGCCCGCGGGCACCGCTGGTACCGAATGCCACGCCGGACTCTTTCATTACCTCTTGCATCGTAACGTTCATAAAAACCTCTTGCCGCTATTTCTCGGCTTTCTACAAAAATAAAAAATCCCGACCAAACAGGCCGGGATCATTTTCAAGCAAATAGCCTTTTCTTATTCGGCAAACTTTTCCAGTTTGCGGGCGATCTTGCGGGCATTCTTGAGGAACTTCTTCTTGGCAAGTTCGGCAGAAGAGGTGGCCTTCTTGTAGAGAGGCGTAGAGTATTCGCCGCCTTCTAGGCAGGATTCGTAATAAGTCTGATACTCATCGCAAATTTCGCCTTCGCCCAATGTCGAAACACAAGCATCATAGGAATCTTTATACGAATCGCACAGAGGATTGTCGCTCGAACCTCCCTTGCCCTTGATGGCGGCGAACAGGGAATCCATCATGTCTTCGACGCAATCCTCGAATCCCTTCTCGTTGGACTTTTCATATTCATCGGCCACGGAAATCTTGACACCGTCGGCTCCCTCTACCCTGTCAATATCGAAATACTCACCATATTCGCTCTTGCAGGTGCTCTTGGTCACATCGCCAGATTCTTCGGACAGGCTGCAGGTCTTTCCGCCAGAAGAAACATCCAGGGCCAGTTCCCTGTTTTCACCGGACTTGTTTACGGTCTTGAAATTCACCGAAAGTGTCTGGTCCGCAAACTTGAAGGTGATATTCTTCTTGGACTGGTTGGAAACCTCGACCTGATAGGCCTTGTAGGTCTTGGCAATCTTTTCCATGCCGGAGGAATCCTCCTTGAACAGCTTGCTGAAGCCAGGAACATAGCCGTCACCGCTAATCAAGTTGCCGATAAAGGATGTCATGAATTTGGAATTGGTAAAGTCGTCGAAATCTTCTTCTGTCCTGTTAAACTTAATGGTCGCCTTGATGCTGGTGCCAGAAATTTTGATGGTTACATCGGGGTGATCTTCCATGTCTTCTTCGTCCAGGCAGAACGAATCCATCATGGCGTCGGTATATTCCTCAACGAAGGCTTCCATTTCCTCTTCGGTCATGTCTTTCATCATCTCCATGATTTCCTCTTCGGTCAATTCCTTTGGAGCTTTGACTTCGCTGCAGGGCTTGTAGCAGGTGGATGCCTTCTTTTCGGAACTGTAACTGCAGTAGGTAGATTTCCAGGTGCCATCCAGCTTACCAGCCTTGCCGCCCACATACATCTGCCCAGAAGTGGAATACTCTTCGTCCCAGTCATCATAGTCGAACACGACCAACGTATCGCCAACGAATTCGTATTTCATGAAATTGGAATCAGTGCCGAAATCGACGGATTTCCAGGCGTATTCGAGAGTGACCTCGTCTCTTACGCACATTTCCTCGGTTTCTTGGCTGACAATCGTGATAGTCTGCTTTTCTTCGTCCACGATAAGGGTGCCGGACTGTTCAATGACTTCGCTGTTTCCGCTGTCCGAACTGCTGTCGTCGCTACAGGCGAAGAAAAACGCCGATGTAACGGTCAACAAGAGAGTTAAACTCTTTTTCATTTGGAAATTCTCCTTTTTTAGGTTATTTGCACACAAAACTAGAATATTGCGTGGTTTTTTCCAATATCATTTTTTGAATTTCAGGGATTTTCGCTTTTTTTGCCGATTTTTGACAATTTCGCGACTGCAATTCCCCGGTTTTGGAATAATTTCATTTTTTATTAGACAGTTAAACTTTTTTTTACTATCTTTGGCGCGGACTAAGTAAAGGAGATAACTATGACCAAAGCTACTGCTAAGACAACGAAGGCCCCCGCTGCCAAGAAGGCTGCCGTAAAGGCCGCCCCGGCCAAGAAGACCGCCACTAATGCTGCCGCCCCCAAGGCCACCGCACCCAAGGCTGCTAAGCCCGCTGCCGAGAAAAAGGCTGCCGTTAAGGCCGCTCCGGCAAAGAAAGCCGCCCCCAAGGCCTCCAAGAAGGTCGCCGTGGTATTCGAAGCCAACTGCCCCCTGGCCACTACCGTTTCCGTTGCCGGTTCCTTCAACAACTGGGCTATCGACAAGGATATGCTCAAGAAGGACAAGAAGACCGGTCTCTGGGTCGGCAAGGTCACCCTCGACACCGGCGTTTACGAATACAAGTTCGTCTGCGACGGTCAGTACTGGGACGAAGGCGACAACAAGATCAAGCACGTCTAATTCGTTTATAGCAAATCAAAAGCACGCTGGACATTGTGTCCAGCTTTTTTTTTGCGGTAGTGGGGGAGGTTTCCCCCTCGGCGAAGCCTGTAGTCTTCGCCTGCCCCCTCTCCTAGGGGCTCAGCCCCTAAAACCCCGAGTTGCTGGTACGGCGATTCGACAATTTGTTATAGCTAGATTCTATCGCCAACCATAATTAAATAGTATGCATTTATGCCTTGACGAAGGGAATTTCTTATTCTATTTTCTTTCCTACAAGATTGATAGGGATAACAAAATGGTTTGTGATTCCCAATGCATTCGAAGGAGCGCCTATGAGTACTGAATGTCGAATGCCGAGAGGCATTCTGAAAACGAACTAGCCGGAAGCCTTTTGTCCTTGAGGCTTTGCAGGTTAGAAAAAACAAGCCTAAGGATATTTCAAAAAAATTTAGCGAGCGAAGGGTCCTCATGGGACCCGGTTGCCCGCTGCAACCTAAAAGGAATTTTTACCATGACAACACAGAACAAACTCCATTTTGAAACTCTTCAGCTCCACGTTGGCCAGGAACATGCAGACCCCGCAACCGATTCCCGCGCGGTGCCTATTTACCAGACCACCTCCTACGTTTTCCACAACTCCCAAGACGCCGCTGACCGTTTTGTACTGAAGGCTGGCGGTAACGTCTATGGACGCATCACCAACAGCACCCAGGGCGTTCTCGAAGAACGCGTTGCTGCTCTCGAAGGTGGTGTTGCCGCTCTCGCCGTGGCTTCCGGCGCCGCAGCCATTACCTACGCGATTACGGCACTTGCCCGCAAGGGAGACCATGTGGTGGCCCAGCGCACGGTTTACGGCGGTACTTTCAACCTGCTGCAGCATACGCTCCGCACTTTCGGTATCGAGACCACATTTGTGGATACCCACGATCTCAAGAGCGTCGAGTCCGCCGTCAAGGAAAACACGAAACTCATCTTTATCGAGACCCTCGGCAACCCCCATTCCGACATCCCGGATATCGACGCTATCGCAAAGATCGCCCACAAGAACAAGATCCCGCTGGTCATCGACAACACCTTCGGTACGCCCTACCTGATTCGCCCCATCGAACACGGTGCCGACGTGGTTGTGCATTCTGCAACCAAGTTTATCGGCGGCCATGGGACGACCCTCGGCGGCATCATCGTAGATAGTGGCAAGTTCGACTGGGCGGCCAGTGGCAAGTTCCCGCAGTTTACCGAAAAGAACCCGAGCTACGGCATTCCTTTCGTTGCCACCGGCGCTGCAGCCTATGCCATCTACATCCGCACGATTCTCTTGCGCGACGAAGGCGCTGCCATTTCTCCGTTCAACGCGTTCCTGCTGCTGCAGGGTGTAGAAACCCTTTCGCTCCGCCTGGACCGCCATGTAGAAAACACCAAAAAGGCCATTGAATACCTAGTGAAGCACCCGAAGGTTACCCGCGTGAGCCATCCGAGCCTGCCGAACCATCCGGACCACGAACTTTACCAGAAGTATTTCCCCAACGGAGGCGGTTCCATTTTCACCTTCGACATCAAGGGCGGCCAGGCCGAAGCCTTCAAGTTCATCGATAGCCTGAAAATCTTCAGCCTGCTTGCAAACGTTGCCGATGTGAAGAGCCTAGTAATCCACCCCTACACCACCACGCATTCGGAGCTCACTCCGGAGGAACTGGCAGCAGCCGAAATCACTCCGGCAACCATCCGCGTGTCTATCGGTACGGAACACTACGAAGACATCATCGCCGACCTGGAAAACGGCTTCGCGGCAATCTAAATGAGTCGTGAGTTATGAGTGGTCAGTTTTGAGTAACGTCATGCTGACGGGCGTAGGCCAGAAAGCATCCAGTCCAGCGGTAATTTTCATCATTAGGAAATAAACGCGGGCCTGGTTCCTTCGACTGCCCCTATCGCGCTTTGCGCTCCAGGGTCCGCTCAGGATGACACTTTTTTGTACGGAGAATACAATGATTGATTTTGAATACTACAACCCTGCAAAAATCATTTTCGGCGAACACAGCGAACAGAAACTGAAATCGCTTTTGGCCGCACACGGCGTAAAGTCTCTCCAGCTCGTTTACAGCGGCGACTTTATCAAGGCCCTCGGCATTTACGATGTCATCAAGGACGCCGTCGCCGAACTGGGCATCCGTTTTTCCGAAAACGGAAACGTGGTGCCGAACCCGTCCATCGACCTTGTTCGCGAGCTGGTAAAGCAAGGCAAACAAAACCAGGTGGACTTCGTTCTGGCCGTAGGCGGCGGAAGTTCCATAGATACCGCAAAGGCGGTGGCGCTTGGAATACCTTACGAAGGGGACGTGTGGGATTTCTTCGAGAGGGGAATTTCACCCGAAGAAGTATTACCGATAGGCGTCATCGCCACGACGGCATCCAGCGGTTCCGAAACATCCAACGCGGCCATCCTTTCTAGCGGGCAGTGGAAGCTGGGCTTCGAAGACGACCGCATCATTCCGAAGTTCGCCATCATGAATCCGAAATACACGGTGGGCCTGCCGGCGTACCAGACCTTCGTGGGCATCGCGGACGTGCTTTCGCACCTGCTGGAGCGTTATTTCTCCGACGAGAAATTTTCCGACACCACGGACTACCTGATTGAAGGCGCCATCCGCGCCCTGCTCGTGAACGCGGACAAGCTCATCGCCAACCAAAAAGACGTCAACGCCCGCGGAGAAATCCAGTGGCTCGCCAGTGTCGCCCACGGCGGATTTTTAGATGCCGGACGACGCGCCGACTGGGGTTCGCACCGGATCGAGCACGAACTTTCGGCCCAATACAACATCACCCATGGAGAAGGCATGGCCGTGGTGACTGTGGCCTGGACAAAGTACATGGCAGTGCAGAAGCCCTGGCGGCTCGCCCTCCTCGCAAGTCGCCTGTTCGGTGTGGATGCCTTCAACTACAGCGAAACAGAACGGGCCTACATCCTGTCCGAAAAACTGACGGCGTTCTTCAAGAAACTGCACCTGGCCACAACCCTTGCAGAACTGAAAATCGACGACAGGGATTTCGACGCCATGGCCGCCCGCGCCACACGCAACGGCAAGGTCGGCCACTACGTGCCGCTAGACGCTGCCGCCATCAAGGACATCCTGAAAATTGCGCTGTAAAGCGCTAAGAAAGTTTGGCTTGTGCTCTAGAGTTAAAGAAAACGTGATATTTGCAAAAAAGAGGTGGTTTTCTAAAGAGAAGTTAGGTCGGTTATCTGATTTTTTTAAATTAGTTAGTGATTAACCATGGCTTATGGCCTAAACACTAACCAATTTATTATGAAATTCAAACGCATTCTTCTCAAACTCAGTGGCGAAGCCCTCGCAGGCGAAAAGGGCCACGGTATCGACAATACTATTCTCTCCGACATGGCGTCCGAAATTGCCTCCATTGTCAAGCAGGGCGTGCAGGTTGCCCTCGTGATTGGCGGCGGCAACCTTGTCCGCGGCATTTCCGCTTCTGCAGGTGGCATGAACCGCGCTCAGGGCGATGCCATGGGCATGCTCGGCACTGTGATGAACGGCCTTGCCATGCAGGACGCTCTCGACAAGCAGGGAATCGACTCTGTAGTGATGTCTGCCATCCGCATGGAACCGGTCTGCGAATTCTTCGACCGCCGCAAGGCCCTCAAGCTTTTGTCTGCGGGCTCCGTGGTCATCTTCTCTGCAGGCACGGGCAACCCGTTCTTCACCACAGACAGCTGCGCCGCTCTTCGCGCTATCGAAAGCGAATGCGACGTGATTATGAAGGCTACCAAGGTGGACGGCATCTACACCGCAGACCCGGTGAAGGCCCCGACGGCCACCCGCTTCGACGACATCAGCTACAAGGAAGTCATTTCCCGCGGCCTCAAGGTCATGGATACTGCGGCCGTCGCCCTCTGCATGGAAAACAACATGCCCATCTTCGTGTTCAAGATGGAAAAGGGCAATTTGACCCGTGCCGCCATCGAAGGCGACCTCGGCACCCTGGTCCATTGCTAACTCTCTTCGTCATCCCCGGCTTGACCGGGGATCTTTACGCGGTACTTTCTGGAGATTTTTACTTATATTTAATTTCAGAACGAAACATTAACCTTTTACCTAGTACCTAGTAACTAGTAACTGATAACTATTATGGCAGACTACACCGAAAAAATGGACAAGGCCATCGAGGCCACCGAACGTGAATTTTCCAAGATCCGCGCAGGCCAGGCCAGCCCCGCGATTCTGAACGATGTGCGCATCGACTACTACGGCACGCCCACCCCGATTTCTCAGGTGGCAAAGATTTCCGTGCCCGAACCCCGCATGCTGCTGGTGACCCCCTGGGAAAAGCAGCTCGTGGATACCATCGACAAGGCGATCCTCGCCGCAAACATCGGCGTGACCCCCATGAAGGACGGCAACTGCATCCGCGTGACGCTCCCCATCCTTACCTCCGAGCGCCGTCAGGAACTGGCCAAGGTGGCCCGCAAGCACGCCGAAGAAGGCCGTGTGGCTATCCGCAACATCCGTCGCGACGCCAACGATGCCATCAAGAAGAACAAGGAACTGCCCGAAGACGAAGTCAAGAAACAGCAGGACGAAATCCAGAAGGCTACCGACAAGTATATCGCAAAGATTGACGCTCTCCTTGCCGAAAAGGAAGCGGACCTCCTGAAGGTGTAGTCCGGAGCGGCAGTGGCTAACCAGCTGAGACATGTGGCCATCATCATGGACGGCAACGGGCGTTGGGCCCGTAGTCGCGGTTTGGAGCGTTTTCTGGGGCACCGCAAGGGGACCCAGGCCACCATCGATGCTGTTGAAGTGGGCGTGAACCTCAAGCTGGAACACATGACGCTTTACGTGTTCAGTTCCGAGAACTGGGGCAGGCCCAGCAAGGAAGTGGATTACCTGATGAACCTCCTCATTGAGATGGTGGTGAAGGAAATCCCCGACCTCATGGAGAAGAACGTAAAGCTCAAGGTCATCGGGAACATGGAACGGCTGCCCGAAAAACCGCGCGCGAGCCTGCAGTCCGCCATCGACAAGACGGCGGGCAATACGGGCATGCAGCTGAACCTTGCCATCTCTTACGGTGGCAGGCTCGAAATCGTGGATGCGGCGAAGGCCATTGCCACACAGGTGCAGGCGGGGACGCTCAAGATCGAGGATATCGACGAGACTGTATTTGCAAAGAATTTGTACTTAAAGGGCGCTCCCGATCCGGATCTGGTCATCCGTACCGGCGGCGAGTTCAGGCTTTCGAACTACCTGCTCTGGCAGGCGGCCTACAGCGAGTTCTATGTGACGGATACGCTTTGGCCCGACTTTACCAAAGAGGAGTTCTTGAAGGCTGTGGAGTTTTTCAAAACCCGCGAAAGAAGGTTTGGGAAGGTGTTGCATGAGTAATCTGGCTCAGCGTTTGATAACGGCGTTTATCGCCATTCCGATAGTGTTCTTTTTGCTGTGGTTCAGCGACTATAGCCGTATCGGGCTTATGTGCTTCTTGGCTGGCGTGGGCGCCTGGGAATGGGCGGGCATGGCCTCCAAGATGTACAAGGGGCCGGACACCCGCTATCTTTCTTTTGCGTCGTCCTTGGCTTTGACCCTTGCGTGGACGCTCTCCAAGGGCGGCTATTTCGGGCTTCCTGCCGTGCCATACGTGGTGGGTATGACCTTCCTGGTGATTTTTGCCATTTACATCGGCGTGGCCTACGCCAAGGTAGAAATTGACCATCTGTTCCCCTGGCTGGTGATGCAGCTGGGCGCTCCGCTATACGTGGGCCTCTGGGGCGGCATGAACGTGCTCATGATGGGCAACGGTCAGGGTTTTGAACATTGCTATGCCTTTATCTTGGTGATGACATCTGTGTGGATGTGCGACACGGTGGCTTATTTCTTCGGGAAATTCGCCGCAGGCAAGGGCCCCTTCGGGCGTCACCCCTTTGCACCCAGCATCAGCCCCAAGAAAACCTGGGAAGGAAGTGTTGCAGGTTCTATTGCCACCATTGCCTGGGTGGCCTACTGGGCCAAGTGCAGCGCCGCCCTCAGCTGCTTTAGTGTAGAAATTGATTGGACCCGGGCCGTTATTCTCGGCGTGCTCGTCACGGTGGCGGGCCAGGCCGGCGACCTCTTGATGAGTGCCCTCAAACGCTGGAGCGGAACCAAGGATTCCGGCAATTTGTTCGTGGGTCATGGCGGAGTGCTCGACCGCTGCGATTCGTTCTACCTCGCGGCTCCTGCCCTTTACCTGCTCATGGATTTTTTCAAGAATATTGCATAATAGGTGGACTTTATGAAATCCAAGTTTCTTGTCGGGGCGTGCGCTTTGGTGATGGCCCTTGGTTTTACCGCATGTGACGACAGCAGCTCTGCAAGCTCTGATACGGGTACGACGACTACGGAACCCGGCGATGGCGACAAGGGTAACGACAAGAATGCCGACAAGCCGGGCGACATCTGCGGAGCCAAGCCCGAAGCTGGGTGCAACTTCAAAAAAGAAGACAATGTGTGGAAGTTCATATACAAGGACTGGAATTACATTGACATTTACACATGGACCGATGATTCCACTGTTGAATTCAAGGAATGCATGAACGCCTACCACATGGATAGGAACGATTCGACCTACACGAATGTGACTCGTGACGAAATGTTCGAGAAGGTGATGGCTGATTGTGAGTCCTTCGCTGATACCGAAGGCGGAAACTAAGGAATTGTGATTATGAAAAATGTTGTTCTTCTCGGTGCGACCGGTTCTATCGGAACCTCTAGCGTCGATGTGATTTTGCAACACTCCGATATTTTCAAGCTGTATGCCGTTGCCGCCAACAGCAGTGTGGCGAAGGTGGCCGAAATTGTGCGCAAGTTCAAGGTGGAACGCGTGTGCATGTTCGACCCGAATGCTGCGAAGGAGTTGGAAAAGGAATTGGGTATGCCTGTGCTCGCCGGCATGGAAGGCCTGTGCGAACTGGCAGCCGACCCCAAGGCAGACATCATCATCAACGCCCTGATGGGTGCGGTGGGTTGCCTCCCCACCATTACCGCTATCGAACACGGAAAGCATGTGGCCCTTGCCAACAAGGAAACCATGGTCATGGCGGGCCCTGTCATTTGGGACAAACTTGCCGAGAATCCTAAGTCTTTCATCACTCCGATTGACTCTGAACACAGCGCCATTTTCCAGTGCCTTTCCGGACGCCCCGAAAAGGAAGTGGAATTTTTGGAAATTACCGCTTCCGGTGGCCCGTTCCGCGAATGGCCTATCGAAAAGTTTGAATCCATCACCGTGGCCGACGCCCTGAATCATCCGGTGTGGAGCATGGGCAAGAAGATTACCATCGACTCAGCTTCCATGATGAACAAGGGCCTTGAAGTTCTGGAAGCACATTTTCTGTTCCACATTCCTTACGAACAGATCAAGGTGGTGGTTCACCCCCAGTCCATGGTGCATTCCCTGGTGCAGTTCCGGGATGGTTCCTTGATGGCCCAGCTGGGCGCTCCCGACATGCGCATTCCTATCCAGGTGGCGCTTACCTGGCCCGACCGCTTACCGCTGGAGACCAAGCGTCTGGACCTGCCGACGCTTGCGAAACTGACCTTCTTCGAGCCGGACTTCAACAAGTTCCGCTGCCTCGCCCTTGCTTTCGAGGCGGGCCGTCGTGGCGGTATCGTTCCGGCCATGATGAACGCGGCCAACGAGGTGCTGGTTGATGCCTTCCTCAAGGGGAACCTGAAGTTTACCGACATCCCGAAGCATGTGGAAACCATAATGGCGGACGCTCCTACGGTTTCTGGCCACCTGACCCTGGACCAGGTTCTCGAAGCCGACGCCGAAGCCCGCAAATTGACCGCTGCACTTATAAAGTAACTGTTTTGTTACAATAAGGGCCCAAAAAACAAAAAAAACGATACAGTGGGCACAGATGTGTCCAAAAAAGCCAATTAGCTGGATACTTTTTCCGCGTCTTTGAAGATATATTTAGAAGAAAAAGAAAAGGAGTCCATCTATGGTCCAATTTGGCTTAAAACAGTGCGCCCCCGTGGTCGCTCTTTCGGTCCTTTGGTTAGCGCCTGCAGCGAGTGCCGCCACCGCCTACATTAACCAGGTCGGTTACCGTGTGGGTGATGTGAAGGAATTCACGTTGTTCGAAGGTTCCGGCAATGTGGAAATTGTCGATGCCAGTGGCAGGACTGTATTGTCAGTAACTCCGAGCGAAGCTTCGAGTTGGTCTCCTAGCGGTCAAAATGTGGCCCGTGTGAATTTTACGGACTTGAACACTCCTGGTACATATTCCATCAAGGTGGGCGGTCAGGTTGTCCGTTCCGACTTGAAGGTTACCGACAAACCTTTTGAAGATGTGGCGAAGGCAAGTCTCAAGTGGTATTATTACCAGCGGGCCTCCATGGCTCTAGAAGAAACCTACGCTGGCCAATGGAAACGCGCTGCAGGTCATACGAATCCCTCTGCAATGCTTCACAACTCCACTGGAGCTTCGGGTTCAATTAATTCCAGCAAGGGCTGGTACGATGCCGGTGACTATGGTCGCTATATTGTAAACTCGGGCATTTCTACCTACACGCTCCTTTCTTTGTACGAACACTTCCCGGATTATTTCAAGACGCTCAAGTGGAACATCCCTGCGGACGGATCTCTTCCGGACTTGCTTGCCGAAATCAAATGGAATCTGGACTGGATGCTCACTATGCAGGCCTCTGACGGTGGTGTTTACCACAAGCTGACTACGCTCCAGTTCCCGGGTGACGTGATGCCCAATAAAGATACGGAACAACTCTATGTTATCGGTAAGGGTACTGCCGCCACGTTTGATTTTGCTGCCGTGATGGCCGTGGCCGCCCGCGTGTACAGGCCCTTCGATGCTTCTTACGCAGATAAGTGCCTGGAGGCTGCCAAGAAGGCCTATGCCTGGGGTGCACAGAATCCGAACGTTCAATTTACCAATCCCTCCGATGTCGGTACGGGAGACTATGCCGACGGCTCCCTCGGCGATGAAAAACAGTTTGCAGGAACGGAACTTTTTATTACCACGGGAGATGCCTCTTACAAGACGAGTGGTGCCTCGGTAAATGTTCCGGGCTGGGCTGATGTCTCGGGCCTGGCTACATACGGCATGGCAACACATGCTACAGAATTTGGAGGCTCTGCTCAGTCAGCAAAAGATAGCTTGCTCAAAACAGCCGATAATTTTGTAGCGAGGGCGGCCACGGGTTTTGGGGTTGTGATGGCATTGAATGACTTTGTATGGGGTTCGAATGCGGTAGCGGCTAATCAGGGTGTGTGGCTCTTGCATGCCTATTATCTGACTGGTGATAAAAAGTATTACGAAGCAGCTGTAAAAGTTTTGGATTATTTGCTTGGCAAGAACCCGCTTGACATGTCGTTCGTGACGGGATACGGTGCCAAGTCTCCGAAAATGCCTCACCACCGCCCGAGTACGGCTGACGGTGTGATGGATCCTGTTCCCGGTATGATTGTGGGAGGTCCGCAGCCCGGTGGCCAGGATATTACTTCTGATTCCTGGGGTTGTAGCAATTACAAGACTGGTAAGCCTGCGACAACCTATACGGATAACCGCTGCAGCTATGCTACAAACGAGGTCGCCATCAACTGGAATGCTCCCTTTGCCTATTTAGCAGGGGCCATAGAGGCGCTCCATGCAGGGTATGCCCCGAGTTTTGCTGTAGATGGTGTGGCCTGGGAAGGCGGCCCGGCCGCAATTAAGCCTGCAGTTGTCCGTCCGTCGAATGCCGAACAGGGCCCGCGCCTGCGCTTTGCTGACCAGATGCTCTATGTCGAGAAGAACGGCAAGCGCTTTGACCTGAAGGGCCATAGACTGCACTAAATATAAGCGTTGTTGTATTTTACTTTGGCGGGTATAACCCGCCTTCTTTTTTTTCTACATTTTGCCTCGATGGAATCCATTTTTGACAATGTTCTGATGTTCGTGCTGGGCCTTATCGGGCTGAGTTTTCTCGTGACCATTCACGAGCTGGGCCATTTTTTGGTGGCCAAGTGGAACAATGTCAAGGTAAACACTTTCAGCATCGGTTTTGGAAAAAAACTGATCAAGTTCCGCCACGGCGAAACGGAATATTGTCTGTCGGCCATACCCTTTGGCGGTTATGTGGCCATGGCGGGGGAGAACCCGGACAAGCTTAAAGAAGGCCAAGTTCCCGACGAGCGGGATTTTGTGGCCAAGTCGGTGGGCGCCCGTGCGGCCATCGCCTTTGCGGGGCCCTTCATCAACATCGTTTTTGCTTTCTTGCTCTTGATGGTGCTCTACATGGTGGGTGTCGAAGAGGCCGACAACAAGAACCTCATCGTGGGCTTTGTGGCGAACGATTCTTCGGCAGAAATTGCGGGCATTCAGCCTGGCGATACCATTACCGCCATGAACGAAAAGCCTACCCAGGGTTGGGACGATTTTCGCGAGCAGATTGGCGTGAGCCTCGGTGCAGAGGTGGTGTTGGAAGTCCATCGCGGCGGAGCTCCTTTGAACATTACCGTGGTGCCGCAGGAACTGGTGATTCCTGCCCAGGATTCTACGGGCAAGCCCATCAAGATGGGTATCGGCGATATCGGGATTTACCCCCGCAACCGCGTCATGGTACGGCTTCCGCCTGTGGCTGGGTCTGCTGCTGAAAAAGCCGGAATTCTCCAGAATGACACCATTTTTGAGATTAACGGCGAACACATTTCCCGCTACGAAGAAGTGGTCCGCATTATTGACGGAAGCAAGGGCGAACCTGTTAATATTACGGTTATCCGAAACGGCGATACGCTTACCAAGTCCCTCACTCCCGTCTATAACGAAGAATATGAACGCTATATGGTGGGAATCCAGATGGGCTACGTGCTTTTCCGCGAGACAAAGATTGTGCGCCGCGGACCGGTCGAGGCCTTCACGAAAACTTGCGCCACCAGCTGGAAAATGACGACGAGCATCTTCCGCTATTTCAAGCGCATGTTCCAGGGACAGGTCAAGGTCGACGCGTTCTCCGGTCCGGTCTCGATTGTTGCCGTCATGGGTAACGTGTGGATGAGCGGCTTCCAAGATTTCTTGATGCTTTTGGCCCTCATCAGCATCAACCTGGGCGTTATGAACCTGCTTCCGCTGGCCATTACCGACGGAGGCCTGCTCATGTTCCTCGGGATAGAGAAGTTGCGCGGTAAGCCGCTTTCTACCAAGACGCAGAGCATTATCCAGAACGTCGCCGCCGCATTCTTCATCAGCTTCTTCGTGTTCATCACGATACTCGACTTCGGCAAGCTTTCGCTGTTCTTGAAATGACAACGAACATGTCATCCCCGCGGAGGCAAGGCGAACATGTCATCCCCGCGGAGGCGGAGATCTCCTTAATATACAGGTTTTCTTATGATAGACAATGAAATTGAAAATCGCAGCAAGGTCATCGTGCGCACGAGTATCGTGGGCATCGCTACAAACGTGGTGCTCTCGGCATTCAAGGCCGCCATCGGCTTTATCACGGGTTCCATCGCCGTCACCCTCGACGCGGTGAACAACCTCTCCGACGCGCTCTCCTCGGTAATTACCATCGTGGGCGCAAAACTTGCGAATAAACTTCCCGACAAAAAGCATCCGCTTGGTTACGGACGCATCGAGTACCTGAGCGCCATGATCGTGGCCGCCATCGTGTTGTACGCGGGCGGAACATCCGCCGTAGAATCCGTCAAGAAAATCATCCACCCAGAAGCCGCCGACTATTCTACGGTCTCGCTGGTGATTATCGCCGCCGCCGTGGTGGTAAAGCTCGTGCTCGGCAAGTATGTTAAACGCCAGGGCGAACGCGTGAATTCCGGTGCGCTTGTGGCCTCCGGTGCCGACGCCCTTTTCGACGCCATCTTGTCTGCGTCGGTGCTTGCTTCTGCAATCGTGTTCGTGACTACGGGTGTTTCGCTCGAAGCCTATGTGGGCGTATTGATTTCTGTATTCATCATCAAGTCCGGCATCGAGATGCTCAAGGATACGCTGGACGATATTCTCGGCAAGCGCACTGACGGCGACACCGCCAAGGAAATCAAAAAAATCCTCACCTCCGAAAAACCCGTACGCGGCGCCTACGACTTGATTCTGAACGATTACGGCCCGAACAAGTCCATCGGCTCGGTGCACCTGGAACTGCCCGACACCATGACCGTCGAGGAACTGGACGTGCTTACGCGCAAGCTGCAACACCGGGTGTTCAAGGAAACGGGAATCCTGCTCGCGGGCGTGGGAGTTTATTCGTACAACACCAAGAACGACGAAGCCGCCGACATTCGGAACAAGGTCTTGCATATCGTGAAGTCTCACGAATGGGCGCTCCAGATGCACGGCTTTTACGTGGATTTGCAGGAACGCTCCATGCGCTTTGACGTGGTCATGAGTTTCTCCGTTGCGCCCGAAGAAGGCGTTGCGACCCTCACCAAGGAAGTCGGCGAAGCCTACCCCGAATACAGCGTTCACATCGCCCCCGATGTGGATCTGGGATGAAAAAAACTTGACAATGGATAAAAATTACTTATTTTATATCTATGCCGAGTTTGTTTTTCAAAATGCGTTTTTTGGCGTGTTCTGTGCTTGTTTTGCTTTGCGCTTGTGACGATATTGTTTCATCTAGCGAAACTTACAGTCAAAGGTGCAGCGATAATTCCAACATCGTAGGTTATGCCGCTGATTTTGGCGGTTATAAAAAAGGCAAGAAAATCCCTTTCAAGCATTCAGACGGCTACCTGTTTTCCCTTACTGTTACCGAGAGGGAAAATTCCATTGACCACATTTGCCAAAAACACTTGGTTACAACGCTTGAATCGGCATACCCCATCTATTCCATTTTGCTTGCCTCTCAGGCCCCCACCTTTTATTATAGTGAAGAAGACAAAAAGAACAGTGGAAGCGTCGATGTGGTTTTCGGGCAGTACACCTTTTCGCTCATGAATCCTCTCGCTCGTGAAAAAATGCAAAGCCTCGATTCTTCTTACATCGACACCATGAAAATCAACGGAATCGTATACACGGGTGTCGCCGTAAGCAACGGAAAAAAGTACAAGCAACCCAACAATGAAAATTATTACAACAGCACTGTTGAATCTGGCGCCAAGCTTTACTACAATACCAAAAAGGGAATCTTGAAAATCGAGCTGGAAGACGGTAGTTACATTGCAATCAACGAGGAGGACGACTGATGAAAAACAAAAACCTCCGAGCATTTTTATGCGCAATCAGCCTCGCTATTCCGGCGTTCTTTGCGGCATGCGGCGAAGGCAATGATTTGCCCGAATTCACCGAAGACATGCAGGTTCTGTGGAATGCCGAAAAGGGCTTCAGCAAGGATTCCGTCATTTATCTCGCTGACTCCGTCAAATTTGTCGACAAGTTGTTTCAATCCGCCGAGTTTGGGGTAAAAGAAACGCCTTTTGTGGATTATAAAGCCCAGGCGATGGCATCCGCTATCAATATCGGACTATATGTAGCTCCCAACTCTGACGGAGGTTCCGTCCAAATTGTTTGTCACCCGAATCAGACTCGGTTTGATATTTACGATGTCGAGAAAAATCCGAAAATTATTTTTGAAGAGCCTCGCTTCCCCGCAAAAAACAAAGAAGGCTATTCGTTAAAATTTATGGATTCCTTAAAGGTGATCGATTTCACCTTCTACGACATACTGTATTTCAGCGTGCCTGATAGCGGCATGAATCTTTGCAATATTTCTGCATTCTACTATGGAATTCATGACGGCGTTGTCAGGGTTGTTAGCAGGAACGGTGTCGAATTAAACCGCGTTTCTGCACAAGTTTACGAAAATGCCGAAGACCGCAGGGCTGAAGAACGCGCTCTGGCCGATTCTATAGCGCAGGCAGTTGCAGATTCCATTGCTCAGGCAGTTGCAGATTCCATTATCAAGGCAAACACACCTTCCGAAAAAGACAGCACAGATGACAACGCGGAAATCGAAATTCCCCAAGAAATTGTTGACTTGGCCGATTCCGTCGCAAACTGCATCAAAAAGGCGTATTCCGAAGGTTCGCTTTCTGCGATAAAGAATTGCAAAATATAGTCAATAAGCAAGGCCTTGAAATAAAGGATCGACTTTATGAAATTAAAGAAATTGGATCACAAACTAACAGTCTGTAAAGTAGCGGACGTTAGTGATGTCGATACGGGTAAGGATTTTTCTCTTATAGGAATCCTTTCGAAACTCTCGGCTATTCTTGCAGAAAATGGCGTTGGAATTTTTGCGATATCCACTTTCAATACGGATTATATCCTTGTGAAAGCCGAAAATTTGTCTGATGCGGGATATGACGTGGTGTGATAAAGCCTCAAAGAAAGGATTATAATCGGATGAACACTATTATCATCTACGGTAGCTGCTACGGCTCGACAAAGCGCTATGCCGAAGTCGATAAAGCATACGCCAAAGTTACTGCCGCAGGTGCAAAAAGCATCATGCCGCCGACTACGGAGCCGTGGGGGCAGCGTACCTGCTACATCGCCGACCCCGAAGGCAATTTGGTAGAAATCGGGTCTTTCGTCAAGGATTAACAAATAAAGGAGAACTTATGGAAATGAAATTTTGTCAGAGCTGCGGCATGCCGCTCACACCGGAAATCTTGGGCACAAACGCCGATGGCGGCAAGAACGAAGAATACTGCATCTACTGCTACAAAGACGGTGCGTTTACCGGCGACTTCAACATGGAACAGATGGTCGAATTCTGCTCGCAGTTCGTCGATGAATTCAACAAGAATACGGGCAAAAGCCTGACTCGCGAAGAGTACAAGGCGGAACTCCGTAAGTATTTCCCGACACTCAAGCGCTGGCGTCTCCCGGCAGATCAACTGCCGCATGCCACATCGCCCATGAAGCAGAAGTTCATTGAAGAAGTCAATGCTCTCGGTATTAAGGACATGCCGAAAATCGACAACCTCTTTGTTCTGCAGGGCTCGTTCATCAATCAGGAATACAAGATCAACGGCAACAGCGTCAAGCTATTGGACGATAACGCAAGCTACTGGGGCAACCAGGTCGAAAAGCAAAACGCCGAAGGCCGCTGCTTCGGAATCGCCTGCGACGAACGCTACATTCTCGTGGGTGTAAATCTGCAAATTTTGCTAAAAATGGCGATATAAAATGCCAAATGGCGGTATAAATTGTTGGTTATGGCGGTATAAAATTATATATTAGGTGTATAAGTCGAGGTTTTTCGATGATTTCGCCGTATTTGAAGATTGCTGCCGATAACAATAAGGAACTTCTGTCGTTCCGCCCGATTCCCAAGGATACGCTCAAGTCCCTGCGGGAATTCTACCGCGTGGGACTCACTTACACGAGTAACGCCCTCGAAGGCAACAGCCTTACCGAAACCGAGACCAAGGTCGTCATCGAGGATGGGCTCACCATCAACGGGAAACCTCTGCGAGACGTGTACGAAGCCGTTGGGCATGCCAAGGCGTACGATCATATTCACAAACTCGCAAAAAACAAGACTCTCGAAGAATCGGACATACTGATGTTGCATCGGCTGTTTTACCAGCAGATAGATGCGGACAAGGCCGGTATTTATCGCAAGGTGCCCGTCGTAATTAGCGGGAGCCGTTACCCCGTTACGCCGCACTTGAAAATTCGAGCCGAGATGAGAAAGTTCGTCGCGTGGTTCAACAAGAACGAATCCAGGATGAATCCCGTGGAGTTCGCCGCGCAAGTTCACAAAAAATTCGTGTTCATTCATCCCTTTGTCGATGGTAACGGACGCGTGGCGCGATTGCTGATGAACCTTGCGCTGCTTCGCGGCGAGTACACCATTGCGCTGATTCCCGCCGTTAGACGTATGGAATACGTGTCTGCCCTGGAGACGGCTCACATCGATGACAAGGTTTTTGTGGGCTTTATCGCCGATTGCGTAGTTGCGACGCAGACGGACCTGTTGCGACTGCTGCGGAATAATCTGAAACCGAAAAAAGGTGCCGTACGCCACCGCGAAACAGGTGAAAACCTCTCCGAACGAATCCTATCCGAAATCCGCGCGAACCCAGGGATTAACACGCCTGCACTGGCCTCGATGCTCAACCTGTCCCTGCGAACAACGCAGCGCCATTTACAAGCTTTGACCGAATCGGGTAAGATTGAATTTAGGGGTGCCCGGAAGAACGGAGGATATTATTTGGTCGGGTAAGATATTACGCTTCTTTCCCGAGCACGGCGCGGGCGAGCTGATCGGCGCACGATGTCGGCTTCCCGCCGCAGGTGTTGCCCAGGAGTTTTGCCGCGATATCTTCGGCGCTCATGCCTTCGCAGAGCTTCGCAATCGCCTTCAGGTTGCCGTTGCATCCGCCCGTAAAGCGGATGTTTCTGATTTTGTCTCCGTCGCGCGTAAACTGGATTGTCGTCGCGCAAACGCCTCTGGTCTTGAAAGTCTCTTCCATAATAAACTCGTTGCAGGTTTGTTTGTTGTCATCCTCGACCGTCAGGGAGGGGATCCATTTTTTGATAAATATAGAAT
>OMSO01000026.1:0-14465 GCA_900313675.1 uncultured Fibrobacter sp.
GGTCTACAGCCTCACCTACCAGGCCATGGACCGCACGCTCACCGACGACGAAGTCAACAAGGCCCACAACAAGCTGCGTGACAAGCTCGTCGCGAACGGGGATATTGTGCTGAGATAGTCGGCAAAACAAGTTTGCCTCCCGCATACGCTTTGCGTATGCGAATAAAGATTCTAACTTGTTTAGCAAATGAAGATTGCTTATTTAAAATTTTTGCCGTTTGCATTGGCACTTTGTGGACTTGCTGCATGTTCTACCGACCCCGAACCGGAGGATTTTTCCGCCGAAGAACTCCGGGACATGACTCCCATCATGCAGTTCAAGGGAAACCCCATTCCCGAGGATTGCTACTCCGAAGAACATGTCACCACTGACGTCACCGAACGCATGAAGCCCGGTGAATACTCATACTCGGGTCCCTTTTGGCGGTTGGAATGCTATTTCTACTATGAAAAATATGCTGAATTTTACCAGGCCATTGAAGACATGGGCTGGAAATACGATTCAGACGAAGGCAACCAAGGTGATTGTGGGCCTAAACACGAATACACGAAGACCGTCAACCACCGCAAATTGCACCTATACGTGAAAACCTGCGATGGCAGCGACTGGTTTGTATCTAAAGACCGCTTCCTATTTCACGTGGAATACAAATAAAAGGGTTAAAGCCCCTTTAAATCTAGACTTGGCTATAGGTCCACTTCACGTGGCCTTCCAGGAATTCGTGAGCATCAAAGACCAGACCAAAATGGTCTTTGATTTTTTGTACCTCGAAACGCATGGGATTGTCGTCCCAGCCAAGGTCCTTTTCTACAATCTTGGACTTGCAGCCGGGCTTTTGCGCCACCATCAGTTCCGCGATTTCTTTCCAGCTAATCCACACGTCTCCAAGCCCCAGGTAGATTTCCTCGTTCTTGTCGGATTCCAGCAGGTTCATGTAGAGCATGGCCTGCTGGCTTGCGTGGATAAACTGGGTACCGTCGTTTTTCACGATGTGAATGTCCTTGTCTTCCTTGACGGCACGGGCCATTTCAAAGAAACGGCGGTCCGGCTGGGAACATCCGTCGGGGAACGCGGGGTTACCGAAGGTGTAGCCCGGACGAATGATGTTGCGCTTCATGGAAACTTCGGGGAACTGCTCTCCGTAACCCCTGCGGAACCCGAGCACGTAAGCCTCCCCCGCCGCCTTGGTGGCGCCGTACAGGTCCAAAGGCAGGTTGCTGGTCACTTCACGCATAGAGGGCCGCATCACGCCCATGGCCGCCGTGCTGGAGGTATAGATAAACTTCTTACAGCCCGCCTTGGCGGCGTTTTCCAGCAAGAAAACGGTAGCGCGGGTGTCATTCATCAGCATGGTGCTGGGGGTCTCGCCCCAGCCAAGAGCGATATGGATACAGGCGTCACAGCCTTCCAGCCCCTTGGCAAGCTTGTCAAAGTCGGTCAGGGAGGCTTCTACGAAACTCACACTGGCCTGAGAACGCAGGCTTGGCACCTTGTTAGGATGCCTTGTAGCGATAACCACCTCGTGACCTTTCTCCAAAAGGGCACGAACTACGTAGTGACCGATAAATCCTGTTCCGCCAGTGACGAATACTCGCATAATAACCTCTTTAGTTTCCGTTCCTAAAAATAAAGTCTTTAGAATTTCCAGGCAAGGGCCCTTTCAAAATTTACAGGTAAAAACCGATGAGTCCCGCCGTGCAGAGGCAAATCAGCACCACCGCAGGCAAAATAGGCTTCCGCATGGACTTAGCCCCCAGCACGCACACAAGACCGCCCTTGGTAAGGGTGTTGGCAAGGCTTGCAAGCAGCAAAGCAAGCACCAGTTCTTGCACTGGTAAGCTCGACTTCATGCTCATGTCCAACAGGGAGAATGCCACCGCATCCATCTCGGCGGCACCGCCCAAAAAACTGCAGGCCAAAAGGGCTCCCGAACCCAGATAGACCCGGGCCGCATTGGCCACAAACATGACCGCCGTAAACACGATTCCGAACTTGATGGCCGGGAGCAGATTGAAAGGATTGTTGAAGGTCGAGTTCTTCGCCTTGTGGTCCATGCCGTCCTTGACTTTCAGGTAAAAAGCGTATAGCAATGCGGGCACCGCAGGCAACAGGAGCGGAAGTGCCAATGGCTTTGCAAGCTCTGGCACCAGCACAATGCAGATTAGGTAAAGGCGCACATACATCACCGCCCAGCTGAGCACGATTCCCAGCGCAAAGTTTCCGGAGTAGTCTTCGTTTTCGCGGCTGCGGCCTGCAAGGTTCAGCGTCAGGGCGGTACTGCTGGCCAGCCCCCCTAAAAGTCCCGTAAGCCAGATGCCCTTGCCGGGCCCCACCAACTTAATCAGAATATAGCCCACAAAACCGATACCGCAGATAAAGACCACAAAGAGCCAGATGGTATGGGGATTCAAAACCTCAAGCCCCGCTGGACCGTAGGCCTGGTTCGGCAAGAAGGGCAAGACCATCAGGGAAATGACGGCAAACTTCACCGTGGCGATAATGTCTTCGGTAGAAATCCGGCTGGCGAACTCGTGGAGCTGCCGTTTCAACGTCAAGAGCCACACGATGACAATCATCAAAATGCAGGATTCCAGCAGCCGGTTGTACCAGCACAGCGCTCCCAAGAAGTACACCACGATGAGAGCAAAGCTGGTGGTCAGGCCGTCTTCTTCCTTGTTCACGAAACCGTGGGCCACGTGGCTTGCCACCAGAAGGAGGCCCACCACCACAAAGCCAGTGATGAAGGGGGCCACGGAACTCATGAGTTCCGAAAGGAACGACGCCAGAGCACCACAGAGGCTTATGATGGAGAAGGTACGGACCCCTGCGGGGTGGCGGCTTGCGCTTTCGGAGTAGGATTTCTCCCGCTGCATGCCGATGATAAAGCCGATGCCCAATGCCGCGGCCAGCTTGTAGAATTCGTTGAATTCAATCATAGGGCACCTCCCTTAAAAATCAGTCCCGCTCCCACACCTGGAATGCCGTCGGAAAATCGTTTTTTTCGTCGGCAGGGAACACTTCTTCGCTGACCATACGCCAGCCTTCACCCCATTCCGGGAAAAACACGTCCCCTTGAATCTGGGAAAGCACCTTGGTCAGGTAAAACTTTTTCACCCTGGGCATAGCCTCGCGGTAGACGGCAGCACCGCCGATGATAAAGCATTCCGTCTCGCCTGCAGCCTCCGCCTGTTCCAGAGCGTTTTCCAGCGAAGGACACACAATGCAGCCGGGAGCCTCGAAAGAAGCATTTCGGGTCAGTACGTAGTTGGTTCGGTTCGGCAAGGGCCGCCCGATGTCGTCGTAGTTCTTGCGGCCAAGGATAATGGAATGGCCCGTAGTGATGGCCTTGAAACGCTTGAGGTCGGCAGACAGGTGCCACGGCAGGTGACCGTCACGACCGATGACGTTATTTTCAGAAACAGCAACAATTGCGGAGATGAGCATAGTAAAACTTAGGGTTTGAGGTGTGAGGTCGGGGCTAAAGCCCCTTTGAGGTATGAGCACAGCTTTCTGAACCTTCAAGCAAATTAATCTGCGGCACAGCCGTCTTTTTTTGCTCAAAGCAACCAAAGGTTGCGTCCTCAAACCTCAAAGCGAGTATAACGAGCGAGCCCAGAACCTCCTACACCGCTATCGGTGCTTTAATGGTCGGCCACGGGTCGTAATCCGTGAGTTCAAAGTCCTCGAACTTGAATTCAAAAAGGTCCTTCACATCGGGGTTCATCTTCATGGTGGGGAGCTTGCGGGGCGTGCGGGAAAGCTGTTCCTTGGCCTGGTCAAAGTGGTTGCTGTACAAGTGCAGGTCACCGAAGGTGTGCACGAACTCGGCAGCCTCATAACCGCAGACCTGAGCAAGCATCATGGTCAACAGGGAATAGGACGCAATGTTGAAGGGCACGCCCAAGAACATGTCGGCGCTCCTCTGGTAAAGCTGGCAACTGAGCTTGCGCTTGCCGGACTCCCCTACACCGCCCACATAGAACTGGAAAAGGCAATGGCAAGGCGGCAGGGCCATCTTGTTCACTTCGGCCACGTTCCAGGCGCACACCAAATGCCGCCTGGAATCGGGATTGTTCTTGAGACTGTCAATCAGGTTCTGGATCTGGTCAATGTGACCTCCGTCGGGAGTAGGCCAGCTGCGCCACTGGTGGCCGTAAACAGGCCCAAGGTCGCCGTTCTCGTCGGCCCATTCGTCCCAGATGGTCACCTTGTTGTCGTGAAGGTACTTGATGTTGGTATCTCCCTTCAAGAACCACAGCAGTTCATGAATAATGCTGCGCAAGTGGAGTTTCTTGGTGGTAAGGCAGGGGAATCCCTTGGAAAGGTCGTAACGATTCTGACGGCCAAAAACGGAACGGGTTCCCGTACCCGTACGGTCGGAACGGTCCACACCATTGTCCATGATATCTTTCAACAAGTCTAGGTACTGCTGCATAAAATCCTTTTATTTTGCCAGGCGGCCAATTTCTCCCTATACAGCCAACAGGTTCCCGCATTCGCGGGAACGGCAAGGTTAAAACGCCACCTGTAAAAGCGTTCTATACCAAAGTATAAAAAAACTGCACTGGGTCCCGGACGAGTCCGGCTATCGTGGTGTATTTTTTAGGTTCGGGGCAAACTTGAAGCATTCCCTGTTCTTGGGAAGCACACTGAAAAATTTCAGTTCCTTCGATATAAAGCCTTCGGCTTTCGCATTCACCCTCCAACGGGTGCCCATGGGGCATTTTTCAAGAGTCACCTTGGATTCGGCAGCAATGTAGCCGCGTCCAACCCTAAAGGTGTAGTAATCCCCGTTCACAAGGGTGTCAAGCCCTAGCTGCCACGCCGTACCGAGAGACTTATTCTTGCTAAAGTAAGCGCGCTGGGTCGTCATGTAGCCTTGCACCTGCGTATCCAGTTCCTGCAGGGCCAGGCCCTGCTCCTGGGCGCTAGATACCAGCATACAGCCGCGAATGCCAAAAACAGCCAGTACAACGGCAACAATCACCCCTGTCGCGATTCCAAGCCTTTTAAGGGCCGCAGGACTCATGGACAATTGATCGACGGAAGCTCCGTCTTCCCCATCGACAGGTTGCCATTTCAGGAGTTTCAAGGCCACCAGCACATGCCCCGACTGCCTCGGCAAGGCAAGCCCCACCAGGGCAATGACGAAAAGCACAACGCTCAGCACCAGAAGCAAGGTCAGGGCTGTCTCTACCGTAGGAATCAGTCCCTTCAACTCGTTCAGCATCGAAAGGAGCTTCTTGTCTTCGGCAAAGTTGTTGGCGGCAAAGCGCCCCGTGAAATTGCCGTAACGGGCAAAGGCCAGGTCCAGAATTTCTTGGGCCATAGTCATGGCTATGGACAAGATACGCTGAACCAGCAGGCAGAACATACCCGCAACGGCAACCACGGCCGACACTAGCCGAACAGTCCGTATAGGAGTAAAGCCTTTTTCAATGTTGCCTTCGCTCATATCAGTTTCGAGTTACGGGTTATGAGTTGCGAGTTATGAGTTTTGATACTTTAGACAGGAGCTTCTAGAAACCAGCACACTGATAACCGACAACTGAGCACCACACATTACACGCTTATTTAATCCCTGCCAGTTCTTTCGCGAGCTTCTTCGCTCCGGTAAAGTCCGCCTTGCCGGTCCCAAGCTTCGGCACCTTCTCCACCTGGAACGCAAGAGACGGGAGCATGATGGGCGGGAATCCGCTGGCGCGAAGTTCCGAAAGCACATCCTTCGGTTCCTTTTCGCCCTGGTAGAGCAGCACGATCTTTTCACCCTTGGCAGAATCGGGAACCGTGGTCACCAGGTAGTCGCAGCCTTCAAGCACCGGAGTGTCCTGAATCTTCTTTTCCACGGCGCCAAGGCTGACCATCTCGCCGCCAAGCTTGGCAAAACGGCTGTAACGGTCCACAATGGTGAGGAACCCGTCTTCGTCCAAGTAACCCTTGTCACCCGTGCGGTAATAGCGGATACCGTTGATGTTCACGATGACGCTCTTGGTGCGTTCGTCGTCCTTCAGGTAGCCCTGCATCACCTGGCAACCGCCAATGAGAATCATGCCGGCTTCTCCCGTAGGGAGCGGTTCGTTGGTTTCGGGATCCACAATCAGGAACTGTGTTCCGGGGAGTGCCGGGCCAACCGTTCCGGGCTTGTTGTTCACCTGCATGGTCATGTAATCGTTCAGCAGGGTGTTTTCGGTATTGACCGACGCCACGGGAGCGGTCTCGGTACAACCGTAACCTTCGAAAATTTCCTTACCGAACTTGAGACGGAAGGCCGTAGCCAGTTCAGGCCGGAGCATCTCGGCTCCGGCAATGATGATACGCACGTACTTGAACACCAAGGGGTGTACATAACGACTCACGGTAAAGGCGCGCAAGAAGGTGGGGGTCGCCACCATACAGGTCACGCGATAGCGGGAACACACCCGGGCCATGGTCTTCACATCGGTGGGGTCTGCCACCGCCACAATGGGGCAGCCTTCGGTCAAGTTCAGAAGCGTAGTCACCGTAAGGCCAAAGCTGTGGAACAGCGGCAGTTCCGAAAGCATCACGTCGCCGCGGGTCACGTTCATAATGCATGCCAGCTGCTGGATATTACCCATCAGGTTGCGGTGCGAAAGGAGCACTCCCTTCGGGGTTCCTTCGGAACCGGAGCTGAAAACGATGACAGCGGTATCGTCAATGCGGGTGTGCTTGCAGAATACAAAGCGGATAAGCCACGAGGGCATGATAATGCAAAGAACCAGCAGGGCCGCAATCTTTATCTTCGGGATTTCCTTCATCAGGTCTTCGGCATAGAGGATGCGAACCTTGTCAGAGGCCACCTGAGAATAATCGTTTCCCCTACCCTTCAACTTTTCTACGAACTGGCGGCTAGAAATCACGGTAGTCACGTCGGCCTTTTCGCAGCAGTACTTCACATTATCTACAGAAGATGTGTAGTTCAGGTTCACGTTGGTCTTGCCCATGACCCAGAGCACCAAGTTCACAATGACACCCGCGGGGCTTGGCGGGAGCATGATACCGATGTTCTGTTCCTGCTTGCCCAACTTCTTTTTCAAGAGCCCTCGGAAAGCCATAACTGCTCCCATGAGCTTGTATCCGGAGAAGTGACCGCCATCGGTATTGTAGATGGCAGGACCGTTCTTCACGTACTTCTTGCAAGTGTTAATCCAGGAGGCGGCAATGGGACGCACAAATTTAACAGCATACTGCCAAGCCTCGATAGAAATCTTGCGGACAATGGCACGAACCTCGTTAGGCGGAGTCTTTGCAGAAATGGGTTCGCCAAAGGCCACCGTCACGGAACGGTCCGATGAAGCACCGTACATATCGGAGCCGCTGTAACTGTAGTTAGAACCCCAAAGGCCCTGGATATAGAACGGGAGCAACACGGCATCGGTCCCTTCTACAGCCTTGGAGTAGTCCAAGTTGAAAGGCTCCACATGAGGAGACTTGGAAACTTCGCCTGTGGGGAACATAACCACCGCCTTGCCCGCAAGCAGGGCCTCGTGGATTTTTTCCATGGCCTCTTCGGGGTGGCGGTTATCAATACGGATCATTCCCAAGCGCTTGAGAATAGCGCGCAAGTACCACTTTTCAAAATGGTCCTTGTTGCTTGCTATGCAAAGCGGACGGGGGCATGCCATCTGAAGCATGGCCCAGTCGATAAAGCTATGATGGTTACCCACCATGAGCACAGGACCTACGTTAGGGATATTTCCCACGTTCAGCACACGTATCCTGTGGCGGCTAAACACCAGGCGCAAAAGGGAGCGGATTAATGCCTGAGGCAGGTTCGTAATCGTCCATGCAAACACGCCCAGAGAAATAACACCAAGGCCAACAAAGTAGAGTTGCGGACGGATATGAGTGTAATGCACCATTACCGAGAACAGTACCAAGAAAATACCCAGGACAACGGCCTGAATCAGGTTCGCAAGGGCAATCACCCAGCCGGAATTATTGGGGCGGGTATTGTACTGCAAAAGAGCATTCACGGGCACCAGGAATATGCCGCCAAAGAATCCGACCAAGGCAAGCGTAATAGAAAGGGGTACCGGATGCACCATGAAGGGGATCAGGAACATGCAAAGAGAAGTACCAATCATTCCCAGGGGAATAAAGCCAGTCTCGATAAAGTCCCTGGAATTGCGTGCCGAAAAGATGGACCCCACCATAAGGCCGCCAATGGCGAAGGGCAGGTAGTTCTGAATCATGTCCACCGTCTCGGAACCGGACACGTCCTGGAACATAAGGGTAAACACCTGAGCCATAGCCCAGAACATGGAAAGGGCGATAATGGTAGCACGGAGGGAACGCTGGCGCCAGCCCAGGCTGAACCTGCGGCGAGCCGTGGTAAATTTCACATTACGGTCGGCATACTTGACCTTCGGGATCAAGAAACTCGCCACGGTACCAAGCACGCTCACCCCCACCAAGATCCACGGGATCACCACGGACTTGGCGATAATCTGGCGCACGGCCTCGTACTTAGCCAGGCTTCCCAGGTCAATGAGGTTCACGCCCACAATGGCAAGCCAGCTGGCAGCGATGATACCGCTCAGGGAGAAAATCTGCAAGAAGGCGTTGGCGTAGCTCAGGTTGCGGACGCCGAACATCTCTTTCAGCACGGCGTACTTAGCCGCACTGTGGACCGCAAAGCCCGTAGAAAGGCCGATGCAAAGCCAGAACGCTACACGGGGAACACCGCAGGTCACCAGCACCGCCATAGCTATGACGAATGCCGTCATAAAGAGCGACGACCAGGCCAGCACCCTGTTCTTGGAAAACTTATTGGAGAAAAGCCCTGCCGCCCACACGAAAACCACATAGGGGGCGATAAAGAAGATCTGCAGCATCAGGCTCTGCCAGTTCTGGCCCCCCTCCACCCCGGCAAAGGAGCCGGACAGAATCTTCTGGGCGTAAATGAACACACCCATCTGGACAAACGTTACCGCAAGGATAGAAAGAAAGAATCGGATCGCTCCGCTATATTTCCACATTTTGGACCTTCGTAAAAATTTGAAGGTAAAGATAGCTTTTTAGAACTAGTTCAGAATTCGGAGTTCAGAATTCAGAGTTCATATTTCTGAATAAGTAACTCCGAAATCCGAATTCATAAATCTGAATTAAAAATTCCTATCCTGCATCAGCCGCTCGATCTCCCCGATTTCTTTCGGGATTTTTTTGGAAATGTTCAAAAAGCCCGTTTTCGTAATCAGCAGGTCGTCCTCGATGCGGATACCGATCTTTTCGCGGTAGCGCCGCCCGTTGAACACACCTTCGAATTCACCGTATAGTCCCGGCTCACAAGAAATCAACATACCGGGTTCCAGCACCGTGTCCAAAGAACGGGAACCTGGGTCGCCATCGTGAATGTGCTCACCGATAAAATGGCTCACTCCATGAGGTCTCTTGTCATAACACAACTTGAACTTGCCCTTGTGAGCTTTTACCAATCGGGACTCCAGCTCATTCATAATAAATTCCCAAGGAATCTGGCCTATTTCTTTCAGGCTTACCCCCGGCTTCACAAATTTCTGATAAACTAACGCAGAGTCCAAAACAATCTGGTACAGCAGAGCCTGCAAGGGATTGAACTTCCCGTTCAGGGGAATTGTTCTGGAAATGTCGCTATGAAGGGTCCCGTAACGCACGCCAAAATCCAAGAGAATCATCCGACCCGACTTCAGAGGCTCATCGTTTTTCACGTAGTGCAGGCAGCAGGCGTTTTCTCCGGAGGCGGCAATGGTCGGAAACGCCAGGTCACCGTCGCTTCGGCGCTGCATCTCGTAGTTCAAGTACAGGTACAGTTCCCGCTCGCTCTTGAAGGATTTCACCCGCGAAAGCAGGTTGCGGAAAGCCTTCTCCGTGATGGACTGGGCCCTCTTGGCGTCGGCGATGCGCTCCGGTCCCAACGGAAGTCTCTCTGCAAAGTGTATCGGCGAGCAGGTCTTCACCTTCATCCCCTGCCGGCCAAGGACCTTCGCCACCCGGTCCTTCAGTTTGTCGTTATGGTCGCCCCGAACCTTTTCGAAATAATAGACGTAACCGAACCCCCTGGACCGGTACTTCTTTGCCATGGATTCCACAAAGGGCAAAAACTCCAGGGCATCACGAACATCGGCAATGCCTGTGACTCTAGATACATCGTCGTTTCCAGGTTCGACACCAAGCCGTTTTCCGTTCCAGAACTCTCGGAAAAGGTCCTTTTCGGGCACAAAGAGCACAGGCTTTTTCGCCTTGGGGTCCAGCACCAGGTAGCACCCCGGCTGGTTCACCCCCGTAAGGAACAAGAAAGCCGGATCCTGGACAAATCGGGTCCAGGTTTCCGTAAAGGCTTCTTCGGCCCCAGGCTCCCTGGGCATCCCTCCAAAAATACAGAAGGAATCCAGTTTTTCCATCATCTGGGTGCGCCTCTGGGCATATAAGGCGCAAGAATCGTAATCCGGCGAAGAAATGAAGACCTGGGAATAGGATTTTCGCAAATTTTCGGCAATTTTCATAAGGATTTCACTTTTTTACAACTTTTTTGCCGTAAATAATATACATTTTACGCAACACAGACTAGAATGGAGCCTGAATAATGTCATTTTTGAAAAATTGGAAACTGATCCTCGCCTCTCTGTCCCTTGCCCTCTTCACCGCTTGCGCCGGCTCTTCCGGTGGTAGCAGCGACGAAGGCGGATACGACGAAGGCGGTTCTAGCGGTGGTGGAAAGGCTGCTGTCCAGAAAGAAAAGATCGACGAAAACAAGCTGAAGAAGAACGAAGACGAAGCCATGGCCATGACCGAAGAAAACCATAAGCTCCGTAAGGAAATCTTCGACGCCAAGAACAAGTTGGGCATTCCGGTGGAACGTCCCGACGCCGAGTAGGTCATTTGGAACATTACTCCATCTCTGATAACCTGAAACGGATAGTTTCAGGAGAGAACGAAACGGTTTTCCGCTTATTGGAAGGCCGTTTTTGTGTTGAGATACAGACCAGACTCCCGGGCCTCAACTTGAAGCCCAAGGACGGTGCAGACCTACAAGGCCTGCTGACGGTCCTGGACCAGCTGAAAATCGCCGCAAAACACGGGGAATCCTTTACCGCCAAGCAGGTGGAGCGCCTTCTCGGGAAATCGTCGTCTGCCGTACAGGAATTCGACCTTGGCGCAGCCCCCATCATCCGGAACCGGTTCGGCATATCCATTGGCCCCAAGACGCCCTCCCAGGCAGAACTGGTAAAGGCCGTCGAAAAGAACGACGTCATTTTCGCCAAGGGCCCCGCCGGTACAGGCAAGACATTTCTTGCGGTAGCTCTGGCCGTCGCAAGCCTCGAACGTAACGAGGCCGAACGGATATGCCTAGTCCGGCCTGCCGTAGAAGCGGGAGAATCCCTCGGGTTCTTACCCGGCGACCTGAAAGAAAAAATCGCCCCTTACCTGCGCCCTATCCACGACAGCCTTTCCGAGCTGCTGCCTCCAGAAAAGCTCCGTCGGTACGAAGAAACCGGAGCCATCGAGGTTGCTCCCCTCGCCTACATGCGTGGACGCACCCTCAAACGCGCCTTTATCATTCTGGACGAAGCCCAGAACACCACGATACCCCAGATGAAGATGTTCCTTACCAGACTTGGGCCCCACAGCAAGGCCATCATTACCGGAGACACCTCCCAGGTGGACCTGGCCCAGGGGCAAAAGTCCGGCCTGGAACACGCCATGACCATCTTGAACGGAATCAGGGGCATCGCCCAAGTTGAATTTACCGCCACCGATGTCTTACGGCATCCTCTGGTGAAAGACATATTGTCCGCCTACGAGCAAAAGGACTCCAAATGAAAAAGAAGAAGAAAAAACTCCATCTTTTCCTTGGCTGCGTGTTGGTCGCGGCTATCGCCATATTCCTGTTCCCCGACAAGAATATTGCCATGCAGGCGGACCACCCCCACCTGGGCCAGCTCAGTACCCGCACCATCATCTCCCCCATCAATTTCGACATTCCCAAGTCCAAACAAGAAATTGAGGCCGAACGCCAGCGTGCCGAAGAAAAGGTCAATGCCATTTTCGAGTACAACTCCGACGAAACCAACCGCATCAGCGAAGACCTAAAACAATACCTCCACAAGCTCGCCCAGTACGGCAGCCTGCAGGCACAGATTAGCAATGCCCCCGGCAACTCAAACCCAGAAGCAGCCGACACTCTGCAAATGAAGGTGCAGCAGGCTTCCCGAGTCTACGAGGTATTAAAGCAAAGGCTTTCCATTACCGCCATCAAGCCCTTGAGCCAAAATTCAAAGGCTAGGGATTCCGTGTTTTCTGTATTCAACCAGATGCTCAAGCGTGGCGTTTCCAACACCCTTCTCGCCAAGACCGAGACCGAGCTTAAGTTGTTCATGGAATCCTACAATGTCCAAGAAATCAAGCACCTGATTTACAACAAGACCACCGTTGCCATGATTCGCGATAGCGAGGAAACCACCCTGGAAACAACCGCTATCCAACCTTTGCAGCGCCGTATCGACGAAGCCTTCGCTCAGCTGCAACGGGCTTTCCCCAGCGACCAGGGACTACAGAGCGCCTTCTACGAAGTACTCTACGTGTTCTCGCTGCCTAACGTATTCTACCTAGAAAAAGAAACGGCCGCCCGCAAGGCTTCTGCCCGAGACAAGGTAACTCTCATCAAGGGTATGGTTCCCCGTGGCATGGAAATCGTAAAGCAGGGCGACCCCATCACCAAGGACATCTTGGAAAAGATGGAAGCCCTGCAGCAGGCCCAGCAAAAAGAAGAAAACCAGAGAACCCTGACGGCTCCCTTTGGCCAGTCCATCATCCTCGCCCTCATCATCATCGCCTTTTTCTTCTATTTCTTCTACAACGAAACGGTGCGCAAGTTCAAGAGCCCAAGACAGCTCTGGAGCCTTGTTCTCCTGGCCATTATCCAGCTGGTGAGTTTCTGGGCCGTGCACTACCTGTCCAACTCCCTGAACAGACCCGAAGCCATGGTACTTCCCGAAGGGGTTGACTTTATGTGGCTCTATCCCTTCGCCTTTACCCCGGTCATTGCCACCGTTCTCTTTAACTACCGGCTGGGGATTGCCTTCTCCGTGCTGTCTTCCCTGATATTCGGCATCCTCAACGGCTACGACCTGGCGGCTACCATTGCCGTGTTTGCGGTCTTGATTATTTCGCTCGTCCCGTTGGTAAGAATCCGCTACCGGGTGCAGTTCATCTACGCTATTTTCGTGGGCATCCTTTCCATGGCGGCATCCATCAGCATCATGTTCCTGCTACGTAACCGCATGAGTTTCGAAGCCTTCTACCAGACTCTTATTGCCGCAAGCGCGAACTTTGCCGTGTGTATCGCTATCGCGTCGGCTTTCTTTGTGCACTTGATGGAACGTATCTTCGGCATCACCACGGTACTTACCCTCATGGAAATGTCCGACTTCAACCGTCCGGCCTTAAAGCGCATTTCCGAGCTTGCTCCTGGCACTTTCCACCACAGCATCCAGGTGTCGAACCTGGCCGAAAAAGTGGCCGAAAGTATCGAGGCCAATTCCTTGCTGGTCCGCGTCATGGCGCTGTACCACGACATCGGCAAGACCATGCGTCCGGAATTCTTTACCGAAAACCAGAAACAGGGAATCAACCCCCACAACTCCCTGGATCCAGCCCAGTCTGTCAAGATTATCATCGGGCACGTGACCCAGGGTTATGCCCTTGCCCAGGAATACAAGATTCCCGAACTGGTGGCGGCAGGCATCTCCGAACACCACGGCACCACCACCATCCAGTATTTCTACCACAAGGCTCTTGAAGCCGCCAAGGAAGACCCCACAAAGGTCGTAAAACAGGAAGATTTCCAGTACAAGGGACCCAAGCCCCAGAGCAAGGAAACGGCAATCCTCATGCTGGCCGACATCATCGAGGCCACCAGCCGTTCCATGTCCAACATGGATTCCGAAGCCCTGCAAGAAATGATTCACAATACCATCCAGGGGCGTTTCAACGAAGGGCAGTTCAGCGAATGCAACCTGTCGGTTCGCGAACTGTTCAAGCTGGAACAGGCGTTCCTCCGCAGCCTGGACGGCACCTACCACACCCGAGTGAAATACCCCGGCCAGAAGTAGGAATCTCCCTTGACATTCGGCTTTTTTATGCTATATTTGCGCAGTCACTTTAAGGTTGTGTAAGATGATGAACAAGAAAAATTTCATTTTGATTGCTATCGGAATCTTGCTCCTGGTAATCGGCTTCTTCTGCCTCCAGCAGGGTCCTGCCGACAATCCGGTCAGCCTTACGGTCGCACCTCTTATCCTGGTTCTTGCCTACGTGGTGGTCATTCCTCTCGGAATCCTCTTCAGCGGTAAAAAGAAGGACAAGTAACCCTTTCGGGCGATTAGCTCAGTTGGTTCAGAGCGTCTGCCTTACAAGCAGAATGTCAGCGGTTCGAATCCGTTATCGCCCACTACCGAAAATCGGA
>OMSO01000026.1:14497-44468 GCA_900313675.1 uncultured Fibrobacter sp.
CGAAAATCGGAAACGATTTGGGGTGGTAGCTCAATTTTGGTTAGAGCACCGGCCTGTCACGCCGGAGGTTGCGAGTTCAAGCCTCGTCTATCCCGCGAAGACCCTCTCTTTTGAGAGGGTCTTTTGTTTTTTATACCCTGCAGGACAAACGAAAAACCCCGGCAGAGCCGAGGCTTTTCCTTGCTAGGAGATCCCCGACCGAGTCGGGGATGACATTCCGTCAATTACTCGATGGTGATGAGCGTGAGAGTGCGCTTACCGACCTTGATCGGCTTGCTCACGTCAACACCCTTCTTGGCCTTCTTGGACGGATCGTTGGCCCAGCCTTCCTTCAGCTTTTCGGAGCTGCGGTCGAGAGTCTGGACAGAAGCCTTGCCCTTGAAGCCAGGAATGTTGAGCTTCAGCTCGTAATCGCTGTACGGGTTCTTGTTGACCACAAGCAGGCTCTTCTTCTTGCCGTTCTCGGTGTAGTAGGTCGTGATGAGCGATTCCTTGTCACCGGAGATTTCGGTCTTGAGGAGCTTGCCGCGGAGGGCGTCAGAAGCCATCTGGAATGCCCAGTAGCTCGGGCGCGGGCAGTTCATGCACTCTTCGGCAGAACGGGTCAGGTAACCGTAGTCACCGCCTTCCGGAGTGATGTCGTTGTGGATATCCCAGTACTGTGCGTTGCAACGAACAGGCCGTTTTCAAGAGAAATGGTCTGCGGACCCGGGTTGAAGTCCACAGAGTTCCATTCCGTGAGCCACAGTTCGAACTTCTGCTTCTTGTTGAAGTGCTTGGTCCACTTGTCCACCAGCTTGTGGAGGCGGCTGTAGATAGGCACCAGGTCCTGCGGAGCAGAGAGCATGGCGAAGTCGTTTTCTTCACCGTAGTGCTGCGGATAGTGGTGAACGATGATACCGTCGGCAATGTCGCCGGTTTCACGAAGCACGTTGTCGTTCCATTCACCATCCAGCACGCCGAGCACGGCCACCTTGATGGTGGGGTCGACCTTCTTCATGGCTTCAATGAACTTGCGAGCGCGCTTACCATAGATGGTACCGCCGTCCTTACCGTACTTTTCGTAGTAGGGGTGCCAGTTACCGTAGACTTCGTTACCGATTTCCCAGTACTTGATGCCGGCCTTCTTGTCAACGTTGGTGTGCTTCACCCAAGCAGCGGCTTCTTCTTCGGTACCAGAACCGAAGTTCACCGTGAACATGGCGTTAGAACCGGTCTTCTTCAACCAGGCGAGGAATTCGTCGGTATCGACCATCCAGTCGTGGTTGTCAAGAATTTCCTTCCAGTGGTCGTCATCGGCACGGAGACCACCCGGGTAACGGATGATACCGTGGTTGATACGCTTGACGAATTCAGCCGTCTGAACCTTGAACTTGGGGTTGGCCAGCATGTCGCCATCCCACAGGGCGGCGTTGATACCGAACAGGCCACCAGAGATGTTGGGGTTGACCACATCGCCGGTACCCTTGACTTCGACCTTCACGAGAGCCGGACGGTCAGCAGCCTTCACTTCCTTCTGGTTGGTGAGCTTGATGTTGTCCACTTCGAAGTTACCGTTGGAACCTTCTCCACCCGGCTTGAAGTCGAGAGAGACAACACCCTTCAGGTCGAACACGCCATTTTCCTTAGCGTTAGGCGGCTGGTAGTAGGGGAACTTGGAGAATGCACGGAACGGCACGATCACGGTGGTGCGGCCGCGAGGCACACCGGTATTGGCTACGAACAGCTCGTTGCCGGCGTCACCCACCTGGACGGTGATGGACTGCCAGGCGCGTTCGGAGTACACGTCGAACATGATGCCCCAGTGCTTGGTCCAGTCGCGATCGGCGGCAGAGCGCTTGCTCTTGACCATGTCGAACACGATGTCCACCCAGTCGGACATTTCGAAATGCTTCACGTTGAGGGAGTTACCGTCAAGCTTGGAGGTCTTGAAAGGCACTTCCACTTCGACCTTGGACTTCGGGCCCTTGGAGGGTTCCCACACATCACCCTTGAACTTGTCTTCGAAGTCGGTGATGATCATGTCCTTTTCCTTGGAATTCCAGTTATCCCACTTGATATCCGGGTCAACCCAGTCGATATTCTCAGTGAATGTAATCTGGTCCACGAAGATTGTCACAGGAGCCGGCTTGCCGGGTTCACCCTGGTTCTCGCCCTTGCCCACGGAGAAGCGGATTTCCTGGATCTTGTTCCACTGGATATCCTTGGCGACTTCGGCCTGCTTGTTGGCGTCCCAAGCCTTGCCCTTGTCGTTGAACTTCTTCAGAGGAATCTTCACCAGTTTCCAATCGGTGCCCACCTTGGCGCCTTCGATCCAGTCGTTCAGGCTGACCTTGGTCTGGCTCTTGATGTCGTTGCCCTGGTTGTCCAGAAGACCCACATAGACCTTCTCGCCGCCGAGCTTACCCTTAATCCAGAAGTAGAGACCGCCCTTGTTGCGGACCTTGGACAGATCGGCATACTTGCCTTCGCCCATAGAGTAGGTCACACCGGACCAGTCGTTGTTGTCGATGTACAGGGCAAGCACATTGGGGTTGCCGCTGGTCTTGGACTTGGCTTCACGTTGGGCAGAAAGACCACCGTAGCTATAGCTGAAGCCCTTCAGGTTATTGTCGTAGAAGGTGACAAGAGTCTTGGCCTTGCCATCCAACTTTTCGGGATTCTTCGGACCGTCGATGACGTCTTCGTTTTCATCCCAGTAGACAATCTTGGCCTTGGGCTTGGCCTTCTTGTTGCCCTTCACAATTTCGATGTTGTCCACCCAGATTTCGAAATCCTTGGCGCCGCTCTTATCGATAGAGAAACGGATTTCAGCAATCTTATCCCAGTCGATACGGGCCGGGAATTCAGACTTGCGGGTGTTGTCCCAGTAGAGACCGCGGTCCGGGAAGTCCACCAGAGGAATGGAAACTTTCTTCCAGTCCGTAGTGATGGCGCCGCCCTCGATGTACTTGTTCATCGGGAGAACAACCTGGGTCTTCTTGCCATCGGAAATTTCTTCATCCAAGAGGCCAACCTTCACAGATTCGCCACCCTTCTTGCCCTTGATCATAAACTCGATCTTGGAGTCCAGCATATACTTGTTCAAATCAAAGAACTCGTTATACAAGCAGATAGAGGCACCCGAATACTCGCTGGGGTCCAGCTTGATATTCAAGGCAGACTTAGACTTGTAACCACCATCTTTGGTAATGGTAACGCCCTTGCTTGAGCCACCGTAGGCATAGTCAAAGCCACCCTGACGGTATTGATCGTCAAAGAACTTGTAGACTACCAAACGAGGCGGTTTCTGCTGAGCCATAGCAGTCGTCGTCAAAAGCCCAAGCAGGGCTATTGAGGCGACCTTCAGAGTTTGCTTCATCATATATCGCATCCTTATGTTGTTGATTTTGTTTAAAATTAAACTTTTCGTACAGAAACACGAAGTTTCCGCCTAATCTTTGTGTGTACACCCGAAACCAGTGGCTTACTTGGCTTCCTTGAGCATCTTTTCCACCAATTCCTTGCTGAAGCGGTCCTGGCGTTTGCCGTTGATGTAGAAGTTAGGCGTACCCTGAACCCCGACTTCAACCCCCAGTTTGAAGTCCTTGTCAATACGGGCCTGCATGGCGGAGTCGAGAACCATGTCCTTCTTGAACTGTTCCACGTTCAAGCCCACCTGCTTGGCGATTTCAACAAAGATGGAGTCGCCCAGTTCGCGGCTATGGGGAGCGAGAGCATAACGGAATTCCCAGAACTTGCCCTGCTTGTGGGCGGCGATAGAAGCTGCCGCTGCAGCCGGAGCGTTGGCATGGAAACTCAGCGGGAAGTGCTTGTAGACGAACTTGATCTTGTCACCGTACTTTTCGTTCAGCTCCTTCATAGTGGGAGCGATACGGGAGCAGTAGGGGCACTGGAATTCGGTAAATTCAACAATCGTGAGCTTCGGGTTCTTGGTGTTGCCAAAGACCGGGCTGTCTTCGTCGGGAATGTCCCAGACCTTGTTGTCCGCTTCCATCTCGGCACGGGCCTGTTCCAGGGAGATTCCGCGCTTGTCGAGGGCGTACTTGATGATTTCAAATTCTTCCTTGACCTGCTTGAAATCCTTTTCCAGGGAGTCCAGCTTGGCCTGCTGGTTGAAAGAAGAACCGGCAGAAGCCTGGTTGCAAGCCACGAGGCTTGCGAAGAAGATTGCCATAGCAACGAGAGAGAGACGTTTCATAGATGTCCTTTTATCAGTTAAAAACAAGCAGATTCCTATCTGCATCTTTGGAGAATATACAATAAAATGAGTCCATCTTTGGGATTCGTTTTTTGATTTGGCCTTTTACCACGATTTGTAAACAAAAAGAAACGACAGTGGCGGATAAGACTCGAACCTCATGCCTCAAAGCGAAGCGACCTCAAACCCCTAACCCCTAGATCCTAGCCCCTAGACCCTACCCCCTATTTACTACATTTGCGCCATGGTTTTGAACATCATCTGGCTTGTTTTCTTTCTGGGTGCCTTCGTGGCCTGCATTGTCCAGTGGCTCGCCTTCGGTGACTCCGGCATTTTCAACAAGGCTATCCTCGGTGCATTCGACATGTCGAAAACGGCATTCGAAATCGCTATCGGCCTTACGGGCATACTCTCCCTGTGGCTCGGCATCATGAAAATCGGCGAAAAGGCGGGAGCAGTGCAAATTCTCGCGAAAATCGTTTCTCCCCTGTTCAGCCGCCTGTTCCCCGAAATCCCCAAGGGTCACCCCGTGGTGGGTACCATGCTCATGAACATCAGCGCCAACATGCTGGGTCTCGATAACGCTGCCACTCCCATGGGCCTCCAGGCCATGAAGCAACTGCAAGAAATCAATCCCAACGAAGACAAGACCGTTGCCAGCAACTCCCAAATCATGTTCCTGGTGCTGAACGCCAGCGGACTTACGCTCATTCCCGTGAGCATCATGACCTACCGTGCCCAGCTGGGTGCCGCAAACCCAAGCGATGTATTCTTGCCCCTTTTGCTTTCTACCTTCTTCAGCACCATCGCAGGCATTATCGCCCTGAGCTTTTTCCAGAAGGTGAAACTCAAGGACCCCATTACCGTAGCCTGGCTCGGCGGTGGCGTTGCCGTTGTGGTCACCATCATGGTTTATTTCAGCCGCCTTACGGCAGAAGCCATCGGCACCACCAGCCTCTTTATCAGCGGATTTGTGCTGTTCGGAATCATTGTCGCCTTCTTGGGGCTTGCCATCTACAAAAAGGTCCAGGCCTACGAAGCCTTCGTGGAAGGAGCCAAAGACGGATTCCATACCGCCGTAATGATTATCCCGAACCTGGTGGCCATCCTCGTGGGCGTGGCCGTATTCCGTGCCAGCGGAGCCATGGACCTGCTCATGAACGGAATTTCGTGGGTACTCGGTTTATTCGGAGTCGGAAACGACGTGGTGCCAGCACTGCCCACCGCCCTGATGAAACCCTTGAGCGGAAGCGGTGCCCGTGGCATGATGATTGACGCCATGAAGAACATGGGTCCCGACAGTTTTGCAGGACGCCTCAGCTGTATGTTCCAGGGAGCTGCAGACACCACGTTCTATATCATCGCTGTCTATTTCGGTTCTGTAGGCGTGAAAAAGACCCGCCATGCCGTCACCTGCGCCTTGATAGCTGACGCCGCCGGCGTAATTGCAGCCATCGCCATCGCCTACCTGTTCTTCCCGCCGGTTTAACAAGTTTTTTCCTAATAAAAAGCTATCTTTACCGCCGAAAATCAATAGGAGTAGTATCTTATGAAGTACGGTATCTTAAGTGCAGCCATTCTTGCGACAGGTGTTGCCGCCTACGCCGCAGATGCAGCAAGCGTCACCGACAACATGACCCTCAAGGGAAATGTGCAGACCCAGGTCACCAAGTCCATCAACGACCACGACAACAATTTCAGCAGCGGCTGGATTCGCGCCAACGTGGGCGGACAATACAAGAGCGACAACCTGGACGGAACCATCATGCTCCGCATTTTCGCCCCGGAATTCGGCAACAAGAACGTAACGAATGTAGCCACCGACGAAAATGGTAATGTTAAGGCCACCAAGTCCGCACAAGACAAGATTCTCGCCGACCTCTATTGGGCAAATTACAAGTGGAAAGTCACGGACATCGACCAGGTGAACCTGAAAATCGGCCGCTGGAAAACGGACTGGTCCCAGTCCACCCACTACGGTACCTATATCGACAAGGACCTGACCAAACGCGGTCTCTGGATGCGCGATTACAGCCACAACGCCATCGAACTTGGCTGGAAGCACCAGAACAACCAGCTGAGCGCCATGCTTGCCACCAAGGACGGCAATGCCAACCAGGGCTACCTCCGTGTAGAAGACGACATGAAGTTCACCTTCCCGCTAGAAGTCAAGGCAGCCTACCGAGGAAACCTCATCGACGTGGTGCAAAACACCGCCTACCTCACCCACCGTGTTGCCGCCTACGCGAGCTACTCCATTATCCCGAACCTGCGCCTCTACGGTGAATACGCCTGCATCTACACCCAGGATGATGACATCAACACCAAGGCTCATAACTATATCGCTCCCGAATCCAAGTATTTCCAGCCGGGCATCTACTACCAGCCCACTTACGTTGGCCTGGAGCTCCCTGTCCGTTTGGTCCCCGTGATGAACGTGTTGCTTTCTAACCTGATGGTAGAAGGCGAATACATCAACGACAGGCAGATTATGGCAGACAGTAAGGCCGAGATGGATGACTGGGCATGGACGGTGGCCCTGGTCCGTAACATCGGCAAGTCCAAGCTGCAGTTCAGCGTCTATAGCGAAAACGAAGTCAGCGACGTCGGTCTCGCCTTCCGCCTCACCAGCACGATTAAATAAATAGGGAAGGCTTACGCCCTCCCTAAGACCTACCCGACACTCAATAATCCGCTAACTCCTTGTGTGATTCTTTGGATAAAGCGGATTTTTTTCGTGGGCACCTGACGGTGCAAAATGAAAAGGCAAAAAGCGAAAAGCGAGCCATCTGACTCGCTTTTTTTATTTCGTCATGGCGGTCACCGAGCCGCCATCTAGAATCACGGAGCAGGCGCTGGTGCAGCAGGCTGAGCATCTGCCGCCGGAGTTTCCGCAGTGGGTGCGGCTGCTTCAGGACCATTCGAAGGTTCGGCAGCCTTGGGACCCGCCTGGGTTTCCTGTTCCAGAATTTCTTGCAGAATCTCTGCCGCCTGTTCGAATTCTCCCGAAGTAGAGCAAGTTTTGCTATTCAGGATTTTCTGCAGGTACTGCTTCTGCATATCGATGTTGCCTTCGGTGCTGTAGATAGCCGCCAGCTTAAACATGGTGGTGCAGACCTTCTGGCCTTCGGGGAAAGCGTCCGCAAGGCTGGTGAACACCTTCTTCGCCTTTTCCACCTGATTGGCGTCAATCAGGCACAGCGCCATCCAGTACAATGAATTCTCCCCAAGTTCACCGGTCTTCATCTGTTCGTAGACCTGCTTGAAACCGGCGTAGGCCAGCTTGTATTCACCGCGATGATAATCGGAACGGGCCGTATTGAACATGGCTTCGGCTTCCACCAGCTTTTCGGCTTCACGCTCCAGGCTGTCCATAGAAATGGGAGCCGCAGGAGCGCCACTGACCACAACCTTCTTGGCCAAAATCTTGTCGCTCTTGCCCAGCAGCATATCCAAGCGGTAGATGATTTCTTCTTGCCTAGAATCGTTCCTTTCCGATTCGTCACCCATACGGCGCGACAGCATGGTGACTTCGGCCATCATGCGCTTTTGCACCAGGGCAGAAGCATCCAGTTGAGCCTTCAGACTATCCATCTCCGCACGCAGGGAATCGTTCTCTGCAGAAAGTTTCAGCACGGCAGAATCCAGACCCTGCTGCATACCCGTCTGCACATCGCTACCCACAGCCTTCATCTCCTCGGTACGGAGCATGGTGATCTTGGAGCACCCGACAAGCGCAAACGCAATCGATACTATTCCAATAGCAAGTTTTTTCATGTTCAATCGCTTTATTTTTCTACGACAATTCTTAATTCCGAAATCCGAATTCCGAATTAAAAACTACTGCTTGATATTCACGCGGAAGTTGGCACGGCGGTTCTGGGAATAGGCCTCCTCGGTTTCACCCTGTGCCTTGGGAGCTTCCTTACCGTAACTCACCGATTCCATGCGGCTGTTCTCGATACCGTAGGCAGCCAGGAATTCCTTTACCTTCATGGCGCGCTTTGCACCCAAAGTAAAGTTATAATCTTCTGTACCGCGGGCGTCGGTGTGGCCTTCGATGGTAATGGTGAAGCGCTTTTCCTTCAGCAACAGTTCGCCCACCTGTGCCAAAAGTTCCTTGGCCTTTTCGGTGAGTTCCGAACGGTCAAAGTCGAAGTAGACGTCTTCGGACATAATCTGGTTGATGAGCGCTTCCAGGCGGGCCCGTTCTGCTTCCAGGCGTTCCGCTTCCAGGCGGGCCTGTTCGGCGGCCAGGGAGTCGGCCTGGGCCTGGGTCATGGCAGCGCTTGCGGAATCCTGGGCGGCAGCGGCAGGAGCGGCTTCGGCAGCAGGGTCGGTCTGGGGTTGCTGCTTCTTGGCACACGCCACCAAGGCAAGGCAGGCAGCGCTAGAAATCAATGCAATCTTGACGATGTTTTTCATTTGGATCCTTCTTTAGGTTGTGGTTTATTCTCATCGTAGAACCAGGACCATGTAGGCGAAGTATTTTCGCCGGCCTGGGTAATGCGGGTCACGTTGCTTCCGTCTTTCCGCATAATATAAATCTGGTATGTGCCGCTCCGGTTGCTAGAAAAGGCAATGAGCTTGCCGTCGGGCGACCAGGTGGGATGTTCGTTATTACCTGCGTTGTTGGTGAGCTGCACAATATCGCTACCGTCCAGAGCGCAGGTGTAAATGTTCATCTTGCCGTTGTCCATGGAGGTGTAGGCAATGCGGTCTCCTTCGGGTGACCAGCTGGCGCGTTCATTGTAACGGCCCATAAAGGTCACTCGACGCAGGTCGCTTCCGTCCTTGCCCATCACAAAAATCTGGGGACCACCGCCACGGTCGCTGGTGAACAACACCTCGGTAGCATACGGGCTCCAGGCCGGGCTGGTCTGGTTGCTCTTGAGGTAGGCAAACTTGCGGGCCTTGCCAGTCTCCATGTTGCCGATATACAAATCCGTCTTGCCGTCCTTAGAAGAGGAGAACAACAGTTCCCCGTTCACAGGGTTCACCGCAGGGCTGTAAGTCTGGTCGAACTGTTCAAACAAGGGCTTTTCGGGCCTGCCAAAGTTCTTGGTGTAGAGCCTCGGGCGGTTGGTCTTGAAATTCACATATACAAGGCCCTTGTTACCGCGGGTCCACACCGGCATCATGCTGATGGTAGAATCCCTGGTAATCTGGGAGCGGTGGAATCCATCGTAGTCGGACACCACCACCTGCTTCACGCCGTCAATCTTCGAAACATATGCAATGCGGGTGCTTGCCACGCCGCGCTCACCCCACAGCTGGTAAATCACCTTGTCAAAGAAGGCATGCATGGCCCGACGAAGTTCCTTCTGGGGCACCGTATAGCGTTCTCCCAAAAGGAGCGTCTTGGACTGGGACACATACAGGTAGCAATCCACGGCAAGGCGGCCGTCAGCAGTGGGTTCCACCTTCCCCGTCATGTAATGCTTCGCCTTGGAACGGCTGAACAGGGCCAAATTAAACTTTTCAGAAGCCACCACGTCAAAGCGTCCCGAAAGGTTCGCATCGCGGGTCAAAATCTGGTGAGGCCTTTCTTCGATCCAGTCAATGCCGGGTTTTTCTTCAAAGGGTACAATACCGATGGGCGTAGTCTTGAAAACAGAAATTCCCACATCTACGGCAATAGTATCGATAGAGGCAAGCACTCCCTGCGGGAAAACGCAGGCCAAGGCAAGGACAAGTCCCCAAACAAACCTTTTCAAATTTTCTCTCATTCTTAAAAACACTCTTTCCCAATTATAGAAAACAAAAAACATTATTCAGCCGTTTACATCATCCGTCATGGCGGGCTAGAACCGCCATCTAGTTTTTTTCATTCCTGATTCCGGCTCAAGGCCGGAATGACGTTCAATTACTTTCAATAACATACAAAATCAGTTAGGCGTAAAGTTGAAATTCAGTACCAGATTCGGGGCACGGTAATTGAAGGGCAACTCCGGCACCTTGGAAATCTGGATAGCACGCACCGACAGGTGGTCCCAGGCCTTGTTGCCCGAGGACTTCTTGAGAATCACCGCCGAAATCTTGCCGAAACGGTCCACCGTAAACTGCACTGTGGTCTTGGCATCGCGGCCTACCTTCAAATCCTTGGGTGGTCTGAAATTGCTCATGATAATCTTCTTGAGCTGTTCCAGGTACACCTGCATCAGGGGGTCCATGTCCACAGAACCCACAGGATCTAGGCTCGGAGCCTCTAACGCCACAGGCAGGTCCATGTCGTCTACCGGGAAATCATCCACCGGTTCCGGCGTGGGCTCGGGCGGTTTCGGATCTTCGTCTACCACCTCCGGCTTTTCCTTGGGCTCGGGCTTTATTTCCGGCGGCAACCGCTTGTTGACCTTGGGTTTGGGCTTTGGCTTTGGTGGTGGGGGCTGCGTCTTGGGCGGCGCAGGCGGCGCGGGCTCGGACACCTGCACCATTTCGAACACGGGAATCTGCTCCGGCTCGGGCTTCACGTTCACATAGTGGAAAGCGATACAGATTCCCACGATGGCCAGGTGGAACACCACGGCACACACGATAATCTTCACCAATGTAGAATCTACATCGGAGGAAAAATACTGTATCCTGTCCTGGAACTTCTTCATTTACCCGGAGTTTCTTTGGGGTTCATGGTCAAGAAGCCGAGCTTTGTTACGCCCAGCTTTTGCACCTGGGTCACCACCTGCATCACCAGCCCATAGCGCACGGATTCGTCGGAGTTGATGACCACCGCCATCTCGCCATTCCAGAGGGACTGGAACACACTATTGAAGCTGTCAAAATCCACCATCATGTCGGCGATGTAGATTTCGTCGTCCTTGGTGATAGACACTTTCAAAAGCTTTTCCTGCTCCATAGTAGGGGCTTCGGCCTTGGGCAGGTCCACCTTGACGCCCTGGCTCATAAGGGGAGCAGAAATAATGAACACAATCAGAATTGAGAACACGATATCAATCATGTTCGTGAGGTTCATCTCCTGCTTCAGTTCTTTTCCGCGGCTACGCTTCACCTAGGCCTCCTAGCCCGCCACTTCTTCGAGAGCCAACAGGTCACCACGCTTAAACAAGCTCAGCACCTGGGAACCGAAGTTGAAATAAGAGATTTCGTTCTGGCCGTTACAGCTGGTAAAGTAGTTGTAGCCCGCAGAGGCAGGGATTGCCACCACAAGGCCGCCCACTGTAGTAATCAAGGCCATGGCAATACCGGGAGCCACCACGGAAAGGTCGGCAGATCCGTGCTGACCAATCTGGAAAAACGCAATCATGATACCCCACACAGTACCGAGCAAGCCAAAGAAGGGCGCCAGGTTAGAACTGGTGGCCAAAAAACTCAGGTACTTGTCTTCTACAAGGCGGAGCCCTTCGATAGAGCGCTGGATGGTGTCTTCCAGGAGGGAGGCGCGGTGCTGGATAGAGTCGTAACTCACAAAGTTACTGAACTTGGAAGCTTCTTTTAACACTTCGGCTGTCAGGCGGCGCAGTGCACTATCTTCGGCCTTTTCGCAAAGTTCCTGGAGTTCCACGAACTGGGTCACTTCGTTAAACTTGCGGAAAAATTCGGCATTGGCGTGCTTGTTCTTTAGGTAGGTAATGTACTTGACGATGATGATACCCCACGAGCCTAGGGACATGACCGCCAATATGCAAAGGACAACGATGGTGGCAATGTCTGACTGCAGCACCATCTGTACAAGAGGAATGGAATTGTTCAAAACAACCTCCGTAAAACGTTACGGAGATAATATAGCAAAAAGGCCGAATCCCGAAGGATCCGACCTTTTGAAAGACTGATTACAAGAACCAGACTATTCCATCACAGAATTGATGTAGTCCTGGAAGTCTTCAGCAGTTGCGTAGACACCCTTCTTGGCATCAAGTTCCGTCTGAGAAATCTTGTAGCCGGAAGTCTTGGTGGGAATCCACACAAGACCAGCGTCAAGACATTCGGTTTCAGTCTTGGGGCTCAAATCAGCGCAGTGAGCGGCAACGGTGCTCTTGCCGGTACCGAAGTACGGGACCACGACAAAGGTCCAATCCTTACCGTCCTTCTTGGCATATTCCCTTGCTCCATCCTTGAACGGAGAGCAAGCATCATCCATTGCAATGTCAGCAGACACGCCAGAAATGGTAGCATCACACTTGACCCAGCCAGCATCTTCTTCAAGTTCAGCGTAAATCTCATAACCAGTCGGAGCCTTCATCTTAGCATAGTCTTTATTCATCGTGACATCGATACGGAGAACTGCACCATACTTATCACCATCGGTAAGCGGATTCGTTTTAGTAACAGGAGCGGTGCAAGAAGAGGTTTCGGAACCAGTACATATGTAGGCCACAGAATTTCCGGTCTTCTTTATATCGATCTTAGCAGCGGTGATGAATTCGGATGTCTGCATAGCCCAGATATCTTCGTCGGCTGCATCAAAGGTCTTGATGGTGAGAGCCTTGGCATCCTTAGCGAGAGCTTCGCCGCTTGCATTTTCAGGAAGGACGATGATGTCAATCACACCAGACTGGAGCTTGTTCTGCGGGAAGAGCAGATAATTACCATTGTTGAGGGCTGCGGACAGGTCAATGGTCTTTTCTTCTACATCGGTCTTGGTGGCCTTGATTTCATCAACCTTGACATAGTCAGCATTGGCATCCTTGTCACCCTTGACATAGATATTGTACTTTTCAACACCCTTTTCAATGGCATCCCATTCGAGAGTGATGAAAGCAGAGTAAGTCAGGTCGCTCTTTCCGTTCAATTCAGAAACGTAGTTGAAGTCGCCAATGTAGTCGAAGGCGATTTCTTCATTACCATCGTCATCGAGTTTCACATGCAGGTTCTTGACCTGACCGGGCACTTCCAGAGCGCCGGCGGTGAACTTACGGTACTTCTTGTAGTCAACACCATCGATATTGACAGAGTCCCTCAGGCCCTTGGTAAGGGTAGACCAGACATCAAAGTCAATGACGTAAGACTTGCCGTCAGCCCATTCGCCAGACTTGGACTTGATAATAACGGTCTTGCCATCTTCAGAGAGGCTCACACTCACAGCCACCGGCTTGAGATCGTTGGGCTTGTTGGTGACGGGATCTTTAGAATCGCTGAGCATGCGATTCACAAAGATGTGCTTAGTGGTCACGGAATCCTTTTCAAGCACTTCAGAGAAGTTAAGCTTGATGTCATCCTTGACACCGAGGCTGCTCAGGTTGGAAGAAAGGAGCACCGGTTCAAGAGATGCAATCTCCGCAATCATCGGTTCCATTTCCTTCAGCACGCCCTTACGCTGAGCAGTGCCACCAATCTTAGCCACTTCGTAAACGGTGCTATCGACAGTGAAGCGTTCGCTCCAAACTTCGAAGCCTACGTTAGAAGCCAGGTTCTCGAAGGTATAGAAACCGTTCTCGTCGGTCTTGGTATAGACTTCGTTGGGGTAAATTTCGGAAGAATCCGGGTAGTCAATATAGACGGTAGCATTTGCAGCAGGCACCCAGTCCTTGGTTGCAGCATCCCTATAGAAGAACTGGCCCTTTACGCTTACGCCAAGTTCGAACATGGGGATCTTTTCAACGTTGTCTTCCACACGGGCCACGTCGCGCTGGATCTTGTCTGTAACCTTGACGTCGTGACGCTTCATGGCATAGCCATCAAGCTGGAAGTCAAAGTAAGACTGACCGATGTCCACATTCTTCCACACAATAGTACCGGTGGAGTCGGTGTACTTGGTCTTGTCTTCGGTACGGTAGTAGTTGGCCACGTCTTCGAGAGGCATCCTGGTGAGGACGTCATACACGAAGAAGGTGACGGTTCCCTTTTCCTTGATTTCGTCATTGGCATCGGAAACCGAGGTGTCGCTACAAGCAGCGAGCAGCGCGGCGGCCGAGGCGAGAGTCAAGAGTTTATGTTTCATACATTCTCCTTGTGATTTGTATTTATGTTATTGTTAATAAACTTGTCTGTTAGAGGTTGAGGATCCAGAAGGTGGCTCGGGCACCGATATGGAACGCATTGCCCTCCACATCGCTCTTGAATTCCATGGTCTCGTTCAGATCATAAGAGACAAAGGCACCAATTTCACCGGCCATTCCGGCAAAGGTAATGCCGTAGCCAGCGCCCAGTTCAACAGCGTATTCAGACTGGGGGCGGTAGAACATATCCGAGAGGCTCGAGGTATAGGGACTCGGGATTCTGATGTTGTCAGAGGTAACCCATGCAGCGGTAAGGCCGAGTTCCACAATAAGGCCTTCCTTCTGGGCAGGCATCCAACGGCCATAGAGGCCGAGACCGGCACGCCAGTAACCTTCGTTAATGGTGCGGTTGTTGGATTCGCTCACATAGAGGCGATGATACTGCATAGAAGCCGTGAGGCGAGCGCCGAACTGCTGCTTAGAGAAGAGTCCGCTCACGCCCAAAGTAAAGGGAAGGTCCTTGAAATGGTTCTCGTCGTATTGGACGTCAAACATACCCCAAGCGCCAGATCCGGTAAGACCAACCGCAAAGCGAGGAGCCTTGGCAGCCTGTTCTTCGGCAGCCTTCTGAGCGGCTTCGGCGGCAGCGATAGAATCAGCTTCGGCCTTCTTGCGGGCTTCCTCTTCGGCAGCGGCAATGGAATCGGCACGGGCCTGTTCGGCGGCGATAGAGTCAGCGATAGCCTGCTGGCGAGCCTGTTCGGCGGCGATAGAGTCGGCGATGGCCTGCTGGCGAGCGGCTTCAACAGCGGCGGCGCAACCTTCGGGGTCAATCTGCTGACCCAGGGAGTCTACGGCGCAAGGATCTACAGCCGGAACTTCTTCGACCGGAGCGGCTTCGGCTACAGGTGCAGCCTCGGGGGCCGGTGCGGCAGCCGGTTCAGCAGCAGGAGCAGGGGCAACCGCCGCAGGAGCGGGAGCCGGAGCAGGGGCCGGAGCGGCAGCTGCGGGAGCAGGGGCCGGAGCGGCAGCTGCGGGAGCAGGGGCCGGCGCGGGAGCAGGTGCAGGTGCGGCAGGGGCCTGAGCATAGGCTCCGCCGACCATAGAAGCAAGGAACATAACCATTGCAAGTTTCTTCATAGATTCTCCATTCATAAAAGAGTTTGCATTAAAATCACGTGAAATATATAAAGAATAACCCCTTTATGCAAGTTTTTTTTAAGAAACGTCCCCAAAAGGGCTTTTTTCTGTTCCCAGAGTGTTTTCTAGATGTGAAGTGTGGGGTGTGAGCGGTGTAATTTCCCATCACTCACGACTCACAACTCATTACTCATTTTCTACAGTCCTTTCGGGTGGAACGTCTTACGGTGTACCGGCGAAAAGCCCTGCTTGCGGATGGCGTCCAGGTGCGCCTTAGTGCCGTAGCCAGCGTGTTTTTCAAAGCCGTAACCCGGATATTCCTTTGCCAGCTGGTCCATATAGCGGTCACGAAAAACCTTCGCAAGGATTGAAGCCGCAGAAATAGAAGCCACCAAACCGTCCCCTTTTACCACAGGGAACTGGCACTCCTGGTCCAAACCGTGAATTTTCAAATTTCCATCCACCGCTACTAGAACGGTCGCACCCGGCTTAAAATGTCCCCGGACCTCCACGGGCAGTTCGGACTGTTTTTCCGTGATTCCTGTCATACCCAGTGCCTGCAATGCCCGCCGCATAGCCAAGAAATCGGCCTCCAAGATATTCAAACGGTCAATTTCCTCAACGCTCGCGCTTGCGATGGCAAAACATTCGCAGGCATCCTTTACTTTGTCATAAATAGACTCGCGCTTCGGCCGGGTAAACTTTTTCGAATCGTTCAATACGGGCAAGACGTCAGCGGACTTGAGTACGGCGGCGCAGGCGACCACAGGGCCCGCCAACGGACCGCGGCCCACTTCGTCGATACCTACTATAATGTAGTTAGGGCCAAAAGTGGATTCGGCGTAGTTGCGGAAGGCGATTTCTCCCTCGATGGGAGTGGTGACGGCAGACATGAAGTCGGGATTCTTGTATTTCATGGTTAGGGATTAGGGGCTAGGATCTAGGGGCTAGGATTTAGTGGTTAGTGGTTAGTGGTTAGGTAATAGGTTGTAGGTTGTAGGTATTAGGGGTGCAGGTCACAAGAAGTGTCATCCCCGACCCATTCGACAAGCTCAGGGCAGGCTTTGACGGGGGATCCGCTCGAGAACGCAGTGCCTTTTTGCGAAAAAAATTAAAATTTTCATATCAAAAACAGCCATTCAACAAAATTCTCGGACAAAAATAGCGAATTTCAAACAATCAAAATCAAATTTTCTCAAAACTTTGTCATTTTTTCACAATTTTCAGCAATCAAAGCCCCCAAAAAATTCATTTTTTATTAAAAAATTCAAAAATTTTCAACAAATTCAGGAACTATATCTTGCCGTTCCCAATAAAATCTGCTAATTTTCCATCAACTTTTTATAAAATTTCAAACTCTAACTCAGGTATTTTATGGCAAACAAGACATTAAGTGGAGCCGAAGTGATTATCGAGTGCCTCAAAAGAGAGGGTGTCGATACCATTTTCGGGTACCCTGGCGGATCTGCAATCCCCATGTTCGACGCGATTCTCGATTCTAATATTAAAGTAGTGCTGACCCGCCACGAGCAGGGAGCCACCCACATGGCCGACGGCTACGCCCGCCAGACGGGCAAGGTGGGCGTCGCCCTCGTGACTTCCGGTCCGGGTGCAACAAACACGTTCACCGGCATCTACACCGCCCTCATGGATTCCAGCCCCATCGTGGTGCTGGCCGCCCAGACCACCACGCCGAACCTGGGTAAGGACGCTTTCCAGGAATGCGACACCAGCGGCATGACCTTCGCCGCCGTCAAGCATTCTTACCTGGTAAAGAATTCCAACGACCTTCCCCGTATCATGAAGGAAGCCTTCCACATCGCGCGCAGCGGCCGACCGGGCCCCGTGCTCATCGACCTGCCGAAAGATGTGACCGCCGGCCCCTGCACCGCCCCCTTCACCGACAAGATGGACCTGCCGGGTTACAAGATTCCGACCCACGCCCCCATCCAGGCGGTTGAGAAGGCTGCAGAATTCCTGAAAAAGTCCAAGAAGCCCCTCTTGCTGGTAGGCCACGGCGCCATGATTTCTGGAGCGAGCCGCCAGGTGCGCGAGCTGGCCGAAAAGCTGAACGCTCCCGTGTGCTGCACCATGCTGGGCCTAGGCGCCTTCCCCACCGACCACGAGCTTTCTCTGGGCATGCTAGGCATGCATGGTACGGTTTACGCCAACAAGGCGGTGCTGGACTGCGATTTGATTTTCTCCATCGGCAGCCGCTGGGACGACCGTATCACCGGTAAGCTGGACGTGTTCTGCAAGGACGCCGTCAAGATGCACCTGGACATCGACCCCGCCGAAGAGGGCAAGGTGCTGCAGCCCGACGTGTTCCTCTGCGGCGACGCCAAGCTCGTGCTGGAACAGCTTTTGCCCATGGTAAACAAGCTGGACACCGCCGACTGGGTTAAAACTTGCCAGAGCTGGAAGAAAAAGTTTCCCCTCACCTACCCCAAGCAGGGGGGACTCCGCATGCAGCACGTGATTGCAACAGCAAGCAAGCTCACCGGTGGCAAGGCCATCGTCACTACCGACGTGGGCCAGCACCAGATGTGGGTCGCACAGTTCTTCGACATCAACTACCCCCGCCAGCTGCATTCCAGCGGCGGCGCCGGCACTATGGGCTTTGGGTTCCCCGCCGCCATCGGCGCCTCCTTCGGCAACGAAACCGGCTGGCCGGTACTCAGCTTCAGCGGTGACGGTGGATTCCAGATGACCGAAGCGGAACTGGCCACAGCCGCCATCCACAAGCTGCCCATCAAGATTTTCGTGATGGACAACAAGTACCTGGGCATGGTGCGCCAGTGGCAGGAACTCTTCTACGAGCACCGCTACTCTAGCGTGGACATGCAGGGCAACCCCGACTTCGTTAAACTCGCCGAGGCCTACGGCATTCCGGGGCTGCGTATCAAGCGCGCCGCCGACGCCGAACGGGTTATCCAGAAGGCGCTGGAATACAAGGACGGTCCGATCCTCATCCATTGCGAATGCGAAAAGGAAGACAACGTGTTCCCCATGATTCCTGCCGGTGCCCCCATTACCAGCATGATTGTTGAACAGCCCAAGGCCCAGCTGGAAAAGCCCACGGGATCGACCTAATAGGAGGATTTGAAGATGATTGATAAGGCACATTCTATTAGTCTGTTGGTTGCGAACCGCCCCGGCGTGCTGGTGCGTATCGCCCTCGTGTTCTCCCGTCGTGGCTACAACATCGATTCCCTGGTGGTCTCCCCCACTCTGGACCCGAATTTCAGCCGCATGAACATCATCGCCCACGGTAATCCCGAAATCCTGATGCAGATTATCAAGCAGCTGGAAAAGCTGGTGGACGTGGTGCAGGCCAAGGACCATACCGACACCAACGCGGTGGAAAAGGAACTGGCCCTCATCAAGGTGCGCTGTTCTCCGGACCAGAGGACCGAAGTGTTGCAGCTCTGCGACCACTTCAAGGCCCATACCGTAGACATGACCGAAAAGTCCATGATTATCCAGATTACCGGAAGCAGCGACAAGGTGGACAACCTGAAGAGCCTGCTCCAGAAATTCGAAATCGTGGAATACATCCGCACAGGCAAGGTTATCATGCTCCGCGGAGAAGACAAGACGTAGCGAGAGCAAAGCTCTCGCACAATTCGGAGTCCGGAATTCGGATTTCAGAATTAATCCACTAAAAAATCCGTCCGGTTTCGGACGGATTTTTTGACTTTATACCAACGGGTTAAAGGGCCTTGACCTTGTAGCCCTTCTGGATACCCTTGCCACTCACCTTCACCAGGAACACTCCCTTGGAAGGCAACTGCACCGACACCTGAGAAAGACCCTTGACCATAGACACGCGGTGGCCCTGCAAGTCAAAGAGTTCTACCAGCATGGGTACCGAGCTCAGACCAGAGACAACCACCTGCATGCCGTGCTGTTCCATGGAAATGGTAGCAGGTGCAGCGGTTGCAACAGGCTTGACAGCTTCGGGTTCGATTTTCACACCCAGTTCATCATCGGTCACCGGTTTTTTCTTACTGAGAATGTAGCCCAGAGCACCCACCAGAGGGGCGTTCAAGTCTACGCAAACTTCGTTCACATTCCAAGACGATACCGTGGTGTTGTGGCTTCCGCTGGTAAAATCACCGGCAATGGTGCCACCCAAAAGCTTGTTCTTTTCGGGAATGTTGAATCCGGAATCCGGATCCTTGTCTGTATCCTCGTTGCCGTAGTAGCCACGATGATGGTGTGCCGTAGGGGCGTTCGCGCCATTGCGGGTGTAACCCACCACATAGGATTTCTTGTTGGAATTGTCACCAAGCAGGTAACCGACATTGGTCAAAATCTTGGAATCGTAGGTATCGATACCCGCAAACTTGGAATACAGGGCGTACAGCAGCGCTCCACCGGAGGGCGTGCGTACGGAGAAGGAGCCGCCACCACCGGTTTCCTTGGTAAAGGCTCCTTCGCTATTGGTCTGGTTAGCATACAGGTTGTCCAAGAAGTCCTTCACGGTCTTCTGGTTTCCGGACGTGGGGTTCCAACCAAACACGCCATTACCCATGACCACGGAAAGGGGAACCGCATTGGCATAACCCAGACGGGTATAACTTCCGCTTTCGAACTGAATCTTGCTAAACCAGCTTTGGGCGGCGGTTTTGTAGGTTTCGTCGTTGGTAGTGCGGTAAAGTTCCAGCGCCGCAAGGAAGGGACCGTCTTGCCAGCGACCACCCCACCAACTTCCGTCATAATAGGAACCGGCGCTGGAAACTCCCGAATGGGAACTGGCATAGGCATAGGCGTTCTTTGCCGTCTCTAAATATTTGGCGCGATTGTCGGCACTGGGGTCCACGCGGGCCATCACCGCCATCATGGCGGCCACCATTCCGGGCGTGTAGCCGTCTTCCTTGTTGGCCGTGATTTCGCGGGGACTACCGCCCTCCTCGGTGCTCAGGGTACTCATCTTGCCTGCAGTCACCCAGTATTTGTGGTCCTGGTCGCCGTTTCCCTTTACCGTAATGAATGTGTTGGCATCGGGTGCCGCCTTGACCCAGAAATCAGCCTCGTAGCGAAGTTCTTCCAATAAGTCGCGAATCTTGTTGGGCTTGCCTCCTGCACGGGTATAATCGCCACTGGCCTTGTAGTCCGTGTAGTCGCCAGTGTAAAGATCGTAGAAACCTTCGGTAAATTCGGCATAGGATACCGCCAAAATGTAAGAAGCCCAACTCTGGGGCTGGCCGAACATGGCATGATCGCCACAGTCGAACCATCCGCCGCTTACATCCTTACCCTGGTAACTGTCGGTAGTAAAGCTGGTAGTAAAATTGGTTCCGTCCAGAATCCAGTTGGGCCCTTCGCCGGAACGCTGGGCGCCATAAAAGCGGGTTGTTATCCAGGCCGCCTCGGTATAATCGTCGACAGATAGTTCGGCATAGGTCGTAGAGGCCAAGCCGAACAAGGCCATAGCAGCAAATATCTTACGAAAATCCATACAAATACCTCTTTGTCAAAGATATAATTTTTTCAAAAAATTCAAAGTTTCCGAACATCCGCACCGCGTGAAATGTTTTTTACAAAGAAGTTCCTTGTTCAAAAAAAAGACAATTCGTTCCGAAAAACAATGTTTTTTCTATATTCCACGTGCAAACAAGAAGGCTTTATGGCAGACTCTCAGGTTAAAGATTCTCTCGTTATCGGCGGTCACGAATTTACGTCTCGTTTCATTCTTGGTTCCGGCAAGTATTCGCTGAAGCTCATCGAAGCGGCGGTGCGGGACGCGGGAGCGCAGATAGTGACTCTCGCCGTGCGCCGGGCAAACACCAAGGACCACGAGAACATTCTGGACTACATTCCCAAGGGAGTGACGCTGCTCCCCAACACCTCGGGTGCGCGGAATGCCGACGAGGCGGTGCGTATCGCACGGCTTTCCCGTGAACTGGGCTGTGGCGACTTCGTGAAAATCGAAATCATGCGGGACACCAAGTACCTTCTGCCCGACAACTACGAAACGGTAAAGGCCACGGAGACCTTGGCAAAGGAAGGTTTCGTGGTGATGCCCTACATGTACCCGGACCTGAACGTGGCAAGGGACCTGGTGAACGCAGGAGCCGCTGCAGTGATGCCCCTTGCCGCCCCCATCGGGTCCAACAAGGGGCTTTCTACCCGGGAATTCATCCAGATTCTGATTGACGAAATCGACTTGCCCATCATCGTAGATGCGGGAATCGGAAAACCCTCTGAAGCCTGTGCCGCCATGGAGATGGGGGCCGCAGCCATCATGGCGAATACCGCCCTCGCGACGGCAGGCGACCTGACGCTCATGGCGGAAAGTTTCAAACTTGCGATAGAGGCGGGTCGCAAGGCCTACCTGGCAGGCCTTGGGCGCGTGCTCACGCGCGGGGCTTCCGCCTCCGACCCGCTCACCGGATTCTTGCGGGACTAGACCTTTTTCCCGAAAAATCCTGCCAGGGTCTTTTCAAGAACCGCTACATCGATAGGCTTGGCCACGTAGGCGTTCATTCCCGCCTCCATGGCCTTTTCTATATCTGCGCTAAAGGCATTGGCAGTCATGGCCACGATGGGGACGTATGCCTGCTCCACATTGCCGAGACGGCGGATCCGGCGGGTGGCCTCGTAACCGTCCATGACGGGCATCTGGATATCCATCAAAACAATGTCGTAGTAGCCGGGATGGGCGCTGGACAGCTTGTAAACGCCCTCCTCGCCATTTGCAGCAAATTCCACCTCGAAGCCCATGTTTTTCAGGATCAAACCGGTTACTTCGCGATTGACGGCCATGTCCTCTACCAAAAGGACCCGCTTGCCCGCAAAATTCACCGGACAATTCGGCAAGTCCGCATTCCATTGGGTCTGCATGGCCGACTGGAGGCGCATGGGAAGCGTCACCACGAACTCCGTGCCCTTTCCGGACTGGCTCTGCACCTGGATTTTTCCGTCCATCTGGTCCACGATGCGCTTGGTGATGGCCATTCCAAGGCCCACGCCCTGGACACCGCTCAACGAGGAGGAGCGTTCCATTTCAAAGGCGTCGAACAGGCGGCTCGCAAGGCTTTCGGTCATGCCGATTCCGTTGTCCTTCACCCGCAATTCGTACAGGCCAAAGCCCTCCCTTTCCGAAGGCTTCTCGGAAAGTTTCAGGGACACCGCTCCCCCGTCGGGCGTAAACTTGCAGGCGTTGCTCAAGAGGTTCATGACGACCCGGTTGAAACCCTGGCGGGAACAAAGGACCAGCGGGTCTTTCACGCCGCTGCAATCCACGGTGAAGTCGATGTTCTTCTCTTGCATCCGAGGCGCAAATGTTTCATGCCAGCCAGCTACCATTTCCCTTAAGTCCAGGGCGGACTCTTCCGTCTCGATTTTACCGCTTTCTAGGCGGCTCATTTCCAGCACGTCGTTCACCAGCGACAGCAGGTGCTGGCAGGAACGTTCAATCTTCGCTGCGTTCTCCCTGATTTCGGGCAAGGTGGCGTCTTCCTTTTTGCAAAGGGCGACACAGCCCATGATTTCGTTCATGGGGGTGCGGATATCGTGACCGATGTTAGAAAGGAATGCAGACTTGGCCCCGTGTTCCTTCTTCTCCGCGTTCAAGTCCTTGTGGACAGCCCCGATGCGTTCCTCCCCTTCTTCCACTTTCTTGAGGATAATCTTCATCAAGGAAAGAATCAGGAACACAAAAAGGCTACCGCCAAAGAGGATGGATGGGACCACGTTGTCGGGCGTTCCCACGTAACCGACCGCCAGGTACCCCAGAAGGAACAGCACCAACAGTGCCAGGGGAATGTGGAGAGGGCCACGGCCCTTGTCCCAGTAGTTCGACCTGAGAACAACCCGTTCCAGCAAAATGTAACGGACGATGTTGAGAAGCATCAGGGCGCTTCCGGCGTAAACAAGAATCAAAGGCAGATTTTCCAAAATCAATTCTTGACGCAACGGATCGGGAATCCGCGCCCCTTCTGGTTGTAATCGGTACTTACATCAAAATAGTTGTAGCGGTAATCCAAGAACCAATATAGAGCCTTCGTGGCCGCAGCTGTCTTGGGGGCTTCCGTTGCAGACCAGAAATTGGTAAACTGGCCTTCGTCATCAAAGGTATAGGCACTATAGGTTTCCCCCGCATTGGCATATTTTCCGTAATAGGCTCCCGTGGGAATCGCAGAAAAACCGTATTCGTCCAAAGACTTCACACTGGTCGAATAGCTTTGCCACCCCGTCTTGGACTTTAAGTAAGAACCAGCATAGTTCTCGGTACCTAGCGCCTCGACATACTCCATAAGGTCATTCCATTCTGTAGAGGTCGGGATATGCCATCCATTGGGACATGCACCCTGATGTTTTTCCGCAATAACGTCGGCCGCACTTTCTTCGAGGTAGAACGACGCCAAATTCATGGCCGCCGTCCAGGTATAAAGCCTTCCCGCCATCTCGCAATTCTTTGTGCGGTTGTTGAAGCACCAGGAATTTCCCTTCAAATTCGTCATCTTCGTAGAATCAGAATAATTCAGGTTCTCGGCCATCCAGGTCTGGGCACCGATTTTTATGGTTTTGTATGTCTTGTTATCGCGGCTGTCCTTGAGCGTGCCATAATTGGCAGTCTCGCTGAAGAAATCCTCCTTGGAGTAATCGTAGATTCCAACGTCCCTCCAGCTTTTAACGCCGCTATCGCAAATCTGCTCCTTTTCAGTGCCATAATAGGGGTCAATGTAACTCTTAATGACTCCGTCCCTGGATGCGGTACACGCATACCCGATAAGGGTATCCAGCCTTGTTGCAAATCTCAAGCTGCCGCCATCGCAGACCAGTTTTTTACCATTGTACGAACTTCCTGCAACAGCGATCTGTTCCATATTCCCATCCAACTTGTCGGTACAGGGAATGGAATAGACGCCCTCAATAAACTCCCCTATCCATCTTTCGAAATCGGGGGCGTTACCACCTTGGGTTTCTACCCTGGTGCGGATCTTGGAATTGTTTGCCAAATTGTTAAGCGCCCAATCCGCAACGGTCACCTGCGTCGTAGATTCCGAACTCTGGTTCCACTTACCGTCATCCTTGATATCCGCAGATAGTTCCGCCGTGGTAGACGTTATTCCCGTCGGATTCAATCCCCGAGTAAGCAGGATAGACACCGCCAGGAGTTTGGCATCGTCGTTGGTTGTGCCAAAGATGCTCAAATCTTCAAAGGCGTGGTTCAGGGGGGCATCCTTCGGATTCATGTAGAACGCTTCCATCACTTCCTGTTCGGCCTTAGACTTGGCTGCCGGAATGTTTTTGTAATCTCCTGTTGCAAACAGAGCCATCGCCCTATTGTAAGCCAGGTGAGCCAAAATGTTCAAGTTCGCCTTGTCCCGGTTACTCAGGTCCACAATTCCCTTCAGGGTAAAATCTCCTGTCGTTGTAGAGCCCGAAACCTCGTTATAGAAGGTTCCCGTAGCCTGAAGCAATCCATACTGGGTAGCAAGATTCAACTTAGGCGAAGAAAATTCACCAAGAGACGAAGATACCTCCCATTCAAACTTCGTTCCCGTCAGGGCCAAATCCTCATCCAGTTCCCAAATTTTCATAGTAGAGCCACTCGTGAACGGGCCCTTTTGCACCACTCCCGAAAAGGCCTTGCTCACAGGCTTCGTAGGAATGGTTTCATTTGCGCCGGGTGCACTAGAAGTCGGCTCCTGTGCAACACTTGAAGAACTTGCAGAGCCAGACCCAGAGGAATTCTTACCCGAATCAGAGGCGCTGCTTGAACCCGAAGTACTTCCACTACTTCCCTTTGTCGAAGACGATGACTTGTTTTTGGAGGGACTTGAACTTGTGTCAGATTCATCACCTTCACTATTTTCGGTGGCGCCGGTATTTTTCCATTCGTTAGGAATACAGATATACTCAGCTTTTTCGTCTTCTACATAGAGGACTTCACCCGCACGGTCTGCCGAGCACTTCCCCAAACCAGAAACAGACTTCACAGACTCTTTGGAGGATTTGTCCCCATCATCCTTGGCTCCCGTAGAGGAATCGCCACAAGAGCAGAGTATAGCCACAGCAGAAATAGCAGCCAGGCGCATAGCGAATGTTTTTGTCATGGAAGCCTCCTTTTTTAGGCGAATATACCAGTGTTCAACAAAAGAAATATAAGCATTAATGGAGACATTGGCAAAATAATTAAGTATTTTTCGGCCATAATGGTTAAACTTGAAGAATCCTGGCTAAAACTTCTGGGCGACCAGTTCGAGCAGCCCTATTTCCAGAAAATAAAGGAAACCCTCCTGAAGGAGAAGGCGGAACACCACGTGATATACCCGCCGGGACCGAAAATCTTTGCGGCCCTGGACTTTTGCCCTGTGGACAAGGTAAAGGCTGTCATCATCGGGCAAGACCCATACCACAATCCAGGACAGGCCCACGGGTTGTGTTTCTCGGTGCCTAACGGAATCGACCCGCCGCCCTCCCTCATCAACATCTTCCAGGAACTCCACGACGACCTTGGCATCACACCCCCGCAGCACGGGAACCTGGAAAGCTGGGCCCACCAGGGCATCTTGCTCCTGAACGCCTCCCTGACGGTGCGGGCCCACCAGGCGGCAAGCCATGCGGGAATCGGCTGGCAGACCTTTACCGACACCATTATCCAGAGGCTTTCGCAGGTGCGGGAAAACCTGGTGTTTCTGCTGTGGGGCAGTTTCGCCATCAAGAAGCAGGCGTTGGTGGCCCCGAACCGCGGACACCTGATCCTCACCGCCCCACACCCCAGCCCACTTTCGGCCTACCGGGGATTTTTCGGCTGCAGGCATTTCAGCAAGGCAAACGCATTCCTTGTAAGCAAGGGAATCGAGCCTATCGACTGGAGCGTGAAGTAAGGGGACTTTAGGGCGTGGATAAGTTCACGCAATGCCGACCCTTGCGGGCGACAAGTTCATATCCAAGAGTCGATAGCAGGGCATTCAACGTCTTTAGCGTAATGTTTACGGGCTGCATGGCCCGCAAGTTCTGAATTACCGAAGTCGAAATACCTGAAGCCTTCGACAGTGCACGCACGCTAATATCCTGCTGAGCCATTGCGTCAAGTAGCAGTTCGGACAAAAGGAAATTCGCATATTCCTTTTCAAAAGCCTTTCTTTGTTTCGGGTCCGACATAGCCCGTTCAAATGTTGATCTAGCCTTTTTCATAATACATTCCCTTTTGTACACGCTCGCTATAACTCTGCATAAGAAGTATGGCTCGCTGTTTCTCGTTTTCAGGAAGTTTCTGAGACCTCTAGCAAAAAGCATTTGTCACAATAATCTTTTTCCCAACATAGAAGAATGAAAGAAAGCGATCGGGTTGCGGCTTAAATGCATAAATCTTATCGCCCTCATTCCTAAACTTTGTAATATCAGAAATCTTCCCAGAATCTCCTATCCGCTTAAACAACATCAACACCTTACGTTTTTGGACATCGCTTAGCCCATTGAAATACTCTAATGATTGACTTACTCCATTCTCGTCATAGAACCATTCAACGGTAAAGCAGGGCCCTTCATAAGCAACATACTCTTTCATCCCAAATGTATCTCCTTTTTGATACGCTGTCAAGAGTAAAAAGAAAACTATTATGCATTGCAAAAAGTATGCCATAGGAAAAAACGCCGTTTTCTGCGTAAAAACGGCCATCCATCTTATTACCTAATGTGATTAATCAGTTTTTTAGGTAATTAATCAGTTTTTGAGCACTTTATTTCCAACGCATTGTCAGTTTACGTTTGCACAGGGCGCAGTCTGTAAGATACGAATCAATAAGCGTCTGGTAAGGGATGCCGACGTCTTTTGCCATGTTCTTGAAATAATCGATGGTGCTTGAATTGAGGCGGATGGTTATCTGCTTTTTCAACGCCGCCGCATAAGGGTTCTTCACCGCCTTCATGCGAGAAAAATCATATTCCTTTTTCATATTCCGTCTCCAACAAAAAAACACTCGAATTCTACTTCCATATAGAACTCCGTGGTATAATTATAATATAATTACATTTTCGAGGAAATATCGCCTTGCCGATGTGTAAATTTTCAACAATTTACAAAAAGGGGGAAGCCACCCCCTCGGTCGAGCAGTGCTCTCCCTACCCTCTCGCCTAGGGGGCAAGCCCCCTAATACCCCCACATCGTCAGCTTGCGCTTTTCAACTTTTCTTGTTCGGAAAGAATCGTTATGCCATTGACATTTTCCTTAAAGGAAATCGACAAAATCCCAGAAATCCATCCTTTTTTTCTGATTTTTTCAGCGTCAAAACGCTTGCGAACCCGCATAAATTAAGGTATATTCAAGAAGTAGGTCTTATAGGGGTTCTTTATGAACAGGGATAAAACTGTAAAAATCAGTAGTTGTCGCCGAGGAACTCCTCGAACCTTTTGTCTCGGAATTCCCAGTCAATTTTTATACTGTCGCGATTTTGATTGTGACGATTGTAAGACATTGCATGAAGACGGAAAAGGTCCGGGTCCAAGAAATCCTTGAGGTCCGGTTTAAGCTTGACAGGATTTTTTCTGACGCGCTCTACAGCACGACGGATCTCGTCCTCGTCCTTACGCAAGAATTCATCAAGTTCATCCATCGTGTACGGCATGTCAAGCCTCTAATTCACATTCAAATATAACAACTTCTCCAAACTTTCGTTCTTTTATTATTCTTAACTTTGACATCGATGGGGCATTGAACTCACACTCTTCGGGTCTTATAGGGGTTCTTTATGAACAGGGATAAAACAAAATTGGGTTTGGCATAGGGATTGGTGGAAGGAGTATTAATTCATGTACAATTTTGCAGTTATTAGATTGTTGTTTTTATTTTCATTACCATTTTTTTTCGGCATGTATTGTTCTTCAGATGATGGTATGGAATTTTGCAGGAATAATTTTGACTGCAAGGTACACGTACCAGAGGGGGATTCTGTTTGGATTGAGTTATATTCGGAGGATACTTTATTAGAAGTTTATTCTATGGTGTCACCTGCGTATAATTATGCACGCTTGCCTCATGTTGGATCGGAACACGAATTTAGAAGAAAACTTACGCTTCGGATACATGTTTTCTGTAACGGAGGATGGCTCAATGCAATTGATTACGAATTCGAAAATAGAAATGATAAATACACGAAAATAGATTTAAATTATTTCGATCAATGGCATGAGGACTCTTTAGGTGTACAATTTCTTAGCAATGAACAAATTGATAAGTGCCCAGAATTGTCTGAATATCGTATTTTTGAAACAACCAATCATCCTCCTAGTTGTTTTGAACCTACGATTAATTAATTTGTGCTGCAAAGAGCTCTAAACGATATGTCGTAAAGATTATTCGGTGGTACCAATTTGTAAATCTCTAGTCTTATAGGGGCTCTTTATGAGCGGGGATAAAACCAGAACAAAAAAAATGTTATAATTCCTGGAAATTGCCGATAATACGCAAGTAATCAGAACTCTCGGCGGAAACTCGCAGGGACTAACAGTCACAAGAGTTTCCTCCCGCAAGAACAGTTCTGACCCGTAAGAACAGGTTCTGACCGCAAAACACTTGTGAACCAGAGCTGTTTCGTGTTTTTCGACTGAGATGTGGGCTTCCCGAGTGAACAGTCGAAGGTCGTGAATCTGTGACGTGAGCGACAAGCGCCTAGTACTGACCAGGCGTGGGCGCGAGAGTGAGGCGATGCCACAGGACTATTTTTAGCAAAAGAGCCGAACGGTCGTTGTAGGGAAAGTTCACATTGAGGGAGAGATTTGTCAAAAACCTAATTCTAGAGTCCTGATATAATCCGTTCTAGCACCAAGAATGCGGACTATCAAAACCTTTTCCTTTTCTATCCTGTAAAAAACGATATTGCCGGCAACCGGCAAATAACGGTATTTGCCCAATGAAGAAAATTTCTCCTGCAAAGACGGCCCAAGCCTAGGGAAACGGGCCAATTCGCCGATGGCGTCAAGAATTTCAAGCACCCTGTTGTTTGCCGCAACAGGACTTTTTAATTCCGTTTCGATGTATTCTTTTATGCCGTCCAGGTCTTCGCCCGCCTTGGGCGAAAATACGATTTCCGCCATCTAGACCTCGTATTTCTTGCGGATGTCGGCGACAGACAACCAGCCCTTCTTTTTGGCGGAGTTCTCACCCTCGGCGAGGGCGTGTTGCAGTTCCAGTTCGGCTACCATCCGCTCGTATTCCTTGATGTCCACAACCACATAGCAACCCCTGCCGTTCTTGGTCAAGTAAACGGGAGTGTCCTTGGAGACATTCTTGAGGACTTCGTTGTAGTTACGCAAATCGGAAACAGGCAGAATACAGGGCATGGGAACCTCCTGCCATAAATGTACAAAATTTTAAGAAGAATGTTAAGTAAATTTTTAAGAAAACAAAGAAGATTCCCCAAGCGGGTGACGGGGCGTTGCGGGGTGTCCCCGCAGAGGGGGTGGAGAGCGACGGAGTGCGAACCAGGGGGAGGCATCCCCCCCCTTTTTTTCTATATTTGTGCCCGCAATAAATCGTAAAAAACAAATCCCGATGGATTCTATCGGGCCTTCGGCCCTCCAGAATGACAGCGGGAACAAAAAGAGACAAAACTATGGGAAAATCACTCTATCAGAAGATTTTTGAAAGCCACACGGTAGCAAAGCTCCCGAGCGGCCAGTACCAGCTCTTTATCGGGCTCCACCTCTGCCACGAAGTCACGAGCCCGCAGGCTTTTGCGCAGCTCCGCGAAGAAGGCCAGAAGGTTCTGTTCCCGGAACG
>OMSO01000023.1 GCA_900313675.1 uncultured Fibrobacter sp.
AACCTTCTTGCCCTTCATGGTCCAGTAACGCGGAACGATGTCCTTGATGGTACCGGCAAGCAAGTGACCGTAGTGCGGAAGGCCCGTTGCAAACGGAGGACCATCGTAGAAAGTGTACGGTTCAGTTTCCGGACGGCTGTCAAGCGACTTCTTGAAGCTTTCGTCCTTGTCCCACAGGCCGAGCACGCGCTCTTCGATCTGCGGGAAGGTCTCTTCTTTCTTTACTTCACGAAACATGGGTTACCTCTCGGCCTTCGGCCAGGCTGTGAGCCATGAGTGCGGAAACCTTCGGTTTCCTTTGAGCAATGAGGTTGCTTAGCAAAGCTAGGCGATTTATCAGGCGCCTTTGGCGCGATTCTTTAGCTCAAAGCACACGAAGTGTGCGACCTCATACCTCATAGCTCATAGCTATTAGGCGTTAAATTTTCGGGCGTAAAGATAGAAAAAGGAGCGAAAAGCGTTCTTTCTAGGGCTTGCTTTTTTCGTATTTTGCCCTTATCCACTCGGGGCTGCGGGCGCGGGTTTCAATACTTACGCCGTCGATTACGCCATTCCAGGTCTCGGTCCTGATTTCGTTGCCGCCCACGCGGAATGGAACGCTCCGGTTCAGGTCATTCGGGACAAATTCCTGTGCATTGCCTACGGGATTGCCGTTTACGAACATGCTCACCATGTGGTCTTTCGAAACGAGTACGAGGAACGCCCATTCTCCCACAGGGACACTGCTTGAATCGCCGAAGAAAATGGCTTCGGGATAGTTGGGCATACTTTTCATTACGGTGAATGAACCGGTGTTCGACTCAAAATGCCACTGGAACCGCGACGTGGAATCGCTCCAGTAGGCGCGCTGGCAGAACAGGGCCTGGTGCTCTCCGTTTGGACCGTTCCATTTTGTCCACAGCGAAAGGGTAAAATCTCCGCCGGTGGGGTTGAGGGTGTCCAGGTCTATATACTGGCCCGGTTCAAGCAGCACGCCCTTGCCACTTACGCCCTCTACATAATTTACACTGTCTGCAATTTTTCCGTTGTGGTCAAACACGTATTCGTCGCCGTTCATTTCGATGTCTATTGTGGTCCATCCGATGTTGGTCTCGCTTACATCGTTGGCGTGGGAAGATGTGAATCCGTAGGTTTCCCCGAGCAGGTCAAGGTCTGGATTCCAAAGGTGTCCTCCGAAGTTTTCCAGTTGCGGAAGTACCAGCGTGTCGCCGGCGTCCTGTATCGAGAACGGGATGTAACCCGTCACCGAAACACTTTCTGAATAAATTAACGTTTCTTGTATGCCGGGTGGAATCGAATCGAAACGGAAGGATCCGTCTGCCTGCACTTCGGCCATGAGGTGTGTTCCGCCGATACGGACCAATCCAGACGTTGCACCAGAAATGCTTCCCCGGACAGCCTTGTTCGTGCCGATGCGGATTTCCTCTGTCTTTTGAGTTGGCGGGAGAGAAAGTCCCGAAAGTGCACCCGATTCGGCGTACAGGTAGAGCTCCGGCGTGGCCTGCTTGCCGATATGTTCATCGTCGGCGGGCATCTTGAATTCAAACTGGGCATTGGAATCGGCAAAGGTTTCCAGGGAATCGACAATTTCAATGCCGTTGTCCCAATACAGCGCAAGCCGTGCGGCGGGCATTTTTTTGCCCTGCATGTTGACTACGGTTCCGCAGAATACTACCGAGTCTGGTTCCTGTGCAACAGAATTTCCGATATCGGTAACGCCGCCAGCCACATCGTTGCTGTTTGAACAAGCGAGGAGGGCAAGGGTGGTGGCAAAGGCGGCCATCCACCCATGGCAAGGTTGTCTAAGCCAAACTATCAAACGATTCATCCTTCGTCCTCCTTCGTGAGCATCTTGCTCATCGGGAACGCCACGAGCATCATTTCGTAAATACGCTCCACGTTAGTGTCGTTGGACGCGCGGGCTATAATTTTTTTGCGGGCTTCCTCGAGAATTTCTACGGCGTAGTCATAGGAATTTTTGCTCATGGCAAGGGTCGTGAATGTAGCAAAGCGTTCGTCCTTGGGCATGGATTCCACTGCACCTATGGCGTGCTGTATGTACTCGTGTCGGATTTGCCGGAGTGCAATGGGTGGGATTTCTGTGGCGTCCAGCATTTGCGAAGTCAGCTCGTAGCGTTCGCCCTCTTTTTTCAGGAGTCCCCATTCCAGCAGGTTCTTCACCGCCTTGCGGGCTTCTTCTGTCGTTATTTGCGGCGTGAGCGACCGTGCTAGCACGCGGTAGTCTTCGTGCCAGTCCAGGTCTACGGCGAGTTCGCGTATGATAGGGTAGTACCACTTGCTAAAGTAAGCCTGCTCGCGGGTGGTGACATGGGTAAACTCGATTTGCTTGCGAATTTGCAGAATCTGTTTCCATGCCTGCTCCCGGATGTCCACCTGCTGTGCCTGGTTGTACTGCACCAGCGCCTCGAAGTATTCTTTTTGCAGGGGCTCGAAATCCATGGCCTTCGAAATTTTCTCGATGGAATTGTGCGTAAGGTTGAATCGCCCGCGAATTACGTTCAAGCAGTAAGAGGAACTGCTGAATCCGGCTTTTGCCGCAAAGAAACGGTGGGAAAACACGGAGCGCATTTTTTTCTGCTCTTCGAAATAATCCTGCATAAACTTGCGGAAATCGTCGTAGTCGAATAGATGTTCCAGTGCGATACTCACGCTCCAAAAGATATAAAATTTTTACACATAAATCAATAAATTTTGTAAATATTTAGTGTTTTTGATTTTAATGTGTAATAAAAATTACACAAATGGAGGCAAAAATAGGGCTTTTACACGCTTTTAACACGGAATCTTTTTCTACTAGTGACAAAAAACTGGGATTTGGGGCAAAGGGATTCTATTTATTGCGCAGGACAATGTCAGGAGTGTTATTTATGCAGAAAAAAATGACAGGATGGATAATCGCGGCGGCACTTGTCGCCGGAATGGGAGCGGATGTATTTGCCGCCAATGGCGATGCTTACACATGGCCCGGCTACCGTAGCGACTTGGATTACGACACAAAATCGAATCTGGGCGATATCCAGCCGCCGACCAAGTTCAACAACAATTGTTCGGGCGTTACCGGAAAGAAGGCCGGTAAGTGGTGGGCGTTTTACTGGGGCAAGGACCGCGACAGCCGCATTACTGACGTGACAATTGATTCAATTCTCAAAAAGTACGATACTGACTTTGAGTATTTGTACAATGAGATGGGATGGGCCCCGGATGCCCAGGCGCAGGACGGCCAGTACAGTGCCGTTTACTACTATGGCTCGGGCACTTGCGCCGGTGGCGCAAAGGAAGACACGACGGGCGGTTGGCAAACATGGGTGGCGGGTTACACGGCCGTGGCGGCCTCGTTTTATCCGCTGTATAGTTTCAATACAAGTTGCCCTTACCACGATCGTGTGGCGCAGATGGATGCGATGATTCACGAGGGGATCCACTCGATGACGAACGGTTACCCCGGCGCAAAGGATGCCCACTGGTTCCAGGAAGCGGGCAACACCTGGATTCAACAGGATATGTTCAGCCACCGCGATGGTGTATACAGCGGTATGGGATTTCTGAATGCGGCGACGGTCATTGCCCCCTTTATGCCGATTGAAACTTATTCGGGATGGTTGATCGACGGCACGTTTGGTGGACCCGGCGGAAGTGCCGATAATGGCGGTGTTACGGGCAAGAATCAGAGGTACCTCTTGGGAGGTTCGCAGTACAGCAACATTTTCCCCACCTTCATGGGAACTTGGCTGGGTACGGGATCTGTCCGCTGGATTTACGGGAATGCTTACGGCAAAACAAAGTACTTGCTCGAAACGTACGCCCTCGACAAGGGGCTCGGCGAAGCGGGCGTTCGTCGCCTGATTACGGAATTCCGCGCAAGGCTTGCACTCCTGGACATGAAGAAATGGTCAAACGAGATCAAGTCCTTGCTGAATAATAATTTTGGTAGCAATACCTACTGGGAACAGGATTATTGGGACAACAAGAACTACAGTTACACCTGGAAAATGACACCGTACCAGAGCGTGACCGCGAACGGCGATTACCTTGTCCCGAACCAGGACATTACTCCGGGCTGGTCGGGCGCGAACTATATCCCGCTCAAGGTGCAGAGCGGAGCCAAGCAGGTGAGTGTGAGCTTTTTCCCGAACGGCAGCAATTCCAACAATACCAACATGAATTTTTTGATTTGCTATCGCGCCACCGATGGTACCCCCGTTTACAGCGAACCTATTACCGGTGAAGGCACGGCGACGCTTCGGCTTGACAAGACTCCTTCTTCGACAGGCGGGACGCAGATGGTCTTTGCCGTGGTTGTGAATACCGACTTCCAATATACGGGCAATACGGAAATACGAAAAAAACACTATGACTACAAGTTGAAACTTGAAAGTGGCATCAGCGGTGCAGGTGATGCGTACACCAAGTATTACAACGACTTTAAGTTGGATTATGACTGGCCTGAAATTGGCGATAGCCCCACTCCCACGTCGAGCAGTTCTTCGGGAACACCGGCAATGAGCAGTTCTTCGAGCAAGATTACGTCTTCGTCGAGCATCGTGAAATCCTCCAGCTCTGCGCAGCCCGCAAGTTCCAGTAGCGTCGTTATCGGCAGAGTCGATACATACAACGTGAAGGTGTCGCTCCCCATAGATGACAACTACACTCCCGTCACTGTAAACTTTGACGTGGCCGAGGTGGCCGCAAAGTTGGGGCTTTCCGCTTTGACTATTTCCCAGGCTGCTTTCTTTGCCCAGGAATCCGACGGCACGGTTGTCACGAAATCCACGGCCAAGGAACCTGGACATTGGTTTGGCAAGGACGGTTCTGTGGTGGCATGGGGCGAAAAAGCCTATGTGTTTTCGGAGGCGGATGTTTCCAAGGGAACGCTTTCTATTGGGCATTACCCCAACCGCGTGAACAATGGCGAGACCTACAGTTTTACGCAGGGGCTTTCCTATAACGGGAAACAGGTGCTGTTTAGGGTTTCGGTGACGCTCACTAACGGCAAGGATGGTGCCGAGATTGTTGTGGAAGAGTCCAGCAGTTCTACTGCTTCGTCTTCAGCCGGGCTAGCGGCTTCGAGTTCGTCGAGCGGTGCAAATGTAAGTTCGTCAAGTGCCGTCACCAGCGGGATGGCGGTCCTTATGGATGGCTTGAACGGCCCGGCGAGGAACATGGGGGTTTCTTACCGGCACGGGATGATTACGGTGCAGTACACGCTTCTCCAGAGGGACAACGTGAAGATTAGCCTGTTTACGGGTTATGGCGCCCTTGTGGCGCAAGAAATCACGGGCAGGTTGAATGCTGGAGTGCACACGTATTCCTTTGACTTGGCGGGGCTACCTGCGGGTATGTACATCGTAAAGGTTTCCTCCGGCAGTTACCGTGAGGCAAGGCCGATTAGCATTACACGCTAAAGACTTTGCTATCGGGTCCCGAAATTATCCATGGGACACAGGGACCCGTATTATTCCAATTTGGAATATCATTTTTTGTAAAAATAATACTATCGTGTGACATTTCTGGCGCAAAGCGGGTATATTAGAGAGGATGGTTCAATTCAAGGGAGGCCTGATGTCCAACGCAAATCCGCAAATGAAACACATAGTGCTCATAACCCTGTCCGCCGCCATTGGCGGGTTTCTGTTCGGGTTTGACTCGTCCGTCATCAACGGGGCAAACGGGGCGTTAAAGGCACACTTTAACGCGACGGACTATGAACTGGCCTGGTCTGTCTCCCTGGCCCTTATTGGGGCTGCTATCGGTGCGTTTTTTGCCGGGCGGATTGCCGACGCCTTCGGCCGCGTGCGTTGTATGCTTTTTGCTTCAGACCTGTTCCTGTTGAGCGCAATCGGGTCGGGCATTCCTTTTGGCATCCCGGACTTTATTATGTGGCGTATCATCGGGGGGCTCGGCATTGGAATGGCAAGCATTATCGCACCGATCTACATTGCAGAAACTGCGCCAGCCCACTTGCGTGGACGCTTGGGCTCATTGCAACAGTTCGCTATCGTGATAGGAATTTTTGTAGCGCTCCTTTCGAACTACCTCATCGTACGCATTGCGGGTTCGGCCAACAATCCGATGTTTGGCCACATCAAGGCATGGCAGGTGATGTTCTGGGTCGAAATTATCCCGTCGGTAATCTACGGCTATGCTGCCTGGAAACTCCCCGAATCGCCCCGTTACTTGATTCACAAAGGGCTCCTGGACGAAGCCAAGAAAGTCATTGCCAAAATTAATCCCGATGGGGTTGACGAAGAGGTTGAAAAGATTCAGGGCTCCTTCAGCAATAAAAAGCCCGCCAAGTTTACCGACCTGCTGGAAGTCATTAACAAGAAGGAGCGGATCACTCCGGTTTTGTGGGCGGGTTTGGGCCTTGCTATTTTGCAGCAACTGGTTGGCATCAACGTTATCTTCTACTACGGCACAATGCTCTGGCAGAGTGTGGGCTTTGGTGAAAGCGATGCGTTCCTTACCAGCGTGATTTCTAGCGCCATCAACTTGGTGATGACCGTTGCCGCCATTTTGCTTGTGGACAAGCTAGGCCGTAAACCCCTTCTGCTTATCGGTAGCGTTGGCATGGCGGTGACCTTGAGTACCCTTACGATTTGCTTTATGAGTAGCGGTGGCGCAGCCCTGTCTGATTCGGCTGCCTTTGTGGCCCTGATAGCGGCAAACCTCTACATCGCCTTCTTTGCGGCGACCTGGGGCCCTGTGATGTGGGTGATGCTTGGCGAAATGTTCAACAATCGTATCCGCACTATCGCCATCGCCATTTGCGGGTTGGCCCAGTGGTTTGCAAACTTTGTGGTCACCTGGACATTCCCCGTGCTCACGGGCGAAGACGGATTTGGCGTTGGTCCCACCTACGGTATCTATTCGTTCTTTGCCATATTCAGCATCTTCTTCGTGGCAAAGTTTATCAAGGAAACCAAGGGTAAACAGCTAGAAGATATGTAGTTACAGGAACAAATACGGTTCCTAGAAAATCCAGTAGTTGGCGCCCAGTTTGAAGGATAGGTCCTTGGCCCCGCTTAAGTCAACGAACTTACCCTTGGAATCGGGGTAAAGCTCTGTCAAACCGAAGCCTATTCGCAAGTCTACGCCAAGTTTGTCCATGACATAATAACCAGCACCTACGGCAACGCCAAAACCAAAGGATGTCTGTTCTACCTTTTCGGGAACGGAGTGGGTTGTTGTCCCACCAGATACCTTGTCCGCCACTTTGGCCTTGAGAGATACGTCACTGCTTAGGTTGAGTCCCAGCTGGGGGCCGATATAGGCATAAAATTTCGGGGTGGCATTGGCTCTGACAAGCAATGGTATTTCCAAGTCCATCTGGCTAAATTCACGCTCCCCCAAATCGTCATCTTGGGAGTAGCTTGCATAGCGGAACAAAAGTTCTGGCGTGAAATGGATGGTGGGCGTAAGGACAATACGGCCAACGGCGCCACCTTCCAAGTCTATGCCGCCCGGATTTTCGTCATTCTCGCCACCGGACCAGTCATCTTCCAGGCCCCAGATCATGCCGTAACCGACCGCCAAACGGGCGCCTAGCCCAATTGCAGGCGCGCTTGTTTTGGAGCCGGCATCTCCGGATTCTTGTGCCAAGGCGAGCACCCCTGCACATAGGACTGCCATTACGGATGTTAGAATTTTATTCATCATTTTCTCCTCGTTTAAATTTTTGCTATTGGGCGACGGGACTCGTCTATCTGCTGGCAAGACGTGCCGAAAAAATCTCGAAGTCCTCCGGCGTGGTAAGCTTGTCGTTCATGGCGTTCCCCTGCACAATGAAGACGTTTTCTCCAAAGAATTCCAGAATGCTGGCCTCGTCGGTGGGCGTAAAATCCAACGGTTCGCGGTCAATTCGACCATACAAGCTTTTCAAAAGCGAAACGGATGCGGCCTGTGGTGTCTGGGCGAGCCAGACCTTCTTGCGGTCGATGGTCTTTTCCACCTTGCCGTCTTCGGCCACCTTGATGGTGTCAACAGCGGGCTTTGCCACCAGACAGGACCCTTTTTCTACCAGGGTCTTGCAAACGTTTTCGATAATATCTTTAGAAACGAAAGGTCTAGCCACATCGTGAACCAGCACGAATTCCGCCTGGTCAGAAAGGGCGTTCACACCGTTCCGTACCGATTGCCAGCGTTCCGCTCCGCCGACGACGAGGGTTAATTTACTCAGTGTCTCGGCTGGCATAGTTTTGGAAAGGCCCGATTCTCCATAAATCTGCTTTTCGAAATAATCTTTCCAGTCGGCGGGTACGGCCATCACCACCTGGCCAATTTCGTCCATGTTAAGGAACGTTTCCAGGCAGTAGAAATAGACCGGTTTGCCGTTTAGCAGCATCAGCTGTTTGGGGATGGTTCCGCCCATCCGTTTTCCGATGCCGCCTGCCGGGAGCACGGCGGCAAATCTACCCTTGAAAGAATCACTCATAACGTGAGAAAGTTAGTAAATATCTATCTTTGGGCTCGTATGAATACCAAGATTTACTATACCCTCACAGACGAATCGCCCTTCTTGGCGACTCAATCCCTGCTTCCCATCGTGCGCGGTTTTGCAAAGGCCGCCGACATCGATGTAGAAACCAAGAACATCTCCCTGCCGGGCCGCATTCTGGCCGCTTTTGGCAAGGCAAGCGACGACCTGGATTTCTTGGGCAAGCTTACGCTTGAACCGGACGCGAACATCATCAAGCTCCCGAACATTTCGGCTTCTGTGCCGCAGCTCAAGGCCGCCATCGCCGAACTGCAGAAGAACGGTTTCGACGTGCCCGACTATCCGGACGCTCCGGCTACGGACGAAGAGAAGGCAATCCGCGCGAAGTACGACAAGGTGAAGGGTTCCGCCGTGAACCCGGTGCTGCGCCAGGGCAACTCTGACCGCCGCGCTCCCAAGGCAGTGAAGAACTACGCTCGTAACAACCCGCACAGCAATGGCAACTGGAACACTTCTGTAAAGACGCATGTGGCAAGCATGCAGGCCGACGACTTTTACGGAAACGAAAAGTCTATCACCATGGCCGATGCCGATACGTTCAAGATTGAATTTGTCAACAATGCAGGCGAAGTCACGGAACTCCGTGCCGCAAAGCCGCTCCTGAAGGGTGAAATCATCGACGCCACCGTCATGCGCATGGCATCCCTCGAAAAGTTTATCGCCAATGCCATGGCCGAAGCGAAGGCGAAGGGTCTCCTCTTCTCGGTACACCTGAAGGCCACCATGATGAAGGTCTCTGACCCGGTGCTGTTCGGTGCGTTCGTGCGCGTGTTCTTCAAGGATGTATTCACGAAGTACGCCGACCTGTTCAAGGAGCTGGGCATTGACGCCAACAACGGTCTGGGTGATTTGTACAAGCGCCTCGAAGGCAATGCTCGCGAGGCTGAAGTTAAGGCCGCCATTGACGCCGCTCTTGCTGCGGGTCCGGACCTTGCTATGGTGGATTCCGCCAAGGGCGTTACGAATTTGCATGTGCCGAGCGACGTGATTATCGACGCCTCGATGCCTGCGATGATCCGCAATTCCGGCTGTATGTGGAACAAGGAAGGCAAGTTGCAAGAAGTTGTCGCTTGCATTCCGGACCGCTGCTACGCCGGCATTTACGACGAGACGATTGAATTCTGCAAGCAAAACGGCGCCTTCGACCCGAAGACGATGGGCACCGTACCGAACGTGGGCCTCATGGCCCAGGGCGCCGAAGAGTACGGCAGCCACGACAAGACTTTCGTTGCAAAGGGCAAGGGCGTCATTCGTGCCGTGAACAGCAAGGGCGAAGTCCTTTTGCAGCAGAATGTTGAAGCGGGTGACATTTTCCGCATGTGCCAGGCGAAAGACGCTCCGGTGCGTGACTGGGTGAAACTCGCTGTGACGCGCGCCCGCCTCAGCAACACGCCTGCGATTTTCTGGCTGGACCCGGAACGCGCTCACGACCGCGAAATCCAGAAGAAGGTGGAAGCCTACTTGCCGGAACACGACTTGAACGGCCTCGACATCAAGATTATGAGTCCCCGCAAGGCGATTGTCGAAACCATGAAGCGCGCGAAGGCCGGTCTCGATACCATCGGCGTGACCGGCAACGTGATGCGCGACTACCTCACGGACCTTTTCCCGATTCTCGAAGTCGGAACCTCAGCAAAGATGCTTTCCATCGTGCCGCTCATGGCAGGTGGCGGCCTCTACGAAACAGGTGCAGGTGGATCCGCTCCCAAGCAGGTGCAGCAGTTCCTCGCCGAAAACTACCTCCGCTGGGATTCCCTCGGTGAATACTTCGCACTGGTGCCCGCTTTTGAACAGGTCGCGCTGAAGGACGGCAACAAGAAGGCGAAAGTTCTCGCCGACACGCTGGACGAAGCCAACGGCAAGATTCTCGAATTCAACCGCACGCCCGCCCGCAAGATCGGCGAGCTGGACAACCGTGGCTCACACTTCTACCTGGCCCTCTACTGGTCCGAGGCTCTTGCCGCCCAGAAGGACGACGCGGAACTTGCCAAGAAGTTTGCCCCGGTCGCCGACGCATTGAAGGCCCGCGAAGCCGAAATCGTCGCCGCGTTTGCTGCCGAGCAGGGCAAACCCGCCGACATCGGCGGCTATTACCTACCCAAGGCCGAACTCCTGAAAAAATGGATGCGCCCGGTCGCCGAATTCAACGCCGTCATCGACGCTTTATAACAATTAGGGAAGGCTTCCGCCCTCCCTAAGACCCTCCTTGCACTCAATAATCTGCTTCACTCTGAACTCAATTCTTTGGACTGCGCAGATTATTTTCGTGGGCACCTTCCGGTGCGATATGAATAGGGAGGGCTTTGCCCTCCCTAATAATATTAGCTGTTGGTCTCCTGGCTACCTTCGATAATCCAGTTACACAGTTCCAGGATTCCGTCGTAATCCGGAATGCTCTTTACAAAATCCTTGGACTTGGTCCGTTCCACAAAGCTGTTCCAGGCGTTTTCGTTCTTGGCCTTCAGGCCCAGGTGCTCTTCGATGGCGCCCTTGGTCCACACCCAGATTCCCTGGCTCTGGAGTTTCGCATGGATACTCCGGATGGCAAATTCCGCCTCGGGCATAGACGCCATCATGGAGTAGGCCATAGAAGCGCTGATATTGCTGTGCTTGCTCACGGGAAGCCCGTTGTTCAGCCGCAGGTGATGGTGGAACGCCAGCTCCCTGAACAGGTTCCTGCAGAACTTCACGTCAGGGTCGTTGGCTTCCAAGAATCCGTCCCGAGTGGCCGTGGTAAAGGCGTAGTCCAAATCCACAATAGCCCGCACCGGCATGTCCATGGCGTTCAGCACCTGCATGCTCTTGCGGGTATTGCTCACGCCACCCTGACGCACCAGGGCGCACTTGATAAGGGCAAAGGACTTCCCGGTAATGCGCTCGAACAGGGCGGGCAGCACCCGCCATTCCGTCTTGCCTTCGGTCAGCAACACATAGTCCGCAAACAAAAGTTCGTTGCTGTTGCTCAGGCTGAACAGCATCTGCAACTGGCTCGGAGCGTCTTTCACCACCTGGTGCACCGCATCTTCGATACGCTTGCGCATGAAGGTGCCCCGCTCCTTGTTCTTGCGGATCAAGAGAGAAGTACTCACATCTTCGCTGGTCACCATCTGGGCGCTGTGGGTCGCAAAGACAACCTGATAACCTTCCGTAGATAAATTCTTCAGGGCCACCCGCACCAGTTCCACCGCCTGGGGGTGCAAGAACAGCTCCGGCGAATCAATCAGGAGCATGGTGCGGCTCAGGTAATGGTTGTTGTGGTGCTTCTTGATTTCGGCCAGGTAGCGGACCAGGGCCATCTGGATTGTCCTCTGGCTTCCAGCACCCATACGGCTGATATCCCGCTCAAAGCCGTCGTCTTCGTCAATCACCTTGAGGCTCGCCGTCTTCAGGAACGTGGCCAAGGTCGGGATGGGAATGTCCAGCTCCACATGGACGCTGGGGAAAAGGGGCTTCAGCTTTTCGTTCACGTCCCGGTCAAAGGAACGGATTTCTTCGGCGCGGTTTTCTCCGTCCGGCGAAAGCAGGTCCTTGAACTTGTCCAGCACATCGTTGAACTCCCCGCCAAAGCGCCTTTCGAGAGGCTTGAAAATCTCGTGGAGCAGTTTCGAAAAAACTTCGTTCCCTTCGAAATCCCAGATGGCAATTGGCTCCGGGAACATCCGCTTGAAGGCGTGCTTGAAATTCTCGCCCACCAGAACCCAGCCCTTGCGGTTCTCGCTCTGGCGGTTCGGCGGCACCTGCACCCAAAGTTCCACGTTCTCCGCCGGCACTCCCGGCACCCGCTGCAGCTTGCGGATTTTCAGCCGGTCCCCGTTCAAAAACGGACGAATTTCCTGGGCCTTTTCCTCACCCAAACGAGTGAGCACGTTCTCCGAAATCCCCTTGAACAGGCCCTCCACCTCTACAGGACGGTTCGCGTCGTCAAAGAAGGACACGTCCAGGGAAAATGGCGAAAGCAGCCAGCGGATTCCCATAAGAATATTGGTTTTACCGGCATTGTTGTAGCCTATCAGGGCGGTCATGTTGTTCAGGGGAAACGTCTCCCTCTGGATAGACCGCAGGTTACAGATGGTAATTTCGGACAAGCATAAAGATTCGGGCTGCATGATTTGAATATACAATATTTTAGGGGTTAGGGGCTAGGATTTAGGGGCTAGGGGTCGCTTCGCTTTGAGGCTCGAGGTGTGGGGTCGGACCTGTAGGGCAAAGGATGTGGAGTGTGTAATGTGAGGTTCGAGGCGCGAGGCATGAAATTCTGGACGTCATCCTGGAGGCAGAACGGTTGTCCGTGAGCCACAAGCTCCAGGCGTTAAGCTGGAGCGGTGGCGAGAGTGAGGCGATTCCGGAGATCTTTTCAGCTTAAGAGCCGAACGGTCGTCAAAGGGGGGACGTCTCCCCCTCGGTTGGGCCGCGCCCAACCTACCCCCTCGCCTAGGGGCACAGCCCCTAAAACCCTGCAGCCTATCTTGAACAAAAATGCTACATTCAGGCCATGATTTGCCCCTTCTGCAAGAACGACAACGACAAGGTGGTCGATAGCCGCGTCAGTGGCGACTCCATCCGCCGTCGTCGGGAATGTACCGCCTGCGGTCGCCGTTTTACCACCCGGGAATACATCGAAATCCAACCGCTTATCGTGGTCAAACGTAACGGCGACCGGGAACCCTTCCAGCGGGAAAAACTCCTGGCCGGTATCGCCAACTCCTGCAAAAAGCGTCCGGTAACCCAGGCCGCCATCGAAGAAATCGCCTCCACCATCGAAAACAACCTGATTTCCAACGACAACCTGGAAGTGACCTACGACCAGATTGGCAACCTGGTCATGCAGGAACTGAAAAAACTGGACCCGGTGGCTTACGTCAGGTTCGCATCCGTCTACCGCGAATTCAAGGAAGTCGGCGAATTCGTGGACCAGATCAAGACCCTGGACAAGTAATAAAAAAAGCCTCGCTTAAGCGGGGCTTTCTCGTGGTCGATACAGAACTCGAATCTGTGACCTCTACCATGTCAAGGTAGCGCTCTAACCAACTGAGCTAATCGACCAATAAGGTAGCCCAATAGTAGAAACTTGCCCCCCTTTTGTCAAGGGGTCAGCGGGCATCCGGGTCTACCCAATAGCGTAAACGGCCCGTAATGTGCAAATTGGGCAAGGTGTCGATACATTTTCCGGAACGGCAGTCCGGGGTGTACAAGTCCAGGGTGGCGGTCCAGGTGGAGTCGTCCTTCTGGTCGAACCGCACAATGCTGCTGTCGGCCAAAATGGGCGCCTGGGTCAGGGAGCCGTAGTTGAACCAGGAGTACTGCTGCACCACCGGGTTGTCGCCCAAAACGGGCCTGTTCACCATAATGGAAAATTGGTCTCCCCGTTTACTCTCTTTAGCCCTGGTCTTCACGAGAAAATACCGGTGGCTGTTCTTGATAAAGGGCACTTCCACGTCGGATTCCGCCAGTTCGATGGTCCGTTCGTCTTCGTCGTTGATCCTGTACTTCAAGTAGCCGCCGCCATCTACCTCCCAGCCTTCGTTAATATCTCCGCAGGCCATCAACAGAACGGCGGCGGCAAGGCAGGTTTTCAGGCGGAAAGGAATCATGCCCCTAAACTAGAAAATTATCTTTGGGCTATGGAAGGCGACTGGCAAACAGTTTCTACGCTGAACGGTACGGTCTATCTGGCGGTTGTCCCGAAGGCCAATCACAGGGAGCATATTTTCAAAAAGCTCTCCCTGGCTCTCGGCTGTCCCATTACCGCACAGGACCTAAAAACCAGGCCCGGTTCCACGCGACCCGAATTTCCGGAGCTTTCCGTTGATGCCAACTGGACCCACTCCAAGGACGTCTGCGTGCTGGCCTATTCCAGGGATTGCCGCGTCGGCATAGACCTGGAATTCCATTCCAGGAACCGTCTCAAACTTGCGGACCGTTTCTATTCCGACGAAGAAGTTAAGAGAATCCACCAGATTGAACAGACCGAAGGCGAAAGTGCCGCCATCAGGCTTTTTTACGCTCTCTGGTGTCGCAAAGAGGCCTTTTTCAAGTGCCAAGGCGGGGACTTTTTCGAAGGAACACTACGCAGGTCCCTTCTCGAGACCCGCATAGAAAACGTCCAACTGACGGACTTGGACCCGGAACCCCTCGGCATCCAGGGAGAATGCTCCCTGTGCCTTGCCACCATGCCTTTGGGCTAGTTCTTTACTTCGCTGTCAGGAGCGTTCCCATTCCCGTGGGGCACTTCCAGGGCGTACAGGGGCAGGGCCACATATTCTTCGTCGTCGATAATCAGACGGATCATATACTTGTCGGGCCGCTCTATCTTCAGGCGCTGCATGTTCAGAATCAAGTTCATGGCAGCCGTGTCAAATCCCTTCGCCACAGGCTCGAAAGAAACGTTTGATTCCATTCCCGGGACAATGGGGTGTCCACACACGTCCTCGATGGATAGCACCAGCTTGTGCACTCCGGCTTCGGCCCGCTGGTAACGGATACGGAAGGCCGCCGCACACTGGGGAATCACCAGCGGGAACTGTGAAAAGATTCTGTCAAAAGAACCGAGAATGTTCAGGCGGCCGCCGGCACCGTTGGCCGTAGCCGCATCGCAGATAGAAGCAATTTCAACAATCATATTAAGGTTTGGTGTTGAAGGTCCAACTTTCAGAAATATTTTTCATGAATATGGGTCCATTGTTCTGGCTTGCGGCTCCCACATTTGGCCAGGCAATCATAGAAATGTAAACCATACCATTGTTGGCGATCGCTATATTAGGGGAAAATCCGTAAAGGTTATAGCCATGACTACTGTAGAATGGACCCTTGAAGTATGGAAGCTGATTCTCACCATAGGGTCTCCACTGGGAGCCGTCAAAGAAGTAGGCATGGCAGTGAGACAGCCCTCGTCCATTGTCGTCGATGACGGCGTAGACTTTCCCGTTTCGTGCCGCCACTTTGATGTTGGAGGGGAGCATTCCCTCTTGCAGGTTCCTTTCGGCTGTCCAGTTAAGAGTGCTTCCTGAAAGTGTCCCCTTCTTTACGTAAGGGCCAGCTGCGCCTACTACAGAAGATCGGTTGAGGTAGCCCATATAGACTGTTGAACCTTCCGTGGCAAGGCTTATAGCGGACATTTCTCTGCTTATCAGGGTTTCTCCCTTGGCAACATTATAATTGTTGGTGTTACCGTTATAAATGGCATAATAAGTATTGTACCATGAGGTGTTGTCTGTAAAGGTGGTAAGTAACACACCGTCATTTGAGAAAATCGCATTTACTTCCCTTGAAGTTTTGCTCGTGGATATCTGCTTGCTTTCCCAGGCATTGTTTTTCCAATAACTAAAGTATGGATAATTGCTCTTGACATATGCCACCACGGGATTACCGGAGGTGGGGTGACACGTCAAGTTTACGGACGCGACTGAAGTTATGGCGTTGCCGAAAGATGCCCAGGGAGATGTTCCTGCATTAGACTTGTAAACTTTTAGGGTGTTTCCTTTGGTAAGAACAGCCAAGAACAAATCATTTCCGTTGCTGGCCATTCTTAATGCAGTGATAGAATCATCGACACTGATTGCTGCAGTGCTTAAATTTGTCCAGCCAGTGCCGTTATAATTGCGAGACACTACCGTTTGGGCTGCAGTTAGGTAAACAACAGAAAGATTGTTGCCGACCGTAGTAATGGCAGGTGGTGTACGAACCGTGGTCTTTTCAAGTACGGTGTCATTCGCAGCGGCTAAATTCTTCCATGCTCTACGGACATAGACCGTTCGACAAGTGGTCTCAGCCTGGTGGCGTCTCAAGAAAGCTGCAGACGGGTGTAGCGGGTCTGTTGCCGAGATACTGTCACGGAAATCTAGACAAATAGAGAAAGAACCTTCGTTAATTGGTCTACGGAATGCTTGGTTAAGCTCTGCAGATGAAGTATCAATGCTTCCGTCTGCATTTCCATGGTAGAACGTTGAACTAACGTTGCTAAACTGCCAATAGTAATCCCTGGTGTTTTCGTTGCCGATGGTGCCGATAACCGATTGAGATCCGCTCCACTCCGGAGAGTTGAAGTAAATGGCCTCGCCGCTTTGTGCTTCATCTCCGCTCCAGGGGTAAATTGTGTCAACGGCGGTAATTTTTCCCACGGGAAGGTCGTTCTCTACCGTCAGGACCTTAACGCGGGAGGTGTCACGGAATACGGCCTTTGTTGCCTTTTCTTCGGCAGATACCACGCAGTACAAATCCCTTCCTTGCGCACTAAGTGTTTCTCGATAGTCGTAGAACCTTTCTCCATTCTTGTAATAGTCCAACTTTCTGAGGTTTTCGGCTGCTTGTTTGGTATCATCATAGAAACACTGCCAGCTATACCAGTTGATTCCCTGCCATACATTGTTGATTGTGGCATTCAAGAAGAAAACGTCTCCCTGCACTACGTAAATCTGCGTTTCGGCGACAGAAATGACAGGCTGTTCCGTAGAATAGGTAAGGGTCATTGTATCGGTAGCGATATTTCCGTCGTCATCGGTGGCTCGGGCGACGCAGTAATAGTTTACCGAGGCCGAAGGGGCTTTCCATGTGGTATCATAAGTGGATACTGTTTTCCAATTGTTATTGATGTCCGTAGCGTTTGCACCACAGCTCCATTCCCGCTTGGCGATGTAACCCCAGGTTCCCTCGTAGGTATCGGTAGCTGTGGCATTCAGGATGATGTCAAAACCAGCACGGATAGTTCCCGTTTTGCGAGAAACTGTCACTGTGGGCGGCGCCAGTTCCACGGTGAACCGTGTTGTATCCCTTGCGGTAAGGCCGTCATCATCGGTGACCTGTACAATACATAGGTAATTGTTTTGCGGAGTATTAGGCAAGGTCACCAGATAGGTGTTCTTGCCAGTGTTGGTCAGCTTGCTCAGTATATCGTGGTCGCTGTTAGGACCACAGCCCCATTCGTAGGAGACAATTCTTCCAGGTAATGTTGTTTCGGAAGAGTCCTTGGCATTGGCGTACAAGGTCAATGTATCCTTGATGGTCCTGGTATAGGACTCGTTCAACGTGACCGAGGGGGGCGCTCGGAAAACTTTATAGGTTACAGTGTCTAACGAATAAAGGGTCGCGGCACTTGCAGCCATGTCTTTTTCGTCTTCGTCGACTGCTCGCATAACGCAGTAGTAGTTCCCTGGCGACTCTGGCATAACGACGCTAGGTGTTTCCCCCTTGCGCCCTTGCCAGGAGCTGCTCCAATTGGATACTTTCAGATTGTTCAGGTTTCCACCACAAATATAGTCCACGTAAATGGTTCCTCCGAGCGTGTTACTTGCAGTGTACTTCAGCTGCTCTTGATCCTTGATGGTGACATTCTTGTTGTGAATGTTTAGACGAATTACCGGAATATCCTTGATTATGTTGAACTTGAGTGTGTCGAAACCGGTTTGGTTGTCATCATCGGTAGCTCTAACAATGCACTTGTAATTTGTCGCTTCAGTATTGGGCAATTGAATTTCCATGGAATCGGTATGTTCTTTTTTTGCCGGGGAGATAACCGTGGTATTAAAGGACCCGTTACCGCATTTCCAGGCAACTTCTTGGATGGTGCCATACTTGTCCTTGGCTGTATATTCGAACTTGTATTTTGCATTGACTTTTCTAGAAATGACTCCGTCATTGTCGTCTACCTTGATGGAAGGCGGGTCAGTGATAACATTTACCTGCAATGTGTCGGTTGCAGTTTTGGAATCCTTGTTGGTCACTTTCGCGATAATCCTTTTCACTCCCGCCGTGGTCCATGCCTTCGTGGGTGTAAGGTTGTTTGCTGCAAAGCAATTCTCGGTTGCAGTGCTGCCTTCCACGCAAATCCAGGTGAGCGTGTAGTCGTTTGTTGCGTCGGAGTTGTTGCCTATGGCTGTGGTGGATAAGGCAATCTCGTCATTTAGGGTAATTGTCGTATCGTAGGCGGGAGCATCAATGTTCACCATAGGACCGTCGCTGTAGAATCCAAAGCGAACAATGTTGGAAACGGCGCCATTGTCTGCTATCGCTTGCATGGTGTAGCGCGTATTGGCTTCTGCATTAGGAAAATGCTTTTTTTGCAATTGAATTTGCGCAACGCCTTCAGTAACAGAAATTGTTCGTGGAGAATCTCCCGGAACATTTGTTTTCCATGTCACTTTGCTAACGGCAGGTTTTGCTTCTGCAACATTGGCCTTGAAGGTGAGTGTGCCGGCATCTCCTACCATGGCCGAACTAGCGTTGTTTACGGTAATCGATATGTTGGTTGCCGAAACGACAAATGTGAAGGTAGTGTCGGAGTGGTAACCGGCACTGTCCGTCGCAGTAATCTTGAAGGAGTAGTTCCCGTCCGACAAGCCAGACATGTCTACACTCCAAGCATAACTAGTCAGATTAGAGAATTTGCACGGGCTATTCTTTGAACCGCATGTATCCTTGCCAAGCATGGCCACCGCCGTCTTGACCTGTGAGCCGTAGTCACTGAATCTTCCAGACACCGTCCAGGTGCGAACAGCAAGCGTGTCCTCGAAGCCCTTGATGTTGTAAATGCGTGGCGGTGCGGGGTCTTTAAGTAAAATAGGAGGCAGTTCTTTTTCATCACCGGCGTTGATATTGGGAGTTCTTGTTGTGACTTTAACAAAACCTCGACCAGTTTCATCTTCAGCAATCAGTTTGAAAATCCCTGCGGGCAGGTCGGATACCCTAAATTCGCCTTTGGAGTTGGTGTTGGCTGTGTAAATGTTGTTCGTGTCAGCTGTATTGACTAAGGTGATCTTGATTCCCGAATGGGCTGACAGACCTTCGAACTTGGCAATTCCAATAAAGTCACAAGTGGACTTGCCTGGCCCCAGGTAGAAGAATCGGGGGCGCTTTCCCTTGCTGGTCTTGATTTTTTCTACCACCACGGTGTCGTAGCCGTCGGTAACCCAAACATCCCAAGAAAAATACCTTCCTGTAAAGCCAAGGTTCTTCAGGGCGTTTTCCCCATTCTCTATAACAGCAAAACTAGTGGATGCGCTGTTCTTAAGTACCAGGTCGTAGACATTGGACAGGTTCAGGTCGTCGTCCTGGTTGTCCGGTGTGGTGGCTACTCGGACATAGTACCTCAGCTGATCTTCATTGTCTCTGTCGTGGCCTTCGTAGAACAGGCGGAATGATTCTACGGTGTCGCTTATCCTTTGTTGGTCGTCGGGTCCCAAAATTTTGATGGTAGGCAACTGGTTGAAATGGAGGAGGACGCTATCCTTGGTGGTGTTCTTGTCATCGTCGGTGACAATGATGTAAATCTTTTGGTTCCCAAGAGAATCCGTCAATGTGGAGTCGTAGGGAATCGTAATTATCAGGCTATCCGAGGACTCACTCTTGGTGTATTTCCAGTCCTTTGCTTCTCGTTTGCCACTTGCATCCACATCGACCTTAAAGGATGTTATTGTACCGAAGGAATCTAAAGCAAGAATGGGGAATGAGATTGGACTCTTGGCTCTAGTCCACAGTGTGTCCTTGGGAACGCCTAGGTAAGGTGGGGTGTTAATCACTCTGATAAACTGGTCTTTACCGGCGGTATCCGTCGCACTGTTTCCGTCAACGGCCACGAACAGGGGTGAATAGACTCCTTCTTTCATATAGACCCAGGACTGGGGTGTGGCGTTGTGGCCCGTGACCAGGGCCTTTTTCATCTTGTCTTTACCCTTTCCGGATGTGTCCCGGACGAGGCTGTCTAGAATCCACTGATACAAATAAATCTTGTCGGAGTTGTAGCGCAAGAATCCCATCATATGGACAGTGTCGCCAATAGTAACTGTTACGGTATCATTTACAATAACAGAGTCTGGATTTGGAAGGTTGATAATGGAATCGGCAAAGGCGTCGGGATTTTCAAAAGGGGTCTTGTAAATAAATACTACGGAATGGTTGTTCCGCAAGTTCACGTTTTCCTTGATGGAGGACTCCCTGGAGCAGTTCACCAGGAACGTCGTGCATAGGATTAGCCCAAACAATAAAAACAAAGTCTTTAACCGCATTATTCAATCCTCTATAATACGTTCTTCTCGATATAAATTTATCTTTTTTTATGAAAAAGGGGGTATGGCGCCCTGTTGATTTTTGGGAGATTTTATGGAAAATATTCCGCTTTGGTACGGTCTGGTTCTTTTTTTTGCCCTGGGTGCATGTGTTGGCAGTTTCTACAATGTGATTGTCTATCGGATGCCTCGCGGGATATCGCTAATAAACCCGCCGTCCCATTGTCCTCTGTGCAAAAAACGGATTCCCATCCGTTACAATCTGCCCATCGTTGGTTGGCTCTGGCTCCGTGGTAAAAGCGCTTGTTGCAAGCAGCCAATCAGCGTTATTTACCCCATAGGGGAATCCTTGTGCGGCTTACTAGGTGCCTTGGCCCTGTTTGCCGCCAACTGGAACGTGGGCTGGACAGCACCGGTCGCCAACTGGGTCGATGCTCTGGCCATGTTCTGGCTGCTGTTGGGTATGTATCCCGTGTGCGCTGTCGATGTTCAATACAAACTAATTCCCGATTCTATTTCGGTAGGGGGAATCGTGGTGGGCCTGGTGCTTTCTATATTTCCGGGCGGGATTACACCCTTTCAAAGTCTAATTGGTGCGGCCTGTGCCGGCGGCGGTCTTTGGCTCTTGGGATTTACAGCCTCGAAAATCCTGAAAAAAGAGGCTATGGGCTTTGGCGATGTCAAACTGTTGACTGGTTATGGAGCGCTGATGGGGCTGGACGGTGCTGTAGAAACCTTGATTCTTGCGGCGTTCCTTGGAATCGTTGTCATGATTCCCTGGGCAAAGATTATGGAAAAGAAGGGAAAATCGGACGGCTCTGGCCAGATTCCCTTCGGCCCTTTCCTGGCGATGGCGGCTCCGGTCATGTATCTGTGGGGGCAGGATATTTTGGATTTGTACGTGCGGTTTATCGTCGGGGAATAAAAAAAGAGATTCCAGAAGGAATCTCTTTTTGCTTAACTTGACTGTTCTGGATTAGAACATGAACCAGGTCAGGTACACCTTGGTAGCGAGACCGAAGTCAAGGAAGGAGCCCTCTCCGGAGTTGTCGCTCATGGAGTAGTAATCAATAGCAAGACCAATCTTGCCTGTCAGGTAGAGGTTCTTGACGATTTCGGCATGACCGCCCAGAAGAAGATTGATCTGGAGCAGCATCAGGTCGGTATCGTCGTTAGCGACGAACGTCTGGCCTGCAGCAGTGATGGAGTTCGGACTTGTGTAAATGATTTCGCCACCGACAGAAATCGGCAGGATGTTACGCATTACGAAAAAGTCGAAACCGGCACCAATGCTCAATTCGGTGAAGTTATCACCGGCCTTCACTTCCTGACCGCCGTTAGGTGTCCAAGAAGATTCACCGTGATGGTAGAGTCCCAAAATGGCGCTCAATTCCATACTTTCGTTGAGCTTGAACACCAAGCGCAGGTTGGCGGCATTGTTCAGCAAGCCACCCACGTCAATGCCGGCACCGAAGAAAGCTTCACCAGAAGACTTCTTTTCCTTTTTCTTCTTTTCTGCCTTCTTGGGAGCGGGAGCGGCTTCTTCTTCCTCTTCCTCTTCTTCGTAGGCGGGGGCCTTCGTCACCTGGGCCGGGGCTTCTTCTTCTTCGTATTCTTCTTCGTCCTGGGCATAGCCGTAGCTGCAGAGAGCCATAGCAATGACGGCGGAAAGGAATATCTTCTTCATTGGGATTCTCCTTGAAATGAGAGTTTTTGATGTTAATTCGTATCTAATTATAAAAATTGTTCACAAAAGTGTCAATAATTCACCATTCTACGCAATTAATTCCGAAATCCGGATTCCGAATTCCGAATTAGTTACCATTCCATCGACATTTTCGCCACCAGGAACCTCCTGGAAACCTCGTCCAGCTTGGCCGGGTCTATGGAAATTCCCAGAATTCCTGCAAAAATCACGAAAGGACTGGCCGTGGTGCCCTGGTCGTTGCACTTCACCTTGATGTACAATGTCCCTTCCCGGTTCTCGATAGACAGGACGTGCTGGTTCAGGTCGATTTCTTGGCCCCGGTGGTTCGTGACGGTGGGGAAGGTCTTGCTGTTGAACCGCTCCATCAGGTCAGCGGGGATAGCCTCCGGCGTGTAGCGGTACACCATGGCCTTGGGGAAATGTTTGCTGAGCTTTTCCTTCAGGGGCTCGATGTTCACGATTTCCATGCCCCGGGGGAAAGGCCTGCTCAGTTCCTTCATCAGGTTTGGCAGGTTCTCCGGAGCGAGGTCCAAGGGTTTCAGAAGTTCCACGCTAATGAGCTCGCAGTAGGTCTCCATGCCGAGAGGGAGCGCCCCCATGTTCACGATTTTCGGCTTGGGACTGAATCCTTCGCTGAACTTCACAGGAATCCCCGCGCAAAGGAAGGTCCGCTCGAAGAAACTGAGCATGTTGTGGTGGGGCAGGAACCTGCTGAGTCCGGTTTTCTTGAAGGTAATCTTGTAGCTGTAGCTCACCTTCTGGCCGGGCCTGCGGTCGGCCACCAGTTTCTTGATTTCTTCGGGAGTGCGGCTAGGCGCCTTGTGGCGCACGGGATTGTCGGCCAGCCTGATTTCGTCGCCGAATCCGGGAATGCCGCACTTCTGGCAGTCGCCCCACTTGCAGTTGGGCACGGGCTCGCTGTTCGGGTCAAAGGCCTTTTCCCATTCCCGCCTCAGGTACTGCTTGGTGGTGCCGGCGTGGATAAAGTCCCAAGGGAACACTTCGTTCTTGTCCCGTTCACGATACACCCAGCTGGTGTTGTAGCCAGTCTTTTGCCAGACCTGTTCCCACTTGGAAAAGTCGAACCGGTAAGAATCACTTTCGAAGATGATTCCCTGCTTGTAGGCCTCGTAGATGACGGGTCCGAGGCTACGGTCGCCCCGGCTGTAGATGGCTTCCAAGAAACTGGTTTCCCAGGCGGCCCAGTTGATTTTCACGTTGGGGTGCTTGAAAAACTTTTCCCGCACAAAGCGGATGTGCCCCAGGGCCGTTTCCTTGTCCATGAAGGGTGCCCACTGGAGGGCGGTAAAGGACTTGGGAATGAGGATGCCTATGCTTACCGCAATCTGAATTCCCCGATTGTACTTGCGCCCGATTTTCACCAGATTGAAGATGAGGTCGCAGAAGGCCTGCATGTCCTCTTCGTTTTCGGTGGGGAACCCAATCATTGTATACAATTTAATCTTGTTGAACCCGCTGCTGAAGGCGTGTTCGGCGGCGTCGTACATGTCCTGGTCGCTGATGGTCTTGTTGATCATCTTGCGGATGCGTTCGGAGCCGGTTTCCGGGGCGAAGGTGGCGCTACGGCCTCCCTTCAGTGCGGCGATTTTTCCGGCAAGGGTCTGGCCAAAACTGTTTACGCGGATGCTGGGGAGGCTCACGTCCACGTGGTCGTAGAAGGGGTCGTCGATAATGGAGTCGGTAAGGGCTTCTACCGGTTTGTAGTCGGCGGTAGAAAGGGAGAGGAGTCCCAGTTCCCGCTCGCCGGTGGCAAGGAGTCCCGCTTTCGCGATGTCCAGGACATCGTCGGGGTCCAGCTCGCGACACGGGCGGTACCAGATGCCCGCCTGGCAAAAACGGCAACCCTGGGCGCAACCCCGCATGACCTCTACGCTAAAACGGTTATGCACCAGCTGCATGTTGGCAATCAGGTTTTTGACGGGGTAGTCCTTCGGGTCCATCTTGGGGATGAACAGGCGGCGAACCCCGTTGGTGGTGGCGTAGGCGCCGGCGGCGGGCTCCGCCGGCACAATCGCGCCGAATTCGTTCTTTACCACGGGCCGTAAACTGGGCACGTAAACGCCGTCAATTTTCGAAAGATTCTTGAGGATTTCGGCGCGCTTGAGGCCCGCCTTGCGGCCCTCGCCTACGCACCGCAAAAAGTCAATCATGACTTTTTCCCCGTCGCCTATCATAAAGGCGTCGAAGAAATCGGCGACGGGTTCGGGGTTCGCCATAGAGGGCCCGCCCGCCACCACGATGGGGTCGTTCTCTTGCCGATCCTTCTGCCACGCCGGAATGCGGGCCAGCTCCAGCACGTAGGGCACGTTGGTAAAGTTCAGCTCCGTCTGGAGCGTCATGCCCACCACTTCGAAATCCCGCACCGGCGTGTAGGTCGCATAGCTGTATAACGGAATGTTGTACTTCTTCATCTCGGCGGCCATGTCGTCCCAGGGTGCAAAGGAGACTTCGCACAGCAAGTCCGGCTCACGGTTGATCACGTGGTACAGAATGCGGATGCCGTTGTTGCTCATGCCGATTTCGTAGGTGTCCGGGAACACGAACGCCATGCGGGCGAGCATTTGGCTGTGGTCCTTCACCACGCTGTTAGCCTCGCCGCCCATGTATCTAGCAGGAGATTCTACAGCGGGGAGGGCGAGGGCGATTTTTTCGAGGATGGTCATTGGCATAAATGTAGAAAATATGTTGATTTTGCTTTTTTTTGAAAAAATGTTTGTCCAAGGTCTTAGACTTTTCATAAATTGTGGAATATGAGTGTTCTTTATTATCTGGTGTGGCTTGTCGCTTTTGTGGCAGGCGTGGTTCTTTCGTTTGCGGCTCCCGAAAGCGCGTTGTCGGTGGGGGTCAAGTTTATTTTTGTGGGAGTCTGGGGCGCGGTCCTCGGGTTCATCTTTTTTATCGTGGCCAAAAGGGCCGTCCAGGATAGCGAGGCGGGGGAGGCGGAGGCGCCGGATTCCCGCCCGGTGACGGAGCTTGTGCCGGTGGTGCCGTCGGATGTTGCCGAAGGCGCGGAACAGGGCGATGTTCCTGCCGAAGGGGCTGTTCCAGAGGCGCAATCCGAGGAAACGGCTTTGCCCGAGGCCGCTCCTACGCTGGAATCGGCGCGGGAGATTTTCCCTCTTTCGGACTGGGACGATTTCTGCAAGGAAATCCTCAGGAACAGGCCGTTTTCCGAAGTGGTGGGCGCTCTTGAAAAGGTCTTGCCCAAGCTGTTCCCCGGTGCGGCGGGCGTGCTTTACATGTATGGCGATGCCCAGTCCGAGATGCACAAGGTTTTCTCCTTTGGCGATTATGTGATTAGCGGCGACACCATGATGCCTGCGGAATGTGCGAGTTTCAACCTGGGAAGCATCGTGGTGAACGACTACAATGCAGACAAGGTGACGGCAGGCTGCACCCACCTCCATTACCACAGCCAGGGCGTTGCCTTCTGTGCGCCTATCGAGGGGCTGGAGGAACATTTCGGCACGCTTTGTATCCAGGTGGACAAGTTGCCCGATGGCGAAGATATTGATTTCTGGAAGGCGAAGGTGAGTATCGTGTCGGCCACATTCGGCCTGTACGTGGCAAACCAGAACCTGAATATCCGTTTCCAGCAGCACAGCATCCGTGACAACCTGACGGGGCTTTTCAACAAACGATACATGGAAGAATCCCTCCGTCGTGAAATCTTCTCCGCTTCCCGCCACAAGACGCCTATCGGAATCATCATGCTCTACCCCGACGAAATTCCCCAGCTCCAAGAAAAGCGGGGCCGCCATGCGGTGGAGCAGATGCTCTGGGAAGTGGGCCAGCGCCTGCCGGGCTACATCCGGAACGAGGACATTCCCTGCCGCTACAACGGCGATGTTTTCTGCGTGATTCTGCCCGGCGCTGATTACAAGATTACCAAGGACCGTGCCGAAAAAATCCGTCACGAGATTTCGGAACTCCAGGTGGCTTACGGCGACGGGATTCTCAAGACGTCCTTGAGTATCGGCGTCTCTGTGATGCCTATCCATGCCGTAGATGCGAAGACCCTGATCGCCACCGCCGAGGCGTCCATGCAGTTGGCTTCTGCCAACGGAGGAAACCGGGTGGTCATGGCCGAAGCCTTGAACAAGGGCCTTTAAATTTCTTAAATTTGTCACATGAAAAAAGTTATCGTCCCCATCGTCCTTCTGTTCCTGTGCGCCGGAGTGCTCCTGTACCTGCTTTCGGACTTTTCCGCCGGACGGTCCTCTTTCGATGCCGACGCCTACCTGCAGGCCCGTGCAAAGATTGACTCCCTGGAAGTGGCCCTGTGGGAAAAGCAGGGCGATGCCGATGCCCAGCTCGCCATCCGGAATGACTTGGACGTCGCCTGGCAGGACTTGAATGCCCTCAGGCAAAAGACTCCGGCCGGCGAGACGGAACAAGACGAAAAGACGGTAGGCGGGATTTCTAAATCCGCCCTGATGTGGGTGGTAGGCGGTGCTGCCGCTATTCTGGTCTGCATTATATTGCTTGCGGCCCTCAGCCACCGCAAGAAGGTCCTGACCCAGAGGATGGAAGCCCTGAAGGCCGAAAACCGGTTCCGGGAGCCCAAGAACGGCTTTGAGAACGACCCCACCATTGCACCGCGTCCCCGTGCACCGAAACATTCCATCATCGACGAGGCCGACGAGTTTGCGGAGTCCAAGGAGACAAAGGTTTCTTTCGAAGACGAAAATGGCAATCCCGAGAACAAGGTTTTGATTCCGGATTTGGGCAAGCGGCCCCAGCTCAGGCCCACCGCCAAGGAGCGGATTACCTCCGCCATCCAGTCCCTGTCCGATGTTCTGCGGGCTCCCCGCGGCCTTTCCCGCGACAGGACCATGAAACTTAGGGCCCAGAGCCACAACGTGACCGGCAACCCGAACCTGCAGGGCAGCAATCCTTTGGAGACCAGCCGTTTCGACAAGGAACTTACCGAAAAGAGCAAGATTCTGCAGATGTCCCGCCGCGGGTTCCCCGCCTCTGCCATCGCGACCCAGCTGAAAATTCCGCAGGAACAGGTGGAAGCCATTATCAAGAGCGCCATGGAATAAGGGGCTCTTGGCCTATGCGTTATCGGTTTCGCTGTGAATACCTGGGCAGTGCCTTTTATGGCTGGCAGGTGCAGAACGAAGCCGGCAAGCAGAAATTCGTAACCGTTCAGTCCGCCCTGGAAGAGGCGCTTACCATAGCGCTCCGCTCACCCATACATATCGTAGGTTCTGGCCGTACCGATACGGGTGTCCATGCCCGAGGCCAGTGCGTCCATTTTGATTTTGATGGCGAGCTGGACTTGCGCAAGACGGAGCGTTCGGTGAATGGACTCACCAAGAGACTTATCCGCATTCGCGATTTGCAACCGTGTAGCGACGATTTCAACGCCCGCTACGACGCCCTTTACCGCTATTACCAGTACACCATTTTTACCCGGCCGGTGGCGCTCATGCGGGAATACGGCTGGGAATGCGGGTCCCTGAATCTGGATCTGGACTTGATGGAGCGGGAGGCGGCATCTTTCCTTGGCGAGCACGACTTTATCGACTTTTGCATTCCCCGTAACGACGGCAAGTCCACGCTCTGCACGCTGACCGAGTTCCGCCTGGAGCGGGTGAACGACTGGACCGTGATTTTCCACATCAAGGGTAACCGGTTCTTGCACCGTCAGGTCCGTGCCATGGTAGGCACGCTGTTCGACATCGGCCGCGGGCGCTACCCGGCGGGCACGGTCAACCAGATTTTTGCAGGACTGTTCAAGGGCGAACGCACCTGGGCCCCGCCGCAGGGACTGGTGCTGCACGATGTGAAGTATGAGGATTACTAGGTTTTGAGGTGTGAGCTATGAGGTCGCTCGTAAACTCGCTTTGAGCCAGATATCCTCATACCTCAAAGGCACGAAGTGCCTAAACGATACTTGGCAACTAGAATTGCGATGCAATTCGTTGCCCTAGTAGAGTTATGTCCTTTGGGTAGACCTCGTACCTCATAACCTAACCGCGAAGCAGGTCAAGCATTTCCTTGACGGCTTTTTCCATGCCCACGAACACGCTGCGGGCCACGATGCTGTGGCCGATGTTCACCTCTTCGATTCCTTCGATGGCGGCGATGGATGCCACGTTGCGGTAGTTCAGCCCGTGACCTGCCAACACCCGGAGCCCGTACTTGCGGGCCAGCATGGTCATGTCCTCGATGGCCGAAATTTCACGGTCCACTTCTTGGAGGCTGCCTAGTTCGCAGGCGGTGGCGTACTTGCCGGTGTTGAACTCCACGAAGTCGGCGCCGACTTTCTTGGCCGCCTTCACCTGGTCCGTTTCCGGGTCGATGAACAGGCTTACGGCAATGTCGTTGTTTTTCAGGGTCATCACGTACTTTGCAAGTTCATCTACCTTGGCGGCCACGTTCAAACCACCTTCGATGGTGATTTCCTGGTGGTTCTCCTGGACCAGGGTCACCATGTCGGGCTGCACGTTGGTGGCAAACTGCAACATTTCGGCCGTGGGGGAGATTTTCAGGTTCAGCTTGGTGGTAACCATGCCGCGCAACAGGCGAACGTCGCGGTCTTGGATGTGGCGCTTGTCTTCGCGCAGGTGGGCGGTAATGCCCATGCAGCCGGCGAGTTCTGCGACCAGTGCCGCCGTGACGGGGTCCGGTTCCCTGATCTTGCGGGCTTCGCGGATGGTGGCGATATGGTCGATGTTCACACCCAGTTTTACGGTCATGGCGTTCTCCTTGTCAATACTTCATAAAGGTAGATAAATTTACGATGGTGGTGCCTTGGGCTACCGCTTTTGCGTCGATGGACTTCACCTTGGCGATATTAGCTTCGCTCAGCGGGATGATGATGGTGGACATGCCGCTTTTGGCGGCCGCCTTCAGTTTACGCTTGATGTAGTCGTCCAGGGCGCTGTTGGAGGGGTTGTAGGGGGTGGCCGTCTTGCAGGCCATGGACAAATCCTTGCAGGTCTCCCGCACCTTGGATTTTGCGTTCATGGACAGGTCCAGGAACCAGAGCCCGTTTTCCTTGGCGGGTTCCAGGGTGGCCTGCAAAAGCTGCCGGTGTTCTACTGCCTGTTCTGCAAAGCGGGTGGCGATTCCCTTGGCGTTAGGCACCAAGGTCTTTGCCTCCTGGATAACGGACTCGATCTGCTGTTCCGTGTGGTGGATGCGCACCGGACGGTAGCGGTTGTGTCTGGAATCCAGGCTGGTAGATTCCATCAAAAGCCAGATGACCAGTTCCTTGTTTTTTACGCGGTCCAGGTCAGGGAAGAACGTTTCCGCCATGCCGAAGGGCGTGACCATCAGGTCGTAGGGGAAGGTAAGTTCGTTCAGGGCCACGATCAGCTCGGGCGTAAGCCCCGTCACCTGGAACGCGATGGACAGGTAAGAGGCGTTGTTCTTGAAAATGTTGTCCGAAACGTTCAGGGTGAGTTTCAGCGTGTCGCCTTCTGGGGTCAGGGCATCTAGACTGGCCGACTGGAAAACCGTGGGGTCTCCGTGGAGCTCTTCCATGTACAGCACTTCGCCGCCGTTTTTCCGCAAGAATCTTTGGGCCTGCAGCAGGTAGTGGGTGATGGTCCGTCCGTTCCCCAGCACCCAGATTTCCCGTTTCTTTCTGGACTTTTGCGTCTGCACCACTTCCAGGTGGTTCTTCAGTTTTTCTACGAAGGGGGTGGTGTCCTGCACGGCGGCGGTGGTGTCCGGAGTGGCGACAGTGGCGGATCCCCGGTTGAAAAGTTTTTCGCCGATGCTGGTTTCTTGCAGCACGAATGCCGCCCCGGAGATAATCCCAAGGACAATAAAGATGGCAAGAACGTGCTTCAGCTTTTTCATCGCATGGGAAAGATAGCTAAATTAAAACCGTATGCCTGTTCTCTTTGCCCTCTGTGGCCCCACTGGAGTCGGAAAGTCGAACCTTTCCCTTGAACTTGCGGAGCGTTACCGTGCCGAAATCATCGGTGTGGATTCCCGCCAGATATACAGGGGCTTCGCTATCGGCACGGCACAGCCGTCGGTGTCCGAGATGCAGAGGGTGAAACACCACCTGATAAACTTCTGCGAACCTAGCCGGGTTTATTCCGCCGGGGATTTCTGTAACGATGTCCGGGCACTTCTTGAGGGAAACCCGCAGAAGAATTACATCTTGGTGGGCGGCACAGGGCTTTACCTGCAGGCGTTGATGCTTGGGCTCCCGAAAATTCCCGCCATTGACGGTAGCGTGCGGGAGTCCCTGGAGGCGGACTGTGAAAAAGTCGGACTCCCTTGGCTCTGCGACGAGGCCCGGAAGGTGGATCCCGAATCTATGGAAGGTGCCGACGAGAACAACAGGCACCGCATTGTCCGAATTCTGGAGGTTTACCGTGGCACGGGCCGCAAGCTTTCGGAATGGAAACAGGAACGCTCCGGCGGCATCGGGAATATTCCCGTCTATTTTCTCAACCGCAGCCGCGAGAATCTCTACTTACGGATAAATGAACGCGTGGATCAAATGATTCGCGACGGTTGGCTGCAAGAAATCCGTTCGCTGGCGCAAACGGTTCCGCTTGCGGCTCCGGCATGGCAAAGCCTGGGCTACCGCGAACTCCTTGCCGCAAAAGACGACTCCGAAATCAAGACTGTTTTGGACAAAGTAAAGCAACAGACCCGAAACTACGCCAAGCGTCAAATCACCTGGTTTTCTAGACAAGTTAATTCAACACAAATTAACCTTGACTCCGAAGACGCGTTGAGTGTCATCACTACACCTTAGCGCCCTCGTTAGGAGCCCCCACTCCTTTTGTCACTCCGGCCCCTCCTACTTGTCATCCCGCGCCCACCCTTGTCATCCCCGCGCAGGCGGGGATCTCCCTGTCCATTTGTTGACAACCTGTTGACAGCCTTGGGTCCAGGCGGTTCAAGACCCGTTTCCAGGGGTGCGTGGCGAAAAAAAGCTAAAAAACAGAAAAAATTTTCGCAAAACCCCTTGCCGGGGGCGAAAAATTGTTCTATAATTGGCCTCACCCTCGGAAAGGGGGTTGCGGA
>OMSO01000037.1 GCA_900313675.1 uncultured Fibrobacter sp.
AGCGACAGAAAGGCCTGCGCTCTTGAAATCGGAAGAAAGTTTCTGGAGACGGAAATCCGACAGAGCCGGCGTACCACGAAGAATAAGCATTATTAACCTCGGTTTGATTTTTTACGAGGGGAAAGATAGAAAATAGGTATGAGGTCGCTCGTTTCACTCGCTTTGAGTTATGAGCATTTATAATCGCGCCTTCGGCGCCATATTTTAATTCAATGTTCAAACCTAAAAGCCTTGCCTGGGCAAGGCGCGCTCATAACACAAAAACGGCCCGCGGGGCGGGTCGTTTGGTGTTATTTTGTAACTCGTTGAGAGTCAAGAAGATGTCCTCGCAGGGGCGGCAACTATTCCTCGCTTTCCTCTTCTTCCTCTTCCTCCGCAGCTGCAGCGATGGTAGCATTGCCCAGCAATGCACCGACGTCAATGGACTTGAGGCCGGCAAGGGTCTTCAGGTCGGTCTTCTTGTCCACATCCACCTTGTCGAAGGTCGTGACGATGTAGTAGGCCGCGGTCGGTTCAAAACGACGTGTCTTCTGGGAAATGCTGTTGGAACCCTTGGTAGCCGGGAAATACTTGCCTTCCAGCTTAGCCATGTCCTGGGAAGTCTTTGCCCCCTGTACGGCATCGCAGGTCAGCGCCCACAGCATCTTGGTGGTGCCAGCGGTAGAGTTCACGTACTCGATAATCTTGCTGGAGCCCTTGAAGCTGTTGCCCGTGGTCTTGGTGTAATGTTCCGTCGCCTGGGTTACGTAGTTTCCCTTCTGCATAAAGAGCATGGCGGCAATGGCCACCACCAGGACGGTCAAAACGATTGCAATATTCTTGATATTCATCCTAAATCTCCTTATTCAAAGTGGAAAGCCGCAGGAGCTTCCAGTTTAAAGGCTTCGTCCATGTTGTATTCCACCAGGGCCTTGTAATCGCTGTCCTTGAGCTTGCCCTTTACAAAGGTAAAGCTGAGGGTGCAATTCTTGCCGCAGGCCACTTCCTTCACGCCGCCTTCATCCTTCAGCAGGAACTTGTCGGCAAGGCCGCCCTTTTCGTTGATATCGTTCTGGACCTTGTCCGGGATACCAGCGGCGGTGTACATGTAAGAAAGCTGTTTCAGGCGGGCATCCTTGTCGCCTTCGATGGCCTTGACGGCGGCATCGAAACTGGCCTCGGACTTGTCACCGGTAAGGGTCGCATACACCAGCTTCCAGGCCATGCCGTACTGGTCCATAGATTTCCACTGTTCCTGGAGCATTCCGTTGGCCTTTTCCTGGTAAGCCCCCACCTGCTCCTTTACGGAAGCCTGGGCCTGATCGTTGTAATTACCCTTGAGAATCATCATGACCACAATGAGGACCACGATAAGGACCGCATCCACGATGGCCAGAATCTTGAATTTTTGATTGTTCATATAAAATCCTTCTTGATAGAACGGTTTTAGTAGAATTTAATTCTTAATTTGCAAAAAAGAAGACATTTTTTGAAAAAAAGGTCAAAAAAGGGGACTATTTCCGTAAAAAAAAGGAAATCTCCCCCAAAAAGAGCAATTTTACAGAGCGAACCTTTTTATATTGGAGGCGATGGCAAACGAACCCGAAAAGACAAAAATTCCCTCCCAAATCATCTTCGAGAACCTGAAGGAACTCCTGCGGGCCAAGAACACCGCCCACGAGTCCATGTTCAAGTTCCACTGGAAAAAGATGTGGCCCTTCAGCCTCATCTGGCCCCAAGTGGACTACGAGCGCATCGTGCGGCTCATGAGCGAAATCCGCAAGAACGCCATCATCCAGAAAAACCTGGTTTTGCAGGCCAAAAATGTCGCCAAAGAGTTCGAAAAAGAATTCCTGGACGCCGTTCCCGCCTACCTTGACGCCCTGGATATCTCCTGCCAAAAACTTTCCGCCGCAGCCCAGTGGAAACAGGACATGCTCCTAAAACGCATCCACAAAGACGTGAAGTTCCGCCGGGATGTCTCAGAATACAACCGCATTCTTAAAGAATACGAAGAAGCTCAGGGCAACCTGGTACGGGCTGGAGCCTTTGTGCAGGTCGGCTGGGGAAAAGTGGTGCAGGCAATGTCTAACGTGTAATGTGGAATTTCACATTACACACTTGAAAAAATTGCTCTTGCTAAATCAAACCGCCATTTGGTTTTTTGAAAAACACCTGCAGGTGATCTTCCGATGTGCGTTGCGTTGCCAGAGTGTTGGCGGTATTCAATAAGAGGCTCCGTAACATACGACACCCTAAAAAATTTCTCAGCAACAAGCCCTAACCATTGATCGTGCATGGGAAGATTTCTGGGGAATGGAAGAGCCCTATCCAAGATACTCCGGCGGAATGCCATACAGCAACCCGTAAAGGAATTTTTCCACCAATTGGCAAACACCCCCTTCGTGTAAGGGCGAATTTCGCTCAACTTGCCATCGCGAACCCACGAGGAACCGGACGGCTCGGAAGGTCGAAGCATCCATGCATCATGAATCACAAGGTCCGCGTCTTTCAGCGCCGCAAGAACTTTCTCCACTTTTCCCGGAAGCCAAATATCATCTTGATCGGCGAGGAAGATGAATTCCCCCTTAGATGCCTGCAGAGCACGTTCATAATTATAGATAACGCCCAGATGCTTTTCGGCGGGCAACACACGAATGCGTCCATCACCAAAAGAATTCACAATAGCGAGGGTATCGTCAGTCGTGCCATCGTCAGCGACAATAACTTCGGCATCAGTGGGCAACTGCGAAAGAATACTTTCCAGCTGTTCGCGGATAAATTTACCGCCGTTATATGTCGCCATGCAGACCGAAATCATATCCACCACCACCTAATGCTTCAAAAGCACACTAGGGATAAACAACTTGGGCAACCGCTTAACAAAGCCCATCGAAAACGACGCCAACTGAGGAAGTCGCTTTAGAGCCTCCCCCTTATTGTTGTACGCCAAGGCAGAAAACCAGGCCGTCTTAAACGCCTGGCGAGCCTTTGAATATAATGAATGACCTTTGTAGCAATCAATTGCCCTAAGCATTCCCTCGTAGATCTTGTTTATCGTCTCTTTATTTTTCAACGACGACAAATTGTTCCCATGAATGCGGTAATGACAGCAGTTGCAGCTAATGACAGGGACTTTTCCATATTCATACAGTAACTTGAGAATCATGGGAAAATCTTCCTGAAAACAGGATTCATTATAACCACCGAGCCGACGGAACCCCGCCACGTCTATCATTTCAGAACAGCCGTGAATTTCCTTTCTACCCAGAAAAAACTCTTCAAAGGAAACTTCGGGAATAGATTTCAAATACCTCGGGTCAGGATTTGGATTCACAACCCCATTTTCGTCCATTGTATGGATTTGACCAAAGCAGGCCTTGTACTGTGGGTGATTTATCAAAAATTCGCTCTGGACTTTCAACCGATCCGGTGGCATTATATCGTCTGAGGCAAATGAACAAAAATACTTGCCACGCGCCATGGACAAGAGTTCGTTCATGGTAGCCACGACTCCCCTATTTTCGCGATGGACATAGGTAAATCGCAATTCGGAGGAAAGTTTCTCTAGAATTTCAGGAGACTTATCCGCGCTGCCGTCATCGATAACAATGAGTTCAAAAGTGACACCCTTCTGCGCCATCACCGAACGGACCGCTTCTTCCACGAATTTTTCGTGGTTGTAACTCGCCATAAGCACCGATACCACAGGCGGAAGTTCCCGCTGTTCTGTCTCTGTCCCTTGGGCAAAGGCCTTCACGTAAACATTCTCGGTCATCTTTTCGGCAAACATGTTGGTTACGGAGTATTCCACTTGAGCCTCCGAACCATGATATAGAGCGTTACCAGATACAGGAAATTTTCCGTGGCATAGGCCAGCATGGGGCCGTTAAAATCGACAAGCTTGACTCCAACAAGCGTTCCGACAGACAAGAAAATCTCTGAACATATTTCAACGGTTATAAATCTAACAGTCTCAGCACGAGCAATCAACACAAGGGCCAAGGCATAGCCCCCAGCCCTGAAAAAATCACCCACTAGCTGGAGAGGCAAATAATCTACCGCCCCCATATAGGCCGAAGAAAACAGCACCTGCACCAGAATACCCCTACCCAAATAGAGTGCAGCTATCATCACAAGGGAAATTCCCATGACCCGAAGCAAAATCGGGTGGAATATGCCAAAGAAATCAGCCCGGGACATTTTGGGAGAAACTTTTGGCAAAATGATCACAGTGAGAATCGCCGACATGGCCATGAACAGAAAATCAGAAACCTTCCAGACACTTTGCCAGATTCCCGCCGCATCGTTACCAAAATTGGAAGCTACGGTCAGACGCATGACCGTGAGCACTACCGGAGTGAGCGCCATGGGGACAAGCCCCATAAGGGCATAGGACAGCCATGGTCTGCGGGTATCAAGAGCCGTTTTCCAAATATGCTTAACGCTAAAGCCCGCCTGACTTGCTATACGGATGGCAAGGAACGCCGCCACAATAGACTGGGTGGCAATAATCGACAAAACCGACAGCCGTCCCGTAAACAAGAAAAAAGCTACCCAGAGCACCTGCCAGATAGACGATACAATATTGATAGTCGCCCACTTCCGGTTTTCGCCCATGCCGTTCATCACTGCCGCCGTAATGGTTATAATATTTGTAGCAAAAACGCCAGGCAAGGCAAACAGGATCGCCGCCTGGGCAAGGCGAGTGGGGATTCCCGGCAAGAGAGTATCTAGCGGGGCCATGAAGCAGAACAGAAGTGCCGCAACAAACGTGAACAGGCTTGCAAACGTAGTAAGACGGAGACCGCCACGCCAAATGCCTAGCAACTTTTCTTTCGAGTTCTTGTTTTGAGCGGTAAGGGCAGTCCAACCATTCTGCAACGCCAAAGACGAGGTTGCCTGACCAATGGTCATTAGATTGAGGAACTGTCCCACACAGGCAAACGCCGCCGGCGGCAAGAATATCGCCAACAGCTTGTTGATGGCAAAAGCCCGGATGGCGTTCACCAGGGTTACCGCCCCGGAGCCTGCAAAAAGTTTCGCGAATTTCAAATCAGAAGATTTCATCAAATAAAGGCATTAATAGATTCGACAACATACGCGACCTGATCGTCTGTCATAGACGGTCCCATAGGGATGCTGAGTTCTGTGCGGGCTAATTCCTCGGTAAGGGGAAGTACCCCATGCCGGAGTTCCCCGCGATCTACGGCACCCACAAAAGCCTCCTGCAAATGAGGTGGAATAGGATAATGGACAAGAGTCTCAATTCCACGAGCCTTCAGGAATTCCTGTAGTTCGTCCCGCCGCTCGCAAAAAACAGGAAACACATGCCATACGTGAGCATTAGGGTTTACAGGCAGAGGCGTCAAACGGACCTGCGGATTCTTGATTTCGGCACAATACCGAGCCGCAATTTCTCGGCGACGACTATTCCAGGCATCTAGATGAGGCAGTTTCGCAAGGAGAATGGCCGCCTGGATTTCATCAAGTCTGGAATTAACTCCTACGTATTTGTTCACGTATTTTTGTTCAGAACCGTAATTACCAAGGGACCTTACCACCCGGGCAAGTTCCAAGTCATCGGTCACCACAGCTCCCCCATCGCCCATGGCTCCCAGATTTTTTGTAGGGTAAAAACTGTAGGCTGCGGCAACACTTGGCACACCACCAGCCAACACGGCACCATGAGCTTGAGCAGCATCTTCGAACACCAGCAGGTTATGTGCTTTCGCAAATTCACAAATCGCGGGCATATCCGCCAAACGACCATACAAGTGAACAACCAAAATAGCACGGGTCTTTTCGGAACAGGCATCCGCCAAGCGAGCAACATCCAAATTACAGGTTTCTGGGTCCGGCTCAACAAGAACAGGCACAAGCCCCGCCGCACGAACAGCAAGTACCGTTGCCACAAAAGTATTCGCAGGCACAAGGACCTCATCCCCTTCGGCCAAACGCCCCAAAATAATGGAAGCCTTCAACATCAAGGTCAGGGCATCAAGGCCGTTCCCCACACCGACACAAGCCTTTTTGCCACAATAGGCAGCAAAGGCTTCTTCGAAGGCCGTGCAATGCGAACCGCGAATATACCAGTTTGACTTTATAACGGCATCTACGGAACCGCCTAGCGACGAACCCAAGTCGCGTTCCACGTAATCCAGCGAATAGAAAGGAACATGCATCATCACTTGAGAAAATAGCAAATCGGAGCGCCTTCGGCGAGTTACTAGTTAATAGTTACGCCCTGCGTGCTAGCTTCTAGGCACAAGAAAACTCTTGTTTTTACAATTCTAGTAACTAGTAACTTAGAACTATTAACTTTTGCATTCTCCTTTTACTATTTTATCAAATATGTACGAAATTTTGCCCTACAAAAGCGACATGGAATCCCGATGGGACCGATTCGTGATGGAGGAATCCGTAAACGGGACATTTCTACAGACACGTCGATTTTTGAACTACCACCCCGACGGAAGATTCACTGACGCCTCTTTTGTCGTAGAAAAAAGCGGAATCATTGTCGCTGCCATTCCCGGTTGCAACATAGAGGGCAAATTTGTCTCCCACCAGGGTTCCACATTCGGCGGGCCGGTCATTTCCAAGGATTTCTATTCAGGAAACAAGATTTCAGAAATCATCCAAGTAATCGACAACCACCTTGTCCAAAACTTCAACGGGATAAAACTTAAACCCACATCCCCGATTTTTGCAACTGCTCCCACCGACCTAATAGACTACACTCTGGAGCATCAGAATTACAAACGGCATACGGAACTCAGCTGTTTTACACCCCTTGTTCAGGGCTCCGACCCCCTGGAAACCTGCACAAGAGAATGTCGCCATAATTTCAGGCTTGCCGAAAAACAGAACCTGAGCTACGGAGAAATTTCAGAAAGTGAATTGGAAAAATTCTACGAATTCCTGACCCTTTCAAAAGCCCGCCATAACACCAAACCGGTACATTCCCTTGCAGAACTGCTCGACCTAAAACAAAGGTTCCCCGAAGAAATTCTGTTCCGGGGCATCTGGCAAGACGGGCTCTACCTTTCTGGCATGATGATTTTCTATTTCAAGCAAGCCAAGGCTTTCCACTTTCAGTACCTCGCTCCAGACGACACCAAGCGCGAAACCAACGCCACGACGGCACTGTTCATCAACGCCATGCGCGAAGCGGTGCAAACCGGCTGTGAAAAATTCTCATGGGGAATTTCTACCGAAGATGGCGGAGCATACCTAAACGAGAACCTCTACCGGTTCAAGGAATCCTTCGGAGCTCTCCCCTGCGTAAACGCCAGGTACGAGAAGTAGACGGGAGGTGAGTTATGAGTTATCAGTTGTGAGTTGTCAGTATACAGTTTAGCGCCGAAGGCGCGATTACAAGAACTCAAAACTCTCTACATTTTTTTCACTTCATTCTTAAACTCGTCGTACTCGTAGATGTAGTCCGACTCGTCGTAGTGTTCGGAAGCGAGTACCATACAGACCGCACCCGAAGAAAAATTCTCGATTTCACGCCAGTGCATGGTCGGAATATACAGCCCGTGGTAAGAACGATTCAACGAATATTTAGTCCGTTTTTTTCCATCATCCAAGACCACGTCAAAACTGCCACTGGCGGCGATAATCAGCTGACGAAGTTTGCGGTGAGCATGGCCTCCACGGGTCGTTCCCCCAGGAACATCGTATAAGTAATAAACACGCTTAATATCGAAGGGAATCAATTCTCCCCCTTCCACCACGCTCAAATTACCCCGTTGGTCATGGGCAATAGGGATATCCAGTAACTGAGGTTCGTTCCAATTCATGTTTTTAATATACAAAAACTTTATCTTTTTCCATTATAAGCTCTATCGAAAGTCCTGAAAAAATTTATTATTGAAAATAGCGGGTATTATGAAATTCAGGCCTAGGACACTTTTTAATGCCATGGCGATTCTCATCGCCGTGTCTTCTGGTTCCCATGCCGCAGGACACATTACCTTGCAAGACTCCGCCCGGCACCACGAGGTAAATATCGGAGCCCAGCTTAAGGATTCCCTGACCGTCACCAACCTGAAAAACGCCCCCACCCACTACGACAATTCCATGTCCGTCCGGTTCTTCCTGGATGGTCACTTTACCGACAAGTTCTTATTTGCGGCCCGGGTCAACGTCAACACGGACTATACCAACCGGGAAATTCTAGGCCACAGTTACAACCCCGAAGAAGGCATCCCCTACAACAAGCAGAGCGACAACCGCCGGACCTGGGACCTGTTTGCGGCCCACGCCAGCTACCAGCTGGACCCGGTGACGCTCCTGGCCGGATTTGACTACCTGAGCATGGGCCCTGCCCGCAGGAACCACGTGATTCTCAGGGGCGAACAGAACCCCTACCGGCCCTGGCAAGACAGCAGCAGCCGTCTGCAAAAGCCCGCCCCTACCCCCTATTTCGGTTACCGATTCGAATTGGGTCCGGTAGAATACACCCAGTACGCGGCCAAGCTCTTTGAGAAAAAAGGCTACAACAAGTATGTCCACGTGCATCGGCTGAACCTGAACCTGCCGGAAAACATCACCTTCGGCCTTTCGGAATCAGCCCTTTACGGGGAAACCACGGAACCGGCCGGATGGAATCGCAATCCCGACGCTGACAGTACCTACCGGGATTTTGAATGGGCCTACGTGATTCCCTTTATCCCCTACGTGTTCCAGGAGCACCTGCAAGGGGACCGGGACAACATCTCCTTGGCCTTCGATTTAAGCGTCAAGACCATCCGCCACTGGGAACTTTATGGAGAACTCCTGTGGGACGACATGAAGTCGCCCACCAGCATGTTCGACGATAGCTGGTGGGGTAACAAGTGGGCCGCCTCCATAGGTATCGCCCGGGACAGCCTGCGCCTGGGTCCCGCCCTGTTCGGCTGGTTCACGGAATTCACCCGCATAGAACCCTGGGTCTATACCCACCACAAGGGGGGCGGCTACACCTACGCACATTACAACCAGAGCCTGGGAAGCAATCTTGGCCCCAATAGCGAAGAACTGTACACGGAACTGGACGCCCATATCGGCTTTGTCGACATGACCCTCTTTGCAAGCATGGTCAAGAAATGCAACACCTTCGGAAGCCACATCCGGGACATCCACACTCCCGACAGCCCCACCGACAAGCATTTCTTGAGAAAGGGGTGGACCGACGAATACCAGGAACTAGGCGGTTCTCTGAAGATCACCCCCTGGGACTTTATTTCGGTAGAAGCCGGATACTCCCGATTCTTCGGGGACTACGAAGGCTATACGGCTAGAGTGGCTGGGAGCCTGCAGTGGTAAAGTCCACGGACTTTAACGCCGCCGCCATATCCTCCGGAAAATGAAAATCCGTAAACACCCTGGGTTCATCCCAGTAAGGCAGTTGCAGCTGCACCTTGTAGGCGTAAAGCATCTGGTGATGTGCCCCCAGAAGGTCAAAGTCCTCTTCGGATAGCGAACCACCGCCGGACATCTTCTGGTAGAATTTTCCATCGAAACTGTACAGCCGGTCTCCAACGATGGGGAACCCCAGTTCTGCAAGGTGGGCACGAATCTGGTGCTTGCGACCGGTCAACAGTTCACATTCCACCAGGGAACGGCAGGAGTTTTCGACAGCAGTTTCTGACGAAGCTGATTTTGCCGCAGCACCCGGCAAAACGGCAAGCCTCCTGAACACCGTAGAGCAAGGCTTTCCGCCCAGAGTGTGGTACATCTTGATGCGGATAGGTGCCGACAGATTTTCCGAAAGCGGCAAGTCGCAACGGACCTTCCCTTCGGGGAATTCCCCAGGAACCACCGCCAGATAGAACTTACGGAGCAGAATCCGGTCCAGATGTTTCTGGAACCTTGAAGCCGTATCGGCGCTCTTGGCAAACAGCATGATTCCGCCGGTATCCCTATCCAGACGGTGCATGGGAGTAGCCGTCTCGCAGTCAAAGCCCCGACGGATAATGGCGGCGAAGGTGTTGTAGAAAATCCGACCCGTATGATGGACAGGAACTCCGGCTGGCTTTGCCACCAGCAAGAATTCCTCGTCTTCGAAAAGAGTCTCGTAATGGGTGGGCACGTCGGGTTCGCTGTAGTTTTCCACATGGTAAACCACCTTGTCGCCTCGGTAGCCCAGCGTTTCAAGCGTCGCGGGATTGCCGTTAATTGTCACCAGCCCGCGAGAAATTTTTTCAGACCATTCTTCGCGGCTGTGGTAGGTGAACCGTTCCGAAAGGCTGTCCAGCAAAAGCCGGCCGTTCTGTTCCGGTCGGACTTCACTTTCAAAGAACATGTCCTTGGGGGCGCTCACCTGAGGGAATCCCTGACGTAGCCCGAAGAATCCCGAAGTTCATCTATCACGTCGAAGGCCAGAGAACCAATCACCGCACCGTCCTTGTAGGCGGTCTCTACGCGGTACTTGCCTGCCGGGACCTTGCTCTTCTTGGAATAGCTCCGGAATCCCTGTTCACGACCGCCATTGATGACCATACGGCCAGAAGAAATCTTGTCTGTAAGGCGGTACTCCCCCGTAGAGGGGTCCTTGTAATACCAGCGGTACTCTAGCTCCGCCTTCAAGGCAGCCGGCGCATAGACGGAGGCCAAGAAATACACCTCCCCATCGGGAGCCTTGTGTACCGAAAGTGCCTGCAGGCCGAGCTTCTGCAAAAATCCTGGAGCATCCACGTCACAGGAGAAATTCTTGCGGTCAAAATTCTGGCAGGGGATCTGCTGTTTCAGCACGAGAGGAACCGGCGGCACCCAGTTCATCAAGTAGGCTACAATCAGCAGGGAACTGATAAAGACCGGTGCAACCAAAACCGCCTTGCTCCGGTGGGAAATTTTCCAGATCCAAACGCAAAGCCCCAAGGAAAGAAGAGTGCTGAGCAGGAACCAGAAAAAACCGATCCGATGTACAACGTGGGGAATGATAAAATTCAGGAACATGGTTCCCAACAAGCAGAAAAAGGCAAGACTCACACCAAAGCTTTCGTACTTTTTCTGCAAGAATTCATTGCCCACCAGCATGCACGCAAGGGCAATGACCAGCAAGAACGACGCCAAAGAACCGCTACTCTTGAAATAACAGACCACCAGTGCACTGAACAGGCCGCCGAACAGGAACTGGACTGCCCAGGTAAAACGGGCTTTCCATACCGGACTCCATTCCCTGTCCAAAAAACGATGATGCACCACGATAGCATTAACGGGAACTGCCGTCGATTCGTAGCCGATTCTGTCGGCAATTTGTTGAGCCTTGTTCTCGGCAGCAGATTTAAGTTTTTCCGCAACTTCTTCGACCTTGGTCTGGGGTTCCCTGGAGGTGGCAGGCCCTGGAGCCGTCTGAACTCCCTGAGCTTTCGCCACAGCGGCAAGGCGTTCCTTAGTCCAACCTTCCGGGTGGTCCAACTTCGCCGACAACAAAATCACCAGAATAAAGGCACCAACATAGTACGCCAAAAGAATCAGCAGGTCGGAACCATAGACCATGGTGCCGAGGGTAACGGAATCCCAACCGAAACCCGCCAGAAAAGCGATAGCAGGGAAAAACTTTTCAATCCGCTGGACAATGGGGTTCGCCCTTAATTTTTCAATCCGTTCCTTCGCCTGCATTTTTAAGCCCCATAGAGATTGTTGTCCAGAATGTAGCGGTAAATTTCGGGCAAAAGGCCTTCGGGGCAAACGCCCCTGTTCTTCAACAAGCTCCGACGGATTTCGGTGCTGGAAAACCTGCCCACGAAGCCCTCCTTGGGACCGAGCCAGAACATACCGGCATAGCCTTTGGCCCTGTGTTCAGCCGGATCAAGTATTGGAGAGCCAGCACGGGCAAACACGATGATTTCGAATTCCTTCATCAGCTGTTCACCGTTAAATTCCGTACCGTAAAAATGCAAGGGGTCTCGCCACTGGGGCATGGTCTCGTAACTATCGGCACCGGTCAGCAAACGGAAATTGATGTCGGGAAACTTTTCCCGCAAGCCTTTCAAGAAAATGTAGGTCCCACGGTAATCTCCCTGCTCGATTTCCAAGTCCGAAAGAATAAAGCGGGGTTCATGGCCGGTTGCCATTTCCAGCATCTTGAAACGATGTTCCGGAGACGCATTGATAATCTTGTCCCAACGGTCGGGGCTGGGCATAAACCAGACCTCGTCGCAGAAGCCTTTCTTTAGGCAAAGTTCCGCCACATAAACATGGTCCCTATGGACCGGGTCAAATGCCCCGCCCATGACGGCAACGGTCTTAGAAGACATAAGCGGCAAACCCGAAATTGAGCTGAATGCGGCTTCCGGAAACCGATTTCCCCATAAAGGGGTCGTAATGGTCCAGCACCCAGCGGTAGCTGACTTCGGCAAAAAGCATAGAAGTCGTAAAAATGTTGACAACAGAGCCGAATCCGGCCCCCCATTCATTCCAGGCGATGTCGCCCAAGTCACTGAGTTCCTTGGCCCTGGAGTAGGAACCAGTAATGTAGAATAGGCTCCAAGCATGGATTCCCAACTCCACATCGAAATTTGAATGGTCTATCTCGTACTTTTCATCGTCAGATTCTTCTTGATAATCAAAAAATCCATACCCGACCCTCAAGAATCCAAGACCAGGGTACCAAACGCCAATCATGGGCTCAATCTGCCGTAGGCCAAGGCCCTGGCTTGCACCCACTCCCGTTCCCGAACCAAAACCAAGAGCACCGCCCAAGAACAGAGGCGTACGGATTCCTGCCAAGGTTCCGCCATCCTGGGCAAATGCACCTGCCACAGAGAAGGCTAGGAAAAAGAGTAATGTTCGCAAAAAACGAGGTTTCATATAGAGTCCATCTACTATCTACAAAACTAAAAAAAGCGCAATGACAAGCCCAAGCAGGGCGTTCAAAAAAGCATCCCCCTTGGACAATAAATAGGTTTTTCGGGAAAAATCGCCAGTCCGTAAAATCTGGAGCAAGGCCAAATCAGAGCCGACCAGGGTCAAGGCCAATTTTATGGCGACAAAAACCGTCACCCATATAGCGAGCCCCGAAAAACAAGTCAGGGCAACATAAACCGACGAAAGAACGAAAGAAAGCAAAAAATTGGACCGGCGCATAGCCCCTTCGCTAGCTCCGTTTATCCTGGCCATTTCTTTCAGCTCTCCCGCCTTTTCAGAAAGAGACTGAAAACTGGCCAAAAATTCCGATGCGTTATAGCCCATCATCACAATGGATGCCACCAGCATTATCTTGGATGCAATATCCACCTAACCCGCACTCCCTAATTTTTCGAATTCAAGATTCTCAAATAACTGGCGTAACGTGCCCGGGAAAGCTTTCCCGACTCTACAGCCTCCCGCACCGAACAGCCCGGCTCCTTCAAGTGCAGGCAGTTGCTGTACTTGCAGGTGAACAGGTCTCCTTCGAAAAAGCCCGGGAATATCTTTGCCAGGGTCTCGCCATCCATGTCGTCTTCGCCATTAGAAAGGCCGATACTCCGGATACCCGGCGTATCGATGACGTAGCCCCCGCCAGGAAAATCGAACAGGCTCGAAGAGGTGGTGGTATGCCGACCCTTGCCGTCCCGCTCCCGAACCTCCCCCGTTTCCAGCTCAGCACCAGGCACCAGTGCGTTCACCAGCGTAGATTTACCTACACCGCTCTGGCCGCTGAATACCGAAGACTTGCCTTGCAGCTCCTCGCGTAACCTGTCCAGACCTTCGCCGGTCCTGACGCTTACCGGAATCACCTTGTCCACGATGGTCATGAAGTCCCGGATATCGTCGGTCAAGTCCGCCTCGCCATTCGGGAGCAGGTCCATCTTGGTCAGCACCAGCACAAAAGGCAGGTTGTTGAGGTTTGCCGCCAAAAGGAATCGGTCCATAAAGCCGTAGTTGAATTCCGGTTGGGCCACGCTGGCCACAATCACCACCTGGTCGATATTTGCCGCCAGGGTGAGCTTACGCCTGAAACTGTCCCGAGGGCCCGGACGCTTGAGTTCGCTCTTTCGCGGAAGCACCCGCACCACGCAGTACTTTTGGGAACCTACCCCCTCGCCGGTATCTTCGTCTTCGTTCACCTGGCCAAGCAGCACCCGGTCCCCTACGGCAGGGAATTCCCCTAAAGCCTTGGAGGTGGTGGCTCGGTACATGGCGGTAACAATTAAATTCGGAGTTCGGAGTTCGGAGTTCGGAGTTAATAATTCTGAATTCTGAATTCCGAAATCTGAATTTGAAGCCGAAGGCTTCAATCGAACTTCGCAGGTGCGGCGGTGGACTTCTACTACCAGGCCTTCGACGCAGTCCTTTTCGTCTATCTTTTCCAGCGGGTCCTTGATTTTCTTGATGCGGGGATTCTTGAATTCGCGACTGAAACGCTCCTTGACGGGGCGTTCATCCACCACGCCAGATTCCAATTCCCGCATCACGTCGATACGGCGGCTGCGATGGTCCCGACGGGTGGGCCTTACACGTCTGAGCGGTTCCGGTTCGTCATCGAATTCGTTATTTAGCATCTTTCTTGGAATTTAGAAAAGCGGGGAGCGATTCTTCCAGTTCCTCTTCGGTAACAGGCCGATTCTGTCGGATGGACTCCATCAGAAAATGAATTGCCTTGAGCCGTCCGTTGCATTTTTCGATGCAGTTGTCGTAAAAGCCCTTGGTCTTGTAGTCCCCTTCTACCACCCGCTCCGAGGCATAGAGAAAATGCTCCACGCAAATAGAGAGCTGGTCGGCTTCGGCCCGAAGGTCTTCAAGGTTGCTCTTGGTAAAAAACGGCATAGGGTAAAGATAGTAAATAGGGACTAGGATCTAGGAGCTAGGGGTTAGGGGTTTGAGGTCGCTTCGCTTTGAGGTCTACCCAAAGGGCATAACTCTACTAGGGCAACGAATTGCATCGCAATTCTAGTTGCAAAGTATCGTTTAGGCGCTTTGTGCCTTTGGGGTGCGAGGAACCAGGTATGGGGGATTATCTAATTTCTAAGTTCCACATTGCTCATAACTCACTACTCACCACTCACAACTCATAACTATATTTACACCATGCTCTTCGCCCTTTTCAAAATGATTCGACCGGTGAACGTCGTCATCGCCATGGTGACGCTTGCCATCGGTTACTACCTGCTTGGAGTATTGCCCCTACAGGAAATGAACATCAGCTGGTTAACCTTGATTTTACAGGCCCTGGGCTTTGCCTTCGCCATCGGGTTTGCCAACATCCAGAATGACATCTGGGACCTGGAAACAGACAAACTGAACCGTCCAGAACGTCCCCTTGTAAGCGGGAAAATTTCAGTCTCCGCCGCCCAAAAGGTATGGGTCGCACTTCTAATCCTTTCACTTCTTTGTGGTCTTGCAGACAGCCTTATTACAAAGACGGGTTTCACGTCGGCCATCTTCTTTGTGCTGCTGGACGCGCTGCTCATCGCCTACAACAAAAAACTCAAGCATATTCCGCTACTCAAGAACATGACCGTCGCCTTACTGTGCGCGACTCCCCTAATCCTATGCCTGTTCTACCCAACCGGAATTCCAGAAACCGAAGACCTGACGTGGACCCCTGCCGACAAAATCGGTTTTCTGTACCCGGCCATGATGTTTGCCTTTCTGCTGACGACGGCGCGGGAAATCTACAAAGACCTGGAAGACGAGATTGGAGACCTGAAAGCTGGCATCATGACTTTCCCGCTGATCGCCGGAGCACCCACCGCAAGACGCCTCGCAGGCTTCATCTGCATTTTCTGCTGGGCATTGCTTCCCCTTCCTGTGGTGCAAGGGTTCTACCCCACCTTGTTCCTGATTATTACGGCAACGGTTCTCACGCCCACCTTTGTGGCCATTCTTGTTTTCGCTCACAAGAAGAACTACCGGCGGACTCAAAAACTTGTAAAGGTCGCCATGTTCGCAGGCCTGGTGGCCCTACTTGTCTGCAGTTTCTAGGTTATGACAAACCGTTTATCAATAACGGACGACCACAAAGTTCAGGCCCGCTGTCCAGGACTTGGATGTAGCAGCGCCTCCGTTAAAGAACAAACCGTCCATGGTAGCGTTGGCAGAAATTCCAACACTCCATTGAGGAGCAACTCTCCATAGCTTGCCAAATTCAACAGACATGACCATGCCGGTTTCGGCAATCTCAAAATCTTCCTCATAGCTGTCATAGTAATCGTATTCCGTGTCAGTTCCGGCAGCTTCAAATACGATTCCCACACCTGCACCAACAAAGACCCCGTGCATGACGCTGTTGGTATCTGTAGAAAGGAAAAAGTTCGTTCCCGCACCCAGTGCAAAACGGAGTGCATCCATCTCGTAATCAGCACGGATAATCTGACGACCGTTGCTGTAACGCCTCACCTTGAAATCTCCTGAAGATACAGCAGAAAGGGACGCATTGAAAAAGAGGGCCAACCTGTTGGACACAAGGGTTCCGAGCTTCATCGAAATGTCCGGACCATATCCGGAATATTCCTTGCGGATAGAATTTCCCTTGTCACCGATAATCCAGACACCATCTTGATTAGGGTCCTTGGTCCGAACATATTCCTTGAAGGACAAGTCGGCATAGCGAAGTCCCAGTCCAAAGGTCAAGAAAAAACTGTTCCTTTCGCGAGCTTCCTTTGCATCGGTCTTTTGGGCTTGTGCCGCCAAAAGTGATCCTATAGAAACCTGCACTTGTGGACGAGTCTGAACCGTGTCTACAGGTGCTGCTTCTTCCTTTGCAACAGGAGCTACCTCAACCTTGGCCGTGTCGGGAACGGCAACGGCAGTGTCCTGCAAAACAGTATCCTGAACAGAGGCTGTTTGAGCCACAAGAGCAGAGGAATCAACAGCAAGGGCATTCTCTGCCGCGATGGGTTCAGAGTCCACCCGGACAAACAGGGTGTCAGAAGCAGGATTATTTCCTTCATCGGCTGCCAGGGCAGCCACCGCAAAAGCAAGGGGAGCAAAGTAAGCTAATCTCATAATGACCTAAATATATATTTTCTAAATTTTAGTTGAGAAGAACGGACCTACAGGCCTACAGCCTAAAACCTGTAACCTAAACATATTTATGAAAAACGTCGATACAATTGCAGTTTTGGACTTTGGCGGGCAGTACGCCCACCTGATTGCTAACCGCGTGCGCCGCCTGGGCGTGTTTACCGAAATCCATTCCCCCGCCGCTCCCGTCAGCGAACTCGAAGGCGTGAAGGGAATCATCTACAGTGGTGGCCCCTCCAGCGTGTATGCGGCCGACGCCCCGGAATACAATCCCGAAATTTTGGACCTTCCAGTGCCGAAGCTCGGCATCTGCTACGGTCACCAGCTCATCGCCCAGCAGCTGGGCGGGCACGTGGAACCGGGCAAGGTCAAGGAATACGGCATCGCCGACCTGATTGTGGGCGACGAGAACTGCCCGATTCTGAAGGGTCTCCCGAAGGCCAGCCCCATGTGGATGAGCCACGGCGACCAGGTCACCAAGCTCCCCGAGGGCTACAAGATTGTAGCGAGCACCAAGGACTGCGAAATTGCGGCCGTCGCATTTGACAGCGATAAGCCCGAACGCCAGATTTTCGGCATCCAGTTCCACCCCGAAGTCACCCACAGCAAGTTCGGCATGAAGTTGCTTGAAAACTTCGTGGACTTCACGGGCGCAAAGAAGACCTGGAACATGAAGAGCTACCTGCCACTCATCACGGAACGCATCAAGGAACAGGTCAAGGACCGCAAGGTCTTCTTGCTCGTGAGTGGCGGCGTGGACTCCACCGTGGCATTCGTGCTCTTGAACCGCGTGCTGGGCCCCGAAAAAGTCCTCGGCCTGCATGTAGATAACGGCATGATGCGCCTCGGCGAATCCCAGAAGATTATGGACTTCCTCAGGGCGGAAGGCATGAACAACCTCAAGGTCCGCGACGCCAGCGAGCACTTCCTCGCAAAGCTCAAGGGCGTGACTGCGCCGGAAACCAAGCGCGGCATTATCGGTAAGGAATTCTTGACGGTGAAGGACGAGGAAATGGCAAAGCTCAACCTCGATCCGAACCAGTGGATGATGGCACAGGGCACTATCTACCCCGACACCATCGAAAGCGGTGGCACCAAGAACGCCGACAAGATCAAGACGCACCACAACCGCGTGCAAGAAGTTTTGGACCTCATGGAAAAGGGCCTCGTGCTGGAACCCCTCGCCGACCTGTACAAGGACGAAGTCCGCGCCCTCGGCGAAGAACTCGGCATCCCGCACAACCTTGTGTGGCGCCACCCGTTCCCGGGTCCGGGCCTCGGCGTTCGCCTGCTCTGCAGCGAAGGCAAGCTCACCGACGACCTCGTGAAATTCGAAGATGTTCGCGATACCGCCGGTCAGTCCCTCGCCGACTACTTGAAGGAGAACAACATCGCGGGCCGCCTGCTCCCCATCAAGAGCGTAGGCGTGCAGGGCGACGGCCGCACCTACGCGCAGCCGTTCCTCATCACCACGACCGGCCTTAGCTGGAAGGATTGCGAAAAGTTCTCCACCGAACTTGCGAACCGCTTCAAGGCCATCAACCGCGTGATTTACCAGATTGGCTCTGTTGCAGATGAAGACCCGAAGCTTGTGGAACAGTACGCCACTCGCGAAAACTTCGATACACTCCGCAAGTTCGACAACATCTGCACTGAATTCCTGCAGGCAAACGATCTGTACGAAAAGATTTGGCAGATGCCGGTCGTACTCGTTCCGCTCCGCACGGCAGGCAAACCCTGCATCGTGATGCGCCCGGTGAACTCCACCGAAGCCATGACCGCAAACTTCGCCGAAATCGACCAGGGAATGCTCGCAGGTCTTTGGCGCAAGTTCGAAGCAGAAGGTGCCGGCAGCCTGTGGTACGACGTGACCCACAAGCCCCCCGGAACTATTGAGTGGGAATAAGGCAATGCCGTGAAACCAACGGCTAATCTAGCTAAGATAGACGACCTAAATTCATGCACAGCATTTGTCTAGCAACCTATAATGGGAAAAAATATCTACGACCGCAGCTAGATAGTATTCTCGTACAATTGGGTGAAAACGACGAATTAATCATATCCGATGATGGTTCAACGGATGGAACCATTGACATAATTCAATCCTACAACGATCCTCGAATCAAACTTTTCCATAATCAGAGACATGGTGTCGCCAGCAATTTTGAAAACGCCTTGAGTCATTCTGCAGGCGATCTGATATTTTTTGCCGATCAAGACGATGTTTGGCTCCCGAATAAAATCTCTAAAATGGAAAAATTCCTCAGAGAAGGCGATTATGACATGGTCATGTGTAACTGTTCACTGACGGATTCCGATTTAAATATCACAAAAGAAAAACATTTTGACTCCCGATGGCCTATGAAAAAAAGCATCATCGGGAATCTTATCAACAACTGTTGGCTCGGAGCCTGCACCGTTTTTACGCCAAAAGTTAAAGAAGCTGTTCTGCCTTTTCCCCGAAATGTGGTTGCCCATGATTTATGGGTTTGTCTCTTTGCCCAAATCAACTTCCGATGTGGATATTTTGACGAAGTCCTCCAACTTTACCGCAGACATGACGGAACGGTTTCATTTACGGGCAAAAAAAGCACCAACCCTATTGGGTTTAGAATAAAATATAGACTTTATCTCTTTATCCACCTTCTTTATAGAAGCTTTATATTTACGGCAAAAAAAATTAGCCCTCGTCGAACCAGCGCTGCAAAATAATGGCGGCAGCAGCACAGTCAATGACCGCCTTGTTGGCCTTCTTTTTCTTGACGCTCCAATGGGCAGTCTGTTCCTGGGCCTGCACGCTAGAATAAGATTCATCCTGGGTATGGATTTTCATGCCCGGAAACCGCAGTTCCAAGTCCTTGATAAAAGCCTCCACCACCACGTTCTTGCCGTCCTTGCGGCCATCCGGGTGGTAGGGCATGCCCACTACAAACTCGTCCACCTTGTTCTGCTTTACAAGCTGGTCCAAACGTTCAAAGAGATTTGTGGTCTTGCAGTCTATCGTCTCGCGCGGGAACGCCATGCGAATCTCGGAATCCCCAAAGGCAATCCCTACACGATGTTCACCGTAATCAATGGACAGGTAATTCACGCATTACTCCGGATAGGCGCAACAGCGGAAACCGATAACGGGAGACTTGTAATAAGCAGAAGCTCCACGATAGGCCGTGGTCTTGCCCGTCAAGAACACCACTTCGATATGGTCCGGCACGTACTTGAGGCCATTACTGATGGTCTCGAGCCATTTATCCCCGCCGTTCTTGTATTCGGAATAGAGGGCGTAATCTGTACCGATAACCACACCTGTCGTGTCCTGAACCTTGAAGAACTGCAAGGAATCCTTGAAATCTTTGGTCCGCAAAAGCTTGTACAGGGTCCTCGTGGTATCAGCCGCATAAACCGTATCTACCTTGGCGCCTTCACGATACAAGAAAACAGAATCCTTCACATATTCCAGACGGGTAAAGTAAGGGAACGACCGATTCGTGCAATAAGCAATTTCTTCCCTTTCCAAACCGTTGAACACTTTATAGCTTCCACCCTTCACCACGGCAGCCGAATCTTCGGAACGGCCCTTTACCCATTCCTGAAGTTGTCCCGGGAAATCCCTAATGCCCATGGGGTTCACACAACGCGGGTTGCGTAGAGTTATGTCGTTTGCACTAGCAGAATCATTGGTTGCCACGTTGCAATAACTGAACAGGTATTCCGTAGCATCGATTTCATCTTCTTGAAGCACCCCGTAAGAAAGCGTGCCGCCAGAAAGACAGACCCGTTCCCAATCCCTTTCGTTGCAGAGACTCACCTTGAATCCGCTGGCCGTAATCGCTTCGCAGGCTGCCAGGGCTTCGGAGTACAGCACATTGCTCACGAACTTGCCGGAATCATCCTGGTGTTCAAACCGTTCCATACAGAAAACCGTATCTTTAGAAACAGACACCGGCAGGAAGCCGTCTGGGCAAGTCACCTGTTTGGCAAGGCTCCCCGGGGACACCGCAATAGTATCAATCAATGCTACAGAATAATATCCCGACTTATCCTTGGAACGAATCCTTAGAATCAAGGTATCCCCAGGAGAAACCCAACGAATAGTGTCCGTCACAAAGGAACCGGTAGAGGCAACCTTCATGGTATCGGCGCTTCTTGTGTACAAGATGGAATAACGGCCTTCTCCACCCACGTTATCGTAGGTTATCCATTCCTTTGAAGCCGTGTCGTAATAGTCGACTACGTATGACGCGACCGTATCAAAGCAAATTCCAAATCCACAGGTATCGGGAATCCACAAAACCGTATCCGCAATAATCCCATGGTTCTTATTCGTTGGATCAAGGCTCCGATTCCAGAAAATCCGCAGGCGGTTGTTGCTGTCGAGCCGAGCCATTCCCGGGAACAGGGTATCTTCCAACACGTAGAGCTTTGTAGGCATCAAGGGCGCAATGGAATCGGTAGTCATGAACAGTTGATAAGATTCTACCGTGGCCACACCCTCGTTACCGGAGGAATTTCCGCTAGAATCCCAAGACGAGAGCCCGATATTGTATTTGGACTGCGCCTTCAGGCCCTCAAACACCACGCGGAATCGGTTAAGACTATCTGCATCAAAATCAAAGCCCTTGCCGTCTAGAACAACAAAGCGCAGGTAGTTTTTCACGTTGTCGCCATGACCAACCCCGTCCACCCAAACAGAATCATTGTTGGCACGGATTCTGGAGTGACGCTTGTAAAGTACGCCTCCCGTCATATCCTGACCATTGGGCGCATAGAGGCTAATCTTGACGTTGCGCAAGTCCTCGTTCTTGTCCGGAGAATAAAGGACGATGTTATAGCCCACAATGGGGCCAGAGAGTTCCATGGGCTTGTAAAAATCCGTCTGGTCCGTAGGCCGATACCACTCAATCAGGGCGCCTGTAGTCCATACGGAATCGTAGAGGCTCACCCGAGACGGCGGCATGTCATCGCCAAAATGAATGAACACCCGCTGTACAGCTCCCGGATCGTCATTGTCGTCGTATTCGCAATAAAATGCCACCTGAAGACTGTCATAGGTTTCCCGGAACTCCTTCACGTACTCCGTCACATCGATGGTGTCATAAAGAGACTTGGTCCCTTGAGGGTAGTCGAAACTGGCCGTTGCCTTCGAAATCTGGTCCGAAGAAACCGCTTTGGAAGTGTCGTCCAAAACGGTAGTGTCCACCCACATGTAGATGCGGGCCAAGTTTTCCGTTTCAATGGGATAACGGAGCCTAATACGGTAACAGGCAGAGGTATCGCCTTCGGTAGCGCAGGACCGGAGCACGCTCACATCCGAGGCTTCCCTGTCAAAGAGGAACTCAATAGTACTGTCGTCGTCGGAACAGGCCATCAAGGAAACGGCAAAAAAAGCCGCCCACATGGTGAGCACAGCCGGCCAAAACAGGGGCCTACGACACAGTTCTTTCAGACCGCAAAAAATCATCTCGCCACAATATAGAAAAATGGCCCGTTCCAGGACAAACCTACGATTCGCCACAAAATAAAAACGGCCGCTACAAGAGCGACCGTTCAAATCGAAACAAAATCGAATTAGGCTTCTTCGGGGTAGACAGAAACCTTCTGACGCTTTGCATCGAGGCGTTCGAACTTCACCTTGCCGTCAACCAGGGAGAACAAGGTGAAATCCTTGCCCATGCCCACGTTCACGCCACTGTGGAAGTGAGAACCGCGCTGACGAACGATGATGTTGCCAGCCTTGACGGTTTCGCCCGCGTACTTCTTAACACCAAGATACTTGGCGTTACTGTCGCGGCCGTTACGTACTGAACCTTGACCTTTCTTATGTGCCATGGATTAAGCCTCCTTAGCCTTGCGCAGAGAGTTCTTCTTG
>OMSO01000024.1 GCA_900313675.1 uncultured Fibrobacter sp.
TCCAGCGTTTAAGACGTTTTTCCCTGGCGATAGCATCGTTTATGTTGAAGAACAACTCGTAATGCACGAGTTGATTTACGTTGTAGTCGCTGGTAAAGCCCTCGTTCAATTTAATTTTGTGTTCAAGGATTCTGCGATATAAGTCATTTGTCACACCCGTATAGAAGACGGTTCGGTATTTATTGGTGAGAATGTAAACGTAATAGTTGTTGTTCATATTTTATAGGAGGTCCCCGCCTCCGCGGGGAAGACAATGGGTTGGTTGATTTGCAATTATATTCGGACAGGGAAGGGCCCCATCTATGTATAAGACGTTTTTTTGGGGCGAAATATGCCTGAAAATTTTGTTTACGGTGCGGATTTTACAAGTGAAGGGAGATCCCCGCCTGCGCGGGGATGACGAAGAGAGGGCGGGGATGACAGTAGGAAGTCGAGGGAATGAGCAACAGTTGTTTGCATTTGGTCAACTATAGTTGCATAATGGATGTTTTTTCAAAAAGGTGTTGCCCTTTAGACGGAAATTTTATATATTGATGATGTTGGGTAGCCAACAGGTGCGTGGTCCTGCCTTAGTGGACAGTTAAAAAGGTGCGTGGTCCTGCCTTAGTGGACAGTATTTAAAGATTGCAATCCCGTTTTCGGGGTTGCAGTCTTTTTTTATTTTGGAGGATTTGTGAACGAAAAAGCAAAGGTTCGTTTAGTATATGTGGATCAGGACTATCTGGACATTCTTCGATCTGTGGAAAACAAGGTGAGTACAAAAAATCGGCCCTATGTGTTCCTAGGAATCACAATTAACGAACATCTATACTGCATTCCGTTAACATCACAAACGAACAGAGCAAGGGCGAGAAGGGGATTGCGCAAAAGGCCAAACACTTTTACCGAAAATATCATTGGACCTAGAGGCTACGCTGTAGCAGTTTTGCTCTATGGCAACATGATTCCGGTGAAAGAAAATGTCGTGACAGATTGTGAAATAGGCGGGGGCATCTTAAAGGACGAGTGGATTTTTATTAGAAAAAACGCCGACAGGATTATCGAAAAGGCACTGAGGGTATACCGGAGCAGGGTTTCTGGGAAGAACCCTTTCGCAAATCTCTGGTGCTGCGATTTTAAGAGGTTGGAGGAATGCGCTTGCTAGGATTCCCGCTGGATGGATGTACACAGATCCCCGCCGGAGCCTGCCCTGAGCAAGGCCGAATGGGTGGGGATGACAATGGAGGAGCGGGGAGGTGTCAGTGTTGCAGGGATTCTGCATAAGGGAATAGGTCGCAGCACATTGTGCGGCTATGCGGGGTTTGCCCGTCTTGCAATTGTAGGCTTGCTCGTTCCTCGTTTTCAGATTTGAATACGAAAGAGAATTCGTTGTTTTCGTAGAATTTCAAAATAGAGAAGACGTTGTAGGCGTCAACAGCAAGGAATCGGCATCCAGTCTTGTTGTGTGAGTCAGAAAACCATATTTTCAGGAAGTCTAAAATTTCAGATCCGATTCCCTTCCCCTGAAACTTTTCGCTTACTGCAAGCCGGCCGATTAATACAGAAGGATAGTTGTGAATCAACCTCTTAGGGTATGGGACATTTTCGCGAAGCTTCCGCCGCATCTGTTTGGCTTGGATTCCGCCATTGGAGATTGTAAACATTGACGTGATGTTGTTTCTTTTATCGATGAATGCATATGTTTTCCGAATAGCGCGTATTCGTACGCTGCGGCATCGCATTGGAAAAATTCGTCGAGATCTTTGTCTCCACAGGAAAAAAAAGACAGGTTCGACTGAACCTGTATATCCTGCAAACTTGTCAACCTGCAGTTGGATAAAAGATAACTCATGGGCTATATCTTTGCGTTTTTGAGAATAAAGGCTGTGGCTTTGACTTTTTCGCTTAAGTCAAGCTTCTTTTTCGCTTTCAGCGTTCGGTTTGCCTTTCTTACGAACCTGTCTGCTGCAGCGCCCTCTAGAACTGGTAATGGACGTATTGCTAATGCCATATCTTCAATATAGAATAAATTCATGGCCAAGACAAGAAATATTAAACCTTAATTTTAAAAAATGATTTTACAAAAATTTCAGGCTGTTTTTGAATGGAAAAAGAGTCATATATAAATGGTTGGGGGTGGCTCAAGGGTGGAAAAAGAATGTTATATTACTGCACATGGATACATCTATTCTCGATAAGGCCATTGTTTTCGCTGTCAATGCCCACAAGGGCGGCGAGCGACGGGGCAAGGGGTTCCCCTACATAGTGCACCCCATGGAAGCGGTGGCGATCGCTGCCACCATGACCGGCGATCAGGAGTTGCTTGCGGCGGCGGCGCTTCACGATACGGTAGAAGATACGGATGTGACCATGGAAGACATCCGTCGTGAATTCGGCGAGCGTGTGGCGTCCTTGGTGACGGCGGAAACGGAAATTTCCATAGAGAACGTGACCGAAGAGGAATCCTGGCATATCCGCAAGCAGGCGGCCATAGACCGTATTTCGGCAGCCTGTCATGAGGCCAAGATGGTGGCCCTTTCGGACAAGCTGAGCAACGCCCGCGCCATTTACCGCGACTACCTGCAGATGGGCGACAAGGTCTGGGACCTGTTCCGCGTAAAGAACGTGGCGGACCACGAATGGCATTATCGGGGCCTTGCCCGTGCGCTCTCAAGCCTGAAGGGAACTTTCGCCTACAACGAGTTCGAAGAACTGATTTCTAAATTGTTTGACAAGTCCGGCTCTAGATAAGGAGACTCTTGCTTTATGTCTGATAAACCCGTAGGAAGTTATGGTTTGGATGCCCACGGCAATACCATTCTGGAGGAGTTCCGGGAGAACCGTCCGGTGTTTGCGAAGATGCTCTCCATTGTCCGGGACACGCTCCGCAAGAGTATCCAGGACAACCACATCTATATCAATGCGGTAGAGGCGCGAATCAAGGAAGAAAGCAGTCTTGCGGGCAAGCTGGACCGCAAGGGTGAAAAGTACAAGAGCCTGGACGACATCACGGATATTCTGGGCGTGCGTGTCATTACCTTCTATAGCGACGAGGTGGACAAGATTGCGGCCCTTGCCGAGCAGCTCTTTGAAGTGGACTGGGTGAACAGTATCGACAAGCGCAAGATGCACGAGCTCCACAGCTTCGGCTACAATTCCCTGCATTACATTTGCAGGCTACCCGAAAAGATTTACAAGGATCCGGAATGCCCCCAGCTGAACCAGTTCCGCTTCGAACTCCAGATGCGTAGCGCCCTGCAGCATGTGTGGGCCACTCTGGACCACGACACGGGTTACAAGACCGGCGTAGAGGTGCCCCGTGAATACCTGCGGAACCTGAACCGGTTGGCGGGAATGCTGGAACTTGTAGATGAACAGTTCTGTCAGATTCGCACGGATATCAACAACTACCGCCGTCGCGTGCAGGCCCTGGTGCATTCCGGCAATTTCGAAGAAGTGTCGCTGGACGGCGACTCCTTCAGCAATTACCTGCAGCTGAGGCCTTTCGATGCGCTGAACAAGCGCATCGCCTCCATCAACCAGGCAGAAATCCACGAGTCTTCGCTGCTACATTACCTGAAGGTTTTCAAGGCTCTGGGCTTTGAATCTTTGGGCGATATCCAGAAGCTCATTCGAGATTACGGAGAGGACGCCTACCAGTTGGCGGTTTCGCAGCTGGGCAATACGGATATCGACATCATCAGTTCGACGGTAGCGCCCCAGAACCTGGTGGTGGTTTACATCTTGAAACAGGGCGGCGGTGAAATAGGCCTCAAGAAGTTCTTTGAACTTCTGTATGGGGCGCAGCCCAAGAATGAGGCTCACGCCCACCGCCTGATGCAACGCGCCAAGCAGCTGCCGTTTATGCAAGAGGGGGGATAATTCGGAATTCGGATGTATGAATTCGGATTTTTATTCCAATTAACTAATTCCGAATTCCGAACTCCGAATTCATAATTTTCATCAGATTATTTTTTCTACCGTCGAGCAGAGTGCTTCTGCTTCTTCGGCGGTGGGGGCTTCGGCGATGACGCGGATGACCGGCTCGGTGTTGCTGGCACGCACGTGGACCCAGGATTTTCCCTTGCCGAGCCACAGTCCGTCGCGCTCGTCGCTTTTCCAGTCGGCGAAGGCCTGCTTAACCTTGGGCAGAATATCGGCCACCTTCTTGTCGCCCAGCTCGAACTTTTTCTTGGGCATCACGTAGGCCGGGTTTTCGGCTACGAACTTTTCGGGACCGCCCTTGTGGTGGGCCATCCAGCTGAGCACGAGAGCCGCCGCGACTAGGGAGTCGCGACCGTAGTGGAGTGCGGGCAAAATCACGCCGCCGTTTCCTTCGCCACCGATAATGCAGCCCTTCTCGATCATCTGCAGGCTCACGTTGATTTCGCCTACCTTGGCCCGACTGCATTCACAGCCGTACTTTTCGGCAACGTCTTCGTTCATGCGGCTGGTGGAAAGGTTCACGCAGGTGGCTCCCTTCTTTTGGCTTAAAACTTCCTCGGTGGCTATGGCCAGGGTGTATTCTTCGCCGATACTTTGTCCTAAACCGTCCACCAGGGCGCAACGGTCGGCATCGGGATCAACGGCAAAGCCCAAGGCGCAGCCGTTCTTTTTGACGGCGTCACGAAGGTCGCCCAGGTTTTCGGGAATGGGTTCGGCTCCGCGGGGGAATGTGCCGTCGGGCTTGCAGTGAACACGGACAACTTCGCAGCCCAGCTCTTCTAGCAGGCGGGGCACGATGTAGCTGCCTGCACCGTTTACGGCATCCACCGCCACCTTGAACTTGCACTTGCGAATAGCCTCCACATCCACGAAGGGGATGGAGAGCGTCCCCTGAATATGGATGCCGTCGGCATCGGGGGCGACTTCGTAGCTGCCCATGGTGCGGTAGTCCGGATAATCGAACCGGTCCTGGTCTGCCAGTTCGAACAGTTTTTTCACGTCGTCCGGTCCGAGGAATAACCCTTTGTTGTTCAAGAACTTAAGGGCGTTCCACTCCAGGGGGTTGTGGCTTGCGGTAATGATGATGCCGGCGTCTGCCTTGAAGTGTGTGGTGAGAATCTCCACAGAAGGAGTGGTGGAAAGACCCACATCTACCACGTCTACGCCCGAAAGCCTGCAGATGCCCGACACGAACTGCTGGATTGCCTCTCCGGTGGGGCGGCTGTCGCGGCCGATGACCACCCGCTTGGCCTTGGTAATCTGGAGAAAGGCCTTCACATGGGAAGACAGGACCTGGGGGGTAAGAGTGTCACCCACGATACCGCGGATGCCCGAAATGGAACGCATGAGCTTGGACATAGAAACTCCTGGAAAAAAAAAGAAAAAGCCCCGCAGCGGGCGAGGCTCTCGAAAGAAACTTGTTAGAAGACAGGGGCGCTTGCGGCTTTTTCTTTGGCCTTGGCCTTTTTGCTCTGTTCCTTGGCCAGGCCTCTGTGTTCCACCACGCCCATCACGAAATAGCGGTTGTTGTTCTTGACCACGGAGGTGAAGGCGTTGAGGGCCTTGACGGAGAACCACTCCTGGTAGATGTTCCTGCCGTTCTTGATGTTGGTCTCGTCAACGGTGGCGGGCTCTACCGGCTTGCCGTACTTGAGAGTGAACTGCTCGGACATGTAGGTGGCGGCCTCGATGGCCTTGTTCTTGCGGGATTCTTCTACACGGCCGGTACGGATTTCGAAGGCGTAGAACTTGTCGTTCTGGTTGAAGATGAAGTCCACCTGCACCGGCAGTTCGCCGAACTTGAACACGGGGATGACCACACGTTCGCCTTCGCCACTTTGGCCATAGGGCTCGTAACCCATCTTCATGACCTCTTCGATGACGGTCTGGCGGTCGGAGCCAAAGGGAATGCCTGCAAAATCTTCACTACGCTGGGCGAAAGCGCTCATGGAAAATGAGAACACAAAAAGCGTAATGATAAGCAACAATCTCGGCATCATAACTCCTAGAAGCATTGTAAAATATAGTAAACTCTTTAGAAAAAGGTGCAAAAAAGGGGAAAATAGGCACTCTTTATCTATATTTTGGGCATGTCTAGCACTTTTGGTAAGATTTTTTCTGTTTCGACCTGGGGTGAATCCCATGGTCCTGCCGTCGGGGCCGTTTTGGACGGCTGCCCTGCCGGAATTCCCCTTTCCGAGGCCGATATCCAGGTTTTTCTGGACCGTAGGCGTCCGGGACAGGGCAAGATGACCACCGCCAGGGCCGAAAAGGACCAGGTGAAGATTTTGAGCGGCGTGTTCGATGGCAAGACCACCGGCACTCCTATCTCCTTTGTGGTCTTTAACGAGGACCAGCGGAGCGGTGACTACTCCGACATCGAGAAATGGTTCAGGCCTGGCCATGCGGACCTGTGCTACGACATCAAGTATGGCTTTAGGGATTACCGTGGCGGCGGACGCAGTTCTGCCCGCGAAACTATCGGCCGCGTGGCTGCCGGAGCGGTGGCCCGGAAGTTCCTCGCTCAGGTGGCAGGTGTAGAGTTTGTGGCCTGGGTGGATAGTGTGGGTGCTGTGGATTGCCCCGCCCTGGATTTGGAAACTCTGTCGGCTGATGCGGTAGAGGCTTCTCCTGTGCGTTGCCCCGATGCGGCTGCCAGCGCCAAGATGGAGCAGGAAATTTTGGACGCCAAGAAGAACGGTGACAGCGTAGGCGGAACTGTTGGGCTTGTGGTGCGGAACGTGCCTGCAGGTCTCGGGGAGCCCGTGTTTGATCGTCTGGATGCACTGCTTGCACAAGCCATGCTTTCGATTCCGGCCTGCAAGGGTTTTGAAATCGGAAGTGGTTTCAAGGCGGCCCGCATGCACGGCAGCGAACACAACGACGAGATATTCTTTGACGGAAACCGCTACAGGACCCGCACCAACAACGCGGGCGGCTCTCTGGGCGGAATCAGCAACGGCGAGAACATCGTATGCCGCATGGCCTTCAAGCCCACGGCCACGATTTCGCAAGAACAGAAGACGGCAGGCCGGGGTGGCGAAAACGGCAGCCTCGCTGCCAAGGGTCGGCACGACCCTTGCGTGGCCGTGCGCGCGCCGGTCATCGTGGAGAGCATGGCGGCTCTGGTGCTTGCGGACTTGTTCCTGCTGCAGAAGAGGAACGGAGCCTAACGGCAATGAGTTGTGAGTGGTGAGTCGTGAGTTGTGAGTTGCGAGGTCGGACCGGAGATTGCACTAAATTTTACCGAAGGATTCCTTTGAAGGATGACGATGTTGACAACTCATTGCTAACCTCACATTCCACATTGCTCTTGCCCCAAGCCTCATGCCCTTTGCGTTAATCTACAGAGCTCTTTACAAGTTTCATCACTGGCTTTTTCTCCGGCCGGGGAAGCCATTGGCCCATGCCAGGCTGATTGTGGTAGGGAGCTTTTTGGCAGGCGGTGCAGGCAAGACTCCTTTTGTAGTGTGGCTTGCGGAGCATCTCAAGAATCATTCTGTTAATTTGTCTAAAGCGGCGGAAGGTGCGAAGATAGCTGTACTTTGCCATGCGAAAGCCTGCGACGAGTTTGAACTTTTGAAAAAGAAACTCCCCTGGGCTACGGTGGTGGCGACACCTAATCGTTACAAGATGGCCCGTGAGCTGGACCTAGACTTTGACTACATCATTTGCGACGACGGCTTTGAGGATAGCCGCCTGCGCCCTGCGTGGACGGTGCGGCTGGACTGGAGTGAACCGCCCCGTAGGTTACGGGACTTGTGGCCCGCAGGACCGAACCGTAGTCTGGTGCAGGACCATGCGCCTGCGGACACAGTCTTGAAGTGCTACGGAGAAAAGCCGGACGTGAAATTCTCCATTTCAGAAATCGTGAACGGGGTCGGCGAACAACTGGACATAAACGGCGGCGCGGGCAACGGAGAAGCTGCCGCAGGTTCGGGGATGTGGGCCCTGTGCGGCATCGGGAATCCGGAGCGCTTTTTTAGGGATTTAGAATGCTTTGGCGTGAAGGTGGCGCGGAAGGTCGTGCGTCCGGACCATGACCGCCATTTTGAAGGCACCGTTCGGAACGCGCTAAAGACGGCCCGCTGCGTGCTCATGACGGAAAAGGACTTTGTGCGGCTGGGCGAAGACTTGCAGAAGAGCCCGCAGGTGTACCGCTGCGTGCAGAAGGTGGAAGCGGATTTTGGGCTAGCTTTTTCAAGTGGATCCTCGCCTTGGTTCGGCTTCGCTCACCACAGGTCGCGAGGATGACGCTCCTCGTGCCCCAAAGCCTCTTGTCACCGGCGATCCTAGCCCCTAGATCCTAGCCCCTAAATTCTATTTACTACCTTTATCATTAGAAGAGGTGAAAATATGAACTTGACAAAGCGCATTTCTGAATTGATGGCATCCCTGGAGACGGGAATTCCGGAGAGGGAATTCCAGGTTCAGCTGGGATTTTTGGCTTCTTTGCTGGGTGAACCCTTTTACCTGTATGGCCGCTCCGGTTCGGGAAAGGGCCTGATTCTGGAACGCCTTGTGGCGGCTTTCAAGAACGCGAAAGCTCTGAAAATCGGTTCCCGCGAGCAGGATATGCCTGATAATTTGGGAAGTTACGATTTTATCCAGTTCCTCGCCTACGACCCCAGGGACGAAAAGACCAAGGACAATGCCAAAATCGCCATGGAAGACCATGGCAAGGCTTCGGTCATTTTTTCTAGCGAGATGCGCCCCGAAGATGCCCTGTGCCGCGGCGAGATTATCGACGCCATAACCCTTTCGATTGTGCTGCCCGAAAATATTTCGGCCAGTTCCCTTTGCGAACTTTTGAAAACCCAGGGCGACGTGACCAGTACCCGTGTGTCTCCCGGCCTAAGCGTCACCGCCGAAGAAAAGGCCCAGTGGAATGAAGAAATCAAGAAGGTGGTTTTGTCCGATGATGCCCTGAAGGTCATTGCGGGTGTCGTGGAAATCTGCGACGAAAACCACATCTACATTTCTGTGCGGAAATGGATTGCTCTTGCAAACATCATGAAGGCCATGGCCTTCTTTAACGGGCGCACGGAAACCCGCCTGGAAGATACCTTCTTCTTGGGACACCCCATTTGGTCCAGGTCCGTGTCCAACAAGATTATTACGGGAAAGTATCGGCAGATTGTGCTGAAACAGCTCCTCAAGGATGTGCCCGAAATTCTGGAAAAGCCCTACGATGCTGAAAACCTGATGAGCCGAATCCAGAAGTTGTTGAGAAGCAGCAACAACCAGTACGAAACCAAGATGTTCAATGATGAACCTTGCGTGTTCTACCGCATTACCATTGCCGGTGAGACGGTGCCCTTGTATGCGCCTCTTCGCTATATCGAGACCGAAGGGGACTTTTTCCCGTACAACGAACTGAAGCATGTGGAAAAGCGGGTGCGCTGCAATTACCACGGTACCTCCAACTGCACCATCTCGGTGGCGTCTTCGGTGAAATCAACGGGAATCCGCACCATGGTGGCGAGGAACAATACCATTTCGCCTAACGAAAAGTACGAAGATTACGGCGTGCTGCCCACCCACATTCTCAAGGAAAACGACCCGGAGATTGCGGAAAGGAAAAAGACGGAATTGGCCGAAATCCGTCAGGAAATCCAGACGGTGGCGGAGAAAGAGACCAAGACTTTGCAAGCCCTCAAGACGGTCTTTGCAAATATCAAGAGTTCCAAGGAAGACCTGTTCTGCAACAAGGAATTCTTTACGGAATTGCAGGACCAGGTTACCGCCCTGTTCGATTCTACCAAGGTGGTTCTCGGAAAAATCAAGGAAGCCCACGACCTGCTGGCAAGCCAGGGCGCTTAGTTATTGCGCCTCTGCTTACAGGTTGTCCACGCTGTCGGGGATTTCGTTCCGCAGCACTAGCAAAATGGCGTTTTGACCCACGACGACATAGCGTTCGTCGTTGATTTCTATTTCGTAGCCGCCGGCGTGGAGGTACAGGGCCTCGTCCCCTTCCTTGACCTGCAGGGGCACGTAGCTTATGGGGTCCTGGGATTCGTTCTTGAACAAATCGTCGGGGTCCTTGGAGGCGGGAATCGGATACCCCGGCCCCACCTTGACCACCAGCCCCGTATGCACGGCGTCGCGCTCCTTGACACTGGGAGGCAGGTAGAGCCCGCTGCCGGTCTTGTTGGATGCCTCAAGGGGCTTGATGAGGATTCTGTCCCCGATGATGACGATATTTTCAAGTGAATTCAGCATGCCCCCAAATTAGAAATTATATTGGATAGCGTGGCACTGTTGGTGATAGCGATTATTTGGATTGCCATTTCGGCTTTCCTTGTCTTGTACCTGGGGCATACCCCAAAGGGCAGGGCGTGGGCGAAGTTGCTTTGGCACCACCGCAAGGTGCGTTTGGCTCTGCTTGCCTTCGCCGTTTTTTTGGCGTCGATTGCGGCGGCCTATGCGCTGTATCCTCACGACATAGCCGAAGGCGGGCAAGATTCCAGGCAGGTGTTCAGGGACTATTCCAGGACCATGGTCGCAAACTTGGGTAGTGAAAAAGCTATCGTCATCGATTCTGTTTGCGATTTGAAGAGTCCTTTGCCGGAGCTTGCCTACGGCCTGCCCGCCCTGCTGAAAATCTATAACGAAGAGGTGCAGCGGCCAACGACGCCAAGGCTTGTGCGGCTGGACGATACTCTGTGGCTGTCTTTTGACGGTTACAAGCAGTTCAAGAACCGCGGAATCCGTATAGTGAAAAAAGTGCAGCAACGGCTTGGGGCCCGCTACTTGGTGAGGATTGATTCCAGAGGGGAAAATCACCGGCTGGAGCTGGTCTATAAGGGTAGCCCCTGGAGCACGGAACAGCTGTGCGGTCTTCCTGTGATGGAGGCCTCCATCAGGGAAAACGTGGACCCTGCATTGTTGATGGCGGTTATCCGCCACACGACGAATTTCAATCTGGAATCGGAAGGGCTTTCGCAGGTCTATACTGTGGCGTCAGAACTTGCGGCGGCTCTGTCGCAAGAAAAGACGGTCGAAGATGCCGTGGCCCAGATGTACCCTAGGGAGCGGGGAAGCCTTCACGAGGAATGGCGGAACAACCCGCTGAAGCAGTCCTGGATCGAAGAGGTGCTGAAGGACGTGCCCTACTATAAGGCGAACGGACTGGTGAGAGACTAATGTCTACCGAAGCGGCGGGTCTTGCGGAAGGGCTTGTCGCCGTGAAATTCCCGGAAGGGCTTCTCTTTGCCCTTCGGTTTCTTGCCGAAATCCTTTTTGCTCTTGAAACTCTTGCGTTCTTTTGGCGGCGGCGCGTCGTCGGTCATGAGCCGGAACTTGGCGTCGTTACCCCGGATGGTCATTTCGGAGAGAATGTCCAGCACGCTCTGGTCGGTATTGTCCGGAAGTTCTACGGTGCTGAACTTGTCAAAGAGCTTGATACGCCCGATGATGGCGCTGCTGATGTCGGCCTCGCCGGCGATGGCGCCTACGATGTCCCGAGGGGACACATGGTCCCTGCGACCCACCGCCAGGTAGTAACGCAGGTAGCCTTCTTCTACACCGTTGGCACCTTCCTTGCGTTCCTTGCGGGGCTTTTCCGGCATGTCGTCGCGGTCGCTGTTGTCCCGGACCTTCGGGGTAGAGAGCTGTTCCATCTTGGGGAACAGCGGTTCCCGTTCCTGGGCCATGCACAGTGCTGCGGCGGCGATGTCTTCGACATTTGTTCCCAGCTCCACCGTCATCTTCATGAGGATTTCCCGGAACTTGTCTAGGTTTGCGTTTGTTAGTTTGTCTTGAATCTTTTTCTGGAAATTGGCGACGCGCTTTGCGCTGATCTGTTCGGCGCTGGGGAGGGCCATGGCCTCGATGGGCTGGCGGGTGGCCTTTTCGATGGTCTTGAGCAGGCGCCGTTCCCTAGGAGTGATGAACAATATGGCGTTTCCGCTGCGGCCCGCGCGGCCGGTGCGGCCGATACGGTGCACGTAGGATTCCGTGTCGTAGGGAATGTCGTAGTTCACCACGTGGGTAATGCGGTCCACGTCGATTCCGCGGGCCGCGACGTCTGTGGCCACCACGATGTCCAGCTTTCCCATCTTGAGCCGGTTGATGGTCCGCTCCCTGAGAGTCTGGGCCAGGTCGCCGCTCAGAGGGGCTACATTGAAACCTCGGGCTTCCAGCCGTTCCGAAACTTCGGAGGTGGCCTGCTTGGTCCGCACAAAGATGAGCATGCCGTCGAAATCTTCGCCTTCGATGACCCGGGCAAGGGCTTCCATCTTATCGTGGCTCTTGACCAGTAAAAAGCGCTGGCGGATATTTTCCACCGTGGTGGTCTTGCCCTCGATACGGGCTTCGCTGTATTCGCCCAGATGTTCGTCGATAATCTCGATAACTTCTTTGGGCATGGTGGCGCTGAAGAGCGCCCGCTGGGCGTTTTTGGGAATCTTGCTCAGGATAGTTTCAACATCTTCCATGAATCCCATGTCCAGCATTTCGTCGGCCTCGTCCAGAACAACCGCCTGGACCTTGTCCAGGGCAATCGAACCCCGCTTGAGGTGGTCGATGAGCCGGCCCGGCGTTGCCACGATGACGTTGGCGGCCCGCTTTAAAGCCTTGAACTGCACCGCAATGTCTTGCCCGCCATAGACGGGAACCACGTGGACCTTCGGAAGCTTCATGGCATACTGCTGGATTGCTTCGGCCACCTGGATAGAAAGTTCCCGCGTAGGTGTCAGCACCAGCAGGGAGGTGTCCTTGCCGTTGAACTCTATGCGGGAAAGCAGCGGGAGTGCAAACGCAGCGGTCTTGCCGGTGCCGGTCTGTGCCGTACCCAGCAGGTTCTTGCCCTGCAGCAAGGCGGGAATGGCCTTCGCCTGGATGGGGGAGGGTGTTTCGTAACCTGCGGCCTTGACGGCTTCTAGAACTTCGGGAGCAAGGCCCAAATCTTCAAAACCCACTTCTTGTGGAGTTTCGTCAAGGATTGTCTCCTGTTCGTTTTCGAGATTTTCTTGTTCCATAATGACGATCTCCATAAAGGGAGTTGTGAGTAGTGAGTGATGAGTTGTGAGTTTTTATAATCGCACCTTTGGTGCTAAATTATATTCTGAAGACTGAAAACTCATAACTCCCCAAATATAGCTTTTCATTTTTATTATCATTTGGTAGATGAGCTACGAATGCAAATACTTGCGGAATACCTTTTGCGACAAGCGAAAAAAGGAATGCGACCCCGGTTCACCCGGTTGCGTGCTGTTCGGCAAGTTTGCCTTCCCGTTAAAAACGGCCCCTTCCAAAAAGAAAAAGGCGCCGCCAAGGGCGACACCTTAAATAGAAGGGCCTTACACGCTAAATCATCCGCAAGATTTCTTGGGTGGTCTGTTCGGCGAAACTGTTGTCCTGCACAAAGCGGCGCACTTCGGTGGGGTTTATCCTGGCGTATTCGGACAGGGCCTTGCCGATGCCGTTACGGATGTAGTATTCGTCATCCTTGGCGCAGGTAAGGCAGAACTGCCGGAGCAGGGGCCAGTCGGTGCGGTCCTTGTACTGGATTTGGAAGATGATGGCGCTACGGCGAACCCAGATGTTCGGGTCCCGAATCCAAGAGGCGATCTTGGCATGGAGCGCAGGCAAGCGCAGGGCCAGGTCTCCCAGGATGCAGGCGGCGATAGTGTCCACCGTGTCTTTCCAGGCGCGGGTCTTAATCAGTTTCTTTAAAAAGTTGAGGTGCTGCCCTCCTAGCATGCCCTTGTGCCTGAACAGGTAGTCGCAGGCGGCGTACTGAATTTCCCGATAGGGCTGGGCCCACATGTCCTCTATCCGGCTCACCAGCTCCGCATCGTTCTTGGGAGGGTTCTTGTCGAATATGGGGTATGTCACTTCCCGACGGGGAACCAGTTTCACTCCGAGGAAGTCGAATTGCTCACGGGCCTTTTTGGACATTTCGTGAGATTCTTCTTCGTTGGCGATGGAACGCAGTGCCAGAAGGATATCTTGAGTGAATCGTAACATTTGAACTCAAATGTAGTCCTAAAAAAATTTTTTTTCTAGGTCTTGACAAGCATTTTTTTCAACTTTTTTTTGGAATTTTGAAAAATTTTGCGAAAAAAAGACAAAAAACACCCTTGACAACGGAAAAAAGGGAACGCTTTTGCACGGCCCACAAAAAAAGACCCCCTTGCGGAGGTCTCGAGAGGCAACGATCAGACTCGAACTGATGAATAAGGCTTTTGCAGAGCCGCCCCTTACCAACTTGGGTACGTCGCCAATGTGAGGCCTAATATAGGTAATGAAAACCCGTTTTCCAAGGGCAAAAGGCTAAAAAAACTAATTTTTAGGCCATGTTTGACGGTTTCAAGGCGAAAATGGGCTCTTTTCTGGTGAGCCTCTGGCTAAGGAGCCTCAGGGTTCGCCTGGAGACCCCCGAGGAGTTCGGTCCGGGCATTCTTGGAACTTGGCACAGGGACTTGCTTGCCAGCTGCGCAGCCTTCAAGGACATGGGGGTCCACGCTTTTGTTTCCCAGTCCAAGGATGGGGATTTTTTTAGCGCTACCGCCAAACGGCTAGGGTATATTGTCACAAGGGGGTCCGACAGTCACGGGGCCCTCAACGTGCGGCATCTGCTGGAATCCCTAAATGCGGGGTATTTTGCAGGCATGGCTCTTGACGGCCCGCACGGCCCAGCAGGGATTGTAAAGCCTGGATCCCTTTGGCTGTCAAGGAAATCGGGACGACCGTTGTGGGAAATCCAGGTGCAGTACGGCCGGCATTTCACCTTGCATACTTGGGACAGGTTTATAATTCCCTTGCCTATGTCAACAATTGTCGTGAGAATTAAGTATTTTTGTCATAAACAAAAGGAAGATGTACCGTGATTGCTTTAGCTCCAAAATTCGTGGCCTTTGACTTGGAAACGACTGGCCTTGACAATAAAAAAGACGAAATCATTGAAATCGGTGCCGTAAAATTCACTGTAGAAACCAAGAATGGCAAGGTGGTGCCCAAGCTGCTTTCTGAGTTTGAAACCTTCGTAAAGCCCAACATGCTGATTCCTGCCGAGGCTTCCAACGTGAACCACATCTACGACAAGGATGTGGAGAACGCGCCTCCTGTAGGCGAGTGCCTCAAGGGTTTTACGGCTTTCTGTGGTCAGGGCTCTATATTGATTGCCCACAATGCAAACTTCGATGCCAGCTTTTTGCGGGCGGCATACGCCAAGAACCCTCAATTGGTGCCGGGGAATCCGGTGATTGACAGTCTTGTTGTTTCAAGGACAATCCTGCCCGAACTGGAAAACCACAAGCTGGGTTACATGGCGAACCTGTTCAAGCGCCGTAACGAGATTGCCATGAGTATCGATTCCGAAAAGATGCACCGCGCCGTCTACGACTGCGAGATGCTTATGGAAGTTTTCGTGGCCATCCTCCGCCGCCGGTTCAAGGAAAAGGACTGGGAACTGGGGAATATCATGGCCAACATGGCCAAGTACAAGGGCACTCCGCAGTTTATTAATAAGTGATTAGGACTATGAGGTGACAGGTCGGCACCTCGTGCCTCCCAAACCTCTAAATCCTAGCCCCTAGTCTCTAAACAATACACAAAACACCGCCAAAGAGGACTTTGGCGGCTTTTCAGTTTTGTTTGGCGAGAATTAGATGCCGAGTTCCTGGGCAACAGCCTGGATACCGCACTTGCTGATAGTGCGGAGACCGGCAGCGCTCACGCGGAGGGTAACCCAACGATCTTCTTCGGGGATATAGAAGCGCTTCTTCTGGAGGTTGGGAAGCTGCTTCATCAACTTCTTACGGTTGGAGTGGGAAACCATGTTGCCCACGAGGCCGGCTTTTCCGGTGACTTCACAAATACGGCTCATAATAAAACTCCGTTGTTTTTTACGGACACCAATTTTAGTTAAAAGTGTTTGAATTGTCAAGACTGGGGGGCGTCCTGAAGTTCCTTTGGCAGGTTAAATTTGGTAGATTCCACCAATTTGACGAAATTTTCCACCTCTACGGGGGTGAATTTCGCCTTTATCCAGTCCACTACCTCCTGGACCAGGATTTCGGGAGCACTGGCACCGCTGGAGAGCCCCACGGTCTCCACCCCCTGGAACCATTCCGGATCCAGGTCGTGGACGGACTCAATCAGGTGGCTCCTGATGCCCTGTTCCAGCCCCAGTTCCATCAGTCGGGAAGAATTGGAGGAGTTCTTTGCCCCTACCACCAGGAGCAGATCCACCTGGGAGCACAGGTCCAAAACGGCGGCCTGACGGTTTCCGGTGGCGTAGCACAGATCACCAGCCTCAGGCCCGATGATGTTCGGAAATTTTTCCTTCAGTTTGGCGATAATCTTGCGGGTCTCGGCTACGGAGAGGGTGGTCTGGGTGATGTAGGCGATTTCCTTGCCGTCGTGGAAAGAGAGCTTTTCAATGTCTTCTTCGTTCCTAATGAGGGTGATGGCGCCTTCAGGGAGCTGCCCCAGGGTGCCTTCCACCTCGGCGTGTCCGGCATGCCCGATCAGGATAATGTGGCGTCCGGCGTTAAAATGGCGCTTGGCGCTGAAATGGACCTTGCGGACCAGGGGGCAGGTGGCGTCCACCACCTTCAGATGTCTGTTTTCGGCGTCCTGGTAGATGTGGTCCGCCACTCCGTGGGCCGAAAAGATGACCACGGAACCTTCGGGAACCTCGTCCACTTCATCGACGAAGATGACGCCCTTGGATTTTAGGGTTTCTACTACATAGCGGTTGTGGACTATCTCGTGTCGCACGTAGATTGGGGAGCCGAATTTTTCCAGGGCCTTTTCCACCACGTGGATGGCCCGGTCAACACCGGCGCAGAATCCGCGAGGGGTGGCAAGAATCAGTTTCTTCATGTTTTTAGCCTTGTGCCTTGAGCAGGTCTTTCAAAAATTCTACAAGTTTCTGGTATGATTCCGTAATTTTCAGCCGTTCCCGTTCCAGGAAGGACTGGACCATCCGGATGTCGGCCTTGTTCCGGTCGGCAAAGCCTGCGGTGGTCTGGAGCTGTGTCAGCACTCCTTCGCGGACCAGGGTGCAGACGGTTTCCCTCTGTCCTCTGGAGTAGGGGCCGACGCAGGTGGCCACGCCATTCTGGAGAGGTTCCCAGAAGTCGTGGATCCCGAGGGTCAGGCTGAAGGAGCCTCCCACTACGGCAGACTTTGACATCTTCAAGATTTCCGGGACAAGTCCGAATTTGGTGACCAGGGCGACGGCGCCCTTTTGAACCAGGGGCCACTCCGTTACAATCAGTTCCTGTTCCAGAAGGGCCTTGCGGAAGGTTTCTACCTCTTCGAGCCTGCGGGGAACAAGCACTACGGATTCCTGATGCTTGATGGAAGAAAGGATCATGCGGCTGAGGCTTGCCCATTCGGCAAAGTGCATGGACAGGAAAGCCGTATCTACGCTAGGGTTCTCGGGGGCGGTGACTTCTTTGCCGGACTTGGCCCAAGAGAGCAGTTTCCAGTCCCCGCCGATAAAGGCCTTTGCAGGACAGGTTCCGTCGAAGGCAGACTGGATTCGGTTTGAATCGGCACCGGTCTGCATGGCGGCGAACCCTACGGAACTGTAATCCAGGAAGGGCAGCGCCCTGTGGAACCTGCCGGAAACGATGGCTACGGAAGGCTTCAGCGAAAGCCGCCGCATGGCGGAGAGGTAGCCCGGCCAGAGTTCGTTTTCTCCCAGGACAAGACCGATAGGCTTTACCTTGGAGATGAACTTCGCCAGGGAGGAGGGCGTGTCGGCGGGAGCCAGGGCGGCCTCTATCTCCTTGCCCGAGTTCTTTAGGAAATGGACAACTTCCGGTTTCTGCGTCGTGATGAGAATCTTTGGGCAGTCGGGCAGGTCCTGCTGCAGGAATCCGGCGAGGGTCATGAGCATCCGGCATTCGCCGAGGCTTGCACCATGTAGCCAGAGGAACGGGCCTTCGGGCCAGTCGCCGTCCAGCCTTTCTGAAATATGGAACCTGTTTTCGATGGCGGGGACCTTTGCGGTGGCGCCAGCCACAATTCCTGCCACTTCGCGGACTATGCTGAATGCGTTGAACATCTACGCTCCAAAGAAAACTTTTCTACTGTACAACAGGAAAATTAACAAAATGACCCATAGCCAGGTAGAAAAATCCGCCCGTAGGGTTTGGAAAAAAGTTCTAGGTTGCGCGGTTGCCACAAAATTTCGTGGATTTGGAAAAAACGCCCAGGTTTTTGCACTCCATTCTATCCATTTTTCTTGAAAGGTGGTTTTCAGGAACTGGTCTTCTGCCTTCGATAGGGCGAATTCCAGGGCGAAAAGGGCGGCAAAAAAAGGAATGGTCCAAAGGTCAAAACCAAGGTGAAAAATGATGGCTGCGCTGGCGATGAAACTGTTGGAAACGTAGAGCGGGTGCCGCATCAGGGAGTAGGCTCCGGTGGTGACTAGGGTGGGAGCGGCGTGGGTGTTTCCGCGGGTGTGTTCACCGATGGTGCGCCTTGCAAAAATCCGGAGCAGGATGCCTACGGCAAGGAGGATTGCCGCTACTATGGTGGGCCCATATTTTAACGGGGATGATGGCGCGACGATAAGTCCGAGACCTAGCACGCCCAGAATATAACCTCTCCACCTATAGAGACTTTTCATGGTCCAGGTCCACCAGCAGGAACTTGCTTTCTAATGTTTCGGGCATGCGGTCATGACTAGAAATCAGGAGCCACTTGCCCATTTTCTCGCAGGCCTCCAGGAGCCTTTTCAGGATGGGGGCACGGTCGTTCAGGGCGATGCCCGCCAGAGGTTCGTCCAGCAGTAAAATCTTGGAAGGGGAGGCCAACGCCCACAGCAGGGCCACCTTGGCCCGCTCTCCTCCGGAGAGGGACTCCTTGGAAAGCAGCTTCTGGATTCGGGAGGCCTCTATGAAGCCGTGCAAAAGGGGAGAAGGGTCTCGTTCCAGCATCTTTTTCAGGAGGTGTTTCGGCGGGAGCTCCAAATCCTGGGACATGAGGAAAATTCCGTCGGGACTTGCGCTTTCGGGGAGGCTCATTTCGCCTTGGTTCCATTCTTCCAGATGGGCGATGAGCCGTAGTAGCGTAGTCTTGCCGGAACCGTTTTGCCCTTTCAGGAGCACAGGCTGTTTTGCGTTCCAACTGAGATTGAGGTTGCGATAGACCTGGGTTTCGGAACTTTCGCCGTCAAGACCTTTGTACGAAAAATCTCCCTGACAAACGGTAAGATTGTCTCCGCTGGCAGAGGGTGCAGGAGTTTTTTCGGGGATGGTCTCGAACTTGAAAAGGTAGGCGCAGGCGCTAGCCAGGGCGCGGAACTCTGGCAGGGCACGGGAACATTCCTTGACCGGCTTGTAGCTCAGGAGTACGGCGGAACAGAACAGGATGAGCCCTTTGCTGTCCATCCAGCCCTGTGCGATAAGGATGGCGCAGAAAGCGAGGACGAACACCATGGACAGAACCGAGACGGATTCCATTACCAGGGAAAGGCCGTTCTTGCGTATAGAAAAGCGCCTTGTATGTTCGCTGAGGTCTCGGGAGTCGCTCTGGAGTGTCGCAGAAAGGGTAGCCCTTTCTTGAGGGGCGCTCCAGGAGCGGAACAGTCGCCTGGTCATGTCGAATTGGCTACGGAATTTTGATTTCTCAAATAGCAGGGATTCTTCTTCGGGGCCCATGCGGTGGATTTTGCGCTGGAGGAGTGCTACCAGGGGCACGATAATCAAGAAAAGGAATAGAGTCAGGGGCCAGGAAATATAGAGCAGTACGGGAATGAAAACGAGGAGCTGCAAAATGGCCTGGGTTGCCTGGAAAAAGACGTTTCCGTTACTTTGGACGGTATGGATGGCGTCAAAGGCCATTTCTGTCTGGGTGTTGCTGTTTTGGTCATGGAAAAAACGGGGGGACAGGTTTCGGAGCTTGCGGATAAACCAGCTCCGCAAGGTGGAACTGATGGAGAATATCCAGGTCTCGTTCTGCCGGACCTTGGCGAAGAGAAAAACAAGGCGGAGTGCCGTCAATAGGACCATCAGGGTCACCCATTCGGTCAAGGTAAAGGTGGATTCCTGGGAGAGTAAATCCATGAAGGAACGGATTCCCCACAGCAGGGCGCCATCGGCGGCACTGGAGGCAATGGCCAGCGGCAGGAACTGCAAAATGCCTTTCAAAAGGGATTTTTTGAGCCTCTTTTTCAACATCTTCGTCGAAAATGTAAAAAAATTAGCCCCCCACCCTTTACAAAGAAATAAAGTTTCCTATATTTGGCCTTACTTAATGCCCCTATCGTCTAGTGGCCCAGGACTCGGGATTTTCATTCCCGCAACAGCGGTTCGAAACCGCTTGGGGGTATAAAAAAAGATCAGCCGTTAGGTTGGTCTTTTTTTATACCTAGTGGGTTGGTTCCTTTTTTTTGTTCAATGATGGTTTTGATAAAAATTCTATAATTCCCATCATGATTTTCTCCCACAAGAATTTTTTACGCAGCTTGCTCGCCTTGGCCTTTGTGGCAGGGTCCGCTCATGCTGCAGTGAACATGCCGGTCCACAAGGAAGTGCTGGATAACGGACTTACGGTCCTGTTGCACCCGAACTCCCAAGCTCCTACGGTGAGCTGCAGGCTTTTCTATGTGACGGGGTCCGTCCACGAAGTTCCGGGCAAGTCCGGACTTGCCCACATGTTGGAGCACGAACTTTTCAAGGGCACGCACAAGGTGGGCATTACCGACAGCGTTGCCGATGCGCGGTTCATGGCGGTACAGGATTCTCTGCAGGCGCTGATTCGCCCGGCGAAACTGGCCGGGGATACCGCTACGGTCAATCGGCTTACTGCGGAACACGATTCCGTGGTGAACGAGCACCGCAAGATTTTCGTGAAAGATGAACTGTGGAGCGCCTACCAGGCTGCAGGCGGCACAGGACTCAACGCCTTCACCTCTGACCTGATGACGGCCTATATCGTGACGCTTCCCAAGGACAAAATCGAGCTGTTCATGTGGCTGGAAGCGGACCGTATGCAGAACGCCGTGCTGCGGGAGTTCTATTCGGAGCGTTCCGTGGTCCGCGAAGAACGTCGCATGCGTTACGACGACAAGCCTGCGGGTCGCTATATCGAGACATTGAACTCCATGATTTACGAGGCGTTTCCTTACCGCGTGCCCACCATCGGCTGGCCTAGCGATATAGACAACCTGACTCGCGAAATGGCGGCAGAACACTACCGCAAGTATTACAAGCCCCGTAACGCTATCCTTGTGCTGGCGGGGGATTTGGACACGACGGCTACCATGGAAATGGTCAAGAAGTATTTCTCGAATATCCCTGCAGGGGAGGCGTTCCCGCCTCTCACCATCCGTGATCCGGAACAGGCCGGAGAAAAGCGTTTGGTGGTCAAGCGCCCCGACGCTCCCAACATGTACGACCTGGTTTTCAAGACGGCCGAAGTGGGCGACAAGAGCCTTTACGCTCTCGACATTATCGAAGGTGTATTGAACGGTCGTTCCGGCAGGCTCTACAGGCGCCTGGTGGAGCAGGAAAAGCTGGCCGTCGGTATCCGCTCCAGCAACAGCCCCAACAAGTACGTCTCCGAATTCGGAGTACATGTGAACCTGCGCCCAGATGCAGACGAAGCCAAGGTAGAGCAGATTGTCTGGGAAGAACTGGAAAAGCTGAAGACCGAGCCTCTGAGTGCCCGTGACTTTGAAAAGGTCAAGAACCATTCCTATGCGGCCTTGGTCCGTAGCCTGACGGACATGGAGAACGTGGCCACAATGCTCGCCTGGTACGAAATGTACGGGGACTACAATATCTTCCTGAACTGGGCCGACGAACTATCGAAGGTTACCGCCGCCGACGTTCAGGAAATTGCCCAGAAGACCTTTGTTCGGGAAAAATCCGTTTCGGGATTCTTACTGAAAAAGTAATTCGGATTTTTTTGCTGGGACGTCAATACTCCGCTATAATTTTTGAAAAGTAAAACCCCGAGCACTTGCGTGCCCGGGGAACTTTTTGGAGGAGCAAAAGTTTGTGCGTTATTCTTTTTTGACTCGTGAAATCAGCAGTTTGCACTTGCCGTCTTCGACTACGATGTTGTTGGCCGAGAGCATGACATTTTCCATTTCCCAATTGCCCTTGCTCCAGTGCTTTGTATCAAGTGCGTCACCGTCGAAATCGTCTTGCCAGGACTTGGTGAAAGTCTTGGTTTCGGTGTCGTAACTGTATACGCGGACATAGTCAATCTCTTGCGCCACTGGACCATCGGCCAGTTCGGCGCCGGTGAATTTTCCTGTCCAGCCGGCGCTTTTTGATGCCCACAGGTTGAAGCGGAGGGATTGCTGGAGGGTCATGAATTCCACTTGGCCTTTATCCATGCCAATGACATCACGACGGATTTCTACGCTGTCTATTTCCCAGGAAATATATTCGGGAGTCCACACGAAGGCGAACAGGTGGAAGTCTTCGGTAGAATTGAATCCGAAACCGGTCTTGTATTCCGAGGTGATTTTGGGGTTCTTCTTGTCTTCGTCCGGCAGACGGGTAATCAAGTTGGACTGCCACATTCCCGGGTTGGTGCCGAGGACTTCGATGTCGATTTCGTTCCACGGCTCGCTACCAAGCAGATAAGACGGATCGTAGTAGAGGAACATGGAACTTACGGAACCAGAGATGGAAACCATCTTCATGCGGGCTTCGAAGCGCCCGTAGGTGAACTGGTCCTTGCCGGTGAGTTCTGCGCCATAATACTTGTAGTCGGCGAAGTCTTCGACTTCGGTGGCGGTGTTGTTTGGAATAGTATTTTCCACTTCTTTGCGGAAGGGCTCGAGAGGAGTGGAATCGGAACTGGGTGTTTCTTCCGATGCGGAGGATTCCACGGTCGGATCGGTACCTGGTTCTGTGGGATTACCGCTGCTGCTGTCGTCGGAGCATGCGGCAAACAGGCCTAGCGCAATAATTGGAAGAATGAATTTTGCTTTCATGGGATTACCTCTCTTTTTCCCATAATATACAATCGTTTCAAGGACCGGGTTAGCACACTAAGTGCTGTTTTTGTAAAACTGTATCGATTGTATTTTTTTGTTGGACGAACACAACATCCAAAATTTCGCTTAAAGCGGATTTGCTATTATCCAAAATCGAGATTTTGTCGAAAGGCAAGCTAGGCGAGGCGCCTTACCGGCCGTAGCGTATTGCTAATACGTGAGGCCGGGGGCAACGAGGCATCGCGCCGGCTTTCGGCAAAATATCACCCTTTGATGGCGTCGCCCATTGAGAACATAGGCATATACATAGCAATCAGCAAGCCACCGACGGCACCGCCCAGGAACACGATGATCATCGGTTCCATCATGCCCACCACGGCGTCCACGGCGGCGTCCACTTCTTCATCGTAGAAGTCGGCGAGCTTCAGGAGCATACCACCAAGGTTACCGGTCTTTTCACCCACGCCAGTCATCTGAATAACCATAGGAGGGAAAATGCCGACGTCGGTCATGGGTTCTGCGATGGACTTACCACCAGCGATGCCGATGGAAATCTTGTTGATGGATTTTTCCACTACCTTGTTGCTCACGGTAGAGGCCACCACCTTCAGGGAATCCATAATGGACACACCGGCGTTCAAAAGGGTTCCCAGGGTGCGGGCAAAGCTTGCTGTTGTAGATTTAATCTGCAGGTCGCCTAGTTTTGGAACTTTCAGCATAAAGCCATCCCAGGCAAACCTGATGGATGGAACTTTCATGGCCAGCTTGAATCCGACAATTAAGATGACAACCCCAATGACCATGAAAGCCGCGTTGTCTCGTATAAAGTCCGATATGCTCATCACCACGAGGGTCGGTGCCGGAAGTTCCGCATCGAGGGCGGCAAACTGTTCAGCGAAGGTAGGCACCACGAAGGTCATAAGGGCAATCACCACCAAGATACCCACGATCACCAACATCACCGGGTAGGTCAAGGCCTTTTTCACCTTGCGCTTCAGGCGTTCCTGGTTTTCAAGAGTTTCCGCCAGACGGGCAAGGATGCCGTCTAGAATACCACCCGCTTCACCGGCCGCCACCATGTTGGTGTACAGAGGGCCAAACACCTTGGGGTGCTGGGCCAAGGCGTCAGCCAAAGAAGAACCGCCGTTGATGGACTGGGTAATCTTGTGGATGACGGACTTGAGTTCCGGGTTTTCACACTGTTCCTCCAGAATGTTCAGACATTGGAGCATAGGAAGGCCCGCCGAACTCATAGACGAGAACATACGGGTAAACCTGGCGATGTCGGCATGCTTGATGCCGGAACCAATTTTAATCTTGATTTCGGTAGGTTTCTTTTTCAGGCTGGTGATAACAAGTCTGCGCCGCAGGAGCATGGACTCGGCTTCGGCCTTGTCCTTGGCTTCTAGGGAGCCCTGGAAAACGTTGCCCTGGGTGTTTTGGGCCTTGTACAAAAACTCTGGCATAGGTTACACACCTTCCTTCACGAACAGCTGTTCCAGCTGGTCGGGGCTGGGGGAACGGGAAAGGGCCTCGAAACGGTCCACCTTGCGGTTCTTTACCAATTCGCAGAGACACATGTTCATGGTGTTCATACCGAACTTCTGGCCGATTTCGATCATGGATTCGATCTGGTGCACCTTGTCGTCGCGAATTAGGGCTCGGATACCGGGAGTCACGTTCATAATTTCGTAGGCCATGACACGTCCGCCGCCAATGCGGGGAACCAGAGTCTGGCATATCACACCTTGGAGCACAAAAGACAGCTGGGTGCGCACCGTTTGTTGTTCGCCCTTAGGGAAAGCGTCCACGATACGGTTGATGGTCTGCACGCAAGAGTTTGTGTGGAGTGTCGCGAAGGCCAAGTGGCCCGTTTCGGCGATGGTCAGGGCGGCACGGATGGTTTCCAGGTCGCGCATTTCGCCAATGAGCACCACGTCGGGGTCCTGACGAAGGGCCATCTTCAGTGCCTGGGCGAAACTGTTGGTGTCGCTTCCCACTTCGCGCTGGTTCACCATGCAACCCTGGTGCTTGTGCAAAAATTCGATGGGGTCTTCTACGGTGAGAATGTGGTCGTGGCGTTCCTTGTTGATCTTGTCGATCATGGCTGCAAGGGTCGTGGACTTACCGGAACCGGTGGCACCGGTCACCAGAACCAGGCCCGAGGGACGGGTGGTGAACTCGGCCAAAATTTTCGGGAGACCCAGGTCCTTGAAGGTGCGGATATCTAGCGGAATGATACGGAGGGCGAGGGCCACGCAACCGCGCTGCAGGTAGGCATTGGCACGGAAACGGGCAAGGTTTGCAATACCGAAGGAGAAATCGCATTCCTTCTGCTGTTCGAAGGTCTTCTTCTGCATCTCGTTCATGAGACTGTAGGTCATGCGCATGGTCTCGTCCGGTTTCAGCTTGTCGGCCCCGATAGGGGTGAGTTTGCCGGAGATACGGAGTAGGGGAGGGGAACCTGCCGTGATATGCAAGTCGGAGGCTCCGCGTTTGACCATTTCAGAAAGAAGTTCTTGAATATTGTATGCCATATTCAAGAATATAACTAAAAAGGAGCGAAATTTCATAAATTCTACGGCATAATGCGTATTTCTACACTAAAATGGGCTTTGATTCCCCTTGTTTTGCTAGGGGGAATCTACCTGTACCGCACCGTTTCCCTGGAACGGTCTTTTCGGGAAATCCCTAAAAGGGTTGTGAATTTCGAGGCCCTGAAGGCCGATGGCAGCCGGACGGACTACGCAAGTGAAAAGGGGACTGCCACGCTTATCGTTTTGAGTGCCAGCTGGTGCCCTGGTTGCCTTATGGAAATCCCCATGCTCCAGAAATTCCATCAGGAATACGGCTCCAGGGGGTTAAAAATCTTGATGATTGACGAAGACGAGAACCTGAAAGTGATGGCCCGATTCAAGAAGGCTAAGGAAATGCCCTGGACCGTGGTCCACTGGAACTACGACGCCATGAACGCTCTCGGGAATCCGGGAGTCATTCCCGTAAGCTACCTGGTGGACAAAGAGGACAACATCGACAAGGTGTTTGTGGGCGATGCAAGCGAGTCGGAGCTACGGCGGCGGATAGAGAAGTTATTAGGGGATAGGGATTAGGGGTTAGGATCTAGGATTTAGGGGCTAGGGGTATGAGGTGTGATGGTCACAAGAGGAGTCATCCTCGTTCCGGAATGATCATCTTACGCAATCGGGCTTGGGAAAAGAATCACGTCTTTGATTTCTGCCTTGTTCAAGGCCAGCATAAAGAGCCGGTCCAGGCCCAAAGCCACGCCGGAGCAGGCGGGCATGCCCGATTCCAGCGCCAGCAAGAAGTTTTCGTCTATCGGCGGTAGCGGCTTGTCCATGCTACGGCGGATTTCAAGGTCGGCCTCGAAACGCCTGCGCTGTTCCTTGGCATCGGTCAGTTCCGTATAGCCGTTGCAAAGTTCCACTTGATCTACAAACAGCTCAAACCGCCTGGCCCAGGTGTGGCCGTCTTCGCCCACGTAGGTCTGGGCGAGAGCCGCCTGGGACTGGGGGTAATCTAGAATGAATTCCGGACCGTTCTTCGCTAACGCCGGCTCTACGGCAAAGACCATCAGGTAGTCCCACCAGTCCTCGCGGGACATGTCTGTAGAGGCTGCTGGGAGGGGAATGTCCTTGGACCTGCAGGCTGCGACGAAGTCTCCGTCGGTGGCGGTAAGGGGGTTCACTCCGGCGTAATTCCTGAAGGCATCAATCCAGCGGGTGCGGCGGGCGTTGAGGGGTTTCCCGAGAATCTCCGAAACCAGGGCTTCCACCTCGTCCATCAGCTGCTCCTGGGGCATGCCCACACGGTACCATTCCACCATGCTGAATTCGTTGTTGTGGTGTGCGCCGAATTCGTCCTTACGAAAGGACTTGGTAATCTGGAAGATGTCGCCGAACCCTGCCGAGAGTAGGCGTTTCATGTGGAATTCCGGACTGGTCATCATGAAACGGTGGGGCGATTCAATCTCGAAGTAATCCAGCTGCGGGTCGGTGCCGCAAGCGTTGGACAGTACCGGCGTTTCTACCTCCAATACTCCACGTGCTTCGAAGAATGCACGAACCTTGCGCATCAGGTCTTGACGCTTTATCCAGGTTTCGCGATTGCAGGTAGGAGAGAACATGGTGGGAAGGGGTTAGGATCTAGGGGATAGGGGTTTGAGGTCGGCGCTTTGCACCTTTGGGGTGTGAGGAACCAGGTATGGGGGATTATCTAATTTCTAAGTTCCACATTGCACATAACTCATAACTCACGACTCACGACTCACGACTCACGACTCACAACTCACAACTCACAACTCACAACTCATTACTCATTACTCATTACTCATTACTCATTACTCATTATTCACCACGCAGCGGACCGACAGGGAGAATTTCTTATCTACAGAAATGTTTGAAACTTCTTTGTCTGTGCTGAACATGGAGCGGGCTACGCCTCGGCCGTCGCCACCATCTTGGTTTGTCCAGAAATAGGCGCCTTCGCCGACGATGACCGAGATGTTGTTCTTGTTGGCGTAGCCTCCGAACAGGGCGGTAAAGGCATAGTTGTCGCTTCCGTTGCTGCGGAGACGTTCTGCGGCAGTGTTGGCACCACCGGCATAAATCTCCAGCATTTTCCAGTCTTCGTCCGTAGAAAGTCTGGTTCCTTCGGGGCAGGCCTTTTGGGCGGCCTCTTGGGTGTAGAGGCGTCCATAGACCTTGCAGTTGTCGTCTTCGCGGTCGTAGCACATGGAGCCTTCTTCCATGGCAAAGTTCAGGTTCTGCACGAACCACTTTGTGCCGTTGATTTCCTTGACCTTGTAGGTCTGTCCGTCGCGGTTGTCTGTAAAGTATTCGAATACGGGGCAGCGGGTTTCAAACTCTTTCGATGCCAAGATGGAATCTACCGCCGGTTGCCAGGCGGTGCAGAACCGGAACAGTTCGCCACCGGGCAGTTCCGTAGAATCGGCCTTGTGCTTGTCGGCCCAACGATTCACGTAGGCGATGTTCGGGATAGTCGAGTCCGCAATAGAAAGGGCCCTTGCGTTTGCCTGAATCAGTTTGGAAAAATTTTCCGCCACGGTCATGGGGGATTTCCAGTAACCTTCCGTAAGGCCTGTGCGGATTTTTTCGTAGAGGGGAGAGGGCTTGGTGACGGTAATGGTGGTCTCAATGAAATGTTCGGGCTTGGTGGCGCAGGTCTGCTTGCGGGCTTCGTCGTTCAGGGAATCGGCCTGGGTCTCGCACTGCAACTTGCAGAATTCCTTGTCCTTGCCTTTCTTGGGGCAGGCCACCCATGTGGTGGTGTCCACCTGTTCCTTGACGGGCTTGGCAAAGGCTTTGGTTTTGAGGGCTGCCTTGACCACCTTGTCTAAAGCCTCCAGGGCGTTAGCGTTTCCGGCGGTTCCTTCCATGAGCAGGTAGCTTACCACTTCGCTACAGGCATTCATCGTCTTGGCGTTGGCGCAGACCTTGGCTCCATAGCCGTAGGCAAACTGCGACGGGCACTGGGCAAAGGATTCGTCGGGCATGGACTTGAAAATTTTCTCAAAGACGGCTACGGCGTCATTGGCATTCAACTTGCCGCAATAGATTTCTTCTATTTCGTTGTTCTTTACCATTTTTTTAGCGGTGGCGATATCTTGGCTGTCTATCGCTTCGCGAAATGCCTCTTGGGCAAAAGCAGTTGTAACGCCCAGGGCAAGAACTCCTACACTTAACAAGCCTTTAAGAATTTTCATTGTAACCCTCTTTTTTTGCGGTGTAAATATATAAAAGTTCCACCCTGATGATGCTAGTAACTAGTAACTAGAAACTCAGAACTATTAATTATACCAGCTCTGTTTTCTATATTTGGGCCCATGATTGATGCAAATTTCGATGCAGAAAAAATCCGTAGCGAATTTCCGATGCTTGTCGCAGGCGATAAGGATGCAAAGCCCCTCGCCTTCTTGGACAGCACGGCCACCACGCAAAAGCCCGCGTGCGTCATTGACGCGATGGACGACTTTTATCGCGAGCACTACAGTTCCGTGAAGCGCGGCGTGTACCGTCTGAGCGCCCGCACCACCGAAGCGTTCGAAGCAACGCGCAAGAATGTCGCAAAATTTATTAACGCGAAGACCGAAGACGAAATCGTGTTCACCCGCGGCACCACCGAAAGCATCAATCTGGTAGCGTGGAGTTACGGCCGCAAGTTCTTCGAGGCGGACGACGAGATTCTGATTAGCGGACTCGAGCATCACGCCAACATCGTGAGCTGGCAGCTGGTCGCCGAAATGAAGGGCGCCAAAATCAAGGTGATTCCCGTTTTGGACAATGGCGACTTGGATTTGACGGCACTTCCCGGACTACTCACACCGCGCACCAAGATGGTAGCGGTCGCTCACGTGAGCAATTCCGTCGGCACCGTGAACCCGATTGCAGAAATCATCGCGACCGTGCGCGCTGCCGCACCCCAAGCGAAAGTTTTAATTGACGCCGCCCAGAGTTCCAGCCACATCAAGATTGACGTGCAAAAGTTGGACTGCGATTTTCTCGCCTTCAGCGGACACAAAATGTACGGCCCCACGGGCGTGGGCGTGCTTTACGGCAAGTACGAGGTTCTCGACAGCATGCCCCCTTGGCATGGTGGCGGCGAAATGATCAAGAACGTGACTTTTGAAAAGACAACTTATGCAGATGTTCCTGCCCGCTTCGAGGCTGGCACGCCCATGATTGCTGAAGTCATCGGCCTCGGCAAGGCCATCGAATGGATTAACGAGAAGGGCATCGAAAACATCCGCAAACACGAAGAAGAAATTACGAACTACGCGCTAGAACAGCTTGCGCAAATCCCGCAGGTAAAAATCTTCGGAAACCCGAAGGAACGCGGCGCCCTCATCAGCGTAACCCTCGACGGCATCGCTGTAAGCGACGCCGCCATGATTCTCGACGAAGAAAACGTTGCGGTGCGCAGCGGGCACCACTGCGCCCAACCCGTGATGGACCGCTTCGGCGTCGACGCCACGCTTCGACTCAGCTTCGGCGCGTACACCCTGAAGCGCGACATCGACCGCTTTGTCGCTGGCATCAAGCGCGTTCTCCGACTCTTCGGTTAACCGGGACTCGTATGGGAATCGAGAAAGGCATCTTTAACCGCACATCGCTCCTGCTCGGGGACGACGTGATGGGCAACATCTACCAGAAGCGCGTCATCATCTTCGGTCTCGGCGGAGTCGGCAGCTGGTGCGCAGAAAGCCTCGTGCGTTCCGGCATCAAGGAACTCGTACTCGTCGATTCTGACCGCGTGTGCGTCACCAACGTGAACCGCCAACTGATGGCCACCACAAAGACCGTGGGGCAAGTCAAGGTTGACGTGCTGAAAAATCGCCTACTCGAAATCAACCCGCACGCCAACATTGTTGCACTCCAAGACATCTACGAAGAAGCGAATACGGACAAATTCCAACTGGACACATTCGACTACATCATCGATGCCATCGACAGCCTCGAAAACAAGATGTCGACAGCCTCGAAAACAAGATGCAGCTGTTGTGGCACGCCACACGCACAAAGGCCACAGTTTTCTCTTCGATGGGCGCAGCCCTCAAGATGGACCCCACGCGAATCAAGGTCGCCGAATTCTGGAAGGTTGCCGGTTGCCCGCTCGCCCGCGCCCTGCGCGACAAGTTCAAGAAAAAGAAAATGGCGCTCAAGAAAAAAGTGCTGTGCGTCTACAGCGACGAACTCCTGAAAAACCGCGGCAAGAATTCTTCTTGCGGCACCGACGCCTGCATGTGCCCCAAGGTGCGCCACGAAAGGAGCGAAGCCGAACTCCAGAATGCAAACCTGGTCGATCACGAATGGTGCAGCAGTAAGGCGCAA
>OMSO01000027.1 GCA_900313675.1 uncultured Fibrobacter sp.
AATTCCGTCGTTGGGCAAACCAGGTTCTAAAAGAGCATTTGCTTAAGGGGTTTAGCGTCAACCAGAGGCTCGTTTCGCACGAAAATAGGCTGGAAAATCTTGATTCCCGGGTCATTTATCTCGAAAAACAGGTGGATTTTTTCGTAATAGCGAACCTGAACGCTTTTATTAGAATTGCTTAAATAATTAAGCAGAAATTTTACAAAAATTGCTTAATGCATTAAGCAAAATTATATAGAATCATCAAAAAATCTTGACAAATTTAACACCAAGTATTATATTTGTCAATATATGCGGTATATTCAAAGAACACTAGAAAAAGCCGTGAGAAGGATGAATGCGTCCTTTCCTGTAATCATGGTTACAGGGCCTCGGCAGGTCGGTAAATCCACGCTCCTACGAAACAGCGACAAGGCTCGTCGTTATGTATCACTGGACAGGATGGAACACCGTATCCTGGCTCGCGAAAATCCAGACCTTTTCTTACAGAGGTTCCCGCCCCCTGTGCTCATAGACGAAATCCACCTGGCACCGCAGCTACTCCCCTATATCAAGGCGATATCTGATGAAATCGGGGAAAAGGGGTTGTTCTGGATAACGGGCTCCCAGCAGTTCCGCCTGATGAAGGGTGTATCCGAAAGTCTTGCGGGTCGTGTCGGCATATTGCAGCTACAGGGACTCTCCCTTGATGAAACGGCGGGTAAACCGGAAATCGACAAGTTTGTTCCCGTTAAGGAATGGCTTGAAAAAAGAAGTTGTTCCGTAGCAGAAGGTTCCCTTCAGTCTTTATTCAGCCGGATTTGGCGAGGCAGCTACCCGGCTCTCTACGAAAATCCCGAAATGGATTGGGAGGATTTCTACAATTCTTACATACAGACCTATATTGAAAGGGACGTGCGAGAGTTGGTCAACATTGGAGACGAACTAGCATTTACAAAGTTCATCACGGCAGTTGCATCCAGGACCGGACAGTTGCTGAACTATTCCGATGTCGCGAAAGACATCGGAAAGAATGTCCCGACCGTGCAGCGATGGCTTTCTATCTTGGTCACCTCCGGACTCGTTTACCTATTGTATCCTTACGCACAAAGTATCGGAAACAGGATGACCAAGATGCCCAAAGTTTACTTTTTGGATACGGGTCTAGCCTGCTATTTGACGCGATGGACTTCGCCGGAAGTTCTAGAGGCTGGCGCCAAATGCGGAGAAATGCTAGAGACATTCGTGATTTCCGAGATTTTGAAAACCTATTGGCATAATGGCCGGCAACCAAATTTCAGCTTTTATCGCGACAGGGAAAATCGCGAGATCGACCTGATTGTGGAAGAAAACGGTCTGTTGCATCCTGTTGAAATCAAGAAGACGTCGAATCCCACTCAGAAGGACATAAAACATTTCGGTATACTGGAAAAGTACGGCTTACCAGTGGGGACTGGTGCCGTCATATGCCTATCGCAAACATCATTACCATTGACGGACAAGGTAAATATAATTCCGGTGAGTTTTTTATAGGTTTTCTGACGAATCCGTCGTGTATGTAATGTATATTTACCCTCGGAGTATATCATGCCGAAGTTTTCTTTTGTGATACCCTGCTACCGCTCCGAAAAGACCATCACCACCGTGGTGGACGAAATCAAGAGCGAGATGGCCGCCAAACGCCCGGGCGACAGCTACGAGATTGTGCTGGTGAACGACTGCAGCCCCGACAACGTGTGGAGCGTCATCGAGGGGCTCGCGCAGAAAGAGAATAACGTCATCGGCATCAACCTGGCCAAGAACTTCGGGCAGCATTCCGCCCTGATGGCAGGCTACGGCAAGTGCTCCGGCGAATACGTGGTGTCGCTGGACGACGACGGCCAGGCCCCGCTAGATTCCCTGAACGACCTGATTACCAAGCTAGAAGAAGGCTACGACGTGGTGTACGCCTACTACCGCGAGGTCAAGCAGAACCTGTTCCGCCGCTTCGGTTCGTGGATGGCGGGCAAGATGGGCGAAATGATGCTGGAGCCCCCGAAAGATTTCAAGGGGAGCAGTTTCTACGTGGCCCGCGGGTTCGTGATTCGCGAGATGTGCAAATACAACAACCCCTACCCGTATCTGGTAGGGCTGGTGCTGCGCGTCACCCGCAAGATCGCCTGGGTGGAGACAAACCACCGCTCCCGCCTGGAAGGCACTTCGGGCTATTCCTTCGCACGGCTGCTGGGCCTGTGGCTCAACGGCTTCACGGCCTTCTCGGTCAAGCCGCTACGCGCAAGCACGCTCCTGGGGTTCTTCTTCGCGTTCCTGGGCTTCGCGTTCTCGATTTTCGTGATTGTCCGCAGGCTACTGGGCATCACCACGGTAGATGGCTGGAGCACCATCATCGCGCTCATCCTGATTATTGGCGGATGCATCTTGATGATGCTTGGCCTTATCGGCGAATACATCGGCCGCATCTACATCTGCATAAACGACTCGCCGCAATACGTGATCAAGCAGGTCACGGGCGACCGAAGCGATTCACAGGCATAATCTACAAGCACAACCCGTAGGTGCGGGCTTTAACTATACCGAATTCGGTGCGGTTGTCAAGGTGTCAAACTCGGCCCCTTTGACTTTTACCACTTGCTGTCAATCATTTTCAAGAATTCCTTGTCAGCATCCCTATCGTTTATTTTCAAAAAAAATTACTACACCTATTGCATTATTTAAAATTTTAATGTATGTTATAGGTGTAGTAAAATGACAAGGCAGTAGATGCAAGTAGTATATGCGGATAAAGAATTAGCTCGTTGCGCAGGGGATAAAGCCTATGCAGTAAGAAAAATGGGGCAACGCCGTGCGGACGCTTATTCGGTAAGAATAGATGCTTTGCACAGAGCGGTTGATTTAGACGCTTTGAAAAAAGTTGCTGGTCGTTTTCATGAATTAACTGGCAATCGTGCCGGCCAATGGGCTTGCGATTTGGATCATCCGTATCGGCTTATATTCAAGCCGGTCCTGAATAGTGACGGAAATATCGTAGGATTGATTGTCGAACAAACCGTTTCGATTCTAGAAATTGTAAATTATCATGACTAGGAGTTCTTATGCGAATTTATAGATGTGATGAATTGGCTGTGGTGACGCCACCAGGGCGGCATCTTGCTGAAAAACTTGAAGAAATGGCCCTTGATGCAAACGATTTGGCAGCCCGCATGGGCTATACGCCCAAGGCGGTGAATGATATTTTGCAGGGAAATTGTCGAATCACGCCCGAATCGGCGATTTCTCTTGAAATGGTTACCGAAATCCCTGCGGGATTTTGGCTGCGTAGCCAGATGGCTTATGACGAATTTCTCTCTCGTGAAAAAATCAAGGCTTCGCTGACGGATCAGTCCCTTTGGAAAAAATCCTTCCCTGATGAAGTTAACGTCCGCGAATGGGTGCAAGAAAAAAAAGACGAAAGCAAATCTTTAATGCCCTTGCTCAAGTTCTTTGCGGTAGCATCCCCCAAGGCGTGGGACAGTTACTACAAGGATGCTAAGCTTAAGGTGGCTTTCCGTATCTCGCTGGCCGATGTCAAAGACCCGTATGCCACATCGGCATGGATTCGTCGCGGCGAAATTCTTGCGGACAAGGACCCAATGGAAAAGCTGGGGCAGCCCGCAGTCCGAAAGAACCTGAAAGCAGCCCTCCCCGAAATCATCGCCTTTGCGGCGGCCAACAAGGTTCGCCCCAAAAGCAAAAAGCGCATTACCTACTGGACTCCAGAGGCGGAGGTTGTTGACGACTGCATGACGGGCCTGCAGGAACTGTGCCGCAAAATCGGGATTCGTGTGCTGTTCGTGCAGAATTTCAAGTGCGCGCCGATTCACGGCATGTACCGCTGGTACAAGGACGTGCCCCTAATCCAGTTGCACGACCGCTTCGAGAAGCGGGCCGCCATGTGGTTCACATTCTTCCACGAGCTGGCCCATGTGCTGTACCACGGCAAAAAGGGAATCTGCCTACAGAACATCGAAATCACCCACAACCACCCCGAAAAAGAAGACGAAGCCAACGCCTTCGCGCAGAAGTGCATGGTAGAAGCGGGATTCGAGCTGTAGCCCTACTTACCGAAGAATTCCTTCACCTTGTTGCAGACAAACTCCAGGTCGGCGGGTTTCAGCCCGTAGAACATGGGCAGGCGCAACAGGCGGTCGCTTTCTTTTGTGGTGTAGCGGTCTTCGCCGTCGAAACGGCCGAAGCGCTTGCCCGCCGGAGCGGTGTGGAGCGGCACGTAATGGAACACCGCCAAAATGTCGTTCTTGACCAAGTGGGCAATGAGGGCGGTGCGGGTCTTTAAATCCGCCACCTTCAGGTAGAACATGTGGGCGTTGTGGGAGCATTCCGCCGGAATGTACGGGAGCTGCAGGTCGCCAGCGTCGGCCAGGCACTGCAGGCGTTCGCGGTAGGCGTTCCAGCTGGCCATGCGGTTGTCGAAAATCTTCTCCGCATTTTCCAGTTCGGCGTAGAGGTAGGCGGCGTTCAGTTCGCTGGGCAGGTAGCTGGAACCCAGTTCCACCCAAGTGTACTTGTCGACTTCGCCCCGGTGGAACTGCACGCGGTTGGTGCCCTTCTCGCGGATGATTTCGGCGTGGTCAGAATACTTCTTGTCGGCAATGAGGATGGCGCCGCCCTCCCCCATGCTGTAGTTCTTGGTCTCGTGAAAACTGTAGCAGCCGAAATCGCCCAGAGCGCCAAGCGAGCGGCCCTTGTAGGTGGACATCATGCCCTGGGCGGCATCTTCGATGACGAACAGGTTGTACTTCTTGGCGATGGCGTTGATGGTGTCCATTTCGCAGGCCACACCGGCGTAATGCACCGGCACGATAGCACGGGTCTTTTCGGTAATGGCTGCCTCGATGAGCTTTTCGTCGATGTTCATGGTGTCGGGCCGGATATCCACGAACACGCACTTGGCCCCACGCATGGCGAAGGCGTCGGCGGTAGAGACGAAGGTGAACGAGGGCATAATCACCTCGTCGCCGGGCTTGATTCCGCAAATGAGCGCGGACATCTCTAGCGCATGGGTGCAGCTGGTGGTCAAAAGCGCACGGGCAACCCCCGTCTTCTGCTGCAACCAGGCATGGCATTTCTGGTTGAACTGGCCATCGCCGCAAATGCGGCCACTTTCTACGGCGGCCCGCACGTAGTCAAATTCGGTGCCCACAAAGGGGGGCTTGTTGAAGGGAATCTTCATATAACGCCAAATACTCGTTTGTTTTACCGGACTTAATATAGATTTTATCGTGTCACGGGGCGCATTTCAACCCAATTTTTTTATAAAAGTTTATTTTTAGTAGGTAAACGCCCTTACCGGAACGGAGGATTTTATGAACCTGAGGTTGGATAGTTTCATTACAAAGTTCAGCGGTTTCGCTGTCGCTGTCGCCGCCCTGGCCCTGTGCGCCTGCGGCAACCAGGAGGCCGCGCAAAACAAGACATCCGCAAAGCCCGCGGAACAGGCCGTTGAACAGCCTGCTGAACAGCCCGCGCCCTCCAAGTCCCTGGTGGTGTTCTACTCCCAGACAGGCTCCACCAAGAAGGTGGCCGACGCTTTCCAGAAGGCGCGGAACGCCGACGTCTTTGAAATCAAGACCACAGCACCCTACCCTTCCACCTACGACAGCACCGTCGCCGCCGTACGGGTCCAGCGGGAATCCAAGCAATGGCCCGCCCTTGTAAACACCAAAGCGGACCTTGCAAAATACGACACCGTCTTCTTGGGCTACCCCATCATGTTCGGCACCTTCGCGCCCCCCATCTACAGCTTCTTGGATTCCAACGACCTGAGCGGTAAGGTGGTGGTGCCCTTCTGCACCTACGGTAGCGGTGGCCGCAAGGCCAGCGCCGCCGAACTCAAGACCCTGGAACCGAAGGCCAACGTGACCCTCGCCTACGGGATTTCCAACAAGCGAATCAGCGCCGAAGGTGCGGATTCCGTCGTGTCCGCCGAAGTGGAGGCTTTCTTTGCCAACCTTGCAGAAGGCAAGACCGAAGAGATGCTCATGGGCGGCTATTCGGAACAGCGCCCGCTTACAGCCGAAGATTCCGCCGTGTTTGCCGCCGCCACCAAGGACTACGGTTACCTGAGCCTAAAACCCCTGAGTGTCTCCACCCAGGTGGTGGCGGGCACCAACTTCTTGTTCACCTGCGAGATGAAGGCCTTCGGAGGACCTGCCACTCAGACCAACGTGAAGATTTTCAGGCCATTGCCGGGCCGTGGCGAGCCGGAGCTAATCGTGGTGGAAAAATAAAGTACTAGATTTCAAAAAAATGAGAGGTGCATATGGGTGCAGTCAAAACACTGAAGTTTTCGGGCGTCCTTGCAGCAGCGGTTACCGCAGGCTTGTTCGCAGCAGCCAACGCAGCCATCAATGTAACGGTCGATGCCGACGCAGGCATCAAGAAGATTTCGCCCTACCTGTATGGTCGGAACATTGACAAGGTCAGCGACGGCAACACCGAAGTCACCGCAGACGAATCCGCATTCATCAACCAGATGCTCGATGCGGGCATTCACTTTTTACGCGCCAACAACGGCAACAACGCCACCCGATACAACTGGAAGCAGAAACTCACCGTTCACCCCGACTGGTACAACAATGTCTATTCCCACGACTGGGCCATCACCGCCAAGAAAGTTCTTGACAACATGCCTGGAGTAGACGCCATGTACGCCTTCCAGCTCACGGGATGGGTGGCTAGTTCCACCAACTATAACTTTGCCGACTGGAACTGGTATCAGAAACACGGCTCTTACCCGTCGCAGACATTCGACCTCGCGGGCGGCGGCGAAGTTTCCGACGATGGCGAAACACTCATCAAGGCGGGCGACTACAGACTCTACAACAAGGAATGGCCCGCCGACTCCAGCGTAGCCATCATCCCCCACTGGCGGGACGACCTCAAGTACGACATGAGCCGCTTCAAATACTGGAGCATGGACAACGAGATGGACATTTGGCGCGGCACCCACTCTGACCTGGACCTGCCCGTGACCGGGGACTTCTTGGTAGAGCGCTATGTTGATGTGGCCAAGAAGGCTCGCGCCCAGTGGAAAGACATCAAGCTCACCGGCCCGGTGGTCGCAAACGAATGGTTCTGGTGCTCCGTGTCCTCGTACAACAACCAGGATAGACCCAAAGGCCCCGATCGCGATTACTGCTGGCTAGAATACTTCATCATGAAAGTTGCCGAGGCGCAAAAGTCCTCTGGCACACGTCTTCTCGTTTTCGACATTCACTGGTATCCGAGTGAAAAAGATTACGAATCGCGCGTGAACTGGCATCGAGTTCTATTCGACACCACCTACAACTATCCTGGAGCAAACGGGATCAAGATGGTGAACGGAGGCTGGGACAACGACAACCAAAAGGAATACATCTTCAAGCGTATCAACGACTGGCTCGAAAAGTACTTCGGCAAGAATCACGGTATCACGCTCGCCATTACCGAAACCGACCTGAACGATTCCGACCCCATGGTGACGGCGCTGACCTACGCATCGTTCCTCGGCACCATGCAAGATAACGGCGTGGAGATTTTCACCCCGTGGACATGGGGCGACGGCATGTACGAAACAGTCCACCTGTTCAGCCGCTACGGCCACGAGAACCGCGTGCAGTCCACCTCCAGCAACGATTCGCTGGTGTCGGCCTACAGTTCCATCAGCAACAAGGGCGATTCCCTCACGGTGATTTTCGTGAACAGGAGTCAAAATGCAACACAAGACATAAATCTGACCCTCGGCAGCTTTGAAGCGGCTGACGGTTCCGTGGAGACACTCACTCTTTCGGGAATTATCGGCGAAACCTTTGTTTCTCACACCAACAACGCCCTGAAAAAAAGAACGGCGCAGGTAGCAAGCAAAAAAGTTTCCTTGACGCTCCCCGCCAAGTCCATCACCGCGGTCCTGTTCACCACAAAGAACCCCAAGGTCGTTGACGCTATTGCGACCACAGCGGCACGCCCCAATTACAGCCTAACCCTGCAAGGTCGGGAGATTCTCGTGTCGGGAATCCAGCAGAACAGCCGCTACGCCTTGGCCAATGCTCTCGGACAAGTCGTCAGCAGTGGGGCATGGAACGGAAATTCTGGAGCGATCTTAAAACTCAAGGTTCCCAGTGCCGGTCGCTACATTTTGCAGATCGATAACCAAAGCAGAACAATTTTGGTGAAATAGATTCTTTTGCGATAAAAGACGGGAGGTGTGTTATGGTTATAGTGAAAACACTGAAGTTTTCGGGCATCCTCGCGGCAATAATTACCGCAGGGATTTCTGCGACAGCAGCCAGTGCCGCCATCAACGTCAACGTGGATACGGACAAGGGAGTCAAGAAGATTTCCCCCTACCTGTACGGTCGGAACATCTTTTGCAATGAAGACAGAGGCGACCTGAACGACGTTGTTACCACATTGTCGGAAAAAGAACAGACGAACCTGGAAACTTACCGGCAGGCGGGCATACGCTACTTGCGTATGAACAACGGGAACAACGCCACCAAGCACAACTGGCGCAAGAACCTTTCTAGCCACCCCGACTACTACAACAATGTCTATAAGCACGACTGGGACATTTCTTCCAAGAAAATTCTGGACAACCTGCCCGGTGTAGATGGCATGTACGCCTTCCAGTTGGCTGGCTATGTGGCCAGCAGCACAGCGTACAACTTCAAGGACTGGGACTGGAAACAGTCTCATGGTGGCAAAAACGCAAAGCAGACCCTTGACCTGGCCGGTGGCGGCACGGTGGACGATGACGGAGTCACCCTGATTCATGCAGGAGATTACCGTCTCTATCTCGAAGAGTGGCCCGCCGATTCTACCGTGGAACTGATAAAGCACTGGCGCGACGATCTCAAGTACGACATGAGCCGCTTTAGGTACTGGAGCATGGACAACGAGATGGAACTCTGGCGGGGCACCCACAGCGACCTGCCCTACACCTACCCCAACGAAGATGGCAACACCGTTGCAGCAGACCGTATGGTGGACAACTACATTGCCGTAGCCAAGGCGGCAAAGGCCATCAACCCTGACCTAAAGCTAACCGGTCCCGTAGCGGCCAACGAATGGAGTTGGTGCAACATCGCTTACGACAACAACTCCACAAGCTATGTCAAGGCCACAGACCACAAATACTGCTGGCTGGAATACTTCATCAAGCGTCTGGGTGAAGAACAGAAAAGGACTTCTGTTCAACTGCTAGATGTTTTCGACATCCACTGGTATCCCACTGAAAAGACTTATGAGTCCTGGATCAACTGGCACCGAGTATTCTTTGACACGACCTACGTGTATCCGGGCGGAAACGGGATCCGTTGTGCCGACATTTCTACCACAGGTTCTTGCGATTGGAATACAGGCAAGGGTGTTGGTTACAAGACCTACATCTTCAAACGCATTACGGACTGGATGAAAAAATACATGGGCGAAAATTACAAGTATACCCTGGGATTCACGGAAACGGACTTTATCGGCGACATGGACGCCATGAGCCGAGCCCTTGCTTACGCATCGTTCATGGGAACCTTCATTGACCACGGTGTAGAAATCTTTACCCCCTGGACCTGGCGCGAAGGCATGTACGAGGTAGTCCACCTGTTCAGCCGCTACGGCCACGAAAACCGCGTGCAGTCCACCTCCAGCAACGATTCGCTGGTGTCGGCCTACAGTTCTATCAGCAACAAGGGCGATTCCCTCACAGTCATCTTCGTGAACCGCGCCGAAAACAATCCGCAAGACGTATACCTTTCCCTGGACGGATTCAAAGCGGAGAACACAGCCAATGCATTGACCCTTTCTGGCATTGCCGGCGAAACCTTTGTATCCCATACCAGCAACGGCCTAAAGAAAAATGCCGTCAATGTCAAAATGACTGGTGGCATGACCAACGCCACAGAAAATTATGCGAACAAATTTTCCATGACGCTTCCCGCCAAGTCCATCACGGCGGTACTGTTCACGACAAACAACCCCAAGGTCGTTGACGCTATTGCGACCACAGCGGTACGCCCCAATTACAGCGTTACCCTACAAGGTCGGGAGATTCTCGTGTCGGGAATCCAGCAAAACAGCCGCTACGCCCTGACGAATACCTTGGGCCAGGTTATCCGGAGCGGACTTTGGAACGGTGCTGCCGGAGCGACGCTGAAGCTTAGCGTGCCTGCTACGGGCCGATACATTCTGCAAGTCAGCGGCAAGAGCCAGACGATTGTGGTGAAATAAGGAGCCCCCCCCGCCGGAGTTTACCCCGTAGGGGATGAGGGAAGAGGAAAGGAGATCCCCGCCTTCGCGGGGATGACATAGAATGGATGCGGGGATGACATGGGATGGACGCGGGGATGACATGGGATGGATGCGGGGATGACATGGGATAGATGCGGGAATGATATTCCCTCTGTCATGTCCGTTGTCATTCTGGAACCACATCGCGGCGATAGAATGACTTTGTAGAATACAAGAAAAAGCCCCCTTCGGGGCTTTTGTTTTTTGCAGAGGTTTTTAGCTTTTTTTATTCAGAGAACAAGGCCGTAGAGAGGTAGCGGTCGCCGGTATCCGGGAGCAGGGCCACGATGGTCTTGCCCTTATTTTCGGGGCGCTTAGCCAGTTCCTTGGCGGCCCAGAGGGCCGCTCCAGAAGAAATGCCCACCAGCACGCCTTCTTTCTTGCCGATTTCGCGGCCGGCGGTGAAGGCGTCTTCGTTTTCCACGGCAATGATTTCGTCGTAAATCTTGGTGTTCAGGGTGTCGGGAACAAATCCTGCACCGATTCCCTGGATCTTGTGAGCGCCGGCGGTACCCTTGCTGAGCACCGGAGAACTTGCAGGCTCCACGGCCACAATCTTCACATTCGGATTCTTGCTCTTGAGGAATTCGCCAACGCCGGAAACCGTACCGCCGGTGCCGACACCCGCCACAAAGATGTCCACCTTTCCGTCGGTATCTTCCCAGATTTCGGGACCGGTGGTAGCCTTGTGGGCGGCCGGGTTTGCCGGGTTCACGAACTGTCCCGGAATGAAGCTGTTGGGAATTTCCTTGGCCAGTTCTTCGGCCTTGGCGATAGCGCCCTTCATGCCCTTGGCTCCTTCGGTGAGCACCAGCTCGGCGCCATAAGCCTTCATGATCTGGCGGCGTTCCACGCTCATGGTTTCGGGCATCACGATGATGATGCGGTACCCGCGGGCGGCAGCCACAGAGGCAAGACCGATACCGGTGTTACCCGAGGTGGGCTCGATAATCACGGAACCGGCCTTGAGCTTGCCGCTCTTTTCGGCGTCGTCCAGCATGGCCTTGGCCACGCGGTCCTTCACGGAACCGGCGGGGTTGAAGTATTCCAGCTTGGCGAGAATCTTGGCACCGAAACCTTCCTCGATGTGAGTGAGTTCCAGAAGCGGGGTGTGACCAATGAGCTGGTCGGCAGAGGTATAGATTTTAGACATGGTTTGAAGTCCTTTTTTTGAGTTAGAAGTTAATAAAAGTTGAACGGAATGGTTAGGTTTGAGGCACGAGGCACGAGGTTCGAGGCGCGAGGTTTGAGGCGCGAGGATGACGACTCATCACTCAATACTCAAAACTCACGACTCACAACTCACTAAGCGCCTGATCCAGGTCGGCAATGATGTCTTCGTAGTGTTCCGTACCGATGGAAAGGCGGATGGTGGCGGGGCTGATTCCTGCGGCGGCGAGTTCTTCCGGAGTGAGTTCGGAGTGAGTCGTCGTGTAGGGATGCACCACCAGGCTCTTCACGTCGGCCACGTTGGCCAGCAGGCTGAAAATCTTGAGGCTATCGATGAACTTGAAGGCTTCGGACTGGCCGCCCTTCACATCGAAGGTGAAAATAGAGCCCGCACCGTTGGGGAAATACCTCTTGTAGAGGGCGTGCTGCGGATGGTCCGCAAAACTCGGGTGGTTCACCTTGGCCACCTTCGGGTGCTTCGAGAGGAACTCCAGGACCTTCTTGGTGTTTTCCACATGGCGGTCCAGACGCAGCGACAAAGTCTCGGTGCCCTGCAAAAGCAAGAAGGCATTGAACGGAGAAATGGCTGCACCTTCGTCACGAAGGAGGATGGCACGGATATAGACGATGAAAGCGGCTGCCCCTGCGGCGGCGGTAAAGGGCACGCCGTAGCTGGGGTTTACTTCGGTGAACTGCGGGAACTTGCCGCTTGCCGCCCAGTCGAACTTTCCACCGTCAACAATGATACCGCCAAGAGTCGTTCCATGACCGCCGATGAACTTGGTGGCGGAATGAATCACGATGTCGGCGCCGTGTTCCAGCGGACGAATCAGGTAGGGCGTTCCGAAGGTGTTGTCGATGACCACCGGAATCTTGTTCTTGTGGGCGATTTCAGAAATGGCCTCGATGTCCGGGATGTCGGAATTGGGATTGCCGAGAGTCTCGATCAAGATAAGCTTGGTGTTGTCCTTGATGGCTCCCTGAACTTCGTCCAGGTTGTGGATATCCACGAAGGTGGTATCCACGCCGAAGGGGCGAAGGGTGTGCTGCAGCAGGTTGTAGGTACCGCCATAGATGGAGCGCTGAGCCACCACGTGGTCGCCTTTGCGGGCGAGGGCCGTAATGGCGTAGGTAAGGGCTGCCGCACCGGATGCGACGGCAAGGCCTGCAATGCCCCCTTCCAGGGCGGCGATGCGCTTTTCAAAAACATCCTGAGTGGTGTTGGTGAGGCGTCCGTAAATGTTGCCGGCGTCCTTCAGGTGAAAACGGTCGGAGGCGTGCTGGGCGTTGTGGAAAACGTAGGAGGTGGTCTGGTAGATAGGAACGGCGCGGGAATCGGTGGCGGGGTCTGCCTGTTCCTGGCCTACGTGGAGCTGGAGGGTTTCAAAGTGAAGCTTGTTCTGTGTCGTCATGGTGAAGTCCTTTTGAGGTTTGAGGTTCGGGGCTCGAGGTTTGGGTAATGGAGACAAGAGCAGTCATCCTCACGAAGGTGAGGATCCGTTTGCTTTTCTAGCGGATCCTCGCTTCCGCGAGGATGACGAATAAGGACTTGGCTTCCATCACTCGTTGTACGATTTTGATTACGGATGCAAATGTAAAACTATTTTCCTACAAAATCAATAGGGATTAAACCGGCAAAACAGCTATTAATGTCATTTTCAGTCATAAAAACATCAAAATTTCGCTAAAAAATGCCGTTTTAGCCAATAATCGCCTTTCCCCATACTATTTACTTATCATTCGTTATAGTTTTTAGCTATAACGAAGACCGTACAGCCCGAGCCCCATGCCCCTGAACATAGACCCGAGGCGAGCCCCGGCAACCCATACAAAGGGGCAATGGGGCGACATTTTTCTATCTTTACCGCCGTAAAATCAAGAGGTCTGTTATTATGACATTTGAAGAGATGTTCGCTCTGGCTTGCCAGCGCAAAAAGGAAATGCCCGAAGGCAAGGGAACCACGGAACTGTTCAAGAAAGGCCCCCACGGCATCGGCAAGAAGCTGGTGGAAGAGGCTGCCGAAAGCTGGATGGCCGCCCGCTTCGAGAGTCGCGACGCCCAGTGCCTGGAACTGTCGCAGGTGCTCTACTACGTGGCCGTGATGATGGCCGAAAAAGGTTTAACCCTTGAAGAGGTGTACGCCAAGCTATGATTAAAGTCGCTCTCCCCAACAAGGGCATGCTCTTTGAGCCCACCCAGGAACTTCTGAAGGCTTGCGGCTACAAGGCCTCCAAGCCCTACAAGACCTTGACCCAGCTGGATACCAAGAACGGGATTGAATTTTTCTTCTTGCGTCCAAGCGATATTCCCATGTACGTGGGTCGCGGCATCATTGACGCGGGCATCACCGGCATCGACTTTAACGCCGAAGCCAAGAGCCCCGCGGTGAAGGTGCTGGACCTGCCCTTCGGCGCTTCGAAGATGTGCGCCGCCGTGCCGAACGAAAGCCCGGTGCAGAGTCTGGACGAGCTGAAGGACAAGACCATTGCCACCAGCTTCCCGAACATCGTGGAAGGTTTCTACAAGAAGCCCATGGACTTTGTGGTGCTGGAAGGCGCCGTCGAAATTTCGGTGAGCCTGGGCGTGGCCGACGCCATTGTCGATGTGGTGGAAACAGGCACGACCTTAAAGCAGGCGGGGCTCCGCATTGTGGGCGAACCGCTCTTCCGTAGCAACGCCGCCCTGTTCTGCAACCCACAGAAGACGGGCCTGGAAGAAGTGCACACCCTTATCCGCCGTATCGAAGGCAAGCTGGTGGCACAGTCCTACATGATGATCGAGTACGACTGCCCCGCCGAACTGCTTTCGAAGGCCTGCGAGCTTACGCCGGGCCTGGATGCCCCGACGGTCACCAAGCTCCACGGTCGCGAATGGTATTCCGTGAAGGCCATGGTCCCCCAAGAAGAGGCCAACGCCATCATGGACCGCCTCTGGGACGCCGGCGCACGGAGCATCTTGCTGTTCGGTATCAAAAGCGCAAGAATTTAAGAGCTATGAGGTCGCTCGTAAACTCGCTTTGAGCTCGCTCCGCTCTGAGGACGGTGCTACGCACCTTTGGGTGAAAGCACCCACACCTCAAAGGGAGCCCTTGAGCTCGCGATAGGGCGACCGACCCCATACCCCACAACCCCTGACCCCTAGCCAATGCTTTCTCTCGCCTATCTAGCACGCCAGCCTATCCTCGACCGAGAGGGTAAAATATACGCCTACGAGCTTTTGTTCCGGGATTCTCCGGAAAGCGATACCGCCGTTATCGCCAACGACAACCTGGCCACCGCCCAGGTGCTGGAAAACGTGCTCACCAACATCGGGCTCCCGAGACTCATCGGCGAAAACAAGGCCTTTATCAACTGCAACCGGGAAATGCTCCTGGACAACATCTTCAAGCTGTTGAACCCCAAGTGGTTCGTGCTGGAGATCTTGGAAGACGTGGAGGTGGACGAGGCCCTGGTGAAGGCCGTGGCCCACTACAAGGAGCGGGGATTCGAGCTCGCCCTGGACGACTTTATTTTCAACCAGGAATTCTTGAAGCGTTTCGAGCCCCTGTTCCCTTACGTGTCCTACGTGAAGATGGACCTGGTGGACAACAGCACAGAGAACATGAAGCAGGCGGCGGAATTTTTCAAGGCGAAGGGCATCAAGCTTTTGGCCGAAAAGGTTGAAGACGCCGCCACCTACAAGACCTGTTTCAACCTGGGCTACGACTTTTTCCAGGGGTTCTACTTTGCAAGGCCGGAACTGGTGACCGGAAAAAAACTGGACTCCACCTCGGAAGCTATCATCAAGCTGTTGTTCCTGCTGCGCACCCATCCGTCGCTGGACGAGGTCAGCACCGGCCTGGAAGCCTACCCCGACATTTCCGAGAACTTCTTGAAGTTCGTGAATTCCAAGGCGGGCTATGTAAGCAAGCGAATCGACAAGGTCCGGGACGCTATCGCCTGGGTAGGCCTCCGGCACATACAGGAATGGCTCACCCTGATTCTCTACGCGAGGCCCGAGTTCGGCACGACGCCCCAGAGCTCGCCCCTGTTCCAGAACGCCACCCACCGCGCCCGCTTTATGGAAATCATCACCCGCTTTATCGGCGGCACCGACGACGACCTGCCGGCGAAGGCCTACATGGTGGGGCTTATCAGCCGTGTCGACGCCCTGGTCGGGACCCCTCTCGAAAACATTCTGAACGACTCCCCCATGGACAACGAAATCCGCGACGCCCTGCTGCACCGGAAGGGCCTGCTGGGCAAGCTGCTGACCCTGGCCGACGCCGTGGAACAAGACGACAAGGCCACCATCTCGCAACAGTTGAAAGATTTGAAAATTTCGACCAACCTATTGAACCGTTGCGTCTATGACGCCTACAGCTGGACCCATGAACGCTGAGCCCCAAAGCCTGGAAAACCTCATCGGTGAATTTGCAAGCCTGCCCGGAATCGGCCGCAAGACTGCCCGCAGGCTGGCCTACCACGTGCTGACCCGCTCCAAGGAGCAGGTGGCCCAGTTTGCAGATTCCCTGAACGCGGCGGCGGAAAAAGTCCACCCCTGCCCCAGGTGTTTTTGCTTCACCGACGAAGAGGTTTGCCCCATCTGCAACGAGCGGAAAGACGCCCGGGCCCTGTGCGTGGTGGAGAAAAGTTCCGACATCGTGCCCTTTGAACGCTCCGGAATTTTCAAGGGACTTTACTTTGTTCTGGGTGGTGTGATTTCGCCCCTGGACGGTATCGGGCCCGAGCAGCTCCACCTGCCCCAGCTGGTGGAACGCATCAAGACGGAACAGATAGAAGAACTGGTGCTGGCCCTAGGGTCTAGCCCCGAGGCCGACAGCACCGCCCTGATGATCGACCGCATGCTCGCCGGCGTGAACGTGAAACGGACCCGCCTTGCCCGCGGCATTCCCATGGGTTCTGACCTGGAATTTGTGGACGAAGTCACCATGCTCCGGGCCTTCGAAGGGAGGGTCAGCCTGTGAACCCGGTAAAGTTCGACTCCATCGAGATTACAAGCGCCGAATTCGTGAAAAGCGCGGTATCCCTGAAGGGCCTCCCCGAAGAGCGGCTCCCCCAGGTAGGGTTCCTCGGGCGCTCCAACGTGGGCAAATCTTCCCTGATGAACGCCCTCATGGGCCAGAAAAACCTGGTCAAGGTCAGTTCTACCCCCGGAAAGACCCGCGAATTGAACTTTTTCAAGGTCAACGGCAAGTTTTTTCTTGTAGATTTACCAGGAGTGGGCTTCGCCAAAGTCAGCATCCAGAAACGGGACGAGATGGGCGACTTTATCCGCGAGTACGTGGAAAAGTGCAAGGACCTGCGGGGGCTTATCTACCTGGTAGATATCCGCCACGGCGGGACCGCCATTGACGTAGAGACGGTGGAAAGCATCCGTGCCACGGGTTGCCCCGTGCTGGTGGTGGCAAGCAAGCGCGACAAGGTGAACCAGTCGGAGTTTGCAAAGAACACGAAGCTCATCCAGGAACGCATGGGGCTGGATTCGAAACCTCTGGCCGTAAGCGCCCTGAAAAAGACCGGCCTGGACCATCTCTGGCAAGAGATTCTCAAGGCGGTGGAAGGGAACGAACTGGTAGAGAAGTAGATGGAGAACGCAGAAGAAAGAATCGGCGCCTCGAGACTGACTCTGGTGGGGAAAATTTTTCACCACCTGGGGATGTTTTTCATGACCCGCACCCTGGGCCAGCAGGTATGCCTGTTTTTCCGCGCCATCGCCTCCATCTTCTCAAAGACCCGAAGCTTCAAGACCGACTCCCGTAACATCATTCTGCAGACCTTCTTTACCGGCGTAGAAATTTTCCCTATTCTGTTTATCGTGGCCACTCTTTTCGGAGCGGTAGTCATCGTAGAAGTCATGACCCTCATGGGCAAGATGGGCTTTGACGACGTGGTGGGTAACCTGATGGTGGTGGTGATCATCCGTGAACTGGGGCCGATACTTACAGCATTCCTGATTGCAGGCCGAAGCGGGTCTTCCCTTACCACATACGTCGGTAGCATGGTCATCAATTCCGAAGTGGACGCACTTGCCACCATGGGGGTAGATCCCATCCGTTACCTGGTGATGCCAGGCCTCATCGGCGGCTCCATCGCCACCCTCATCATGACCATCTTCTTTAGCGGTAGCGCCATCGGAGCGGGATTTCTCATAACCAAGGCCGCCATTTTTCTTACCGGGAACGCACTGAACCTGCAGCTCACCTGGGACTACCTGAGCAACGAAATCTTGAAGGCCCTTACCACCATGGACTTTGTGCTGATCGTGGTCAAACCGCTGGTGTTTGGCTGTATCATTACCACCAACGCCTGCTACCAGGCCCTGAACATCGCTCACGACGTGCGTCAGGTTCCAAAGGCCACCTCCCGCTCCGTCATCAAGTCTTTCCTCTATATCGTTTGTGCCGACGTGGTTCTTTCGCTGTTCTATTTCTTCGACTACTTCAACGAACTTTCGAGAATCATCTAGGGTGGACCGATGCAAGACGAAGCGCTGCGCATAGAGAATTTGCACTTGACCTACAGGGGGCTAAGCGGCACGGCTTTTTCGAAGCCCGGCGCCTACGGTTTTTTCAGCACGATACAGCAGCACGATGACGACGCCGAACTGATTTCGGGAGCGGACCTTTCTCTAAAGCGGGGCGAGACCCTCTGCATTGGCGGTCCCTCCGGTCAGGGCAAGAGCGCCTTGTTGCGCGTGATTGCAGGACTTGCGCGGCCCAGTTCGGGCAGGGTGTTCTACTTTGGCGAATACATTCCGCCGGAACGCCTGACCGCCCTGGAAGTGGCCAAACGGCAAGTCGGGCTCGTGTTCCAGAATGGGGCCCTGATTTCGAACCTTCGTGTGCGTGACAACATCGCCCTCCCCCTCCGTTACCACAAAAAGGGTTCCGCCGAAGAAATCGAGGAAAAAATCAACATGGCCCTGGACCTGATGCGCGTCCGCGACTGCGCGAACATGTTTCCCCACCAGTTGAGCGTAGGCATGCAAAAGCGCGTGGCCATCGCCCGCAGCTGGGCCATGGACCCCATGCTGCTCTTGATGGACGAGCCCACCGCAGGTCTAGACAACTACAACCGCAGAAACCTGTTGCCCCTGATTGACAACATGCGGACCTTGTTCAAGACATCCATCATCATCATCACCCACGACCTGATGATTGCCAAGGAACTGGGCTGCAACCTGTGTTTCTTGTACCACAAGAAGCTTACCGAGCCCCACAGCTTTGATTACTGGCTCAACGCCGACAACGACATTTCCAAGGTGCTCTTCCGCGACTTGCGGACAAGCGGGTAGAGCGGCTTCGCCGCAGTGAGTAGTGAGTAATGGGTAATGAGTTTTGAGTTTTGAGTTTTGATAATCGCGCCTTCGGCGCCAAATTAAAAACTGACAACTCACAACTCATCACTGACAACTCATTTCACACTTTTCTATATTCCCCCATATGCTCCTCCCCTTACCCGACGATTTTCATGCACACCTGCGGCAGGGCGACTTGATGCCCGGCTACGTGCGGGATTTGGCCGCTCAGTTTGGCCGCGCCATCATCATGCCGAACACCGTTCCCGCCATGACCAGCGCCAAGGCCATCGCCGAATACAAGAAGGAAATTCTTGCGGCGGCAAAGGATGTGCGCCCGGACTTTGAACCCCTCATGACCTTCAAGCTGAACCCGAACTACACGGAGCAAGACCTGAAAGACATGATGGACGTAGGCGTGGTGGCCGGAAAGTATTACCCCGCAGGAGTCACGACCAACAGTGCCGACGGCATCAGCGACTTCGAAGGGATTTTCCCTGTGGTGGCCTTGATGGAAAAGCTGGGTCTGGTGCTGTGCGTCCACGGCGAAGAGCCCGGCGAGTTCTGCCTGGACCGTGAACCTGCCTTTATCAAGCGGGTAGAGGCCCTGGCCGAAAAATTCCCGAAGCTGAAAATCATCTTCGAGCACGTGAGTTCCGCAAAGTCCGTAGAGGCGGTCAAAAAACTTGGGCCAAACGTAGCCGCCACCATTACGGTGCACCACCTGATGATGACTCTGGACGACATCGTAGGTGACGCCCTCCGGCCGCACCATTTTTGCAAGCCCCTGCCCAAGCGGCCGGAAGACCGTGCCGCCATTCGCGAAGCCGCCTTCAGCGGCAGCCCCAAGTTCTTTCTCGGCACGGACTCCGCCCCGCACCAGCTGGGCAAAAAGGAATGTCCTTGCGGGGCGGCGGGCGTCTATAGCGCTCCTGTGGCCCTGCCTCTCCTTGTGCAGGAATTCGAAAAGGCCGGCCATCTGGACAAACTTCCGGATTTTATCGCCGGTTTCGGGGCCGACTTCTACGGCATTCCCCGCACCCAAAAGCAGGTGGAAATCGTCAAGGAACCCTGGACCGTGCCCGCCACCGTGAACGGAGTGGTCCCGCTGGCCGCAGGCGAAACATTGGAATGGAAAATTAAGCGGTAAAAACGCCAAAAAGTGGCTTGTCCGCCATAAAAAATATACATTATGGGAGTACGCTCCCTATTTGGATTTTTTATGGCTTTTATTCGCGCTGTACTTTTCTACTTGACCATTTTTTCCGGGATGATCATCCTCGGCACACCCTACATTATTTACAAGGGAACTTTCTGCAGGCGCAAGAACGAAATCACCAATGTCTGCAGTTTCTATTTCAGGTACGTTGTCTTTAGGCTGTTCGGTATCAAGGTCAAGGTAGAAGGAGCAGAAAACATTCCCAAGGACAGGGGATTTGTCATCGTGGCAAACCACACGAGTTTTCTGGACATTCCCGTTTTCTGGCCCTCCATCGGGAACGCCGCCTTCGTGGCAAAGGCCGCCCTCTGGAAAGCTCCCGTTTTCGGATGGGTGCTGGACAGCATCGGCTGCATTCCCGTGCACAAGAATCCCCGGAAAAATGCGGACATGGGCAAGCTGATCCGGGACCGCATTGACCACAATTACAACATCGTCATTTTCCCCGAAGGACACCGCAGCGCCGACGGTAAATTGCTTCCGTTCCAGAACGGCATTTTCAAGATGGCCAAGGAAAACGGGCTCCCTCTGGTGCCCGTTACCCTCATCGGAACAGGGAAATGCCTGTCCAAGGTCAGGTGGGCCATGAACCCCGGCGAAGTCCGCATCATAATCCACCCGCTACAGGCTAGCGAGAGTTATGCGGACAAGACCGCCGTCCTGCTTCGGGACGAAATCCACGACATTATCGAAAAAGATTTAAAGGAGGCCTAAAATGGCACAGCGTTTACCCAGCGAAGAACAGATTATCGCCATACTCCGTGACGAACCTATGGTCGGCAGTCAACTGCGTGGCGCCCTCGGGCTCCCCAAGAAACAGAAAATGGCATTCAAGCAGATGCTGGCCGACATGGTGGAGCGGGGCCTGTTGAAGCGCACCAGCCACAAGGAATACCAGCTGGGCGACGGAGAAACGCAAGAAGAAAAGCGCGAAAAGCGTTTCAAGAAAATCGCGGAACAGGGCGGCGAAGACAACCGCAGGCCCGCAGCCCGTAGCCGCAGGCAAAAAGACAAGGAAAACGAGACCCGTATCAAGCGGGGAATCCTGCACCAGATTGGTGACGAAGATTGGGAAGTCCACGAACTGGAAACGGGCAAGGTTTACGAGATGGCCCACCGCCGGCAGGCGCCGGGCAAAGAGGGCGAGACCATCAGCTTTACCCTGTACCCCCACCCGAAACTCAAGCACAGCTACTTGGCCAAGGTGGACCGAACCGCCGAGGCCATGAACATTTCCTGGGCGGAGGTGAAGCAGAAATTCATGGACGAGAACAACCTGCCCAAGGATTTCTCCCCCGCCATCAAGAAATTTGTAGAAGGCATCAAGGAGCCGGGCCCCAAGGATTTCAAGGGACGTATCGACTACCGCAAGCTGGATATCCTCTGCATTGACCCCGAAGGGGCCATGGACCACGACGACGCCATCAGCGTGGAACGCCTGCCAAACGGCGGCTACAAGCTGGGAGTGCACATCGCCGATGTAAGCTACTACGTGCCCGAAGGCTCTGACCTGGACGAAGAAGCCCTGGAAAGGAGCTACACCCAGTACCTGCCCTGGACCGCCGTGCCCATGCTTCCCGAAAAGCTTTCTAGCGGAGTGTGCAGCCTGCACCAGGGCGTGGACCGCTGCGCCTTCACCTGTATGATGGAACTGGACAAGAACGCAAACGTACTCAGTTGGGATTTCCACAGGAGTATCGTGAACATTACCAAGGGCATCACCTACCAAGAAGCGGTGAAGATGATGGAAGCGGGTGACGAATCCATCAATGCCCTGGCCGAAGTCACGGCGCTCCTCAAGAAGAACCGCACCAAGGAGGGCTTGCTGGAATTCAAGAGCACCGAATACGGCTGCAAGTTCAACGAGGCCGGCGAACCCGTACAGATTGTGCCCCGCCAGAGCGACGAATCCAATTCCTGGGTAGAAGAGTGCATGCTGATTGCCAACAACTGCTGCGCCAAGGAACTCAAGAAGAGAAAACTCCAGGGCATCTACCGTATCCACGAAGCACCCGACACCAAGGACATCATGGAACTGTACTACATGTACCCCGACCTGTTCAAGGACGCTCCCGTGATGCTTCGCGACCTGGGCAAGCCCCGCAGTGGCGACACCAACCTGAACCCCGTCGCCTTCAAGCTGTACCAGCATCTGGTCAAGCGCGCAGGCAACGACGAAACCTTGATGAACCGCATTTTGCGCAGCATGCAAAAAGCCCATTACGACAGCAACAGCTTTGGTCACTTCGCCTTGAACTGGCAGGACTACAGCCACTTTACCAGCCCCATCCGCCGGTACGCCGACCTGTGGTGCCATCGGGAACTGGCCCGCAAGGGCGCCGAAATTAACGCCGAACGCGCCGAAAGCGTTATTGAAGTCTGCGACCTGATTTCGGCCAACGAAATCAAGAACATGAAGGTGGAACGCATTTCCATCAAGGTGTGCAGCTGCTGGATTTTAAAGAACCGCATAGGCGACGACTTCGAAGCAAGCGTCACGGGCATCGAGGAATGGGGAATCTACGTCTCCATTCCGGACCCCATCGCCGAGGGCCTGGTGCGCTTCCGCGATATCGCCGGAGAAGATTTCTACGTGTTCAACCCGGACCAAGGGCTTGCTTTCGGGAAGCGCAGTGGCCGCACCTTCCGCAGGGGCGACAAGGTACTGGTGCGGCTACTCCGCGTAGATCCTCTACGCGGCCAGGCCGATTTCAGCATTCTGGAAAAGCTTTCCTCCGAACCCAAGAAGCGCCGCCGTCAGGGCGAGTCCCGCGACAGCTACCGTGACGTTCACGAACGTGCGGACCGTGCCGCCGCCGCAGAGGCGCTGGGCTATGTGAGCCAGCCCGACGATGACGATTTCGACGCAATGGATATCCCACCGCGGGCACGCAATCGCGCAGCACGACGCAAAAGCCTGCAACAGAATCATCAACGCGGGGGTAAAAAGAACAGCGGATTCTCTGAAAATCGCGGGAAAGACCGTCGAAAAAAAGCCCAGAAGCGTAGATAAAAGGCATTGGTAGTCTAAATGGAAAATCCAAACGGAAAAATCATTCTTTATTCAAGTTACCAAGTAGGAGAATCTCTACCGGGCTATGTCCGCTTTGCGTTGAAGCACTTAACGGAAACAGGCTTTAAGGTAGTGCTACTGACCAATCGCCGTGAGCTTTCCGCCGAGACGCTTGATTTTCTAAACAACAATAACATCTTCCTTTACCAAACAGAAAATCACGGCTTCGACTTTGGAATGTGGCGGCGTTTTTTAAAAGACCTCGCTGCGGGACGAGGCGAATTTGTCTCCTTGACAGGGATAAACCGATTGCTGTTGATGAACGACTCCATTGTCTATTTTCAGGATCGATTCAAGGAGTTCGTTGAGCTTGCCGAAAGCAATACAGCTGATGCAATCTCATTGACCAAGAGCAAGGAATATCACCCCCACTTGCAAAGCTTTTTTCTTTACCTCAAGCCAGAGGCTTTAGGTGCTTTTTTCATGCACCTACTAGAAACTCCGGAACAAGAAAACTATTACGACGTTGTACACAAGCTAGAAATCGGCTTAGGGAAAGCTTTCATAGACGCCGAGGTCACCTGCGATTCTCTTTTCAAGACAGGGCCATTGCCAGTGCTTGAGTACCCGAATTTGCTAGCTCAAGGATGCGGATTCATCAAACGTCGTCTATTGCAAGGCAGACAATCCGTCAAGGAAAAGCTTTTTTATGTCCGTCGGGGCGCATCTGATGTTTTAAATGCAGATTACCACCAAATGGTGATAGATAGCGGGCTAGCACCGGATTTCAAGGAAGAATGGCTCCCTAGTTATATTGGCGGAAGCATTCGAAAGGTATTCGACAAGATATGGGAAAAGCCCCTAGAAAAATTTGGGGCCCCCATTTACAACAAATTCATCAAGCCAAATGTATAACAACTAGGGAAGGCTTACGCCCTCCCTAAGACCTACCCTGCGCTCAATATACGATAAGGGAAGGCTTCGCCCTCCCTAACACCTACCTTACACTTAATAATTCGCTATACATTGGTCGAAAGTCTTTGGCGAAGCGAATTATTTGCGTGGGCGCACCAAAGGTGCGCAAATAACGCCAATACAATAAGGGAAGACTTACGCCCTCCCTAAGACCGTTATTTTACAATCTTTGCGTCTTGCACGTCCTTGCCCTTGAGCTTGGACGATTCGCTGCCCTGGGCCATTACGCCCCGGTTGATGAACTTGTACTGGGCAATGCTCCAGAAGTTGGACACAATCCAGTAGAGCACCAGGCCCGAAGGCATCACCGCGCTAAAGAAGAACATCATGGCGGGCATCATCCAGGTCATCATCTTCTGCTGGGCGGGGTCCATGCCGGCGCTACCGCTCATGGTCACCTTGGTCTGGAAGTATGTCGTAACCACCATGATCCAGGGGAGAATGGCAAGGCCTGCGGGCATCACGAAGGGAATCGAAAATCCGCTCCACACCACGTCGCTCTTGCTCAGGTCGGTAATCCAGAGGAAGGCGGGCATACCGCGGAGTTCGATAGCGCGGCCCAGCACAAAGAACAATCCCATGAATATAGGCATCTGGATAAGCATGGGCAGGCATCCGCCCGTGCAGCTGGCCAGCGGGTTCACGCCGTTCTTGGCGTAAAGTTCCATGATGGCGGCCTGCTTCTTTTGCGGATCGCTACGGTACTTCACGTTGATTTCGTCCAGCTGGGGCTTGAGCTTACTCATGGCGCGGGTGGACTTGAGCTGCTTTACCGTAAAGGGCGTAGTAAAGGCGCGAACAATGAAGGTCACAAGGATAATGGCCACGCCGTAGTTCGGGATAATGGAATAGAAGAACTTGAGGAGCTTCAAGAGCCACTTGCAGATCCACACGAACCAGACGCTGGAACCGGGGAACCACTTGGAGCCCGTCACGATAATCTTCTCGTAACCCTGGTCAAGGGCTTCCACCTCGTCCCACTGGAGCGGGAGCACCATAAAGTTATAGGCCAGAGAATCGCCACGGATACCATCTGCGATGGTAAGGCTGTAGGTTCCCGGATCGGGATTGCCTTCGGTGGCCACATCGATGTGCTTCGCGTTCACCTTGACCGGAACGGGCTTGTCGAACTGCACCGACAGGGCCACGTACTTGCGGCGCATGCCCACCCAGTAGTAGTTGGCGTTGTCAAAGGCCATGGCGTCGGAGAAAGTCTCGCGCTCCGTAATCTCGCTGTTCTTGAAAATCACCTCGCTAAAGAAATAGCTGGCACCGCCAAAGCTCTTGCCCTTGGGCATGACTTCGGTTTCTTTCATGCCGCCCTTCCAGGACAGCTCGTAATCGGCAGGCTTGAACCCCACAAAGCGGTTCACCTGGCGCACCGCCACTCCGGCCTTGGTAAAGCCGTAGCTGCGAATCACCTGCTTGCCGCTGGCGTCGGTGAAGGTGAACTGCACCGTCACATCGTTTTCCACCTTGATCTTTTCGGGAGTGTCACCCAGGTTGAAAAGGGCATCGGTCAGGTCCGCCTTGCCCAGTTTCAGGTCCAAGGCGCCCAGAGCCGTATCCTGGATAATTTCCGGGAAATTTCCAGCACTGTCAGGCAGAGCCTTCACAATCACGCTCTGGACACGGGCGCCCTTGTTACTGAGGGTCATGATAAACTTGTCGGTCTCCACCGTCACCGTGCGGGGTTCCACGACCTTCGGGGCTTCGGCAGCCTGAGCGCTGTCGGCTGTGACACTATCAGCGGCAGCGGAAGCCACCTTCGCGCTATCAGCGACAACGACCTTTCCTGATTCACTCTCGTCTCTCGTCTCTCGTCTCTCGTCTAAGTTGTCATCACCCAGCACCGGAGCAGCCTTCAACTCCGGAGTCTTGTCGCCAAGCACCAGCTGGTCTGCGGAGTCGGCACGAGCAGCCTCCATGGCGGCGGCAGCCTCTTTTTCTTTTGCCTGGGCTTCGGCCTGCTGCTTCGCGTTGTTCGACGACATGGTCATCCACCAGATGACAATTGCCGCAATCAAGATGGAGCCTATGAGGGAATTCTTGTTCATGTCTTTTCCTTTTTAGGGGGCACCGGGTCGTAGCCGCCCTTGCAGAAGGGGTTGCATCTCAAAATTCTAAAAACCGCAAGATAGAAACCTTTGAAGGGTCCGTGTACCCGCAGAGCCTCGATGGCATAGCTGGAGCAGGTGGGCTGAAACCGGCAGACCCCGTGAAAGAAGTAAGGGTGCACCAGCTGGTACAGCCGGATAGGCGCTATCAGCACCGCCACGACGGCCCTCTCAAGCTTCGCAAGCATCGCCGTCCACCGCCTCCGGGCAAGTCCATTCCATCTTGCGGAAAATCTTGTAGGCGGACTCCCGGAGCTTTTCGGAGGTCAGTTCCTGCTGGCCCACGGTCACCACCACCATGGCCCACACCGGCTTCTGGATATTCGGGACCATTCCAAAAAACAAAGGCCGCAGAATCCTCCGGCACTTGTTGCGGTAAACGGCGTTACCGTTTTTCTTTTTCGCCAAAAAGCAGAAACGACAAAAACCGTCCGGGCTCTCTATCCAACGCATGGTCAATGACGATGCTCGGACAAACTTGCCTTGGACGGCCACTGTTCGGTAAGCGGGCTGGTTCGGCAGCCTATAAGAACGCAGAGCGGCGATGAGCCACCCCCAGACTTACTTCTTATAGATGGTGTCGCTGACGGTCAGGCGCTTGCGGCCCTTGGCGCGGCGACGGCTAAGAACGGCGCGACCCCAACGGTCTTCCATGCGGGCGCGGAAACCCTGCTTGTTGGCACGCTTGCGGTTATGAGGCTGGAATGTTCTTTTCATGATAAAACCTTTCTAGTCGAAATTCAAAATTTTTGAGTCCCAAATCTAGCAAAAATACCCCATAAATCAAGGTGTTTTGCCCCGAAGTACGGGAAATTTAAGCAAAAAAGGCCAAAACAACGCGTTTTGGCCAACTTATCAACACCTTATCAACATTGGTCGTAAATCAGGACATCTTCCTTATTTTGTTCCGGCCCTCGGTCTTGGCCAGGTACAGCACCTCTTCGGCCTTTACCAGGAACTGGGAGAAGTGGCTATAGTTCCTGTCGCCGCAGGCGATAAAGCAGCCGGATACCGTAACGGAGGCGTCGGGGAACCTGTTCCAACGGAGCGCAGCAATACCCTCGCGGATCCGCTCGGCACGGGCATAAGCCTCCAGCTCTGAATCGGCCCGGAGCACGCACATGAACAGTTCCCCGTCCATACGGCCGCAGCATTCCCCAATCCGGTCGTCACGCTCTTGAATCAAAAACTTCGCCACGTCGCAGAGCACCTGGTCACCAAACACCTGGCCGTAGCTGGCGTTCACCTCGCGGAAATCGTCCATGTCAAGGAGCAGCAGGTAGTATTCCTCCCGCTGCAGCCACACGACACTTTCCAAGAAGTGCGTCATGTAGCCACGGTTGAAAAGCCCTGTCTTGGCGTCACGCTTAGACAAAAACTCCAGGCGCTTGAGCATTTCTTCGCGGCCCTTTCGTTCGGTATTGTAGGAATAGAGGGCGAAGGAATTGACGATAAAGACCACCACACCCGTAATAAAGAAAGACACCAGGATGTCGATGAAAGCCGCCTGGTGGTCCAGGGCCACCACATACTCAGGGTAAAGTTCCGAAAGCACAAAGGCGATTTCGAAAGCGAGCATAGAAAGCACAAACACCGCCCACTTGCTCTTGCCGGGGCAATAGGCACAAAGAAACACCGCAGTAAGGCAGTAGAGGGTCATGCCGCAATTGAACCCGCCGCACAAGAAGAACAGCATGGGCAGCAAGAAACAGCTGAGCAAAAGGCACATGATCACATAGCAGACGCTATACATACGGGTCTTGACCGCCACCACTGCCAAAATGGCGCAGATAACGCTGGTCAGCAAGCACACCGCCGAAGTCACCGGGCTAATTTGCTCATATATGGTAAAAACCGTGGAGGCAACGCTTGCCGCCAACACAATCACCAGAAACACCCAGAAAAGGGTCCGTTCCAGGGAGTCCTGCCGCTGCAGGAATTTTTTCAGTTTACCGATCATCTTATCGATTTATCGCCCCTAATTTACCCCTAATTACACTCTTTTTTTCAAAAAAGGAAAACATAATATAAAATGTATCTTCCAATTTGGAAGGGTTTCACCCCCTTTATCATAACTTTGTTATATTATTGAAAGTAAAGTCTTATAATTTTAGCAGGTAGTGTATGGAACTGACCCCGTTAGATATCCGCAACCAGACATTTCACAAAAAGAACTTCGGCGGCATAGACCCCGACGAGGTCAAGGCATTCCTCGAGACGGCGGCTACCGCCTTTGAACAAATGTCCAGGAACCGCACCGACCTCACAGAACGCCTGAAAATCGCCGAGGAACGGGTCAACTACTACCGCCAAATCGAGAAGACCATCCAGGACGCCGTGGTCACCATGCAAAAGACCGTGGACGAGGTCAAGGCCAACGCCGAAAAAGAGGCGGAGCTGATTATCGCCGAGGCCAAGGCACGAGCCATCAAGGAAGTGGAGAACACCAAGAAGAGCGCCGAGGACCTGCGGGCCGAAATTGAACAGCTGAAGCAGATCCGCACCAACTACTTTATCCGGTGCCGGGCGCTCATCCGCGGGCAAGAGGACCTGCTTTCTGCCATGGAAAACGACCAGCGGGAGTTGGCCGAACCGGCACCCGCCAGAAGGCCTGCCCCTGCCATGCCTACCGGGAACGTTATCGGCTAATAAAAGAGGCCTCCCTTGAAGATAAACATCAAGGTACATGCAAGAAGCAAGCGGGAATCCGTCACGGAAAACCCCGACGGCAGCTACAAGGTAGAGGTCAAGGCACCGCCCGTAGATGGAGCCGCCAACGAGGCCATCTGTGAACTTCTGGCAAAGCACTTTGGAATCCACAAGCGGGATGTATCCGTGGTGACGGGAGCGACAAACAACAAGAAGGTTGTTGAAATCCAGGGGCTCTAAGCTGTACTGGATTTGTAAAAGGGACAGGTTCATGAAATTTCAGAAGAAGACAATCCATTACCTGGCGAAGGCGATTCTCCTTATCGCCGTCGGTCTTTTGCTGAACATTGTCCCGGCAAAAATCGTCACCCATTTCGAACTGCCCGTCTTTTTCGACTGCCTAGGCACAATCCTTACCGCCATGATGTGCGGAAACATGGCCGCCGTCATCGTCGGTTTCATCTCCAACGCCATCAACGGACTGTCCGATGCCGTTACCCTCTACTACGGCGTCATCAACGTCCTTATCGCCGGATGCGCCTACCTTTTCTACCAGAAAAAATTCTTCTTGAGCATTCCCAAGATTCTGGTGGTGATTTTCACCTTCGCCCTCATCGGCGGCGGTCTCGGGTCCATACTCACCTATTTCCTGTACGGCTACAGCATCGGCGAAGGCATTTCTGCGCCTTTCGCGATTGCCCTCCGAGACACCTGCGGTCTCCCCGATTTCTGGTCCCAACTTCTGGCCGACATCATCATCGACGTTTTCGACAAGGGCATCGTGGTCATTTCGGCAGTACTCCTCTACCGCTGGATCCCACGCAAGATACGCCTTGCCTGCAACGACACCTTCCATATCGACCCCAACGTCGATGAACTGGCCGCCACCACCGGGCGTTCCCTGCTCCGCAGGGTAGTAGCCATGGTCATCGTGGCAGAACTGCTGCTTGGTTCACTTGCCTGCGCCATCGGTTATTTCTTGTACCAGAAGGTTTCCATCGACAAGTTCACCGATATCGCCAACGGGGTAACCCAGGCGGCCAGCGTGTTCATTGACGGTAACCGCATAGACGAATTCCTCACGAGCGGTCGCGAAGCCGACGGCTACGCAGACACAGAAGAAAAACTGAAGAAACTCAAGAAGAGTTTCCCGCAGACAAAATACCTCTACGTTTACAAGATTGAAAAAGACGGCTGCCATGTGGTATTCGACACGCCCCTGGAAAGTGGCGAAGAAACCAGCGAGCCCGGCGAAATCCTGCCTTTTGACCCGAGCTTCGAGCCTTACCTGCCGGCGCTCCTCAAGGGCGACACCATCGAGCCCATCATCTCCGACGACACCTACGGCTGGCTCCTGACCATCTACAAGCCCATCAAGGACTCCCTGCACAAGACCTCCGCCTACGTAGCCGCCGACATTTCCATGCAGGAGATTATAGAAGACGACGCCTCCTTCTTTATCAAGTTCTTCTCCCTGTTCTTCAGCCTTTCCCTGATTATCATGAGCATCATCGTGGAGCTGGTGAAAAGCGGTATCGTGCGGCCCATCAACCGCATGGCCTACGCCTCGTCCCAATTCGCCTACAACTTGGGAACCGACAAGGACAAGGGTCTAGAAATCCTCAGCACGCTAGACATTCATTCCCAAGACGAAATCAAGCACCTGCACACGGCCCTCCTCAAGATGGGCAACGAATCCCTGGATTACATCAAGCAGCTGCAGGAACAGACCGAGCGCATCACCCGCATGCAAGACGAAATTATCGAGAACTTCGCCGAAATGGTGGAAGCCCGCGATACCAGCACCGGAAACCACATCAAGAAAACGGCCCACTACGTAGATGCTATAGCAAGGGAACTCCAGGCCGAAGGCGAATTCAAGGATATTCTCACCGACGAATACATCGAAAAGCTGAAGCGTTCCGCACCGCTTCACGACATCGGAAAGATTGCTGTATCCGACCTGATTTTGAACAAGCCGGGCAAGCTCACCGACGATGAATTCACCATCATGAAAAGCCACACCACCGAAGGCAAGAACATCCTGGTGAAGATCGAAGAAAACGCCGGCGACACCATGGACGAGAATTACCTGAAGGAATCTATCGAGATGGCTCTCTTCCACCACGAAAAATGGGACGGTTCGGGCTATCCCAACCGCATCTCGGGCGAAGACATTCCGCTGTCGGCAAGAATCATGGCGGTGGCCGACGTGTTCGACGCCCTGGTGGCCGAACGCATCTACAAGAAGCCTTTCACCTACGAGAAGGCCATGGAAATCATTACCGAAGGGGCGGGCAAGCATTTCGACCCTGTGGTGGTCAAGGCATTCTGCCAGATTTCAAAGCGCCTGTACGACGAACGGACCAAGCTGGACCAAGAAGGACCGGTCCTATAGATTCTTGTCAATCCAGTCGAAACGTTCCCGCATCCACTGGACCATCGTCTGCACGCCTTCGTCGTAAGATTCGTAAGGGTCCTTCAGCGCCCAATTTTCTATATTGGAAATAATGGGCCAGCGGCGGTATTCGTTCTCTACGGCCTTTTCGATTTGCGCTCTATAGAGTGGAACACTGTCTATAAGGGCGCGGAATTTTCCACGATGTTCTAGCCAGTAAGCCTTGGCCTCGCCTTTTATCCAGTCGCTCCAAAAAATGTGGCTGTACAGGCGGTAATTCCGGATGTACCAGCCATCTGCAGGCTTGTTCTTTTCCCGGGAGGCGTTGCCGAAAGCAAGATCGAAATCCCACAGGGGGCCAAAACGGACAGGACCGCCCTTTTCCCAAGTGAAAAACACGCTGCGGGCGTAGTTACCGTCTTCGTTCTTGGAAAATTCCTGAACCCAGTAGAAAGGCAGAAAATCTTCCATGGACAGCCAATTCTGAACATCTTCTGGACTCATGTGGACAAAACGCCGGGCCGCATGTTCAAAGTCGTTCAGGTAATCCAGCAACAACTGTTGCGTTTTTTCGTTCGGGTTCTTGGGGGACTTGATATGGTAAATGTATTCATTGTCCGTAATCACGTAAGGCGGGTCGTATTTCTTGATGTCTTCTTTTTCAACCAAGAAGGTGGTATCGTTTTCGGCAATGTCCACCCGGTCATGGACCACCTTCACCGTTTCCGAAAAGAGGTAGAGCCCCATGTACTTGCGGTTGAGAAAGACCTCCACGAACTGCATCTTTGGCGTCCACCTGGGAGCAAGCCATTCCGAAAGCCGCCCCATCATGTAGTTCCGCAGGTGAGTCTTGTCTCCATAGTTTGCGATAAGGGCAAAGTCCCTGTTCTTGGGCATGCCGAACAGGGAAACCTTGTCGTCAAATTCCAGTTTCATGCCGTACTTGGGCATCTTGAAACTGGAGTTTCCGCGGCCCCGGACCGTAAGGCTATAGACTTCGCTTTCGTAATTGTCCTTGCCGTAAATCTGGAGCTTCGACGGGAATTCTGTTTCCCGGTCCCGCAGTTCATGAAAGTCTTCCGTCTCGATGACAATGCGCGGGAGCCCCGCATAGGGGTACTTGGAATCGTCCAGGGGCAAGTATTCCGGATTGTCTTCGGGGCTTTCCCAGAAACAGCCTGCCAGAGCCGCCGTAACCATCAAGACAAGCGTAGAACGCAAAACTTTCAGATGCGAGAATTTCATTGGGACTATCAAAATATAAATTTTGCCTATGCAAAGGAAAGCGGCCTACCTGTTACTCGCACTTGCCGGCCTATGCCTATCCAAGGTATATGCCACCGAAGGGCTTGTGCCGCTACATTTCCCGACAACGGCTCTCTCCCTAGAAGAAGCCGAGGAACTGGACGACGACGTTTACAGCAACGACCTGACGGTATCGGCGGAATACGCCCTTACCGACTGGTTCAGTTTTTACGGCAGCGGCTCTTTCCGTTTTGCCAGCTACAGCTACGAGTATTCCACCGAAGGTTACATCCATAATTACTGCAACCTGCACGTGAACGGTTTCAACGAGAGCTATCTGGGTGTCCGGACCCTGTTTTACCGGAACTTCGGACTAGATGCGGGTTGGCGGTTTCCGCCCGGCGAAGGCTCCCAAAAGGACCGTTTCCACCGGCTGAACGCGGAACCCTTCGTGCTGTTTCCGGCGACGCGGCACCTGCTGCTCGGAACATCCCTGCGTTACAACAAGTTTCTCGAAGACAAGAATTTTGAGCCCGGCGACGAAATCGGGTTCAAGACCAGCCTGCTTTGGAAGTTCTGGTGGAGCGATTCGGAACAGACCGGCTGGAAGCTCAGCGAAGTTCTGCTTTACCAGGCCCGTTTCCAGGAGTCGGAGAACCACAACCTGGCCAAGAACTGCCGCAAGATGGACGACAAGTACAGGGGTATGAAAATCGCCTTCGCCCTGGCACGGGACTTTCGGCTATTCGGCGCACCGCTGGAACTGGGAATAAACTACACCATCAACAAGGGAACCCTTTTTGGGTTCGAGACCGGCCACCGGGTGGGCATCAAGCTGGGGCTAGGCCCGTTTTGAGCGACCGTCCCACCAGGCGAAAATGTTGGCCAGCACCGTCCCGCTGATAGAATGGTAGGCACAGCTCAAGGCACAAGGCACCATGCAAAGCACCGCCTTGGGGTTGGCCACCACGTTTTCGGGATTGGCAAAGAAGGCCATGGCAAGCACGGTGGCCATGCCGGCGTTCTGCACGCCCACCTCGATAGCGATAGTCCGCTTCTTGGCCGTATTGAACTTGAAAAGCTTACCCACGCCGTAACCCAGCACATAGCCTAGCGCATTGTGGCAGAACACCACCGCAAGCACCAGGAAAATCAGTGATAGCCCGTTGGTCAACAGCTGCGGACGCACCGTCACCACCACACCGCCCACAATGAGCATCAGGCCTATGACGCTTACCGCAGGCATGTTGGACTGGATTTCCTTGAACACGGCGCGCTTGCCCAAGAAGTAGTTGCAAAGGAACCCGATGGTAATGGGCGCGATTGTCACATACAGAATGTTCAGGAACATCCCCTTCGCATTCACGTCGATACTGGTGTCAGCAAGCCAAAGCACCAAAAGCGGAGTCATAATCGGCGCAAGGAGGGTGCTCACCATGGTCATGCTCACGGAATAGGTGACATCGCCATGGGCCAAAAAACTCATGACATTGCTGGAAACACCGCCCGGGCAGCACCCCACCAGAATGATACCCACGGCAAGGTAGGGGTCCAGCCCGAACACCTTCGTAAGCCCGAAGGCCACAAAGGGCATAATGGTGTATTGCGCCACGGCGCCCAGCAGAATGTGGAAAGGCTGCTTCAGCAGATTCCGCACGTCGTCCATGGAGATGGTAAGTCCCATGCTCAACATGATGACGCCGAGAATGACGGAAGATACATTCCCGTGAACCCAGCCAAATGCGACCGGAACGAAGAATGCGACTATTGCGCTTGCGATGACAAAGGGTGAAGCGTAGTTAGAAAGCAGACGGCTAATAGCCTTGATTATCTTGAACATGACCCAAATATAGGAATAGGGGCAGCTGGCGGCCAGTTTGGCCTACAAAAAAAACAATCCGAAAGCTTTTTTGAAATCTTTTTCTTTGCAAGAAAGCTAAATATGTCATATTATGACATAATATCCTATGTATATTTGTAAGGGCGAGGTTCTATGCTGATAACTTTCCTTATCGTGCTTGGCATATTGGCCCTTTTCGGGGCTGGCGACGCAGGGGATGCCTGCGTCATCACCTTGCTGTTGAAAGTGCTGCCGTTCCTGATTTTCGCGGGGATTTTGGCGTCTTTAATGTTCTGTGGCGGGTAAAAAGATTAAAAACTTGCATTTTCAACCATTTTATTATATATTTAGTTTGAAATGCAAGTAAAAAACGAAAAGAAACTGGATAAAATGCTGAGCGCGAACGGCGGCTATATCACGCGAAAACAAGTTGACAACCACAAGATTCCTTCGTGGTTCTTGACCGATTTCGTGCGAAAGCAGGGCCTTGTCAAGGTGGACAAGGGATTCTACGCCCAAGAGCAATGGATCAGGGACGATTACCTTGTTTTTCAATACAAGTATCCCAGATTCATCTTTTCACACGTTTCCGCACTGTTCTTGCATGGGCTAACAGACCGCCTACCCGATTATTTCGAGGTAACCGGGCCCAAGAATTATAGGCCATTTTCTCCGAACCCTTCCGTCGCAATCCACACGGATTCCCACGAAAAAACCTACAAATTGGGAATCTGCAAAATAAAGACATCTCTTGGGCATCTGGTGGAAAGCTACGACATGGAACGAACGATTTGCGACATCATCAAGAACAGTCAAAAGATCGATGCCGAAATTTACGGCAAGGCGCTCAGGCTTTACGCAAAATCAAAAGACAAGGACATACGCAAACTTCTCCGCTATGCCAAGATACTGAAAATAGAGAACAAAGTGGCGGAACTTATGACGGTGGTACTGAATGAAGATTAACAAGAACTCCCTGCAAGCGAGAATCAACAATCTTTCCAAAGAAATGGGCGTCCACGCCAACGTCCTGCTGGTATCGTTCTTTTTTGATGCCTTCATTTCAAGATTGACCAAGTCAATATACGCAGACAAATTTGTTTTCAAAGGCGGGTTCTATCTCGCCACATTGCTCGGCATAAAGAACCGCTATACTGCCGACATTGATTTCCTTTTGAGAAAGGAAACCATGAATGAGAATAGATTGAAGGAAATTTTCACCGACATCATTGCAATCGATTCAGACGATTCTATCACTTTTGAAATAAGCGATATTTCTCTTATCCGCGACGAAGACGCCTATGGCGGATTTTCCATCCTTTTGACCGGGCGCCTAGAGAACGTCAGACAAAGTTTCCATGTCGATGTCGCCACGGGCGATCCTATTACGCCAAAAGATATCGAATACTCCTACCAAAGTCTCATCAGCAATGAAACCATTGCGTTCCGAGCATACAACCTAGAAACAGTTGTTGCGGAAAAACTTCAAACCATTCTTTTCCGAGGCTTGCTCAACAGCCGTTGCAAAGATTATTACGACATTTATATTATTAAGCAATCGCAATGGATCAACATCAACATTCCTGACTTGAGGAAATCTTTTGAAGCAACTTGCCAATATCGCAAGACTCCCTTTGAAAAAGATGAAGCCTTTTTGGTTCTAGAAGAAATTTCAGGGAGCAATATACTTCAAACTCGATGGAACAACTACGCCAAGAAGGCTTCCTTTGCAAAGGACATTACGTTTGAAACAACGATTGAATCTTGCAAAGAGATTCTCGATTGTATTTTCTAGCATGATTTTAAACGTGTCGAATTCGATACGTTAAAAACGCCCACTCGTATGAGTGGGCATGATTATAAGGGCGGGGCCGGGGCAGGCTCAATTTTATGCTGGCTTGACAACGATATTGACCAACTTACCCGGCACAACAATTGACTTGACAACCTGCATGCCCTTGGTAAATTCCTTCACTCGGTCGTTGTCCATGGCGAGCTTTTCCAAAGCGGCCTTGTCCATGTCCTTGGCGACAGATGCCTTCGCGCGGACCTTGCCGTTCACCTGGAACACGACTTCCACGGTGTTTTCGACGGCCTTGGAGTGGTCGGCTTCCGGCCAGGCGACGTTCGTGAGGGATTCGTTGTGGCCGAGGATGCTCCACATTTCTTCGGCGATGTGCGGGGCAAACGGG
>OMSO01000028.1 GCA_900313675.1 uncultured Fibrobacter sp.
GCCGCGGCCGAGGAGGTTCACGATTTCGCCACCGGCACCGGCGGTACGCTTGGCGAGTTCGGCAAACTTTTCCTTGCTCATGAGCTGAGAAACCGGGATACCGCCCACGGACACGCATTCCATGATGGAAACCATGGTGTCGCCGTGACCGCCCATCACGAGGGCCTTCACGTCTTCGACAGACACGCCCAGTTCGTCGGCCACAAAGCAAGCGAGACGGGCAGAGTCAAGCACGCCAGCCATACCGATGACCTTGTTGGCCGGGAGGCCGGACTGCTTCTGCATGTTGTAGACCATGGCGTCCAGCGGGTTGGTGATCACGATGACGAATGCATCCGGAGCGTTTTCCTTGATGGCTTCGGCAACGGTCTTGATCACTCCGCAGTTCTTGTCCAGGAGGTCGTCACGGCTCATGCCCGGCATACGCGGGAAACCGGCGGTCACGATCACGACGTCTGCGCCCTTGATGGCGGAGTAGTCGGTAGAGCCCTGAAGATCCACAGAAGAGTTGATGACGGAACGGCCTTCCATGATATCGAGAGCCTTGCCCTTCGGCATGCCCTGAGTCTGCGGAATGTCGATGAGAACGACGTCGCCAAGATTCTTCTGAGCGAGCACGAGAGCCATTGTACCACCGATCTGACCAGCACCAACGAGTGCAATCTTCTTTCTAGCCATGATTTAACCTTCCTTTTAAGGTAATTAGTTTTTTACGCATCAAATATAGCACTTTTTCGTGTTTCAGACAATGAAAAAACGCCCCAAAAAGCCGAAAAACGGAAAAAATAAGCATGGTTTGTCTTAAAACAAGTCCAGCGAGCTGTCGAGGTAGATTTCTTCGCGGACCTTGAGCTGGAATTCGGGTTTGGTCATGTAATAGAGCAAAAATTCCAGGATGACGGCGCTGCCGAGGCTGCGGCCTTCGATTTTAAAGTGGCGGAACCCTTGCGGAGCGTATACGTTTTGGATGCCGTCGATTCCGATAAAGCCGGGATTTTTCATGGCGTCGGAAAAACGGTAGCCGCGTCCTGCGTTCGGCGAGGCGCATACATGATCTTCTTGAGTTTCGCCGAGGTTCTTCTGGCTCACGTTCTCGTAGCACTTTTTGCGGTCTTGGCAGCCGAACCAGCAGCATTCATTGCACAGGAATTCGACTTTCTGCTTTTCTGCAGGCGTTAACGCGTTGAGTTTGGCGAATTGCTTGTTGAGCCTGAAATCCGGCACCACGTAACTAAATTCGTCGCGGTTCAGTTCTGCTTCGAAGCGGCTAAATTCCGTCAGCACCTTCGTGGTCGAAGAAACGAAATAGAATCCCGGATACTTCGCCTTAATGTAATCAAGCAACAAATCCGAATGAACAATAACGCCGCTCGGAGCCGCTCCGTTTTTCTCAAAGAGGGCACACAGGGCATTAGATTTTTTGTCGGCAAGATGTTCTTCACGGAGCAAGGAATTGCTGAAGGTCAAGCGCGCCGAAATGCCGTATTCCTTGGTGAGTGCGGCAACGGCCTCGGGGTCTGCATCACCAAATCCGACACGGCCACCACCCCACAGGCAATCGCTGGGCGCTCCGTAAATGGAGCCGATTTCACACCACTCGTAAAAGAATTCCCGATGCTCGCGGAACAGCGGCAAGAATGCCTTGTACAGGTCATAAAATTCGAACAGTCCGGGAAGGTGGTAGAAAACGCTCATCGCCTTAATAATAGCTATATTGTACCCAAGTCTGAAATCCGAACTCCGAATTCTGAATTATCCATGCGCACTCTAGTTCTTTCTGATATACACGGTTCTGCTTTCGCCTGCAAGATGGCTCTTTCTTACCTCGACAAGCTCAAATGCGACCGCATTTTCCTATTGGGCGACCTTCTTTATCACGGGCCGCGGAACCCGCTCCCCGGCGGACACGACCCGCAAGGAGTTGTCGATCTCTTGAGCCCGCTTAAAGACAAAATTACCGCTGTGCGCGGGAACTGCGACGCCGAGGTGGACCAGATGGTGCTCGGATTCCCCTGCCTTGCCGACTATGCCGAATTCGAAGAAAACGGACTGCGCCTGTTTTTGAGCCACGGTCATCTGTACGACCCGTACCTGTTCAACCACTACAAGGCCGACGTCTATTTCTCGGGCCACACCCATATTTTCACCGCCGAAACTAACGTGGACGGGGTCTATTGCCTGAACCCCGGCTCCACCAGCCTCCCCAAGGGCGGAAACCCGCCAACCTTCGGGCTTTACGAATCCGGCGTCACCCCCCGCTTCTCGGTCCACCACCTGGAAACCGGCACGGAGCTGGCGACTGTTGAAATAAAACGCGATTAGATAGAATTATTCAATGCAGAATAAAGCCTCAAAAATTTTAAGACTTTTGGCTCAAAGCGAAGCTGATTTTTTGAAGGGAAAATCAATCCGTCAAAAAGACCTCTTTGATTCCTTGGAGAAAGAACTAAAACCGCGTCAAAGTCTTGGCCGTTGTTGATTCCAGACGCGATCTAGACGACGCCCTCTGGACACGCATGATGTTCCCGATTATATAATACTCACGGTAAATTAATAAAGTCACTCACGGCGGGAGGCTGCTCCGCTACGCGAAGCAGCTCCGGCTTCGGCTCGGATATGCAAGTATAATTCACGGCGGGACTCACAAAGCACTTCGTGCTTTGTAGCCTCTGCTTCGATTTAGCTTCTCACGGCGGGAGGCTGCTTCGCTTTGCGAAGCAGTTCTTGCCGGGGCTCGGCCTTGGGCAAGCTCGCTTGCCCCGGCGCTCGCCCTTTGCAATAATCGAACCCACTGACTTCGTCGTGGATTCGACCTCCCGCAAAAATAAATGACTCGGACACCGATGGTGTCCGAGTCATTTATACTCACGGCGGGAGTCGAACCCACGACCCGCTGCTTAGAAGGCAGCTGCTCTATCCAACTGAGCTACGCGAGCAAAGCGGGCTCTAATATAGAAAAATTATCCTATTCTGTAAAACCCTAAAAGAACTGGTCGATAAATTCCGAATCGTACCCCGGCGTATCGCCAAAGGGCTTATCCGGACTGCGGCGATTTCCCTTATCGGCAAGGCAGTCCTGGGCAAAGGCTTCCATGTGTCCGGCCTTGCTCATACGGGAGGGGCCAAAGGTTCCGTCCTCGTTTTGCTTGTGGAAGGAAAAGTCCAACCTGTAAAAGCACAACGAATCCGAATACACGTAGAACTGGTCGGCAAAGGCCTTGGCAAGGACATCGCACTGTTCCTGGTCGTCTTCCGTAGACACAAAGTGCTCCACAAAGAGCACGCTGTCCTGGTCAAGGTAGTGCACTATGTTGAAGGTGCCCTGACCATCCGTATAGCCGAACTCCCAGAACTTGGCGTCTACATCGAAGGTGCAGTCAGGGGCCTTGGATCCTGCGGAGCCCACCTCTTCAGAAGACGAGGACAGGTCCTCTGCCGACGAAGAGGAATCATCACCACAGGCAGACAGCCCCACGGCCAGGCCGGCCATCAGGCAAAAAGGCAGAAAAAAGCATAAAGCATGTCTCATGTCCTTCAATATAGCATAATCCGTTGCCATCCCGCCAAACTTTATCTAGATTTATGCACGTATTAAAATATTTGCATAAACCTGGGGTGCCAGTCCGGATACTGCGCCCCGCCGGAGTTTCTATGAAGATTATCGACATCCTGAAGCAAGACAAGATGAGCCTCTCCTTCGAGGTGTTCCCGCCCAAAAAAGAAACCAGCTTCGAGAGCGTCAAGGCGGCAACGGAATCCATCGCGGCTCTCGGCCCCGCCTTCATGAGCGTCACCTACGGCGCAGGCGGCGGCGTAAGCCACTTCACCCTGGACATCGCGAAAAACCTCAAGGAAAAATACAACATTCCCATGCTGGCCCACCTCACCTGCGTGTCCAGCAGCAAGGAGACGGTCCGCCAGCGCATCGCCGACATGAAGACCGCAGGCATCAAGAACGTGATGGCCCTCCGCGGCGACCTCACTCCGGAGCTCATCGAAAAGGGCCGGGAAGGTTGCGACTACCACTACGCCGTAGAACTCATCCAGGAACTCAAGGCCGCCGACGCGGACTTCTGCATCGGGGCGGCCTGTTACCCCGAAAAGCACCCCGAAAGCAAGACACAGGCCGAAGACATCAAGCACCTCAAAGAAAAGGTGGACGCAGGCGCCGACTTCTTAACCACCCAGATGGTATTCGACAACAACCTGTTCCTGAACTTCATGTACAAGCTCCGGGAAGCAGGAGTCACCTGCCCTGTGCTCCCCGGCATCATGCCCATCACCAACGCCAACCAGGTGGAGCGGGCCATCAAGCTTTCGGGCTCCTTCATGCCCCAGCGATTCAAGTCCCTGGTGGACAAGTTCGGAAGCGATCCCGAGGCCATGAAGCAGGCGGGCATCATCTACGCCAGCGACCAGATTATCGACCTGTACGCCAACGGCATCACCAACGTGCACGTCTATTCCATGAACAAGCCCGACGTGGCCGAAGGCATCCTGAAGAACGTCTCTGCCATTTTGGGCAAGAACTTTGCCTAGAAACTCAAAATAAGACAAAAACGTGACACTTTCCCCGGCATATTTTATATATATTGAGGGTAAGGCGCCCGACGCCCCAAGATTTTACACTTAAAAAGGATTAACATGCTCTCTTACCAAGAAGCCTACAAAATTGCCGCTGAAGTCCACAAAGGTCAAAAAGACAAGGCCGGCGGACCCTACATCGACTTTCTGCAGAACGTGGCGGACTACCTCAAGAACAAGGGCGAGTCCGAAGAGGTGCAGACCCTCGCCATCCTGCAGGACCTCATCACGGCTTCTACCAAGAAGACTCCCGAAGACGTCATCGCCATGGGCGTTCCCGCCGACATGGTGGAACTCATCCAGAAGATGACCTACCACAAGAACCAGGGCTGGATCGACGAATACAGCTGCAACCTCATGGCCCAGGGCATGCCCGCCGAACAGGCCACCTACGAGGCCCGCGAAAAGGAATTCGTAAAATTCGTGGAGACCCTCAAGGACAATCCCGTTGCAGCCAAGGCGAAGGCCGCCATCTTGACCATGCTCATGGATGACAAGTATATCCAGCGCCAGGAACGCCGGGAACTCAAGACCAAGTTCCGTCTCCACAAGTACAAGGCCGCCATCGAGGCCCTGGGAGTGTAACCCTAAAAAAAGATAATTCGCCCCTACTTCCCGGGCTTTTCCTCGATCTTCACGATGGGTTCGTCCATCATGCGTTCGGCGATAACCTCGGGAGTCTCTTCGGCAACGGCGGCGTTGGATTCTTCGGGCATCCAGGGCTTGTCCAGGCTCTTTTCCCAAGAAACGGTAGGCGCCTGCACCACCTCGTGGGACGTATCCACCACAGGGAGGCCCAAGATTTCGCGGGCCCGGTTCAGGGCGGCATCGATATTGCCCAGGGCGTTTTCTTCGCCCAGCTGCTTCAGCACCCCTGCGCGGGTCAAGGCCACCACGGGCTGGGCATGCACACCACTGAGCAGGAGCTGCGTCCCTTCGCGGTTGCAGCGGTTCAGCAGGTCCTCGATCATCTGGATACCGGCAGCGTCAATACTGGACACGCTACGCATGCGCAAAATGAGAATCTTCGGCTTGTCGGAGATGCGGGCCATGGTATCCTTGAACTTGTCCACTGCACCGAAGAATAGGGAACCTGCCAGTTCGTAAACGGCCACGCCCTTGGGCACCTGGCGGCTGAGCTCGTTGTGGGCCGCCTCTTCGTCGTCTTCCTTGAGGGCTTCGGTCACCGTTTCCACTTCGGCAACGTCGCTCATGCGCTTGATGAAGAGGACTGCGGCCAGGAGCACTCCCACTTCGATGGCCACCGTCAAATCGATAATCACCGTGAGGAAGAACGCCACCAGCATCACAATTACGTCGCTCTTGGGGGCCTTGAACATCTTGATAAAGCTCCGGTAGCCGCACATGTTGAATGCCACCTGGAAAAGCACGGCAGCAAGTGCCGCCATAGGGATCATCTCGGCGTACTTGCCAAGCACCAGCATAATAAGCAGGAGCACCACCGCATGCACCAAGCCCGAAACCGGGCTCACCGCACCGTTACGGATGTTGGTCGCCGTACGGGCAATAGCACCCGTTGCAGGAATACCGCCAAAGATGGGAGACAAAATGTTGGCGATACCCTGGCCAAAGAGTTCCGTGTTGGAGCGGTGCTTGGTAGAGGTCATACCGTCGGCCACCACGGCACTGAGCAAGGACTCGATGGCGCCCAGCATGGCGATAGTCAGGGCCGGCTGGAATACCTTCTGCATCATCTCGAGGCTAATGTTGGGCAAATGGGGCACCGGGAATCCGCTGGGGATATGGTTTTTCATGCCGATGGTCACCACGCCGTGACCGTTCACCGGGTCGTCCCAGCCCAGCACCTTCACAAGGACCGTGGCCACCACGATGGCCACCAGGGAACCCGGAACCTTCGTCGTAATTTTCGGCCACAAGATACATACAGCCAGGGCCACAAGACCCACGATAACCGCATATATATTTACAGTGTCAAAGGAGGAAGCGTAAAGCTTGATTTTCCCGACCGCATCGGCAGGGTCCTTGGCCAAGAACCGCAGGCCAAAGAAGTTGGGCACCTGGCCCAAGGCGATGATGATGGCAATACCCGCCGTAAAGCCCACGGTCACCGGGTAGGGGATAAACTTGATGATGGCGCCAAACTTCGCCAACCCGAAAATCACCAGGAAGATACCGGCAAGCAAAGTGGCCGAAGCTAGACCGTCGTAGCCATACTGGCTCACGATGCCATAGACAATCACGATGAAGGCACCGGTGGGTCCGCCAATCTGGAAACGGGAGCCGCCCAAGAGGGAAATGGCAAAGCCCGCGATGATGGCAGTGTAAAGCCCCTGCTCGGGACCCACGCCCGAAGCGATAGCGAAGGCGATAGCCAGCGGGAGCGCCAAGATGCCCACGATAATCCCGGACATCAGGTCGCGGGTAAACTCCTTGCGGGTATAGCCCCGCTTTATGGTACGGGCAAATTCCGGGGTAATCGTCGTCTTGACGCCAGACAGGAAACTCTTGACAGATTCCTTGGCATGGATACTAGTCATCGGGCACTCCGTTCTAAAGAACGGCGCCAAATTTAGAAAACTTTACAAGTCCCGTTAAGGGGGAAAAGGGGAAAAAGAAGCTGCTACAGCAGGCCTTTCTTGGCGCTCCTCATCAGGTTCTTGACCTGCTTGTTGGTCAGCTGGGGCACGTCGGCGTCACGCTCGCGGCGGGACTTGGGGGCGCACTCTTCGCACAGGAGCCTGGTCACCGTACCAAAACTAGTGGCGCCGTCCATCTTGTCGGCCTGGCGGGAGCGGTAAGGCTTCACCAGAGCTTCCTTGTGGCACTTGTCGCAGATGCCCATCTTGGGGGGAGCGGGTTCACGCTTCTCTTTTTTCTTCTTTTCTTCTTCATCCATAGCCCAGGCGCGAGCGCTAGCGGCATTCTTTGCGGCAAAATGATCATCAAAAAGACTCATACTAACTCCTATTTCAACTCTTTTAATATACAATCTTCTAAGAACATAGAAAGCAGGGTGATGCACAAAGAGGTGGGTTTGGAGGCCTCCGAAAAGAGGCTACGGCCGAACTTTCCCCGTTCCTCCTGCTTTTCCAGGAACTTTCGCACGTGGGATTCCCAGTCGAAGACCCCGATGCGTTCCGGTGCCAAGTCCACAAAGCCCCGTATGGCCTGGTTCAGCAGTTCCACCTGGTCCGCCCCTTCCGGAAGCATTTCGGTAGGAATTGTAAGCAGGTCCATTTCGGACAGGGTCTTTTTCAAAAGTTCGTCCAGAAGCGTGCGGTAGTTTTCGGCTACGGCTTCGGCACTTCCCCGTTCCCGTTTCAGGTCAGAGAGCCCCAAGGCAAGCATGATACGCCCCGCCTTCTTGCCGATAACATCAGACGATGCCCGGGCAAAGAGTTGGGGAATCGACAGGGGCAAGGGAGCGTTGATGGAAAACTGCATGGGCCGGTTGGGCTCTGCGCACAGCAGCATCTCCGAACAGCGGAAGGCGGCCTCGCCCTCGCTCCCGAGCATTTCATCCCCGATTATCAGAATCCTGTTTTCCACACTTCTAATCTACACATTCTCATCCGGCTTGACCACCGAGAGCACCCAATAATTTCCCGTTTTCTTCCGGGAAAGCACCTTTATGCCGTCGGCCACCAGGGAGCCCGGCACGTTTTCGATAGGGGAACCATCGTCCAGGTATATCTCCAGCGGCCGCCCCGCAGGAAACCCCGCCATCACCAGGCGGGACCGAACCGAGTTCCCGGGGCAGGCCACGCCCCGCAAATCCAGCACCTTCGGAAACTCCATCTTCAGGCTCTCCGGAATGGGCGACGTCTTGGACCGCTCGCAAAAGTCCACGATGGCCTCCGCATGTTCTTCCGGACTCTGCACCCACTCCCCCATGGGAATTTCGGCAGGGGCCTTCGCCAAAAACCAGGCTAGACCATCGGTGCCGGTAAGACTTGCAGAACACTCCCTGCGGATCCAGTCCGTGCAAGCGTACCCCAAGAGCTGGACCAGAGACTTGCCGAAGCCCTCTTTTTTCCGGTTGTTTTCAACCCAAACTAAAAGCGGATTTTTGTCCATTTGGCAGTGCCTTGTCAAGGGGTAAAACCGATAAAATTTTCTTTTTTTTCAAAATTTCCCAAAGCGATAAAAAAACTATCAAAAAATTCGTAGAAAGTGTAGAAATGTTTTGTTAACCTTTCTATAATTGGCGTCAAGCATTCAAGTATGCAAAGGTTTTTGGAATTATGATAAACAGTGTCCTACTCTATGCGATGTTCGTGGTGTACGTCATCGCAGGCGTTGGCTTGGTCATTTACGGTTTTAGTTGCTATTACAGTATTTACCTGTTCCTGAAGAACAGCCGAAAGACCCGTCTTACCGACCGCAAGAACATTCTCCAGTTTTACCGTGAACATTCCATGGCGGACCTGCCCCAGGTTACCACCCAGCTGCCCGTGTTTAACGAGGCCAACTGCGTGGAGCGACTGCTGGAGGCAGTCTGCGCTATCGACTACCCCAAGGACAAGCACGAAATCCAGGTTCTGGACGACTCCACCGACGAATGCTACGAAGTAGCCAAGAAAAAGGTGGAAGAACTGGCCGCCAAGGGTTACGACATCAAGCTTATCCACCGCACGAACCGTTCCGAATTCAAGGCCGGTGCCCTCAAGGAGGCCATGCAGGTTGCCAAGGGCGATTTCCTCGCCATATTCGACGCGGACTTCGTGCCCGAGAAGGACTTCCTCCTCAAGACCATCCCCTACCTGGTGATGGACGAAAAGATTGGTCTGGTCCAGGGCCGCTGGGGCCACCTGAACCGCACCGAATCCGGTCTTACCCTCGCCCAGTCCATCGGTATCGACGGACACTTCGTGGTGGAACAGTCGGCACGCAGCTGGGGCAAGCTGTTCATGAACTTCAACGGCACCGCCGGCGTGTGGCGCAAGCAGGCCATCTACGGCGGTGGCGGCTGGGAAGGCGACACCCTGACCGAAGACATGGACCTCTCCTACCGGTCCCAGCTGGCCGGCTGGAAAATGAAGTTCGTCTTCGACGTGATCGTTCCCGCCGAACTCCCCAACGACATCAACGCCTTCAAGGCGCAGCAGTTCCGCTGGGCCAAGGGTTCTATCCAGACCGCCATCAAGATCCTGCCCCGGGTGCTCAAGGCGAAGGTCCCGCTCCGCGTAAAGATCGGCGCCATCCTCCACACGACCCACTACTCGATTCACCCCTGCATGTTGTTTACCGCCCTCTGCGCTTGGCCCCTGCTTGCCTTCTTTGAACCGGTGGCACACCTGCCGGGCTGGGCCTACACCATCGGTTTCAGCTTTATCTTCCTTGCCGCTATCGCTCCTTCCGTGCTTTACTTTGTGGCCCAGCGCTGCTCCGGCTATACCGGCTGGAAAATCCGTCTGCTGAGTCTGCCTATCTTGATGGCACTTGGCGTGGGCATCGCCGTGAGCAACTCCCGTGCCGTGTTCTCCGCCATCATCGGAAGCAAGGGCAGTTTCGTGCGCACCCCCAAGAGCGGCGGCTCCAAGAAAAAGGCCAAGAGCCACTATGCCCAGAAGTTCCCCTGGCAGGCCGTCATCGAACTTGGCGTTGGAGTTTACTGCATCTTCGGTCTTCTGGAATACATCGGCGCCCAGAAGTTCATCATCGGACCGTTCCTCGCCCTCTATGCCGTCGGTTTCCTTTCCGTGAGCGTGCTTTCCTTTATGCACTACATCGGAAACATCATCGAGATGCACCGGGCAAAGAAGAACGGGTAAGACTCGAGCCTCAAAACCTACTTCGTTAAGCAGATCCTCGCCTTCGCGAGGATGACGTTCTTCGAGCCCCGAACCTCAAAACCTCTTATTTACCGTCGCCGGGTCTGGGTTAACCACGACCCGGTTTTTAGTTTGTATCAAGTCCTGCAAGAGCGCACCCGTGCTGGTCTGGTAATCCCGCTGCAGCCGCACGTAATCCCCGTGCATGCTTTTCCACACGCCAAAGGCCACCAGTGCCACAATTCCCGCGCAGGCCATGGTCACCACCAGTTCCATCAATGTGAATCCGTCTTTTCGCACCGTACAATCCTTTTCAAGGTCAAGTCGCTCCAGTATCCCGAAGTTTCGTGAACGGCCACCCACTGCAAGGGGGCACCTCCCGGGACACGTTCAAATGACACTGTAAAATCTACCCCCTGCCTCGATACCGGAACCATGGTCAAGGCCGTGTCGGCCGGGTCGCGCCTAGGCTTTACGCAGGGGGCCGGCTTTGCCACATTCTCTTCCATCAGGGCCACCGCCTCCAAAAGGGCATGGCCCTTTTTGGACTCCCTCTCCTTTATCTGCGAAAAACTGACGATGGTGTGCCCGATTCCTATGGCTCCGATAGAGAGCACCACCACGGCCACCATGACTTCCATCAAGGTAAAGCCCCGTCTCATAGGCGCCCCCAGATTTTGCGTTTGCCCTCTATAAAGGCGGGGAACAGAATCCCGCCAGGATCATCCTCAGAGTTCTGCGCAGAGTCATTCTCGTCACTTTCGGACCAGGTTGCCACTATAGCCGTCGGAAACAGACTCCGGGCACGGTCTTGCATCCGGAAACTTGAAGCAAGTGCCACCCCGCGAAAACACGCATCCCCTTCGGCACGGAAACTCCCGCGGGAAACAAGCTCCAGATAATCTACGGACACCTCCCCCTGGAACACCACGTCTCCCGAAGTAAACAGCCGGAGGGTATCAAAATGGGCCCTTCCACGAATAAGGGCGGTCCCTTCCACCCAGAAGCTAGCCGAACGAACGCTGTCGGAAAAATTCATCTCGAGATCGCCCTGATGAATAGCGCCCGACATAAACTGTTCGGCCTGAAAATAACGCTTGTTTCCGTACAGGTCTTTTTCCGCCGTCATCTCCTGCAGCCGCTTTTCCAAATCGGCCCTGTAGGCGGACATCCCGTTCGACCATTCCCAAAAAGAAACGTCGTGAGGTTCCGTTCCCGCCACAAAGCAAAGCTCCCCCACGCCCGGCGCCTTGCCGGAACTGTCCACGACAGCAGAAGCACAAATCTTTTCCCAAGGGCCGAAGGCTTCCGCCTGCACGGGAGGCAGCTCCGGATAATACCCCGACGGAAACCCCTGCAAATGGAGCAGCACGGCGGATTCCGCCCTGTAGAAATTCTCGAAATCCGACTTGAACCGGGCATACACCGGATTCATGTGCCCCGCCGATTTCAGCAGGGTGGTAAAAAGCAGCGTCAGGCTCAGCAGTAGAACCGCCACAAGGGGCAGCACGAACCCGCGAGAACTAGGGCGCACCATTGAGCACCTCCCATTCCCGACCACCGCACTCCAGCACCACCCGGTCCCGGAGCACGGATTTCACCCGGTACGACTCCAGGGAATCCCCCGCCCTTTTCACGACCCGCGCACCGGCGAACATACCCGAAAACAGCCTGTCCCCTACGATTCCCTGGATGACAATGGATGGCCTTGGGCACTCGGTAGCCGCCTCTCTGGCTTTCGGGCGCGAGCTTTTTGCAGTTTTTTGGATACGGGGTTCTTTTGATATGGGCCCTGTCGCGGGTGTGGATAGCACAGGGGCCGCTGGACCAGGCATCGCCACACCGCCGGCATCAAGATTTTCCCGCACAAGAATTCCCGCAAACATCATCAGGAAAAATAGAATTAAAGAAAGTCCCGCCGCCCTCCCCCGCTTCCTGGATCCAAGATGCAGGCCCTTCCAGAACGGATCCTTTGCGGCTTTTCCAAGTTGCGCCGCCCATACCGCCGCAGGGTCGCCGAAGTCCACTTTCGGGAATTCCAGCTCACCTTGCCGGAAGTTTCCTGCCTTTGAAAACAGCGGATCCTGCCGCAAGAATTCGTCCATCCGCTGCAGGCGACCGACAGCCATTTCCTTCCCGCAAGCACCCCCGTAGCCCCGTTCTTCGGACCAGTGGCAAAGCCTGCCCTCGTAAAAGACCAGCACGAACAAGATGCCGTTCACGATAGCGGCATAGCGGAAGTTCTCGTAGCTCTCCCAGGATTCCATCTGGGCGTCGGCCCTGGCGTACAGGAACAGGGAACGAGGCAGGGCGCGCCTCCCCCGCCAAAAGAGCCTGCTGAAACCTTTTTCGCCGTCGCTGTCCACAGGCGACCCGAGGATTGCCAGGTATCGGTGCCTCCGGCCCTCCGGCGAATTGAAGGACACCATCTTCCAGAATTTTGGAACACCTTCCACTTCCGGAAAATCCCTTCGGAAATATTCCAGCAGGTTTTCGGGGGCAAGGCTTTCTTCAAATCCCGTCACCAGCTCCCAGGTGCAAATCCGGGCGTCAACACCCTGAACGCGGGCCATCAGAACTTCACCTCCGGAGTGATGAAGATGGCAAGCTCGCTTTCTTCCTCTTCTTCACTCTCGTAGCTGAACAGCCTTCCGATGAACGGGATGCTCCCCAGGAAGGGTACGGCCGTGCGCACCTCGGTCTTGTTCTTGCGCACCAGTCCCCCGAGGCATAGGGTTTCCCCGTTTTTCAAGAGCACCATGGTTTTTAGGTTCCGGGTGCTGATGTCCCGCGGGCCGTCACCGGAGCTGCGTCCCGCCGTCTTGATTTCGGGAGCCACGTCCAGAGTGATTACGCCCTCCCGGGTTACCGACGGCGTGAGCTCCAGAGAAATGCCGTCGTTGAAGGAGCGGTAATCCGTAATGGGGTAACCTTCGGCGCTGACCTGGCTCACCAGGTAATAGACCGTATTGGTCACGTTCAGCTCCGCCTTGTTGCCGTTCAGGGTGGTAAGCCGCGGGCGGGCAAGGACCTTCGCCTGGTTGTTTTCTTCCATAGAGGCTAGCTCCAGCTCGAATCGGTCCGGCAAGATGCCGATTTTACCGACAGCCCCCTTGCCCGAAGCATCCTTCCCCAAAAAGTCCAGGAACCCTTTCAGCCCCAAGTCGCCTTCCTTGGTGCGGCGGCCAGTGCCTCCCCGTAGCCCGATTTCAAAGGCACTTCCCTTCCGGAACTCCACGATTACGCAAGAAAAAGTCACCTGCATCAAGGGAACGTCTATTTTCTGTAAAAGGGCCTCCGCCGATTCAATCCGGTCGGTGGCTCCCGAAAGCAGCACGGCGTTCTGTTCCTTCACTTCCGAAACCGTCATCTCGTTTCCAGAGAAAATCTTTCCCAGCTGTTGCAGGGCGTGCTCGCAAGAGACGTGTTTCAGCGGGTAAAGTTTCGTCACCGAAAGGGGATTTCGGTTTCCGCCCTCCGATACCGATAAGGTATTGGAATCCAGCCGGAACGTGTAACGGCTCCCCCGGAACAGGGCCTCCAAAAAATCCTGGAGCCTTACGTTTGTAAAATCCAGGCGAACCTTTTCGTCCAGGTTCCCGTACATGGCAAGGTTCAGCTCCGCAAGGGCTGCAAGCTCCTTCACTGCCTCCCCTACGGGGACGCCGTCCAGATGGGCTTCGTAGAGCGAATCCTCTTTCCAGATTCGTGCGGGACTTTCCGGTTGTGCGCCCGCGGCCTCCCTGCGGTCCCCCGCCTGCACCACCGCGCGAACCATCAGGCAGCCGTTCTTCTTTTCTACAGCAAAGCCGTTGATTTCTAGCAGGGAGCGAAACGCTCGCTCCGCAGGCAGACTGCGGATACTTCCGGAGAGCCGTCCCTGCACATCCGGCTTCCACAAGACGTTCAGTCCCGTGGTGGCGCTGAACTCTTCCAGAAATTCAAGAACGTCCTTGTCCTGGACCTGGACCGACACCAGAGAATCCTGCAGGCGGATGTCGCTTTTCCCGCGAAGCTTTCGAGGCTGGATTACCAGCAGATTCTCCTTCTGGACCAGTTCCAGCCCGTTGGATTCGCACAGGGCGGACAAACCCTCCAAAAGGGAAACTCCTTCCAGATGGAATGTGACCCGACGGTCCACGCCGGCATCCACCATCACGGGAACATCGTAGGCCAGCGACAGAGAACGGGCCACCTCCTGCACGGGAGTGTCCACAAAATCAAGGGTTACAGCGCCCGACGCAAGGGCGACCAACAAAAGAACTAGGGGGAAAAGGGCACGCACCGCAAGACCTCCATGAAAGACATATTCAAAAGAGATTCCTGCGGAATCCGCCGAAGAACGACGCTAAAGAGAGCCTTTAGGCATTCCATGGGGTAAAATACAAAAAAAGAATTCCCCGAGACTAGCCCGGGGAAGTAAAAAAATGACGATCCGAATAAAATTACATCCAGCCGCGCTCGGACGTGCCGGTAATACCGCGAATCTTCAGTTCGAAGTCATCCCTGTTGGTAGCCGCATTCAGAGCCACGTCCAGAGAAATCTTTTCTTCGTTGTAGAGTTCCAGCAGGGACTGGTCGAAGGTCTGGCTATGGTACTGCATGTGGCCTTCGGCAATGGCCGATTCCACCATGGCAAGCTTGTCCTTGTCCTTGATGTATTCCTTGATGGCCGCCGTATTCACCAAAATTTCGGCAGCCGGCACGCGGCCCTTGCCGTCCTTGGTGGGCAACAGGCGGAGCGAAATAATGCCGGCCAAGACTTCTGCCAGCAGCAAGCGGATTTCGTCGTGCTGGTGAGGCGGGTACATAGAAAGCACACGCTGGATTGTTTCGGTGGCGTTGGTGGTATGGATGGTGGCGAACACCATATGGCCCGTATCCGCTGCCGTAAGCGCAATGGCCATAGTCTCCAGGTCACGAATTTCACCCACCAGAAGCACATCCGGGTCCTGACGGAGCGCGGCGCGCAAGGCATTAGCATAAGACAAAGTGTCAACACCAAGTTCACGCTGAGAAATAATGGCCTTGTTGTCGTTGTACAGGTATTCGATAGGGTCTTCTACCGTAATGATGTTCACCGACTCGTTCTGGTTGATGTAATCCAGCATAGAGGCGAGAGTCGTAGACTTACCGGAACCCGTCGTACCAGTCACAAGAATAAGACCACGGCGGGTCAAAGCCAAGTCCTTCACCACCTCGGGGAGTCCCAGCTCTTCGAAAGGAGGAATCTTCGCCTTGATGTGACGAATCACCACGGCAATGGTGCCGCGCTGACGGAACACGTTCACACGGAAACGGCCCATATCGCGAGCGCCCACGGCAAAGTCGCATTCCTTGTTGGTTTCAAAGCGCTGTTTCTGGTCCCGGTTCATGATATCGTCCAAGAAGGAATCCATCATGGCGGGGTCGATGCGGGTATCAAAAATTTTTACCAGGGAGCCGTTGATGCGGAAAATAGGAGGAGTTCCGACGCGAATGTGCAAGTCAGAAGCCTTGCTCTTTACCATTTCGCGAAGTAACTGCTCAATCCTTAAATCAGCCATCTACTAGCCTCCAAACTTTTCATTGTAAATCTTGCGAACCTGTTCCAGGCGTTCCTGAATTTCCTTGTTCTCGGGTTCCTTCTTGGCCAAGTCCTGGTAGATTTCCAGAGCCTTGTCACAGATTCCCTGTTCCAGGTAGATTTCAGCCATGGTACGGGTATTCTGGCTTGCTTCCAGGTCAGCATTGACACTGTCCAGAGTGGCCGAAGGATCCTTCACAAGGCCTGCAGAGACTTCGTCATCGGAATCGCCAGACATCAAAAAGTCAACGCCCTTGTTCGAAGGCTTTTCGACCGGAAGGTCATCATCATCGCTTTCAAAAAGACCCTTGAAGGCGCCCGAAACTTCAGATTCCAAATTGTCGAAATCCGTTTTCGGAGTGGCAGCTTCGGCCTGAGGCGTGGCAGGCTTTTCTTCAACAGGAACGTCTGCCGCCACGTCGTCGCTTTCTCCGAACAAATTATCAAAGGACTTGTCCAGGCCTTCTTCCAGGGATTCTGTCGAAATGTTCTTTTCTTCGACAGCGGCACCAGTACTTTCTTCTTCGCTACCGAACAGGCTATCAAAAGCGCCGCCCATTTCCTTCTCAAAATCGCTTGCATTTTGAGAGAAAGATTCTGCACTAGTGGCGGGTTCAACGGCAGGCTCTTCGGCAGGTACTTCTGCGACCGGTTCTGCAGCAGGCAGTTCTTCCGTAGTCGCTGTCTCACCGCCCACGGCAAGGTCTTCTTGCGGCAGGTCGTCGTCGTTTCCGAAAATGGAGCTAAACGCATTGTCTACGCTGCTTTCCACTTCTTTGGTTTCTTCGGCAGGCATTTCCAATTCTGCAGTCGGTTCCTCGATTGCAGGTTCCGCAGTCTGTTCAACGGCCGGTTCTTCGGGCAAGGTTTCGGCTGCAGGCTCAGTTGCATCAATCGAAGGGGCCGAAGTTTCAGCAGACTTCTGGAAAAGGCCAGACGACTCTTCGGGCAAGTCTTCGTCGGCACCGAAGAGAGAATCAAAGGCACCGCCAACACTGTCAGAGGATTCTTCCTTGGCCGGTTCTGTCTCCGCAGACTTTTCGAACAGGGAATCTCCAGGTGCAGGAGCCTCTTCAACAGGCGTTTCTTCAATCGTAGTTTCAGCGGATTTCTGAAACGGAGACCAGTCACTTGCGTCTACAGGAGTATCGTCAAGATTCAAAGAGTCATCGCCTGCAAGCGACAGCTCATCTGCGGCAGGTTCAACCGTTTCAGTCGCAGCAGGAGCATCTCCCGTCAAGTTCATCGATTCATCTGCAGACTTCTGGAATGCCGCAGGTTCTTCGGGCAGTTCGTCTTCGCCAAAGATATCGCCGAAGGCATCGTCAATGCTCTGGGGTTTATCTGCTGCAGGAGCTGCAGGGGCCGACTCTGCCACGGCCGGTTCAACTTCGGCAGGGGGCTCCACTTCAGCTGACTTCTGGAACGCCGCCGGTTCTTCGGGTAATTCATCTTCACCAAAGATATCGCCAAAAGCATCATCAATGCTCTGGGGCTTATCTGCAGCAGGGGCTGCGGTCGCAGTAGGTTCTTCGGGCAGTTCGTCTTCGCCAAAGATGGAGCCGAAAGCATCATCCACGCTCTGAGGTTTATCTTCGGGAGCTGGAGTGCTGAACACCTTATTTGCGTTTTCCGCTGCCGCAGGTTCGTCGTCGATACCAGCCGAAAGGTTCAGATTGGAGAAGGGAGATGCCGGGGCCGCAGGTTCCTCGGGTTCCAGGTCGTCATCCACTCCAAAGAAGTTGGACATGGCGGAATTCACGTCGCCACCAGAAATGTCGTCGTCGGCAGGGAACACCTCCGGAGCCGACGGTTCTTCGGCGTTGATGGATTCCATAGCGGAATCCAGGGACGCCTGCAGGCTATCCATAGCGGCCTCGTCACCGGCATCGGAGTCGGGAATCAAGGCCGACAAGGCAGCAAAGGGATCATCCGCATTGCCGGCTTCTGCTGCCAAGGATTCAAAAGCCGTTGTTTCCGGAGCAGACGCATCTACAGAACCCGATGTCTCCTCCGCCGGCTCCTGGTTCACGAATTCGAATCCACTACCAAACTTGGGACCCTTTTCTTCAGGCACTCCAGCATCTTCCGGGGATTTTTCCAAGAATGGAGCATCGTCTCCCATAGAGAATTCCGTAGACGAACCGGCATCCACCGTTTCCAGTCCGGGCATGGACAGGTCCATCTCGCCCAATTCTGTGCCTGCTGCTGCGGCGGTAGCGGCTGCTACGACATCGTACTCGTCTTTCCAGAACTGATCCAAGGGGTCCATGTCGTGAACCTTACGGTAACACTGGTTACGCTCGCTGACCTTCTCCAGTTTATCGTAGGCATCGCCCATACGTTTCTGAGCAGACAAGCAGAAGGGGTCCATCTTGAGGACCTTGGCACATTCTTCAATACAACCTTCGTAATCCTCTTTTTCAAAAAGAATTTTAGTGCGGACAAGACGTGCAGCCAAATCCCCCGGATATAGGGTAAGTCCACCATCGATGCGCTCCAAGGAGGTTTCTAGATCACCAGACTGCCTCTCAAAATCGGCAAGCCAGGCAAAGGCCTGGGTGTTCACCTTCTTCTTACCGATGGACTTTCTCAAAGATTCCAGCGTTACCGTCATTTTTCCTCCAATGAGAGCAAAATCGCTTCGTCAGCCAACAGAACAGGGATTCCTTCACGGACGGGGTATACCCGTTTCCCGTCCATTGTGACCAGGGCCTCATCCAAAATTTCGGCCACTTTCTCACCACCAATGTTCTTTATCGTACCGGCAGCAATGGCACTATTCAGCGTAGAAAGGGTACTTTCATCCGCCATTTTGAGTTTACCCCTAGTTTCGGGGCAACATAGAATATCTAAAAGGGACTGATCGAACATAACACCTTAAAAATCAACAACTTACACAAGAGTAAAAATAACTCTATTTTGGCAAAAACGAAAAAAAGAAACTGTAATTATTGTAAATATTTAAGGTTTATTAAGGCAAAATTGCCGTTTTTGCCGTTTCCGATAAGCAAATAGACCCTCAAGCCGAGCTTGTCGAGCCAATTGATGTCAAAATCCTCGCGGTAACCCGAGAAATTGGACACTACCAAGAGCTCGCGACAACCCGTGCGGTTGCAGATGGATTCCATGTCGGAAAGAGGCCCGAGCAGGTGCTTGCGGTTCTCTTCGGATAGCTTTTCGGGCTCCCCGCTCACGCAACCGAGAATCTCGATGCCGGGAATCACGTTGTAGCTGTCGAACCAATTGTTCAGGGAATCCTCGCGACCGCCGAGCAGAATGGAGCGGTGGCGCTTTTTCGCAAAAATGCGGTAGAAATAATTTGTCCAAAATGCGATGCGGCGCCAAGCAAGGAGTGCAAGCGGGATAAAGAGGCTGGAACAGACGGCATAAACGCACCACCCAATACTGGGATAGATTGTAGACCTGTCCCCCGGGTCATAAGAAAATTGGGTAAAGTAACGGAATACCTCATACCCCCCAACAGCAAGAAGATTCAGTGGCACAAGGTACCGTAAGAACTTTTCGCCCTTGAGGCTGGATTCTGTGTATTCCCCACGGAAAATAAGAAAGACCATATTAACAATGGCGACCAAGCCGACAAGCCACCAGTCTTCAAACGTCGTTATTACCCCTATGGATTCCTTAATGGATGTAAAAATGCATCCGTCGTTTCCCAAACCGGGCAAAAATACAAGAGTCCATACAGCAATCACGCCCAAATCGAGGAACATCTTCCAGAACTTCGGAATCAGGCGCGAGAACATGCCCACGAAGGCAGCGAACATGATGCCGAACGACACAAGAAAATTCGGGACAAAGTAAAGGTCCTTGTGCTTTTTAACAAAGATAAGCATCGCCTTGTAGAAGTCCAGGTAGGAATCCCAGCGGCGGGTACGGCAACTCTGGCCCTTGAAATGCAGAATATTTGTCGAAGGCGTATAGTAGTTCTTGCAGCCAGCAACCTTCGCCCTGAAGCACAGGTCCAAATCCTCACCGTACATAAAGAAGTCTTCGTCGAAACCGCCCAGCTTTTCGTACAGGTCGCGGCGCATGCAGAAGAACGAACCACTGATGGCATCGACCTCGGTCATTTCGTCCGGGTCAGCGTACGTCATGTTATAGCTTGCAAGGGTTTTGTTCTTCGGGAAGAGGGCGGCTAGGCCAATCGTCTTGGAAACAGCGGAGACAATCGTCGGGAACGAACGGCGGCAAGCCCACTGGAGCGAACCATCCTCGTTCAAGATGCGGCAACCGACAGTTCCTGCATCAGGATGCTCTTCCATAAACTGAAGCATTTCATGAAAGGCGTTCTTCGAGATAATCGTGTCAGGATTGATAAAAAACAGGTACGGCTTGGTCGCCTGTTTTTCGGCAAGATTACAGCCCTTTCCAAAGCCCAGGTTTTCCTTGGAATCAAGCCAAAGTACTTCCGGGAAAAATTTTTTGATTTCGGGGAGAATGGGCTCCGAGGATCCATTGTCCAAAACAATAATCTGCGATTCCACTCCTTCACACGCATCACGCACCGACTTCAAACATGCCGGCAAAAAGTCGCAGGAATTATAGGCAACGATGATAATGGAACAGGAGGGCATGAGATAGTTATCAGTTATCAGTTTTCAGTTGTGAGTACTGCGAATTTCAAGAAGCTACATTCGAAAAACACACAGCTCATACGCGGTACTCAAAACTCATTAGGCGAGTCCGAGCCTTAGTTTTAAAACGAGGAAAAACGCTTCGGAAATGATACCGCCGCTCATCTTGGAGGTCCCGCGGGTGCGGTCCGTAAACACGATGGGGATTTCCTTAACCCGGAGGCCCTTTTTCCATATCTTGAAGGTGGTCTCTATCTGGAAGCAATAACCGTCACTCTTCATCTTGTCCAAGTTCAGCGCCTGCAGAGCCTCGCGACGGAAACACTTGAAGCCACCGGTAGCATCGCTTACCGGAAGCCTTGTCACAAGGCGGGTATAAACATTGGCGCCATAGCTCAAGATAAGACGGCGCAGGTCCCAATTTACTACGCTGATACGGCGGTCCTGGTAACGGCTACCCAGCACCAGGTCGGCCTCTTCGGCCGTTTCCAAAAAACGGGTCAAGTCCGCAGGGGAATGGCTAAAGTCCGCATCCATCTCAAAGACGCGCTCGTAATCCCTCTCCAAGGCCCACTTAAAGCCTGTCACGTATGCCGAGCCAAGGCCCATCTTACCCTTGCGGCGAATCAAATGGATCCGCGGATTCTTTTCCGATTCCGACTGCACCAGGTCACCCGTACCGTCAGGGCTCCCGTCGTCCACCACCAGGATTTCCAGGCAAGGGTCCTGTTCCAGGATTGCCGGCATAATGAGAAGGATGTTTTCCTTTTCGTTATAGGTGGGTATAATGACCAGGCTTTTCGGATAAGACATAAATTCCTCTACATTCACTTACAATCTACAAAATCAATCTTCGCCAAGAGTATCGGCTATGGGGAATGTCTGCTTGCGGTGGCCATTTACCATCTCTCCAAGGAGTCCCAAGGAGAAAAACTGAACGCTCATGACCAGGGAAAACCCGCCAGCAAGCAGAAGCGGACGAACATGGAGCGCCCCCGTCTGGAGCCATTCGTATCCAAAGTAGCCACAAATGCCCAGGCCTACCAGCATAAACAAGAGACCAATCAGGCCAAAGAAATGGAGCGGCTTGGTAGAGAAGCTCCGCATGAACATCAGGGACACCAGGTCAAGAAAACCCGACACCAGGCGAGAAATGCCGTACTTGGACACCCCATGGACGCGGGCCCTGTGGGCCACAGGCATTTCGGTAATGCGAAATCCCTGCCACTTGGCCATGACAGGAATAAAACGGTGGTAATCGCCGTAAAGTTCGATATAGCGCACCACGGAACGGCGGTAAGCCTTAATCCCGCAGTTGAAATCGTGAAGGCGCTTGCCGCAGACCATAGAAACGGTCAAGTTGAAAAGCTTGGAAGGCCAGGTCTTGTGCCAAGGGTCCAGACGACGGATTTTCCAGCCGGATACCAGGTCGTAGCCTTCGTCCAAAATCTTGATCATCTTGGGAATTTCTAAGGGATCATCCTGCAGGTCGCCATCCAGAGTGGCCACATAGTTGCCCTTGGCCTTCGAAAAGCCCAAGGCAAGCGCATCGGCCTTGCCGCAGTTGAACTGGAAACGGAACCCGCGAATAAAGGGATATTCCTTGGAAAGGTTTTCTACAACATCCCAAGTGTTATCCCTGCTGCCGTCATCGATAATAATGACTTCGTAACTAAAGCCCGTAGGCTCTATGGCGGCTACGATTTCCTTGAGCAGTTCCGGAAGGTTTTCGCTTTCTTCCTTAACCGGGATGACCATCGACAAATCCATCATGACCTCGATTTACTGAGCCATCGCTACTGTAGGAGTGGAATCAGAAGTTTCAACGGTAGAATCCGTCTCAGGAAGAGGTTCCTCTACCTGCAAAGGTTCATCCGGCATAGCCGAAATCTGCTGCAGACTCATGGCAAGTCTAGCCTTGCCCCCTTCTTCGTAATCGGGAATAGCAGCGATACCCTTGCTCAAGACATTCAAGGCTTCCTGTTTCATGCCGGCGGCCTCGAACACGAAAGCGGCCGCCCAGTAGCAACGCCATTCCTTGGGGAACTGGCGTATACCCAATTCCAGGTACTTGGTAGCCTGCAGGGCAAGACTATCTACAGCAGCCTTCTTTTCTTTGGTAAAGGGATGTTCCTGACGAAGCGCAGAAATCTGGTCGCGGACATCAAAAGAAATCTGCAAATACAGGGAGATGTAGCTGGAAAGGAGTCTTTCCGTTTCAGAATTGACGAAGGCGGTTCCATCACCCAGACCGCGGAACTTGTATACGGAATCAATGAGAGAGGCCGTATAGGCGGCATCAAAGGCGTTCCGCTTGGGTTCCAAATCGCCCTTCACAAAGTTATAGACCATACCTTCCTGGACCATGTACTTTTCAAGTCCCATGAAGTTGGAAGTTCCCACCGTCGTAGAAATTTCGATAGGCTTGTCCATGTTCTGCAGGGCAAGGTCGATGACCAGTTTATGCTGGGTGAGCATCATGCTGCTGCGGGTGCGGTTCGCCCAATCCACAAAGGCGTCCCATACCTGGTAGTGCACCTTGAACTGCAGCAGTTTTGCAGAATCAGCAGCAGACAATTCTTGACCTTCCATCTGGTCAATACGAGCCTTGAGCTGGGGCATCAAACGTTCCGCGTTCTTGACCCAGGTAGAAACCTGATGGTTCGGATTAGAAGCGGAACTGTTGTCCAGCACCATGTCGCTGTCGATAGTCTTCTTGTCGTAGCTGAGCTTCAAGATAGGTTCGTTGTCCAGCATCTGCTTGATGTACCAGTCCGTATTGCCCAGAGAAAGGTTCACCACGCGCACGTCCTTGCGGATACCGGCGACTTCTTGTGCAAACCAAAGCGGGAAAGTGTCGTTATCACCGTTGGTAAAGAGGATGGCGTTAGGCCTACAGCTGTTCAGCAGGTTATAAGCGTAATCCCAAGGAACCCACAAGCCGGAACGGTCGTGCTCCTTGTAGTTCGAAATGCAGGGAACAAGGAACGAGACCAGCACAAGCACCGCAGCAACGGGACTTGCAAAAGCCGCATAGGCCCCTGTTGCGCAGGTCAACACCAGAATACCTGCGCCGATTCCAAGAATCAGGCTCATGAAGATAAACGCTGGCGTGTAGAAGTAGTCACGTTCGCGGACTTCCATGTGGACCGCATCCGGGAAAGGCGCGCGGGCGCCCACCTGGGCAAAGCCATTTTCAATTTTCTGCCAGGCCTGCCATGCCGTTGAATTCTGCAAGGAGGACAGTTTCTTTTCAAGTTCGGCGATTTTCGGAGCAGGCGTATTCCGCTGGCGAAGCACTTCGATGCGGATCTTGGTACGCTCGATATCCTGACGCAAGTCAATCAAGTCGTTGGGATCGGGCACCATGGGAATGGCCGCACCACGGCTGTTCAAGTCCTGAACATTCCGGGTCATGATGCTCACCCAGTAATCGTGCTCCCGCTGTTCCATGCGGGTGCCATCGGCAAAGTTGATGTAGAACAAGAGTCCCAAGCTACACAGGGCATAAAGCACAGACATGTATACGCCCAGATTCCTGTTGCGTTTCCAGACAAAGGCGCAGACCATCACGATAAGGCCGTTAAACAGGATAAAGATAAGGAGTTGAGGCAAAACCTGGTCGCCCATAAAGCTCATCTGGGTGGGGAACTTGATACCGAAACGTTCCAGGGGTTCGTTCTCAGAGGCATCGAAAGTATAGACCCCGTTGGCGTAATTCACTCCGCCCACCTTGTAAGGCAAGTACTGAGCCATCTGGTAGCCGCCATAGCTCATGCTGGGGAACGAGAGCACCTGGTGGGCCAGCTGGGAACGGCGGTAGAAAGCACGGCTGAGCATGCTTTCGGAGCCATACTGCTTACGCTCCACAAAGTTGTTGAAGGATTCCCAGTTCTCGCTCTTGAACAGGTTGCCCAGCTGCAAGTTGCCCTGGTCGTCACGTATATTGATTTCCGGGTCATTCTCGTCAATAACGGGGTTCAGCTCGGAACGAATGGGAATGTAAAGATGGGTGCTGTAACCCACAAGGGCGAAGAACGCAAAGGCAAGAGAAAGGCGGATGGCCTTGTTCACATTCGGCGTAAACGGCTTGATGGCCGTAAGAATCGCGAGAACCACAAGGCAAACAAGAGAAATCTCGATAAAGGCCGACACCATGTAAATCACGGAGCAGAGAAGGGTTCCCGTAATCCAGATAGGAATCCGTTCTACAATCTTCTTGGGTTCGGCAACAAGCAGAAGCACGAACACCGCAGGCACCGTAAGCATGGTGTAGAGGTGGGCACCTACGCCAAGGAAGGCGATATAGCAGATAAAGATAAGGATGCGGTCGCTCGAAGATTCTTCACGCTTGTTGTACCAGACAAGACCGAGGTACGAGATAAGCATCAAGATAAACATCGCAAGGCCGTAGACTTCGGCTTCGACAGCATTGAACCAGAAGGTATCGGAGAAGGTCAGCAAGAAACCGGCCACGAGAGCGGCTGTAGCAAGCACGATGGTGCGGACCTTAGAAGAAATCTTTTCGGCAAGGGAGTCCGTCTTGAGGACCGTTGCCAAAAGTTCCCAGGCAAAGAGGGCCGTCACATAGACCGTAGCCGCTGAACTCACCACAGAAATGTAGTTCACCCGCTTCGCGATTTCTTCGACAAAGGGGAGCAGCACAATGACTGCACGGGCGAAGAACACGAAGAAGGGCGTTCCAGGGGGGTGCGGGATGCCGAGGGTGTTCGCGCAGGCGACAAATTCACCGCAGTCCCAGAAAGAGACCGTGGGCGCCATGGTCATGGCATAAACGATCAGGGCCACAAGGCTGGCAATCCCTGCAAAAATATGCTTCATCCACTTTTCTTTAATCACGACTAATTATCCTTTTTTTGAATTCCTGTGCTGATTCCACGCTTATTCATGAACCCGGACAAAAGCCCGTTCACAAAAGCACCCGACGAGTCGGTGCTGTACTTGGTGCTAATCTGTACCGCCTCGGACAGAGCCACCTTTACGGGAATGTCTGGCACGAACAACAGTTCCACCATAGCGATGCGGGCCACGATGCAGTCAATCTTTGCGATGCGGTCGATTTCCCAGTGCACGGAACAGGCCTTGATGTCTTCGTCCAGTTCTTCGCGATGGGCCTGCACCAGGTCCACCAGCTTCATCCCGTATTTTTTCTGGTCGTCTTGCAGAGGCTGGGATTCCAGGACTCCCGGAAGGGCCTCCCCTGCCGTAGAGCCCGTAATCTCCATGGCATACAGGAGCTGCATGGCGAAAACTCGGGCGGGTCTGTAAGTTTTATTCATAATCGGATTTCAAGTTTTAGGTTTTAGGTATGAGGTCGCTCCCTACGGTCGCTTTGAGGTTTGAGTTCGGGCACCCTATCACTTCGTTCCAGAGCGCCCTTTGAGTTATGAATAATCGCGCCACAGGCGCCACTATCTAGCTCAAAGCCTTGCCTAAGCAAGGCGACCTCACAACTCATAGCTCACACCTCTTTGTATAAATTCGCCATTTCCACGGCGGTGGCTGCCCAGTTAGATCCCAGGTTTCCGGCCTTGAGGCCAGCACGGTTCATGGCCTGGTCAACAGTATCGGTAGTGAGGATCCCGAGAATCACGGGGAGTTTACCCTCGGCGGCAATGCTTGCCACACCGCCGGTAGAGGCGTTCACCACCACGTCGTAGTGGCTGGTTTCGCCGCGGATCACCGCACCGATGGCCATGACAGCATTGTACTTCTTAGAATCGGCGAGCCTACGGCACACGCCCGGAAGTTCGAAGGCGCCCGGAACATGCACCACGGTAATGTCCTTGTCGGCAACACCCAGCAGTTCCAGTTCACGGACCGCCCCTTCCAGAAGCTTATCGGTGACCACCTCGTTGAAGCGGGCGACGGCAATGGCCACCTTGAGGCCTGCTCCGTTCAAAGAATTCTTGATTTCGTTCACCATGTTAGTATCCTCTTTTTAAACCTTTTCGCTGGGCACTTCGCCGGCCGCGGCGGGGTCGCTATCCACATGCAACTGGTGTCCCATCTTCTTCTGCTTGGTCAGCAGGTAAAACCTGTTCTTTTCGTTGGGCTTGATTTCGATGGGCACCCGTTCCACAATCTTGAGTCCGTAGGCAGAAATGCCCGAAATCTTGCTGGGGTTGTTGGTCAAGAGACGCATCTCCCGCACCCCCAGGTCCGCAAGAATCTGGGCTCCCGTGCCGTACTGGCGCAGGTCCGACTTGAACCCCAGGTGAAGGTTCGCCTCCACCGTGTCCATGCCCTTCTCTTGCAGCTCGTAGGCCCGGAGCTTGTTGCACAGCCCGATTCCACGGCCCTCCTGCCCACGCAGGTACAAAAGGACGCCGCCGTGTTCGCCGATGAACTTCATGGCGGAGGCCAGCTGTTCGCCGCAGTCGCAGCGCAGGCTCCCGAAAATGTCGCCGGTAAGGCACTCGCTATGGACGCGCACATACACGGGCTTGCTAAAGTCGGGGTCTCCGGCCACCCAGGCCACATGCTCCACGCCGTCGGTCTTGCTCCTGTAGGCGTAGGCGGTAAAGTCGCCATACTTGGTGGACACGTGGGGGGCAGCCACACGTTGCACCAGTTTTTCGTTTCTCAGGCGGTAGTCAATCAGGTCCCGGATAGAAATAATCTTGAGGCCGAACTTTTTGGCCACTTCCATCAATTGCGGAAGACGGGCCATGGTGCCGTCCTCGTTCATGATTTCGATGAGGGCGGCGGCAGGCCGAAGCCCTGCAAGCTTTGCCAGGTCCACGGCGGCTTCCGTATGGCCAGCCCTGCGGAGCACGCCTTCTTCCTGGGCATACAGGGGCGAAATGTGTCCCGGCCGACCAAAGTCACCGGGTTTGGAGTTCGGGTCGGCAAGGGCCTGGATGGTAGCCGCACGGTCGTGGGCCGAAACACCCGTGGTGCAGCCTTCAATCTTATCTACCATGATGGTAAAGGGGGTTCCCAGCATGGAAGTATTCTCCGCCGTCTGGCGGGTCAAATTCAGCTCGTGGCAGCGGGAAATAGGCAGCGGTGCGCAAAGCACGCCCCTACCCTCGTGGAGCATGAAATTCACCTTTTCGGGCGTAATCTTCTCGGCGGCGATGACAAAATCGCCCTCGTTCTCGCGGTCTTCGTCATCGACTACGATAAGGAACTTTCCGTTCCTGAAATCCTCTATGGCCTCTTCGATAGTATTAAGCAAGGTCACGTTCCTTCAGATAATTCTCGATATACTTGCCCAGCATATCCACTTCCACGTTCACGACGGTCCCTGCCTCCCAGTTGCGGAGGTTCGTGCGGGCAAGGGTCTCCGGAATGATGCACACCCGGATGGAGTCCTCGAACTTCTCGGCCACCGTAAGGCTGATGCCGTTCAGGGAGATGGAGCCCCGGCGGATAATGTAGCGCTTCAGGTCGGCAGGCATCTTCAGGTCCACCTCGACACCGGTTTCACGAGGCACCACCTGGATAACCTCGGTCACGCAGTCCACATGGCCCATCACAAAGTGCCCGCCCATAAAACTGTCTGCGCGGCAAGGCAGTTCCAGGTTCACCAACTTGCCAGGAGCAGCAGCCTTGAAGGCGGTGTTTTCCACCGTCTGGTGCATCAGGCAAAAAGTCGCCTCGTCTGCGGTGCAAGATTCCACCGAAAGGCACACACCGTCGTTGGCCACGCTGTCGCCCAGCTTGCAGTCCTTGAAAAAGCCCGGAGCCCGGAGCACCATAGAAAGGGCGTCCCCGCGGGGCACAAGGGAGACAATCTCACCCGTCGCTTGAATGATACCTGTAAACATACGGGGGCAAATATAGAAAAGGGGCTAGGATCTAGGGGCTAGGGACTGGGGAATGAAGCCCGAGAAACGTCATCCTCGCGAAGGCGAGGATCCGCTTGAGTAAGAAAGTATGAGACGGGATTAGTAATGAGTTGTGAGTTCTTA
>OMSO01000031.1 GCA_900313675.1 uncultured Fibrobacter sp.
GAACAGGACTGCCGCTTGACCGGTCATGACGAGCATCTGCTTGACCATGACCGTAAATTTGACGAACTTTTCGAGGCGATGGACCGTGGCGAGCTCAAATCCAAGGGGTTATTTTACAACAACCAGGAGTTCGATGCCTATGTATTTGTCTGCGACCTGATTCGCCAGGCAAAGAAAAGAATCGTACTTGTCGACAGGTACGTGACCGAGAAGACTCTGGCCATGATGCTCAAGCGGGAAAAAGGCGTTTCCGTGACAATCTACACCTATGACAAAAGCAAAGTCCTTGAAATGGACCTAGCCACTTACAACGAGCAATATCCCGACAGCCCGATGCAAGTTCTGCCTAGTTACGGGATGCACGACCGATTCCTATTCATAGACGATACGGCCTACCACTTCGGGGCTTCGCTCAAGGATTTGGGCAAGAATACGTTTTTCTTTACGCAGGAGGATTTCACGTTGGACGAAGTGTTGAAGGAATCGCAGAAGATTCAGGGAAAAAAAGAAAGCTAGGCGTTATAAGGTGACAACGCAGAATTCAATCGCCTGCAGGGGTCGATTTTCTTCAAAAAAGCCATAAAATGCCAAAAATTTCGCAAAAATCGCCGATTGTCATAATGTGACATCCGAGGAATGTATATTTGCACCGAGAACATTTTGCCCCGCCTTTTTTTGCTTGTAGGCGGATTGGAGTAGAAGATGGCTAGAAAGACCGAAAAAACGGATGATATCGCACCTAATCCGCTCATGGAGTCGGGCGTAGAAAAGATGATTCGAGTCATTCGTGACAAGCAGGTGTTGCTTGATCGCGATTTGGCAGTGCTTTATGGGGTGGAAACGAAGCGTATAAATGAGCAGGTAAAGCGTAACATTGAGCGCTTTCCAGCAGAGTTTTGTTTTCAACTGGACAAATTGGAGTTTGAAAATTGGAAGTCGCAATTTGCGACTTCCAATTCAGACAAGATGGGATTGCGAAAGGCGCCCTTCGCCTTCACCGAGCAGGGGGTGGCAATGCTTTCTGCCGTACTGCATAGCGAAAAAGCCATAAGGGTCAGCATAGACATTATGAAGGCATTCGTTGCGATGCGACACTACATGATGCTGAATGGTGGTTTCGTTAATCGCCTTGCCAATGTGGAAAGTAAGGTAATCGATCAGGATGCGCGGCTGCTCAATCACGAACACAAGTTCGATACCATTTTTGAGGCAATGGACCGCGGAGAGCTCAAGACCAAGGGCATCTTTTATGAGAGTCAGGAGTTTGATGCCTACGCGTTTGCGTGCGGTCTTATCCGCCAGGCGCAAAGACGCATTGTCCTTGTGGATAACTATGTGGACGAAACGACCCTTTTAATGATGCTCAAGAGGAAAAAGGGCGTTTCGGTGACTATTTACACCTACGACAAGAGCAAGATTTTTGAACTGGATCTCCAGAAATATAACGCGCAGTATGCCGATTGCTCCATAGAAATCTTCCCGAACACGAACACTCACGATCGCTTTCTATTTATTGATGACAAGGCCTATCATTTTGGGGCATCCCTAAAAGACCTCGGGAAAAAGATGTTCTTTTTTAGCAAGGAGGATTTTACCTTGGAAGAGGTGTTAAAAGAAACTCAAAAATACTAGACTCTGTCTATGGGGTTGGGTTAAAATTTTGCGGACGAAAGTTTCGTCCACAAACTATTCGGCTAAAAGCAGAGCTTTACCCTACGCTTTCACAGAAAAAAGGCCTCTAAATGCTTGCGACAATTTTGAAAGGGCGTGTCGCAACGCAAACAACTACCAACATCATCAATACATTCGTAGAGATTTCAAGTTGGGGCGGTGACGGGCTCGATAATTTCAAAAGATAACAGTTTCTTGATAAGCGATGTTGCTGCGGTCGGTTTGCAGCCGGTCAGTTCCATTACCTTGGATGCTCCGAATATTTCGCTGCTGAATCCCCGCATTTTTGCAGTCAATCCCCGCTAAAATGATAGTGGATCCCCGCCTTCGCGGGGATGACGAGAAAGGAGACGGGGATGACGAGAAAAGGTCGCGGGGCGGGGGTTTTAGGGGGTGTCCCCCTAGGGGAAGGGGTGATGGAAGACTTGCTGAGGGAGAGAAGTCCCCGCCAAGGTGATAGTGGATCCTCGCCTGCGCGAGGATGACGAGAAAAGTGGCGGGGTGTAATTCGACGAAGCAAGGCTGCAATCAGGGGGAGGCTTCCCCCTTTATAATAATATAAGGAACGGGAAAAGTGGGCGCAGCCCTGTGTTATTATACAAATGTTCACTAGAAAGCGGCCGGACCTGATGGTCCGGTCGTTCTTTTAAGGGTGGATTTTGTAAGAAATCCATAATTTTTGTTACCGAGGTGGTAGAAAGTGGTATATTTGTACTGTGTTGTGGTAGATTAACCCAAATCTGTGTGTAAACTAGAATGAATTCATCGCTATTCATAGGTCAGGCCCAAACGGCTATCGACGGAAAGGGAAGGTCCTCCTTCCCCAGGGAATTCCGTCGTCAGCTGGTGCCGTCCGATGGGGAGAAGTTCGTGGTCACCCGTGGCCCGGCTCGGACCCTACGGTTTTATACCTTGCCAGAATACGAGAAATTCATGGCGGACCTGGACTCGAGGTCCGACCGCCGTCAAGCTGACCTAGTTCGCAGAGGCCTCTGCCCCACGGTAGTGGAATTGGATGGTCAAAACCGTATTTTGCTCCCGAAGACCTTGTTGGAGTATGCTGAGCTGAAGGGCGAAGTCCTTTATGTGCAGGCAAGCGGTAAGACTCTCGAACTATGGAATCCAGAACGCTTCAATGCCAAGTATGGATTGCAGACAACCGAAGATGTTGCTGCATTCGATGCCGCGTTCTATGGTGAAAGCTTGACGGAGGGCGACGATGCAAAACGCTGACCTGTGTCAATCCAAATTACAGACAAATGAGTTTTATCACGACCCGGTGATGCTTGCCGAGTGCCTTGACGGACTCCGCATCAGACCGGACGGCACATACGGCGACTGCACCCTGGGCGGTGGCGGACATTCCTTCGGAATTGCAAACAAACTAAACGAGGGCGGAACGCTTCACGCTTTTGATCGTGACGAAGAAGCGGTTGCGTTTGCCACCAGGCGCCTTGCGGGTGTAAAGTGCAAGTTCGTTGTGCATCCGGTGCGGTTCGGTGAACTGAAGAACGAAATCGCGCCGAACACTCTGGACGGAATCCTTTACGACCTGGGAATCAGCAGCCACCAGGTGGACGATTCCAGCCGCGGGTTCACCTTCGTAGGCAACAACCCTCTGGATTTGCGCATGGACCGTCGCGAAGGAGTCTCTGCCCAGGAATGGCTGAAGTCGGCAAGTGCCGACGACCTGGCCGCAGTGCTCCGGAAGAACGCCGACATGGACCGCGCCTATAAACTGGCCTCCCGTCTAGTGGAGATGGCTTCTGCGGTTACGGCCGAGGGCCGCGAGATTTTGCCGAGTGACGTGAAGGCCGTTGTGGAATCGGTGTTCCCCGACAAGCGGCGGGAAGTGAACGGCCTGCTGGCCCGTGTTTTCCAGGCGGTGCGCATGGAAGTGAACGGCGAGCTGAAAGAAATTGAAGATAGCCTGAGTGCTGCGGTGGATTGCCTGAAGGTGGGCGGCCGCCTGGTGGTGATGAGCTACCACTCGGTGGAGGACCGCTGCGTGAAGGAAACTGCGGCCCGGTTCGAGAAGGCCTGCATCTGCCCGGAGAACTTGCCGGTGTGCGTGTGCGGCGGGAACCACCAGCGTTTGAAGAAGGTGAATCGCAAGCCGATTCTGCCTACGGAACAGGAGATTGCAAGGAACAGCAGGGCTCGCTCTGCGAAGCTTAGGATTTACGAGAGGGTATGAGCGGAACTGAGAAATTCAAGGTGGCGGCAACCAACAGGTCGATTTTTATAATCGTCTTTTGCGTTGTGCTTTTGGGAGCCCTGCTCCTGATGCTTCCGCTGTACCTGCAGAACCGCCTGAACAGCCTTTACGGCCAGTCCCGCATGCTCGAGAGGCAGGTGACCTTCTTGCAGCGCGACGCGCTCTTGTTGGAACTGAAGATTAACCAGATGTCTTCGCTGGAACGCCTGGCCGACTTTGCCGATAGCGCAGGGCTCGGGCTTTACGAGGTTCCCCAGAAGATTATGGTTCTGGAGGGTAAAGGTGAATAGATTCCCTCTTGAACCGCTCGGATTCTTGAAATGGATAGTGCTGTCCTTGGTGGTGGTGCTGACCTTGCAGACCTTCAACATCCAGGTGCTGAACCGGGAAGTGTACCAGAAGAAGACCATGAGCCTGGTGACCCGCTCCAAGAATATCTACGCCGAACGGGGCCAGATTATGGACCGTAACGGGGTGGTTCTGGCGGACAACTTCAGGGATACCGCCAACAAGGCCCTGGATTACAGCCGCGTGTTCTTGCAAGGAAAACTTGCCTCCCAGGTGATTGGCAAGCTGGATTTTAACGGTCATGGCGTCATGGGCGTGGAACGCGTGTTTGACGAACGCCTGAGCGGAAACGAAGGGTTCCGGGTGAGCGTGCAGGACGCCCACCGCCGCGAAGTGTACTCCCGTTCCGAAAACCTGGCGGAGGCGGTGCCGGGCAAGAACCTGGTGCTGACGATTGACAAGAATATGCAGGAACTGGTGGAAAAGGGCCTGAAGGATGGCGTGACGAAATACAGCGCCACCAGCGCCTCTGCCGTGGTGGTAGATCCTTACACCGGCGAAATCCTGGCCATGGCCAGTTACCCCACCTTTGACCCCAATTCCAAGACCCAGGGAATCGGTCGTGTGGCGAAGAACGAGATTGTCTCCATGTCTTATGAGCCCGGCTCCACCTTCAAGGTGGTTACCGCTGCCGCCGCTCTTGAGAATAATGTGGTGGACCCGGAAAAGGTGTTTGCAAACGAGGGCAAGAGCTGGAGCTGGAACCCAAGATCGGCTCCCATCAGGGATTCTCACGTGTACGGAGACATGAACATGACCCAGGCCATGGTGCAGTCCTCCAACATCGTGTTTGCAAAGATTGCAAACGAGGTGGGGGCGGACAAGCTTTACCGCATGGCCCGTAACTTTGGGCTGGGCATGAAGACTTCGGAGAATTTCTACGGCGAGGAATCGGGCAAGCTTTACCAGCCCTACGAACTGACCCGCGACGACCGCACCCTGAAAACCATGGGCTACGGCCACGCCCTGCTGGTGACGCCCATGCAGATGGTGATGGTCTATTCCACCATTGCTAACGGCGGCAAGTTGATGGAACCCATGATCGTGAAGGAATGGCGGGATGCCAATGGCGAGGTGGTGGAAAAGAACGAGCCGGTGGAAGTTCGCCGGGTGATTTCAGAAGTGACCGCTGCAAAGATTCGCGGCATGCTCAGCCATGTGGTGAACGACAGCGACGGTACGGCGAAGCAGGTGAGGAGCAAAAAAATCCCTGACGTGATTATTGGTGGCAAGACGGGTACGGCCGAAAAGTTCAACCAGAAGACGGGCGAGTACGACAGCAAGCTCCAGGTAGCCTCTTTCATTGGGATGGTCCCTGTGGAAAACGCCCGCTATGTTTGCCTGGTTCTTGTAGATGACCCCAACTCCGACAAGGCTTACGGCCACGCCGGCGGTGTGACGGCAGGGCCTATTTTCCGCAATATCGTGGAAAGTATCTATTACCATCCGGCAATTTCTCCCTTGACTCACAAGCTGGCGAGAGTGCCTGCCAAGAACGGCTGCAACGTGGACTTTATGGGCATGACGGTGGCGGCCGCAAAGAAGATGGCTGCAGAACACGGATGCCCGGTGGAATTCAAGGGCGAAGGGGGCCGTGTAGTGTCCCAGCGTAGCGACGTGCTGGATTCCTTTGGGGTGGTGCTGAATCTTGGCGAAACCTCGGCAAGCAAGATGCCAAACCTGGTGGGGCTTTCTTTGAAGGAAGCCCTGGAAGTGATGGGCAATATCCGCATGAACGTGGAATTTGAAGGCAAGGGGAGGGTGGTTTCCCAGTCCCCCAAGGCCGAGACGGAACTTACAAAAGGTGCCACCTGCAAGCTGACACTGAAGGAGAAGGGCTGATGATTTCTGAAGGATTGATGCAGAACCTCCAAGTGACTGGACTTTGCGACGATTCCCGCCGGGTGAAACCGGGGAACCTGTTCTTCTCCATGCCTACGGAAGGGGCGGAAGAATTTGCCCAGAAGGCGCTTGACGCAGGCGCTGTCGCCGTGGTGGCCGAAATGCCCGCTCCCGAAAAAATGACCGCCAAGTGGATCCAGGTGATGGATGTGCGCAGGGCCCGTCTGGAAGCGGCAAAGATTTTCTACAAGGATCCATTCAGTAAGCTTACCGCCCATGCGGTGACGGGGACCAACGGCAAGACCACCAGCGCCTTCTTGATGGACGCCATGCTCAGCGCCGCTGGCCACAAGGTGGCCCTGCTGGGGACCATCAAGAACAAGATTGGAGAAAAGTCCGTGCAGGCGACCCTCACGACGCCGGGACTTTTGGACCTGTACGCCTTTGCCGCCTCTGCCGTAGAGGCGGGCTGCACCGACCTGGTGATGGAGGCGTCTTCCCATTCTCTTTATCAGGGACGCATGGCTGGAGTGCTTTACAGGAGCGGTCTGTTCAGCAACCTGACCCAGGACCACCTGGATTTCCACAAGACCATGGACGCCTACTTTGAGGCGAAAAAGCTTTTGTTTACCCGTTACCTTGCCAGTGACGGTGTGGCTGTCATTAACGTAGATGATTCCTACGGAAAGAAACTATACGATTCCCTGACCGAGATTGAAGCGGGCCGCAAGGTGGCTGTCTCGCGTCTTGGAATCGTTAGCGCTGATGTGAAACCCGAAGGCCCTGTCGAAAACACCGAAGACGGCTTGAAGATGCTGTTGCCCGCCATTAGCGGCGTGCCTTTCGAGACGCCCCTTTGCGGGGACTTTAACGTGGACAACGTGATGCTGGTGCTTTCGTGGGCGAAGGCTGTCGGTGTGCCGGAAACGGCCATGCGAAAGGCCCTGGCAGGCATTCGGGTGCCCGGGCGTTTTGAGAAGGTGTGGAACCGTAACGGTCGCCATGTGATTGTGGACTACGCCCACACTCCCGACGCGTTAGAGCGTGTGCTCTCTACCGCCCGCAGCCTTTGCAGGGGCAAACTCTCTTGCGTGTTCGGCTGCGGTGGCGACCGCGACAAGACCAAGCGGCCCATTATGGGGGCTATCGCCGAACGCATGGCGGACAAGGCCTGGCTCACTTCGGACAATCCCCGTACCGAAAACCCCACGGACATTATCAACGACGTGCGCGCCGGCATGAAGACGGACAAGTTCTCCGTGGTGGAAAACCGCGAAGAGGCCATCTACAAGGCCTGTGCCGAACTGAAGGATGGTGACTGGCTGGTGATTGCGGGCAAGGGCCACGAGGACTACCAGATTATCGGAAAGACGAAACATCATTTTGACGACCGCGAGATTGCAGTAAAGGCTATGGAAAAATGCTGAAGTTGGATTTGACAATAGGTGAAATGCTGAAGATTCTGGAAACGGAACCTGTGGGAGTTACTCCCAAGGTTCTGAAACGCAAGGTGAATCTCTGCATGGATTCCAGGGAAAGCGCCAAGGGAGTTGTCTTTTGGCCTATCAAGGGTGTCCGTTTTGACGCCCACAAGTTTGTAAACCAGATGGAAAAGGAAGGGGCGCTCATGAGCGTTGTAAACCAGACAGCCGTGGAAGAATACTCTACCCAAAACGAAACCTTCAAGGCCTATGCGCCTGTAGATGATACCACCAAGGCGCTGCTCAAGCTGGCCAAGGGATACCAGAGGCTTTTCAAGGTGAAGAAGGTGGCCATTACCGGCAGTAACGGCAAGACCACTACCAAGGAAATGGTGAAGGCGGTGCTTTCTTCCAAGTTCGTGACCCACGCCACCGCCGGAAACTTCAATAACCATATCGGCGTGCCCATGACCCTTTTCCAGCTGAAGCACAAGCACGAAGCCGCCGTGGTGGAGATGGGCACCAGCGGTCCCGACGAAATCCGCCCTCTTTCTCTGGCGGCTGAGCCCGACGTGGCGGTGATCACCAACATCGGCGCTTCTCACCTGGAACGCTTGGGCGACCTGGACGGTGTTTTCCGCGAAAAGATTACCATTACCGCAGGCCTCAAGAAGAACGGCACTCTGATTGTGAACGCCGATGACCCGAGGCTTTGCAAGGTGAAATCCACCAAAAACTACAAGGTGGTGACCTTCGGGCTCCGCCGTGGTGTGGTGAAACCCGAAAAGCTTAGCTGGAACGAAAACGCCTGCGCCGACTTTTACGTGGGCCGCACCCACTTTGTGCTGAACGTGCCCGGAACCCATAACTTGTACAATGCCCTGGCAGCTATTGCCGTGGGCGAGGCCTTCCGTATCCCTAAGGCGGAAATTGCCAAGGTGCTCAAGAATTTCCGCGCCACCAACATGCGCATGGAAATCAAGAAGGGCGACGGTTTCAAGATTGTGTCCGACTGCTACAACGCGAACCCCTCTTCTACCCGTATGGCCCTGCAGACCATCGGCAACATGAATGTGGAAGGTAGCCGTATTGCGGTCCTTGGCGACATGCTGGAACTGGGCAAGGAATCCAAGGAACTGCACCGGAGTATCGGGGCGCTGGTTCCCGAAATGAACTTTGACTTGCTGGTGACGGTTGGCGAAGAAGCGAAGAACTATGTGAAGGGAGCGAAGGAAAAGGGCATGGCCTGCGTGGAACATTTTGACACTGTGCAGGACGCCATCGTTTTCCTTTCGGACGTGGTGAGCAAGGGCGACGTGCTCTTGGTCAAGGGCTCCCGCGGGATGAAAATGGAGCAGGTAGTAGATGCTCTGCTGAAACTTTCTCTGGTGTCCGAGGCTTAAAGGTATAAGGAACTGTCTTTAGATGAATAACATGCAGACCATAGGCGTAAACAAGTGGCTGTTGCTTGCAACGCTCTTGTTGATATGCTTCGGCATAGCCGTAGTTTATACGGCGTCAACGCCTCATGCCCTGCAACGGGGACTTTCTCCGGAATTCTACCTGAAGGCCCACCTGTGGAAGGTCCTTGCGGCCCTGGTTATCATGTTCGTTGTTTCGAAGGTTGATTACAGCGTTTGGATGAAGGGCTCCCGCGTGGTGTTCATTATCGGGGCGGTGCTTACGGTGGCGGCCATTGTGGCTGGCGGTAGCGTCAAGGGCGCCAACCGCTGGATTTGGGGAATCCAGCCCTCTGAAATCTTGAAACTGGGCTTGATTTCTTGGATATGCGCGAAACTTGCGGTGGCAGGTACCGAAATCAAGACCCTGAAATGCAGCCTGATACAGCCGGCGATTCCCTTCGGGATATCGGCAATTCTCTTGGCCCTGCAGCCGAATTTCTCTATGTTGCTCCTGTTTGCGGGCATCACCCTTGCGGTTTTGTTTGTGGCGGAAGCCCGGTTCAAGTACATTGCCATCTCTCTTGCGGCATGTATTCCGGTGGGCCTGATCGTGCTTTTGATCAAGTCCCATACTTCCAAGCGCCTGATGGCGTTCTTCAATCCGGCGGAGAACCAGAATTCGGCCTACCAGGGAGAACACGCTCTTGAAGCTCTCGGGAACGGAGGATTTTTCGGGACCGGCTTCGGCATGGGCGTGCAGAAACTGGGCTACTTGCCCGAGGCCCACAAAGACGTGGTCTATGCGGTGATAGGCGAGGAGTTCGGCTTTGTGGGGACTTTTGCCATTCTCCTTCTTTTTGGAATGTTGTTCTACCAGGGCTTTGAAATCGCCCGCAATTCTTCTAGCCGTTTCGGAAAGTACATGGCGGTGGCTTTGACGATTTCCCTGTTCCTGAATTTCCTGGTGCATGTCTGTGTGAGTACTGGGCTTTTCCCCACCACAGGGCAGCCCTTGCCTTTCCTTAGCTTTGGCGGAACTAACCTGATTTTCTCGGCCCTGTTCATCGGGATTCTTTTGAACATCTCGAAACCGGGAACAGGCACGAAAATCTGGGAACCCTATATGAAAAACGGGGACAGGACGGATACTCGCCCCCGTACGGACTATGAAACTTCAAGGAGTGGACGATGAAAAAGTTCCTTTTTGTGTGCGGTGGAACCGGCGGACACATTTTCCCGGCTGTGGCTATTGCCGAAAGCCTCAAGAAAATGGGTGTTGAAGACATTACCTTTGCCGGTCGTAAGAATTCTATGGAAGAACGCCTGGTGGCAGGCAACTGGCCCTACGAATACATTACCGCAGAGCCTCTCCATCGCGGTCCGTTCCTCAAGAATCTGGCGCTGCCTTACAAGCTGCTCAAGTCCCTGTCCAATGCCAAGAAGGTGATCCGCAAGGTGAAACCCGATGTGGTGGTGGCGACGGGCGGTTACGTTTCGCTCCCGATCGTCCTTGCCGCAGGCAGCATGGGCATCCCCGTTTACCTGCAGGAACAGAATGCGGTGGCGGGAATTGCCAACAAGATGGGCGCTCGATACGCGAAGACGGTTTTTGTGACCTCCGAAGATGCCGCCAAGTATTTCCCGGCAGGAAAGACCATGATTTTTGGAAACCCCGTCCGTGAATTGCCTGCCGAAGACAGCCTGGAACGCCCCGTGGAATTCCGCGAGGGCAAGAAGGCCGTGTTTATCGTGGGGGGCTCTCAGGGGGCCGTTGGCATCAACACGAAAATCGAGGAAAGTATCGGCCGGATTACCGGGAACGAGGATGTTTCCGTAGTGTGGCAGGTAGGTGTCAAGAATGTAGATGACATTACGGGTCGTCTGGGAATTCTGCCCAATGTGTCGGTGAAGGGATTCTTGAACGGGATCTACGCCTACATGAAACATGCGGATCTGATTATCAGCCGCGCAGGGGCTTCGGCTCTGGCAGAAATCCTTGCCTTTGGCAAGCCCTCTATTCTGCTCCCGTTCCCCCATGCTACGGCAAACCATCAGGAACACAACGCCCGTGCCGTTGAAAAGGCGGGGGCTGCCTTGGTGGAGCTGGACAGCGACGAGAATCATTTGTGGGACAAGGTGGAATCCCTGCTGTTCGATAGCGAGAAACTGGCCAAGATGGCGGCTGCGGCAAAGAAGCTTGGAATGCCTGATGCGGCCGACAAGATTGCAAAGGTGATTTTGGAAAAGGAAAGTGCATAATGCAGATTAATGATTGTAAACGTGTCCGTCGCTTGCATATGGTGGGTATCGGTGGTGCCGGTATGTCCGGTATCGCAGAAGTCCTTCACGAGAACGGCTTTGTGGTGACCGGCTCGGACATGGGCGAGGGCTCTGTCATTGACTACCTAAAGCACCTGGGTATCCGCGTGGATAGCAAGCACGAGGCCAAGAATGTGGAAAACGCCGACCTGGTGGTTTACTCTTCTGCCATTCCTTACGACAATCCCGAGCTGGTAGAGGCTCGTGCCCGCCGCATACCCGTGATCCGCCGTGCCGAAATGCTTGGCGAACTCATGCGCATGAAATACACCTTGGCCATTTCCGGTACACACGGCAAGACCACCACCACTTCTATTGTCGGAGAAATCTGGGAAGCGGCGGGTCTTGACCCCACCATTATCGTTGGTGGCGTGGTGAAGGGCAAGGGAAGCGGCGCAAAAGTGGGCAAGGGGGATTACCTCATTGCCGAAAGCGACGAGTTTGACCGCAGTTTCCTCTCCATGATGCCCAGTTCCGCTATCGTGACCAACATCGATGCCGACCATCTGGACACTTACGAAAATATCGACGAGATCAAGGAAGCCTTTGTCCAGTTCGTGAACAAGATTCCCTTCTACGGACAGGCCATCCTTTGCATTGACGACCCCAACGTTCAGCAGATTTATTCCAAGGTGCGCAAGCCGGTGATTACCTACGGGTTCTCCCGCCAGGCCAAGTACCATATCGATAACCTCCGTTTTGAAAAGGGATACCCTCATTTTGAAATTTTCAACGACGGGAAATCTCTCGGCGAATTCCAGCTGCAGATTCCGGGTCGGCACAATGTGCTGAACGCCACCGCCGCCGTGGCCCTTGCCATGGAAGAGGGAATCGACGTGGAAGTGGCAAGACGTGCCGTGGCCGCCTTTGAAGGCGTGCAGCGCCGCTTTGAATTCTTGGGAGAAAAGAACGATGTGCTGGTGTTCGACGATTACGCCCATCACCCCACGGAGGCGACGGCGACTCTGCAAGGGTTCAGGGATGCTTTCCCGGGCCGCCGCGTGATTGTGGCTTTCCAGCCCCATCTGTTTTCCCGCACCAGGGACCAGCACGACGCCTTCGGGAGCGCTTTTGCCAACTGCGATGTGCTGCTGTGTACCGACATTTACCCTGCCCGTGAGCGGCCTATTGAAGGTGTGACCGGTGCACTTGTTTCTGACAGCGCTCTTGCCTTTGGTCACCGGAATGCCCGCTTTGTGGGCGACCAGATGAACCTGCTGCCGATTTTGAAAGAAGAACTCAAGCCGGGTGATGTGGTGGTGCTGATGGGCGCCGGCAACATCTGGAAACTGGGCCAGAAGATTTTGGAGGAATGTATTTGAGTCCTAAAACCACATTCCTTGGACGCCGTATAGGCTACAACGAGGAGAAGCGCAAGCGCACCCGTGCCATGAAAATCAAGAATGGCGCGAAGAAAAGCTTGGGCTGGTTTAAGCGTCGTGGCTGGATTATCGGTCTTGTGCTGGCAATCCTTGCTACCCTCGCGTGGACGAACCGTTTCTACCTGCAGCGTTTCAACCCCATGGAACTTCGGCACCTGCAGTATATCGACATCGAAGGTAACCGTATGCTCACCTGGGAAGACGTGGTGCAGAATGCCCAGGTGGAACCTGGAATGCTCCTGTCCGAAGTGTTCGAGGATTCCGTAGAGAAAAACCTGATGCAACTCCCCCTGATTCACAAGGTGACGGTGGAAAAGCATTTCCCCTCTTCCCTCACCATCAAGGTGCAGGAATCTTCGCCTGTGGTGGCGTATTTCCAAGGGAGCCATGCTACGGTTTATTCGGAACGGGGGCTTCTCTTGCCCATGTCCACCTCTACGGCGTTCCACTTGCCGGTGGTGGATTCTATGGCCTTTGAACGTATTGCGGATGTGGCGTCTCACCTGCAAAAGCTCAAGCAGGAAAATGCCGAACTTTACGGTCTTGTATCTCAGGTATCCTGGAGCGAAGAGCACCGGGCATACGAAGTGTTCTTTAGCGATGTGGGCTACAAGGCTCTGTTCCCCGAAAGGGAATGGGACAGTAATCTATGGACCTTATACGAATCGGTGAAACGCGGGTTCCCTCAGGACATGAACTGTGCCGGGGAGGTGGATTTGCGTTTTGCGGGTTTCTTGTACATAAGGAATTTTGACAAGAGGTGTGTCAATGGATGACAACAACAACGAATTGAGAAAAGAAGATCTGGTTTTCGGTCTCGACATTGGGACTTCCAAGATTAACCTGTTCGCGGGAGCCATGAACCCCGACAATACGGTCCGGATTCTTTGCTGCGGGGCCCTGCCCCTGAAGCGTCCTGACGAGATGGACGATGTGGTGGAAACGCTGCAGAATGTCATCAGGCAGCTGGAACCCTTCATCGATTTCGATGTTCGCGATGTCTATGTGGGCATTGCCGGAAGCCACGTGTCCTCTGTCAATTACAAGGGCCTGATTACGCTCCCTACCGGAGAGGTTCGCGAAGTGGATATTGAACGGGTCAAGAACCTGGCGAGCACCATCCCGGAATCGGCAGGACAGATCCTCCACGTGTTCCCCGGAGAATACACCCTGGACGACCAGGCGGGAATCCGCAATCCGAAGGGGCTTAACGGTCGCAGGCTCAGCGTTGACGTTCAGGTGGTCACCTCCCGCCCGAATGCCATCCAGAACCTGGACAAGAGCGTTACCCGCGCAGGCCTTCATGTAGAAGAACTGGTGCTGGAACCTTTGGCCGCCGCCTCGGCAGTGCTGACCGATGACGAACGTGAGTTGGGCGTGGCCCTCATTGACATTGGAGCGGGTTCGGCCGACATCGCCGTATTTGTGGGCGAGTCCGTCCGTTACACGGCCTCTCTGGACGTGGCCGGGAACGCCATTACCAGCGATATCAGCAAGTGCCTGAGCGTGCCCATTTCCCTTTCGAAGGCGGAAGATATCAAGAAACGCTACGGGACTTGCCGCCTGAACAACCTGATTGAAGATGAGACTTTCCCGGTGCCTAGCGTTGGTGACCGTGGCGACGTCCCGTGTTCCCGCAAGCTTCTGACTCAGGTGATTACGGCCCGCTGTGCAGAAATTTTCAAGCTTTTGCAAAAGGACCTGGTAAAGCACAATATGGATGTGCTGCTGAACGGCGGTATCGTTTTGACCGGTGGCTGCTGCGCCCTGGACGGTATCGATACCGTGGCCGAAAAGGTGTTCGGCAAGTCCGTGCGTATCGGCCACCCTCGGGAAGTCGGTGGTGTACAGAGCTATTCCAATCCGTCTTATGCCACGGGAATCGGGCTGTTGCTGTATGCCGCCAAGCAGCGTCGCAAGGAAAAGCGCCGTGAAACCGGCAAGCAGATTTCGGTGTCCATGAAAAAGAGCCTTCAATGGTTCAAGGACGTCCTAAAAAATTATTTCTAAAACAAAACAACCACTCACAACAGGGAGACAAACTATGAGTGAATTCGACATAACCCCAACCTCACACATCCTGATGGATGAATCAACCCTCAACAACGCGAAGGTCAAGGTCTTTGGCGTGGGCGGCGCCGGTGGCAACACCGTGAACCGCATGGTGGAAATGAATATTGAAGGCGTGGAATACTACGCCGTCAATACTGACGCCATGGCTCTGGATTTGAGCAAGGCTGACCACAAGATCGCCATCGGCCAGAAAACCACCAAGACTCTCGGTGCGGGCGCCAAGCCCGAAATTGGTCGCAAGGCCGCCGAAGAAAATATTGATGACCTGAAGGAAGCCATGAAGGGGGCGGACATGGTCTTTATCACTGCCGGTATGGGCGGTGGTACGGGGACTGGTGCTGCTCCTGTGGTAGGCTCCATTGCCCGTGAACTGGGAATTCTCACTGTTGCTGTGGTTACCAAGCCCTTCCGCTACGAAGGTCCTGTTCGCAAGCGCAATGCCGAAGGTGGTATTCGGGCTTTGAGAGAGGCCGTGGACACCATAATCGTGGTGGACAACAAGAAGCTTGCCGCCACTGTGGAAAATACGGACAGGAAGATGACGATGGCTGGCGCCTTCAAGCTTACCGACGAAATCCTCGGTAATGCTGTTCGCAGCATTTGCGCTATTATGTTCCGCCATGGACTTATCCATGCTGACTTTGCCGACGTTAGGACGGTTATGTCCAATGGCGGGTCCGCTCTTATGGGAACGGGTGTTGCCGAAGGCGAAGGCCGCGGTGTCAAGGCCGTGGACATTGCCCTTTCTTCTCCGCTCCTGGAAGAGGTGAATGTGGAAGGCGCCTCTGGTGTGCTGGTGAACATTGCACATGGTGAAAACTTTACCATGTTGGAAACCGAAGAAGCCATGAACCATCTCTACGATGCAGTGGGCGAGGTTGGCGAACCGAACATTATCTATGGAGACATTACGTTGCCGGAACTGGGCGAAAGGGTGAGCATTACCGTTATCGCCACCGGTTGTGGCGGAACTTCTGGTTCCGAGATGAAGCCCATGTTCGCAAGCGCAGCCGACGTGCCTATGGCCCCTGCCGCTCCCAAGATGCAGGACCTGGTCAACTCCATCGGTGGTTCGGCCGGCTTTCAGCAGCCCCAGCCTGTAGCTGCGACTCCGCGCCCGACGGCTACCAACTTCGTGGCTCTTGCCCAGTCTACGACGGTCGCCATGCCTGCCAGTGAGTCCCTGACCATTCCTATGGACACTGTTCCCCAGACCGAAGCCCAGGCTCCTGCCGCAGACTTTGCCTCTGCGCAGTTCAACGCCCAGGCCCCCGCTTTCGAAGAGAAGATGATGCCCGAAGGCATTGCTACGGCAACGCTCCCCGAAACGGAAGAAATGCCCGGCATCGCCGATATGGACCAGCTCTCTAACGGTGACTATGGTACTCCGGCTTACACCCGCCAGACCATGGCTGAAATGCCTACTCGCGAAGTGGAAGAACCCCGCAACACGAACTATGCCGAAGGCTCCTTGAAGACTAACGGCGTGGATTACGATGTGCCGGCTTTCCTCCGCAACGGTGGCTTCAAACTGGATTCTTTCTAGTCCTTAACTAACACACACACCGGATACGCGCAAGCGTATCCACCACAACACGAGGGATCACCTGGGTCTCCCTGCCTGGGTGATCCCTTCTTGTATCGAAGACGAAGTCTTCGATACAAGAAGGTTTTTAATGACCGCTCGCGTTCCTCTTGTCATGCCCGGCTTGACCGGGCATCTCCTTTCAAAGTCAGCAGCCCTCCCGCCACCGCTTTTTTCTAGATTATTCGTATATGGGTGCAATTCGCTCCAAATTTGCGATTTTGACACTGGCGGCAGCCTCCCTGGGCCTGTCCATCTCGGCCTATGGCGAAACCGGCTATTTTCAGATTGGAACGGATTTCGACATCGGGCTCAACGGCGGCCCTACGGAGCCTACCTTCGCTGTGGATACGGCGGACTGGTACGGTCGCAACTGGCGGGGGCTTCGCATCCCGCTGGAAAACGCCCGTAGTTACGAGGAATCGGTCCATCCCTTCTTTACGCTTAGCTTCCGTGCAGGTTACAAGGATTTCCAGGTGCTTTTGGAAGCACCTCTTCGCAAGGATCTGGAGGCTTGGTACCAGGACGACTGGAAAACGAATTTCACCTACAAACCAAGCGAGCTGGACATCAACGTGCCCAACAACGCCTACGCCAAGTGGAACAACGGCGTGGGTTTCGTGCAGTTCGGCCGCTTCAGCCCCGACGACCTGAAAATCTCCAAGAACGACATCTTGATGGGTGGCGCGCCTTACCACGACGGCATCCATTGGAAATTCGCCCCCGGCATTTTCCGTTACGACTTCATGCTCAGCTCCCTGAACCCTTGGCTCTTCGGCGATGTGACGGACCACTCTACGGGCTGCCCGCCGGTAGGAACGGAAGCCTATGCGCAAAAGTGTACGGATCCGGGCAAGCAAGTGAGTAACCAGCGGAACCGCACCTACACCGACAACGTCAAGAACCTGGTGTTCCACCGTTTTGGCGTCGAAACTAGCAAGTTCTGGGTCTACGTGGTGGAGCAGAGCATGGTGGGGGGGAAGGCCCTGGAATTTCGTTCCATCAGCCCCTTCATCTATTGGCACGACAATTACGCTACAGGCTATACCTCCGCCATGACGTCCTTTGAACTGGGTTACAAGACTGCCAACGGTGCCAAGTTCTATGGGCAAATCAACATGGAAGACATCAACAGCCCCGTAGGCGAAGACGACGACAAGGGCACCAACCGTTCCATCTTGAATTACATGGCGGGCTATTTCCATCAGGTCAAGACCAACCGCTTTGGCGAATACTCCTGGCGTTTCGAGGTGGTCCGCACCGACCCCGTCGCCAACAACAGCAGGCTTCCGCTCCTGAAGTACACCAGTCGCCGGAACTACCGCAGCAACTACCGCGAGCAGGGCGACCCCGATTATGCCGATGCCTACTTTGTGGACTATCCCGTGGGCTACCGTCGTGGCTCAGACGCTCTGGATTTGTGGCTGGAACTGGGCTGGACCTACGGCGACCATTCCATCGCCATTACGGCGGCGTGGCTCCGTCAGGGCGACAAGGAACTCTACACCGATTACGACATCGCCGTCGATGTAGAAGGCGCAACCTCCGGCGTAGAAGAAGCCCAGTACGTGCTAGACGTTCAATACCGTCTCAAGTTTAACGAATGGCTACGTTTCTATCTGGGTGGCGGCGGCCGCAAGTACGAGAACCTGGCCAACATTCCCGGCAAGGACGGCATGGACGGCTGGATCCGCTCGGGAATCCAGCTCCAGTTCAATCCTGTAGATACAAAGTTTTAGCGCACCACCAGGGCAGCTAGCGCCAACTCCTGGCTAATGCGGGTGGAGCATTTCCCGCTCTTGATTTCAAAGTCCAGGTCGGCAAGCCTACGGATGACCCTGCACAGGAGCGGCTTGCCCCAGCGTCTTGCGCATTCGGGAGCCTTGCCCTTCACGTTGAAGATAAAGTCGTTCTTGCCCAGTTCGGCGGCGGCGTCTTTGGGGGTCATGCCCTTCGCGAGCAGGGCCGAAAAGTTCATCAGGTCTACGGCATAGTAGTACAGCGACGCCACGATTTGTACCGCCTGCACGCCGTTGTTGAACATTTCGTTCAGTTTCCTGGCGTAGGCCTTGCCGTCACGCATGCCGAAATAGTCGTTGATTTCGTAGGCCACGATTTTCCGCTGGGAAACCACCATGGTCTTGACCAGCTCCAGGTCAATTTTCTTGCAGTCCGGCTGGAACAGGAGAATCTTTTCGACCTCTTCGCACACCAGCTTGGTGTCGGTGCCCAGGGCTTCGGCCAGGTACTGGCAGGCATCCTTGTCGATGGCCTTCTTGAAATGGGAGGGAATGACCGAGGCAATCCAGTCGGCCATCTTGTAGGACTTGGGCTCGTCGTATTCCTTCTCGATTTCGCCTGCCTTTTTCAGGGCCTTGTAGAGTTCCGTGTTGGCGGCGAGAGTCTCGAAGTCCAGCAAAAGCTTGCATTGGGGGCCGTGTCCCAGCCACTTGGCCAGGGCCTTGGTGTCGTCTGCCTTGAGGGCTTCGGCCTTGCGCACTACTATGGCCTGTTCCGGGCTGAACATGGACACGGAGTCGCAGGCGGTCATTACCGCTTCGGCAATGGAAGGGATGTTCGTGTCCGTGGCGTATAGAATCTGCTTGGAAAGAGGGTCGTCTTTCCGTTCGCCCAGGGCATCGGCAATGAATTTCTCGATGCGGATGTCCTTGGAAAACTGGTCCTTGCCAATGAGGGCTACAATCATCCTAGTCTCGCGGGCGGTCCTGTTCGCCTTACTTGAAGTCGATGATTTCGAAGTTGTTCACGCCCTTGGGGGTGGAAACTTCTACCTTGTCGCCCCGCTTCTTGCCCATGAGGGCGGCCCCGATGGGGCTCTTGAAACTGATTTTCCCGTTGAGGGCGTCTACGCTTTCGGGAGACACCAGCTGGTAAACCACGTCCCGCTTGGTTTTCAGGTTCTTGACGGTGACGGTGGCACCAAAGCGGATGGTATCGGAGGATGCGTCGAAGGCCACCACTTCGGCACGGGCCAGCTGGTCTTGCAGCTTGGGCAGTTCCACGTTGTCGATGGCGGCAAGCCGCTCCTTGGCGGCATGGTATTCGGCGTTTTCGCTCAAATCGCCCTGTGCGCGGGCGTCAACCAGTTCCTGCAGCACGCGGGGACGTTCTACATTTTTTAAATTATTGAGGTCCTTGACGAGCTGGTCGTAGGCTTCTTGTGTAAACGGGATTTTCTTTTCCATGCTCTACAAGGTAAAAAATTTACCGGCGTTTTGGGGAACGGCTGTTCCCGAAGGGCGCCTTTTGCAGGAGTCGATATGTACAATCTGTTGGAAAATGGCGGTGTGTGTTCCCCCAAGGGCTTCACGGCATCTGGAATCTGTGCAGGCATCAAGGCCAGCGGCAATGCCGACATGGCGCTTCTCAAGAGCGAAAAGGCCGCCCGCTGTTTTGCGGTGTTTACCACCAACAAGGTGAAGGCCGCCCCTGTGCTTTATGACAAGGCTGCCCTGGAGCATGCCCATTTTGCAACGGCTGTGGTGGTGAACAGCGGAAACGCCAACGCCTGTACCGGCGAACAGGGCTACAAGGATGCCGAACGCATGGCCACCCTTACCGAAGAGGCCCTGAACCTTGCGCCCAAGAGCGTGCTGGTGTGCAGCACCGGCGTGATCGGCCATCTGATGCCCATGGACAAGATTGAGGCCGGGATCCCCAAGCTGGTGGAAAAGCTCCACGCCGACGCCTCCGAGGAATTCGGCCGGGCGATTCTCACCACCGACCTTGCGCTCAAGAGCCACGCGGTAGAAATCCATACCGAAAAGGGCGTGGTGACCATCGGCGGGGCCTGCAAGGGCTCGGGAATGATTCACCCCAACATGGCGACTATGCTCGCCTTCATTACCACCGACATTTCGCTCCCCATCGACTTCTTTGCCGAATTCCGTGCGGACATCGCCGATTCCTTCAACGCCATCACCGTGGATGGCGACACCAGCACCAACGACACCTGCATCTTGCTGGCCAACGGCATGAGCGGTCTGCGCTACGAAGACCTGAGCCTCTCGGAGCAGGGCGAGTTCCGTGCGGCCCTGATGCTTATCATGCAGAGTCTTGCCAAGGATATCGTGCGCGACGGCGAAGGCGCTACCAAGCTGATTGAACTGCGCATCGAAAAAGCCGAAAGCCACGAAGAAGCTCTCCGCATGGCCCGCTTCATCGGAACATCGAACCTTGCGAAGTGCGCCATGTTCGGCGAAGACCCCAACTGGGGACGTATTCTCAGCAGTGCGGGCAGTAGCGGCTGCAACATGGTGGCCGAACACACTGACCTTTACTTCGGTGACGTGAAGGTGCTTGAAGGCGGGCGCCCGCTCCAGCTCGACGAAGCTCAGACGGTGGCACTCCATGCAGTGGTCCGCCAGCGTGAATACAAGGTGACGCTCGTGCTCAACATCGGTCAGGCATCCGCAAGTGCGTTCACCTGCGACCTGAGCTACGGCTATGTAAAGATCAACGCGGAATACACGACGTAGTAGGTGTGAGTTCGGCACCCAGAAGGGTGCCTTTGAGGTATGAGCGCGTCTGCCTTCGGCAGACTTTGAGTAAAACAAAGCCCTCGGTTTTTACACCGGGGGCTTCCTAATCACTAGCCCCGAGCCTCATTTCAGGCAGCGGAGGCTTGCGCCGTGTTCGGGATTGAACTTCTCGAAGGTGACGTTGTCCTTGTTGTGGTGGAATACCACCACCTCGCCTTCGGCGGTCCAGAAGTAGGCCTTTTTCCCGGCGGAATCGAACTTGCGTTCTTTGAGCGGCACGTCGCTCTTGGCGAAGTGGGCTCCTCCTGCTTTTACGCCAAAGCCCAGCTCGTCCTTGCCGTTGCCGTAGTTGTTGGTGCCTTCGGTAATGGGATCCCAACCGAATCCGGCCTTCAGCGCCTGGGCGGGCTTGTTGCCTGCGGCGGCGATCAGCTTCTGCCATTCTTCCTTGGTGGGCATGTGGAATCCGTCCATGCAGGCGGTCTTCGCGCTTTCGAAATTGTAGAGGCGGCCCCAGTTGTTGCACTGCATGCACAGGGAGCCTGCCGCCGGGGCGTAGTTCAGGTTTTCTGCGGTCCAGAGCTGGTCGCCGATGCGGACCCACTCGTAGGCGATACCGTCTCGGGGGTCCTTGTAGCTGCCGTTAGTGGCGGGGTCGCCGCTTTCATCGAAAACTTCCCCAAATTCCACCTGCTTGTTCTTCTGGTACAGGGCCTTGGAGGCGAGCTTCCCGTTCTTGTGGTAGCGGAGCACCGCGCCTTCGATGTAACCGTCGGCGTAGGGAATTTCCGATTTCAAGGTGCCGTCTTCAAAATATTCCTTGGTAAGGCCTTCCCGCCGGTCTTCCTTGTAGGGCGTTTCCCGCTTCAGCGTGCCGTTCTCGTAGAATTCCTTCTCCAGGCCTTCGCGCTTGTCGTTTACGTAGGTGGTTTCAAACTGCACCTGGCCATTGGGGTACTTTTCCACCCGCACGTCTTCGCAGCCTGCGACCAAAAGGGCGATAGAAACCGCAAGCCCTGCGGCAAAAACTTTACGAGAGATTTTGTTCATGTCTTGCTCCTTCGAAAAAACTTTCCTAACCATCAAAACGTCTTATTACCTGCAACCTTCACGCCTCACAACTCACAACATTGAGTTATCAGTCGTCAGTTTTCAGTCATCAGTATATAATTTGGCGCCAAAGGCGCGACTATAAGAACTCACAACTCACAACTGACAACTCATTACTAATCTCGAGCCTCAAACCTCACACCCCATACCTCACACCTCTAAAACACAATCTTCCCAGCGGTCCCGAGAATCCCGATAATATAGAGCATTCCGTCGTAGTAGCGCCAGAAACGGAAGGGCACCGACAGGTTCGAAAGATCCCGCACGAACCCGTGGATCAGCGGATTTTCGGAATCAAGCACCTGTGTGGCGGCGGCGTTCATGGCGATTACACCCGGAGTGGCCTCGCGCCCCTGCCGCGGAAAAGGACTTCCATCGACGGAATAGTCCGCCAGGTAGGGCCGCCTGCTTTCGAAGAAGTTCAGGATCCGCTCGCATATCTGCTTCTCCCGCTCGTCGGCGCGGAACAGCGTGTAGTCGAGGCTCAGGTTCAGGGCCACACGCCAGGCGTCTCCGCTGAAGCAGTTGCTTTCGGGGAACCAGGGCATGGATTTGGGCGTGCCGTCGAATTCCGAGTAGTCGGCGCAGAGCCCCGTCTCCGGGTGTGCGGCATGCGTCAAGTATTCCACGCTCCGCTTGGCGATTTCGTTCCACTCGTCGTCGCCGGTGGCTTCGGCGAACATGCGGTAGAACGCCACGGTATGGTAGCTGGGGTCGGTAAAGTCGTTGCCCAGCACTGGGGAGAACCGCACGATTCCCATCTTCGGGTCAATGATGGGGCCCACCAGCTCGTTCGCCTGCTTGTGCCGCATCATGTTGATGAGTTCCACCGCCGCCTGCTTGTAGTCGTCGCGACCGAACCGCTTGGCCGCAATCAAAAGGGCCGCCGCAATGTATTCTTCGCCGTCGGGGGCGGACCCGGGATCCATCATGGAAAAGTCGGTGGTGGAAACCTGCCAGGAATAGAAACCCTGGTGCGGGCCGCCCGCGTTGTACAGGTAGCGCTTGGTGAAGCGCCACAGTTTCTCGAAAAGTTCCGGATGGTCGGTGAGGGCGGTGACGAACATGCCGTAGCTCATGCCCTCGGAGCGGATGTCGTCGTGCCCGATATCCACGATGTAGGCCATGTCGTCGGAGGCTTCAAAGCAGATGCGCTCGTCGATAGGGTCGCCTTCGAAAAGCTTGCTGTAGGCGTTCTGCAAAAGCTGGTCAGCAAAGTTCGGGCCGTAACCCGCCTCCACGAACATGTCACGCGGCTTGAATCTTTCCATAATAAACTCCGGTATTTGCCCAGAAAGGTAATAAAAAGGTTTGAGGTATGGGATTGGGTCTGCGGACAATCAAGGTGGAATGAGTTATGAGTTGTGAGGTGTGTGGTATGAGGCACGAACCTCAAAGGGAGCCTTTGGCGACCGAGCTCACACCTCAAAGCGAAGCGACCTCATACCCCTACCCCCTCTCCTAGGGGGCTATGCCCCCTAAAACCCCCATATCCATCCAAACATTGCGGATGTAATTCGTTGTCAGACAATTAATTGCTAAATTGTTTTCTATGGAAGAGTGTTTAAAGCCGGTTGACTTGGTTCTTGCCAGCGGGTCTCCTCGCCGTCGCGAAATCCTGGAGCAAATCGGGGTCAAGTTCCGCGTTTCGGTGTCGGGCGAAGAGGAAAAGCCCACCGCCGAAAATCCCCTGGATTTTCCTCGCGAAAACGCAAGCCAAAAGGCCTTGGCGGTCTCCAAGAAGGACCCTTCCGCCGTGGTGCTGGGCTTTGACACCTTGGTGTTTCTGGACGGTCGCCCTCTCGGGAAGCCCAAGGATAAAGATGACGCTCTCCGGATGCTCAAGTCCCTGAACGGACGCTCCCACAAGGTGATTACCGGTGTGGCAGTGGCCCACGGAGGCATGCTCCTTGACGCTTCCCAAGAGGAAACGGAGGTGTTTTTCAGGGACTGTTCCTTACAGGAGCTGGAAGAATATGTAAATTCTTTGGACCCAATGGATAAAGCGGGGGCCTACGGCATACAGACAAACGGAGCCCGCCTGATTCGCTCTATCCGCGGATGCTATTACAATGTAGTGGGGCTTCCTGTAGCCCGCACGCTAGACATGCTTAAGAATTTGAAGGTGAAGGTATGAGTAATCCTGTTGAAGATAAACGCCCCGACGAACGGCTTGGCGCCTACCTGGCCCGCGCCCGCGAAGCAAAATCCATGACGGTGGCAGATCTTGCCACGGCCACGCGTTTGTCCGAAAAGAACATTTCCCTGATTGAGGCTGGCGACTGGAAGGCGTTTCCGGTGCAGGCCTATTTGCGCGGCTATCTGAACTCCGTGAGTACCAAACTGGGCCTGGATTCCAAGCGGGTGCTGGACTGGTATGCCGCCGAGAACGGTTCCAAGTTTGCAAGCCTTCTTACGGACCTTTCTGACGGTAACCCGGGCAAGCCTTCGGGTTCTGCCGAAGGGGAGGGTGGCTCCAAGGGGAAGGTAATCGTCATTATTCTCGTGGTTATTGGACTTGCCCTGGTGGTCGCCTCCAAGTTCCTCAAGGACGTGACTCCGGTGCAGAACGCTCCCGAACCCGTGAAGACCGAAGTGGTGGAAGAAGAACCCGCCGTAGAAACGCCCACGGAAATGCCCGAAGGGGCCGAGGCCGTTCCCGCCGACTCCATGAATGCGGATACCTCTGCAGCCCAGGTCGCTCCCGCCGATACGGCGAAGGCCGCTCCCGCCAAGGATCAGCCTATCAGCCAGGCCGTTGTGGATGAAGCTATCAAGAAATCCGACCGTCCCGCTTCGGCGACCATATTCCTTTCGTCCGATTCCAAGACCGGAGAGGCCAAGGCCGCTCCGGCAGGTGCAAGCTCCAAGCTTATCTTGGTGGCCTCTGGCGAAATGCGCACCTGGATCGGTATCAAGCACAACGAAGACGATACCTCGTTCCTCAAGGAATCCAACCTTTCCAAGGCCGGCACCCGCATGGTCTATGAATCTTCGGACACCCTGTATGTGGTGGTGGGCGAACCTAGGGCCATTTCAAAGTTCTACCTGAACGGCAAGGACGTGCCGCTGCCTGGCATGAAATTCGGTCGGGTCACCAAGTTCAGGGTCTTTGGCGGTAAAGTCATCGAAGGAGCGGAATAATGCGAGTTTCCAAGATCGAAAGAAAGACCAGCGAAACCAACATTTCCCTGAGCCTCAATCTGGACGAGGCCAGCAGGGGCGTCATTGATTCCGGCAATGCGTTTCTGGACCACATGCTGGACCTGTTCCAGGTCCACGGCGGCTTCCGTCTGGACCTGACCTGCAAGGGCGACACCGCTATCGACATGCACCATAGCATGGAAGATATCGGCATTGTGCTCGGGCAGGCTCTTGTGGAATGCCTCGGCGACAAAAAGGGGATTGAACGCTACGGCTTTTACTTTGTCCCTATGGACGAAGCCCTCAGCCGCGTGTGCATCGATTTCAGCAACCGCATCGGTTTCGTGTGGAAGGTGGAACTCCCCGGCGAGACGGCTGGCGGCATCGAGGCCAGCATGTTCGAGCATTTCTTCAAGACGGTCTGCGAGAACGCCCGCATGAACCTGCACGTGGAACTCTTCTACGGCAGCGACAACCACCATTGCCTGGAAAGCATCTTCAAGGCCTTTGCCCGCTCCGTGGCCATGGCCGTTGCCCCCAGTCGCAACGTGAAGGGCGTGCCCAGCAGCAAGGGCGTGCTGTAGGGCTGTGAGGTCGCTCGTTGCACTCGCTTTGAGGTGTGAGGTATGAGTGCGACTCCTGATACCTCGCGGTTCATAGCTTGGCATCTATAGTTCATTGCTCATAGCTCAAAGCTTCACCCGTAGGGGGAAGCGGCTTCGAGCCTCGAACCTCTAAATCCTCGGTACCCGTACCTTATCCCCGGCATTCAGGTGCTCCAGCATCACGCCGGGGTTTACTGATTGCAGGGTAGAGAGCACGTAAAAGCGGGGGAGGCTCTGGGCACCCGCCCCGTAGGTCCGGCGTAAAAGCTGGAACAGGTCCTCGCCGTCCTTGGATTCAACCACCTTGTAAAGCTTTGAATTGTTGGGGTCCGACTGCAACGCAGAAAGGGCCTGGGTGAACTGGTTCGCGAAATTTTCGGCGGAATTGTCCTTGCGGGGTTGAGTGGTTGCCGGTCCCGGTTTTCCGCTGCCGGTCCTTGTCCTTTGGTCTGCCTTGGGTCCTTTTTCGGACTTTTTCCCCGTCACCGAAGAGGGCAGTATAAAGTTCGGCGCCTTGAAGGTATTCATGGCGATGCTGGGCTTGTTCTTGTCCTGCTTCTTTAGCGGTTCCAGGGCCAGGATGGAATCCAGGTCGGCGATGTAGGTGCTGTCGGGCCATTCCGTAAGGGGCATTTTCTTGTTCACGACCACGATGGTCGCCGCAGGCGGCTCCGGCTTGCAGGCGGCAAGAGCCCCGACAAGCAGGGACAGTCCGAGGAACTTCCAGCACCCGGGGTGGGCGATTCTTTTTGGAAAACGGCTCCGAATCATGGCCTAAAGATACAAAAAAGCAGGCCTACGCTTGCCAAAAAGGCCTAATTCTTCTAAATTGTGTGCTCCAATTAACTACTTCACAGGAAGTTTAAAAATGAAAGAAGGTATCCACCCTAACTATCAACCGGTCGTGTTCGTCGATGCGAATACGGGTAAAGAATACATCACCCGCTCCACGAA
>OMSO01000040.1 GCA_900313675.1 uncultured Fibrobacter sp.
CATCACGTCGTGACGGCGGCGCTTTTCTTCTTCTTCGGCGACTTCGAAGTTGATGTCCTTCTCGTGGGCCTTCAGTTCGTCCACCTGCTCCTGCGTAATGGGGAGGCCGAGCTCCATTTCGGATTCGGCGAGGTAAATCCAGAGCCTCCGCCAAGTCTGGAACTTGTACTGCGGGCTGAAGATGAAACTCATTTCCTTGCTGGCGTAACGCTTATTAAGCGGGCTTTCGAATTGATCACGCATGTTTTATCCTTTGTTTGACTTTAAAATTAGCAATTACAGTAAATCCGGATCGATGGTGGGCTCGTATCCAGGTTCTACAAAATCCTCGGGAGCGATTCCACGCCTACGGGCGGCCTTTTCCTGCTTGATACGCTTGCGTTCGGCGGCTTTGGCCCTGCGGTGAGCAGCCGTCGCCGCCTTTTCGGCATGACGCTGGGCACGGGTCTTTCTTTCCTTCAGTTCCGGAAAAACGCATTCGTCGAACTTGTCCAGCGATTCTTCATCGAATTCTTCTTCATAACCTTCGTCAAAGCGGATGTCTGCATCAAAGTCGTGGAACCCTTCGTCTTCGTCGAAGGTCGGAGCGTCTGCAGGACATTCCTTCTTCAAGAGTTTCAGCACCTGTTCGAAAGGCTTTTCCAGAGGCACCTTGAACTTCATCTTCTTGCCCGTAGTCGGGTGGATCAGTTCAATCTTTACCGCCTGCAATAGCTGGGCCGGAGCAATTTCCAGCACCTTGGCCGCAATGTCCTTCATCAGGGGCGACACGCGATTCAGGCATCCGTCGCGACCGTCATACAGCGGGTCCCCTACTACAGGATGGCCCATGTAACGGCTGTGTACGCGAATCTGGTGGGTGCGTCCCGATTCCAGTTGCAGTTCCAGCAAGGTCGCGAAGGCGAAAAACTTCTTTGCCACGTAGTGGGTACGGCTGGGCTTGCCATCTTTGACTACCGCCATCTTCAAGCGGTTCTTGGGGTTCCTGCCGATGGGCGCGTCGATGGTCCCTTCCAGGTCACGGACATGTCCCCACACCAGGGCGTTATAAGTACGGTGCAGTGTCCGGGTTTCCAGCTGGTGGGCCAAGTGCCTGTGGGCGGCATCGTTTTTGGCCACCACCATAAGGCCCGGCGTATCTTTGTCCAAACGGTGGACAATACCCGGGCGGAGCGGTCCGTTTACCGCCGAAAGATTTTCCTTAAAATGATACAGGAGCCCTGCCGCCAGGGTCCCGTTCTGCACGCCGTTTCCCGGATGCACCACCAGGTTGCGGGGCTTGTTCAGCACAACGATATCATCGTCTTCGTAAACGATATCCAGCGGGATATTTTCGGGCTCCAGGGTGCTGGCTTCTTTTTCGGGAAGCTTTTCCACCACCACCACCATGCCCGTCTCTACACGGAAATTCTTGGAAGCCTTCGCACCGCCCACCTTGACTTCGCCTGCGGCAATCAGCTTTTGCACGTCGGTACGGGACACGTTTTCCATGACACCCACGAGGAACTTGTCGATGCGCTCACCGGAATGCTGTTCGTTTACGAGATAGTTCATAGTTAGTTATGAGTTGTCAGTTATGAGTTGTCAGTTATGGTGGAAACAAGATATTTCACCGCTCATAACTCATTACAAGTTTAATGTTCAGTGCCTTGTTTTTCTTCCTTAATCTGTTTGTGCAGTTTTCGTAAAATCACTGGCGAAAGGATCACTACCGCCACGCCCACGGTCACGAAGGAATCCGCCACGTTAAATGTGGGGAACCGGGTCATGATAAAGTCGGGCAAATCGCAATCGATAAAATCCACCACCATGGAAAGCCGCATGCGGTCGATAAAGTTCCCCACGGCACCGCCCAGAATCATCACCACGCCCAGACGACTCATCCAGTCCCGCTTGTCGATGGAACGATAAAACCACAAAAGCACGACGCTGGCCACAATGGAAATCAGCAAAAAGAAAAGCCAAGGCGGCAAGAAAGGCATCAGGTCCTGAGGGCGGCTACTGAAGGCTGCGCCCTTGTTGAACACCAGCTGGAACCGAATCCATTCACCAATCACGTTGATCACGTCGTGGTTCGGGGCGCCCGTATCGTTGGTAAAGCGCACCAGCGCCCACAGCTTTGTGAGTTGGTCAGACACAATGCTAAATACGATAACGCCCAAATGGAACGGCCACTTGTTTATGACATCAATTATTTTCAAATTCCAGCTTCCTTCTTCAATTTCGCATAACTCTTGTCTATCCACTTATCCGAATAGAAATGCATCATGGTCTGCTTGATAATCCGCTTCACCGTTTCACGGGTGATTTTCACCTTCTGGTCCGAGGCAAAAATGCTGGAGCCATCGCCGATAATCTTCATATTCTCTGCAGCCATGAACAAGGGCCACAGGCAAAATAGGCGGGTCCGCATTTTCACATTGGGCAACAGCTTGGTATAAGCGATGGCGTCGTCCAGATGGCCCCAGGCCTTTTTCACCAGTTCTTCCATCACGGCGGCACGGCGCTTGTTGTAATCTTCCATGTCCCCCATAGGCGGCCCGAACATCTCGTAAGAATGCTTGAAGCCGTGACGGCGGCAGATTTCTTCGGGCACAAAGCACACCCGTCGGGTAGAATCCTCCACGCAGTCCTTCACGATGTTTGCCACCTGGAGCGCAAGGCCAAAACTCACATCCAGCTTTTGCAGCTCAGCCTTGCGGGCAGGGCCTATCAGTTTTGTATCGGCAGCAAAAAGGTTGGTGAGCAGTTTTCCAACGATTCCCGCCACGTAGTAGCAGTATTCGTCAAGATCTTCCACACGCTCCAGCGTAAACCAACCAGAGCTGAGGGCAGCCTCTTGCCTAAGGGCAAACTTCGCCATACCCTGGCACATTTCCACCGTCACCGCCCGCACCGGAGCGGCATACCGTTCGGGCAGTTTTTTAAGCAGGGGCACTACCACATGAGTATGGAGGCACAGGTCCATGTAGGGGTGATCCGATTTATGCCAGCTGTCGGGCAAAGCCTTCTCAAAGGCGGCCACCGCCTCGTCAGAAAGCGCCGGTGTCTTGAAGATGGCAGAAAAAAGCCCAAGCACAATGTTCTTGCGGGACGCCGTCATCTCCGGGTCGTCTTCTACGGTATCGGCGATGCGCAGGTAAAGGTAAGCAAGCAAAATGCTCTTGTGCAGGCGTCCCTTGAGCACGTTGATATTCAAGGCAAACGTCCTAGAAACCTTCAGCAAAATATCTTCGGCGTACTTCCAAGCCGCCCGTCCGTCCAGGACGTTCTCCCCTACACCGATGGAATCCAATATGTTAGACATTCTACCTAGATCCTAACCTCTAAATCCTAGCCCCTCTACCCTAGTAAACTTCCGCAAGAATGTCGGGAGGAATCTTCTTGGTTTTCGCCATGGCGTTCACGTATTTCCAGAGCCTGCCGTGGGATTCCGCATGTCTCAGGTTTTTGGTAAAGCTCCAGATGGCACGGTTGTGGATATCCGCCTCGCTCTGCATCTTGCCCTTGCTATCCGATTCGTAGTGGGCGCGACGGTATTCCAGAAAGTATGCCGACTGGAAAATCACCGCCACCTTCCCTACGGCAAGACGGTACAGGACCATCGCAAGCACCAAGAACGCTATCGCCGACGCAAAACCATAAACCGCAGGAACCTGGGTCCACTTGTTCAGCGCCCAGACCACACCAATAGAAGAGCCCAGGGATACGACCAGAGAAAAAAGCACGTTCAAAAGACGATATATTGCCATCCGCGGGGAATTTTTCCCGAACTTTTCGGGCATGTAGGCCCATTTCTTTCCCTTTTTCACCATTTTCTTGAAAAACAGCGGATAGGAGCAACGCATAAACCAAAAAAACAGGGGAACCCACAAAACAAGGGGAATCCAGAACACGTAATCGAGACGGTCAAGAAACTGCATAAGTAACCCAAATGTAGTTATTTTCGTAAAATTTAAGGATTTTCCGCCTCAAACGGGAGGCATTTTGCCCTTCCCGACAATTACATACAAACTAACAGCACAACACAATTTGGCAAAGCAAAACCACCTCTCGAACCCAAGTCTCGTTTTTTTAATTTTTTGACTATCAAGGACTTAGAGTGCCGGTTCGGGGTCTTTTTTGCCCCTTTTTTACAATCCTTTGACTTGAACTTATCAACAACAAAGGCTATTTTTCTAGATTGTAGGGCCTACCTGTTGATAGATTTGAAAACCCGGTCCACCGGTCAAGGATAGATGTATGGCAATTGAATGGGAAAGAAGTTTGAACTACCTCCGCGGAATGCTTTCTGATTCCGTGTTCAAGACCTATTTTGCTCAGACCAAGCTGATCAGCCAGACCACGGGACATGCCACCATCTCTATCCCTCCCGGATTGGACACGTCGGTCTATTCCGCCTACAAGGAACTTATCCGTCTCGCCTGGAAAGAAACCAACCACGACGACGTGGCCATGGAATTCGAGTTCCAGCCTCAAGAGGTTATTCCCCAAGCAGCCAAGAACGAAAACGAATCCTTCAAGGATTTCATCAAGCCTAGCGTTCCCCTTTCCAGTAGCTACCGTTTTGAAAACTTTGTGCCCGGCGACAAGGCGCAGCTGGCCTTCAACGCAGCCCTTGCCGTTGCAAGGAACCCCAACGGTTCCCAGTACAACCCGCTGTTTATCTACGGCTCTTCGGGCCTGGGCAAGACCCACCTGTTGCAGGCCATCGGTAACTACATCTTGGAAGAAAATCCGGCGAAGCGGGTCTGCTACCTGACTTCCGAAGATTTCTCCCAGCAGTACATGAAGAGCCTCCGCGAAGGTCGCGTCACCGAGATGAGCGATTTCTACCGCAACGAAGTAGATATCCTGCTCATCGACGACATCCAGAACTGGACCGGCAAGTACGAAACACAGAACGAATTCTTCTTGATATTCAACGCGCTGCACCAGGCCGGCAAACAAATCGTGCTGACCTCCGACGCCCCTGCCGCCGAAGTCAAGAACTTGTCCGACCGTCTGGTGAGCCGTTTCGCCTGGGGCCTTACCGTTGACATCCAACCCCCCGAGGTGGAAACCCGCGAAGCCATTCTCCACAAGAAGGCCGAAGAGCGGCACTTGGAAATCAGCGACGAAGTTTTACATTATTTGGCAGAAAACATCGCAAGCAACGTCCGTTGCCTGGAAAGCGCCATCATCAAGCTGACGCTCCAGTCCAGCCTGCTGAACCACGATATCGACATGAGCATCGCCCAGCGGGTAGTGACCGAAATCGCCCCCACCCTCCGCCGTCGCGTGAGCCTGGATTCCGTGCTCCATACGGTGTCTGCCCACTACGAAGTTCCCGAGGCCAAGCTGGTGGAATCCGGACGCGGCACCAAGGAAGTTTCCAAAGCCCGCCAGGTGGCCATGTACCTGATGCGTGAGCTTTCCCCCATCAGCCTCCAGAGCATCGGTTCCCGCTTTGGCGGAAAAGACCACTCCACCGTGGTTCACGCCATCAATTCCGTAAAAAAAGAAATGGCCTCCGACCCGAGCTTTGCACGCCTTATCGAAAGCCTCAAGAATTCCATACACGACTAAGCGTGTTCTAGATAATTAGCGGTTGTTCAGATAATCCAGCACTTTCTGGGTCAGATCATTCTCTTTTTTCCAGAATACCACCGCGCCTGTTGCACGGTCCACCACCATGTCGTAGCCTTCTTGTAAGGCAATTTCATTGATGGCCTTGCGGATTAGCTGGATAATGGGACCGCTCACCTTCTCGTTTTCGGTAATAAGCTCACCCTTGCGGCCATAAACACGGTCAATGAATTCCTTCAGTTCCGTTTCCTTCTTGGCGTAGTCGGCTTCCAGTTCACGTTTCTTTTCGTCAGAAAGCATCAGTACCTGCTTATCCAACTTTTCCTTGATAGCGGCCAGTTCTTTCTGAATCAAGTTACCCTGTTGTTCCCACTTGGCCACTTGACGGTCATATTCTTCTTGGGCCTTCTTGGTTCCCTTGTAGCCGTCAAAGATTAGCTTGGAATCCACATGGGCAATGCGCAGTCCATCTTCGGCAAAGGCGGAGCACGCCAGAAGCATAGCAAGCAAAATCACCAGACGACGAATCAAAGATTTTTCGAGCATAAAGCCTCCTAGAATCCTTGGCCTATCACAAAGTTGAATTCCATGTCACCCACCTGGGTGCGCTGCAAACCAGAATAGGTTTCTCCCACATCCAAGGGCCAAGCAAAGTCAAAGCCGATAATACCGAGCATGGGCACTACCACACGGAAACCAAAACCGTAGTCCTTCTTGAGACTGGTGGGATCCCATTCGCTCAAAGGATTGCGGCTGGGTTTGGCCACCTTGGTCTTGGGATTGTAGCGTTCGCCGAACACGTTACCCGCATCAAAGAAGAAGGGCAACAGGTAGAATGTCTGGGGAACAATTGCCAGCTGGAGTTCTGCTCCAATATACTGGAAGCTACGGCCCAAGCGGCGGTAACCGATGGAACCCGAGCTATAGCCGCGCATCATGCCCTCATAGCCAAGAACACCTCCCATGGTATAGAGTGTTCTGTACTGGAGCTGATCGCCGAAGATGACACCGTACTCATTGGTAAGAGCGATGGCCAAGCGGTCACGGAACAAGGGAAACCACCACTTGATAGTAAGTTCCGTCTTGACGAACTCAAAGTCACTATACAGCACATCGTCAGCCACCTGAACATCCAGCACGTAGCGGGAACCGTCCGTGGGGAACTGGGGCAGGTTTTTGTCATCACGGATCAGGCGGAAGTTCACCGCCGATTCCAGACCGGTATAGACTACATAGCTGTCGTCAATATTGGGGCCCTGCTTGTTCATAAGCCAGCTGTAACCCACTTGGCCGTAGAAGTAGTCGTCGGGCCACTTGAGACGCTTACCCACATAGACCTGACCACCGTAACGGGTAATGTCAGGATCGTCGTAATCACTCATGTTCCACCAGCTATAGCTGAGGCTTGTACCTACGGTAATAGGCTTGTCCAAGAACCAGGGCTCCTGGAAACTGATGGAAGCACTCTTCTTGTCCATGCCGTATTCTACGCTGAAGGATGCCGCCTGGCCGTTACCCATACAGCAGTTGGGAATAGACACACTGGCCGTACCCACAAGTCCATCGCTCTGGCTATAGGACACGCCCAAGCTGAACTGGCCCGTACCCGCTTCCTTTTCTTGCACGTTGAATTCCAGGTCCACTTCCTGGTCACCCACTACCTTGATGTCGGGCGTCACCATGTCGAAGTAGTTCAGCTGCATGATTTCGCGGAAGCTGCGTTCCAGCGAGGACTGGCGGTAGGTGTCGCCCGGATACAGGCGCACTTCACGACGGATGACCTTTTCATTCGTCTTGGTATTGCCGCGTATATAGACCTTGTGGATAGAAGCGGGCAAACCTTCGCGCATGCGGTAAGTCAAGTTCACCACGGAATCGTTCACGAAGGTCCTTTCCTCGTCAAACTGAGCGAACAGGTAGCCATCTTCACGGTAAGAATCCAGAATAGCCTTGCGTGAGGCGTCGTACTTATACTGGTCAAAGACCTCCCCGCTGTCCAGGCGGAAGGCGTAATTCAGCACGGCATCGCCCAGAACCTCATTTCCGGTAAAGTGGACATTGCCCATGTAGTACTTGCGGCCCTCAATCATGGAAATGTGAACGCAAATTGCACTAGACGTCTTGATATTGTCGTACTTGTTAAGAGCCGGGAACATGTCCTCGATCATGTAGCGGACCAGGAGTTTTTCTTCGTAAGGACGAAGTTTCTTAAGATTCTTGAGGGAGTCAATCTTCGGGTTGTTGAACTTGCGGCCAGCCACAATCTTCAACCATTCCTTACGGGACTTTTCGTAGCGGATAATATCGTTGATGAGTTTCAGAGCATCTTCTTCGGACTTGACCTGGGGTAGCGGACGGGACACATACCCATGAGCCCCTACACGCTCATTGCGAAAATAGTGGGTCACTTCCATGGTGGGCTTGCCCGCCATCTTGGCCATCGCAGTGGCAGTATCTCCCATGGCACGGTTCAGCTGATCGTAGAGCGGTTGTAAGGATTCCCCGACAGGGACCATTCTTCCTAGGTAGAACAGGCAGCTAGAGTCAGGCAGATACTCCGCATAATATTCGGTCAATTCTGCATCCAAGTAACCAAAATGACGTATAGCATTCAGCACCGTATCTCGGTCAGCTTCAAAGACGGCTTCCTTGAATTCGCCACCACCCCACCACTGGTCCAACTTGGTGACCATGTGTTCCATGATGTCTTCGGCAGGCACATTGTCGTTACCCTGAATATCGAACTGACGAACCTTGACCTTTTCCCCTTCACGGACAATGAAGGTCACCTGGTTCTTGTTCTCGTCAGTGGCCGTTTCGCGGTATCCCACTTCGGCGAGCAGGTAACCTTCGGAATGGTAATAGTCTATCATGGCCTGACGGTCACGTTCCAGCTGGCTCTTGCTGTAAACCTGGCCCGGAATCATGCGAATCTTGAGTCGTAAATCTTCTTCAGAAATTTCATCACAGCCATCGATGATGGCCGTGTCCAAAGCAGGCAGCTCCTTAATCTTGAAAATCAGGTCCACATCGGATCCGTCACCCACATAGTCCACCCAAGCCGTCACATCATCAAAAAGTCCCGACTGGTAAAGGCTCGTCACCGCCCCCTGGACTTTTTCGGACAAGGCCGCAGGGGAATAGCTCTGGCCGTCCCGAATTCCGATTCGACTGAGCACAGCCCGTTCGTCCATATGCTGGTTTCCCTCCACACGGACCTTGTGGACCTTATTCTCAGCCATGTAGTCGGCCGACATCTGGGACATGTCCAAAAGCTGGGCAGAAGCCAATCCCACAAAAAAGAGCAACAAAAACACAACGCGAAGGCGCAGAATAAACCTACCTATCAATACAAAAAGACAAAATTCTGCCCAAAAATACAAAAAACGCAGGGATAGGACCCACAAAAAAAAATCAAAATCGGGAGAAATCCCGCCAAAGAATCCGTTTGTTTTACATTTTTTGTCAAAACGCCGAAATACCCCCCGACTCTCTATTTTTTTTCATTTTTTTTGGCTTTTATCAAAGAAAAAAAGATAAATTCTACTCCGTAATTTTTCACACCGGTCCTGAGGACCGCTATCTGAGGTTTATATGCGTTCAACCGCCTGGAATGACGAAGAAAATAGAGTCCTGCCCGAAATGGCCCTGGATTTCATGCCCGAAGACAAACTGCGGGAGCTCCAACTTCAAAGACTCCGAGCCACCGTCAAGCTCGCCTACGAAAAAGTTCCCCTGTTCCGCGAACGGATGGACGAAAAAGGCGTAAAGCCCGACGACATCAAGACCCTTGCAGACATCAGCAAGGTTCCCTTCAGCATGAAAAAGGACTTGCGCGACACCTACCCCTATGGCCTGTTCGCTGTAGACCTGAGCGAAGTCGTGCGCCTGCACGCCAGTTCCGGCACTACCGGTAAGCCCATCGTGGTGGGTTACACCAAAGAAGACATGGAAGTCTGGGCCCAGGTTGTAAAACGCGGGCTCCTGGCCTGCGGGTTCCGCAGCACCGACATCGTGCAGAATTTCTATGGTTACGGACTGTTTACCGGCGGTCTCGGCATCCATGGCGGTTTCGAAGCCCTTGGCGCGACCGTCATTCCTATCAGCGGAGGCAATACCGAACGCCAGGTGATGCTCATGAAAGATTTCGGCGTTACCGCCGTGGGCGGAACGCCTAGTTACTTTGTCCGTATCATCGACGTAGCCGAAAAGATGGGTGTCGATATCCGCAGTCTTAACGTAAAGCGCGGCATCTTCGGGGCTGAACCCTGGAGCGACGGCATGCGCGACTACATCGAAGAAAAGACAGGCATCAAGGCCTATGACATATACGGCCTTTCTGAAATCGTGGGACCCGGCGTTGGTTGCGAATGCGAATGCCGCGACGGCATCCACATTTTCGAAGACCATTTCTACCCCGAGATTATCGACCCCGAAACTCTGGAACCCCTGCCTGACGGAGAAGAAGGAGAACTGGTCATCAGCACCCTGAGCAAAAAGGCCATGCCCATTTTGCGCTACCGCACCCGCGATATCACCGCTATCGAAAAGACCAAGTGCAAATGCGGACGCACCATCCGTCGCATTCGCCGTATCGGTCGCCGTAGCGACGACATGATTATCATGCGTGGCGTGAACGTGTTCCCGAGCCAAATCGAGACGGCACTTCTCCGTGCCGAAAAGGCTCTCCCCCACTACCAGATTGTGCTCGACACCAAGAACAATATGGACACTCTGGAAGTGAAGGTGGAAGTTTCCCGCGATATGGTGAGCGACTCCATGGGCGCCATGGAACAGCTGAACAAGAAGTTCAAGCATTCCATTGAACAGATTCTCGGCATTTCCGTCATCGTCACCTTGTGCGAGCCCGACTCGCTCCCCCGTAGCGAAGGCAAGGCGAAGAGAGTGGTGGACAACAGGAAGAAGATGTGACGCCAAAGGCGTAGTGGGTGGTGAGTAGTGAGTAATGAGTCGGTGCTTCGCACCTTTGAGTTTCAATAATCGCGCCTTTGGCGCCAAACTATACACTCACAACTCATCTCTCTCTTCGTTTTTGTCAAGAAGTTTTAAAATAGGAGTATCTCAAATGAAAATCCCGCAAGTTTCAGTTTTCGTCTCTAACCGTCCGGGCCGTCTCCAGGCCGTGTGCCGTTCCCTGGCCGACGCAGGAGTGAACCTGCTTTCGCTGACCCTCGCCGACTCCGGCGAGTTCGGCCTTATCCGCCTGATTGTGAACAATCCGGAAAAGGCCGTGGACGTGCTCGCCAAGGCTGGTCTCAGTGCCACCATCACCGACGTGGTGGCCTGCCCCGTGAACGCCGCCATCGGTGGCCTTGCCGAGTTGCTCTCCACCGCAGTCGGTAGCCAGCAGATTGACTACATGTACGCCTACCCCTCTACCCTAAACGGATCCAACATCATGATTCTCCGTTTCCAGGATACGGACAAGGCCATTGAAGCCCTGAAGGCCACCAACTTCAAGGCAATTGACAAAGAAGAACTGTTCAAGAACACCTAAACCTTTTAGGCTATTTTGAGTTATCTTTCCGTAATTCTCATTGCGGTTATCGAGGCCATGGACTGCTTTGCCGTGGCCACTTCTATTGGGCTGGGGCGCTCGGGAGTGTCCCGGTTAAAAGCCACCGTTCTTGCATTGTCGTTTGGTTTCTTTCAGGGGGGGATGACCCTTATCGGGTTCTTTTCTGGAACTTTGGCAAAACACTGGATTCATGACCTGGGTTCTATTATTGCCTGTGCTATTCTCTGCCTGCTGGGAGCCAAGTTTATCTTGGAAGCATTTCGCAAAAAAGAAGACGAGCACAAGATTGCAGACCTGTCGCTTGCAAGTATCGTAATACTTTCCCTCGCCACCAGTATTGACGCACTGACCATCGGCATTTCCTTTGCCTTCGTTGAAATCGACATGGTCTTTGCCACTATCGCCATATCCCTTGCGGCAATCCTGTTTGGCATTCTCGGTTTTGAAATCGGAAACCGTGCCGCCAGGTTTTTCAAGAGCAACCTACCTCAGATTATTGCAGGAATCATCTTGATTGCCATCGGAATCAAAACCATATGGCAGCCGCTAATGCCCTAACTTTTAGATAATAATTGTCGTGTCCGACTTAAAGGGCAACTCTTCGGGTTCGGGCGTGGCGATAATCACCTGGCACTGCTTTTGTCGAATCAAGGCGGCCACAGCATCGCGACGGTTCACGTCCAATTCCGCAAACACGTCGTCCAGCAAAAGGATGGGCTTGTTCAGGTAGCGGCTCGCCACATCTACGGCGGCAAAACGCATGGCGATAGCCGCACAGCGGCACTGCCCCTGAGAGCCCGAAGATCGCATTTCCACATCGCCAATACGCACACCCAGGTCATCTTTATGAGGGCCCGACAGCGTAATCCCCTGAATTTTTTCGGCATATTCAAGCCCCGAAAGCTTACGGCGGTAGGCCTCCCGCAGGGCGTTTTCATCTACGGAGCCGTCGCTCAATTCTCCAGAGTCCGACGAAAGGCAATCTGCGCTTCCACTGGTCGAAGAAGCCGCCTGGTCAAGCCCGAAATCGTCCAGAAATTCCGCACCGTCCAAGGCGTCAAGCTCCTTGAGAATAGAGCTCTTATAAGCGCAGGTAATTTCGTCAATGCCGTTGGAAAGCTTGCGGTAATAGCCCGTAATAATCGGCGAAATCTCTTTTGAAAGTTCTATGCGGGCGGCCCAGAGTTTTGCACCCAGGTCGGCCAGCTGGTCCGTAAGCACCAGGAACAGTTCTTCGCCGCCGGTGGCTGAACCTTCCCGCTTGAACTGCCTAAGCCACTGGTTCCGCTGCTGCAAAATCCGCCTGTAGTTTCGCAGGGTCGTGGCGTTTGCCGCCGACCTAAAACAAAGGATTTCGTCTAGCCAGCGCCTGCGCACATCCGGTGCCCCGCGCAAAAGCTCGATATCCGAAGGCTGCATCACCACGGCAGGCAAGTTCCCGAAGAGAGCCGCCACCGACTTGAGGGATTCCCCGTTTTCACGAACGTCGCAAGTACGCCGCCCCACGCGAATCCCGCGGGCAGTCAAGCGACTGACGTCCTCGAAACTTCCTCGAAGAATAAACTCGTCAGCATTCCAGGAAATCATCTCCTTCAGGTCACGGGCCCGAAAAGAAAAACCCTGGGAAAGCAGATGAACAGATTCCAGTACCGTGGTCTTACCGCAGCCGTTAGGGCCGCCCACCACGTTGATTCCTGGAGAAAACTTCAGTTCCCTGGAAACAAGACTCCGGACGTTCTCTATCCAAAGTTCCGAAATCACGGGATATAGCCTCGCAAGCCAAAACTCAGGGGGTTCCAGAGGTCCGCCTCAGATTCGTAGGTCAAGGCGTAGTTCACATCGAACAGGTATTTCTTTTTGGCGATGGGAATGCGGAACTTGTAACCAAGACCCACCATGAAATTCCGGTCGTCCATACCCGTGCGGATAGTCCCATCCGTAATGATTTCGCATTCAAAGCCCACACGAGCGGTCCACAAGTGCCAATGGGTGTCAAAGACCAAAAGCGTATCTGCCAGCTGGTAATCCAGGGCTTCCATCCAGGCGTAAACGGGCTTGCCCATCACCTTGGAGCGGTAACCCGCCCCGATCTGCAAGACCTTCGGGCGCACCCCTTCGGTAGAGGGCACGGAATTGTCGGAGCTCACCGTCTTGGTCCAGCGGGAAGACAGGTTCTTGCTGAAGCTCAAGTTCCGAATGACCACCGAAGTGGACCACTTCTCGTTCCACTGCCTGAGCCAGCCGAGGTTCAGCGAAACGGGGCTGGTATAGCCGTCGTTCAGTTCAATGTTTTCGTCTTCGTAGTATTCGGCAATGTCCATGTTGTCGTAGCTCATGGAAAGGGAGATACCGAAGGCGTCCCTGCGGGTAGCCCTGTACGAAAATCCAAGGTACATCATGGAAAAGAACGGTGTAGCCGTACCGAGAGTCTGGTCGTCGTCATCGATAACCTTGAAATCCATGTCGCCGCGGTAAAGCATGGCAAAACCGATTCCCATACGCTTGCCTACCGAAGACTCGATTCCAAGGGAACCGCCGGTGCGGTCCAGGTCGCGCTTTTCGCCGTTCAGCGTATAGTTCAGGTTCTGTCTAAAGCCAAGGATGGCCGGGTTCCAGTAGGCACCGGGCATGGCAGATGTATCGGCGGAACCCGTGTTTCCGCGGCCCAGCTCCCGGGTGCCTGCACCCATGCGTTCCACGAATCCGTCAAAACCGCCCAAGGCGGCTTTCTTTTCGACTACACCTGCAGCGGCCATGGTCGAGAAAATCAGAACAAGGCAGACTATCGCCAACAATTCCGAATTCCGAATTCCGAATTCCGAAATTTTCATCATCGGCCGCCTCCCAGGCTCATGACCTTGCCCCAGCCCACGTGACCGTGGTTGTCCTTGACCCGCACATAATAGATGCCCATGGTGCAAGGTCTGCCCGCATCGTCCATGCCGTCCCAGAAATCTTCCTTGGCATTGGTACTGCGGGATTCGTCTGCAGAGCGTGGAGCACCGCTCACAATCTTACGGATCTTGCGCATGTCGTAGCTGAATACTTCGATAGTAATCTTGGAATCCTTGCCCACCTTGTAAGACACCAGGGATTCACCGCCTGCCGTAATAACGGAGGGGACCATTCGCACAGAGCCCAGGTTACCGCCCAACTTCGCACGGTTGAGTACCGGCGTCCAGGTCTTGCCCGAATCAGCAGAGACCGAAATCCCGTTGCCGTCTGTAGCAACGGCAAGGCCCATGGTCTTTGCATTCAAGGGAAATTCGGTAATAGAAGTAATGATGGCATCACGGTCCGTTACCCCGGTCTCAAATCCATGAAGCCAGGGGTCCGTAGATTCCGTGCCCTGTCCGTGGGCACGCACACCCTTGGAATCCAGAAGCAGGTATCCGCTGACAGAGCCTCCTGCCACCCACACGCCCACATAGGCCTTGTCACCCATGAAGGCGACACCTGTTACGGTGTAGTCAGCATTGTCGTAAACGTCTTTTTTCTGGGCGGCGCCGGCAGAATCCAAGAAAGCCACCTTCTTGAAATCGTCCTTTGTTCCCAACACCTTCCGCCAGAGCCCTCCGGTAGATACACCCTTGTTCAGGGCAGATGTTTCCACGATGGCCTGCAAGGGCTTGCCACCAATCCACACGCCAGTGACACGCTCTTTTTCAAGAGCCTTGGAAGCGCTTGCAATAGAGCCTGAGGCAGATTGCATCCACAATCCTTCAGAAGAGGCAATCCACAGCTCCCCCGTTTCAGAATTCAATTCCAGATCAAATACATCCAAGTATTTGGAAAAATCCACCGATCCTGCCGAAGGCAGCTTTTCCCACTGGTGGCTTTTCTTGCTCAGAATTTTTTCGGCAATTTGCGGATTTCCCGCTCCCTTGGAAATTTCGTATTCCACAATGCCCAGGCGGCCATGGGCCGCGTACAAGGTCTTGGCCTTTTCGCTATAGGCAAAGCCGCTGACGGCGTAGTCCATAGGGCTTTCGATGGACTCTGCCGAAGGGGGTACGTCTATCGGTGTCGGAACAGAACCGGACTCTTTCAAGGAGAAGAACCCTCGGGGTTCCGTAAAATGGTCCTCTTCGTCCAGTCCGAACATGGGGAGTACCACTCCCAAGTTGCCAGCCACTTCCATCGGGAACCGCCTGCGTTCCGCAAGCTTGTCCGCATAGGTCTGGTAATGCACGGCGGAAAACTCATTGTCCACAGGTTCCACCTGGGACTTGCCTGCCGTAATCTTGCCGGAGGCATTCAGGTTCAGGTTCAAGAGGGCGACTCCCTGGTTTACTTCACCGCGGGAATACACCCAGAGTTGCCCGGCCGTAGGCCCAGGAGCCACACCCACCGCCCAGTTGCTAAAGAGGGTCTCCCCTTCGGCAAAGGCAACACCTGTCCCGCACAGGAGCAGAGCCACTCCCGCCGCAAATTTTCCGGCCATTTTTTTATTCATAAAAAGCATAGCTACCGTGCACCCTACCGCATGTCGATTTCATCTACCCCAGGGAGGGCCTTGTACCGAAAGTCCTCGACGGACACGTTTTTCATGACCTTCAGGTTCACGATGTTATACCAGCTGGAATTGCCCGACGGGTCCACCGTAAAGAGCCGCACCGGAGAAAAGTCCTTCTGAGAGAGCCAGACCTCCATCTGGGTGAACTGCCCCTTGTACTTGGAGGGATCCAGTTTGAGCACCCAGAGTTTCTGGTTGGCAAAGACACCTTCCGAAACGCTCAGTGCCTTGCAGTTCAGGTACTTGAACAACAGCTCCGAAGGGTGCAGCGAAGAGGACAGGTCTTCCACCAACTTGATTAAAACCTGCTTCTGCTCCACGTTGTGCTGCCACATGCTTTCGCCGTCGCTGTAGAACTTGATGCCCGCCAGTTCCAGCTTGAACTTGTCCCCTTCAGCCACTACAAGCTTACCCTGCTGGCTTACGATATCCGGAGAATCCGCGTAGAACAGCTGTAGCTTAAAATCAAGACTCCAGGCCTTGCCCGACTTGAACCAGTCCTGGGATTTTTTCATGACCTGGTCGGCAGTCAGGGCATATGCAGCGGAGGCAAGCAAGCACAAAAAAGACAATAAAAAAAGAAATCGGTTTCTCATCGGGTCAAAAATACAAAAAGGAGGGGTCGCTTTTGGCGAAAACACTACTTTCCCTGGCAAAATATTTCTATTTTACGCCTGTACTTTTTTGAAAGGATTTTATGCGTAAACTGTTTTTACCCATGGCCCTGATGGGAGCATCTTTTGCCCTCGCCGCCGAAGTGGAACTCCACGGCTCCGTTAATGCGGACTATGCCACCTATTTTGACAGCGATTTCGACCCCACCAACGCGGCGAACCAGGATATAGACCTTGCGGCAACCGCCCATATTGACGAAAATGTCTCCGTCACGGTAAAGACCAACACCCACAGCACCTATGTTACCGACAGCACGGGCAACAAGGACGCCTCTGAGACCCGCAGACACTACATGGCAAGGACTACCGCCATGGGTGACGGCGGACGCTTTACGGAATTCAACTTCGACGGTGTGGAGCTCCGCTGGGATGTAACCCATGCCGTAGCCCTGGTGTTCGGTGACCTGACCTACAGTGCAGGCGCATTCAACTACTACTACTGGCGCGACCCTGCCCGCTATGCGGTCATCACCCGCGAAGAAGGCCTGAGAGGCGTGGGCGCCGAATTCGGCAACGACAAGTACGGCAAGGGCAAGGTCTATTTCGGAGCGTCCGAAGACACCGACCACACCATGGCCCTGTTCGCCACCTACGCGTTCCCCCTGCTGAACCGCGCCAACGAGCACCTGGTGCTCACTCCCAGCCTGGACTGGGTGTTCGGCCAGCATATCAACCGTACCCATACCTACGTGTTGGGTACCGAAGTGGATTACTCCAAGAGCTATGAAAACCTGAACTACGGCATCTACGCCGTATGGGGACTCCACCCCTACAAGGGCAAGGGCGTACACTCCTTCCTTTTGGAACCCAGCTTCAACTTCTACTTCTTCAATCTGGGATTCACCTACTTCTATACCATCACGGACAAGGATTACAAGGCCGAGCCCCAGCTGTTTACCGACGACCAGTACATGTTTGCCGTGGAACCCAGTTTCAATCTCCACAAGAAATTTACCATGGGCGTGTCTTACGAATACCACGACCCGGATAGAGAGGTCCACGGTGACGACTACACCTTCCTGGGCATGAACAACTACCTGTACCCCACCATGGGTAGCGAAATCGTGTTCTGGTTCGGCTACAACTTCAGCGACAACTTCGACACCGACTTCGCCCTGGGCATCAGCGGCAAGGTGGAATTTTAGGGATCAGGAATTAGGATCTAGGGTCTAGGATCTAGGGTCTAGGATTTGTAGGATATAGAAAGTGCCGGACGCTATGTCCGGCTTTCTTTTTTACACAAAAAAGTTTTGATAAATGCAGAGAGGCGGGACTGATCCCGCCTCTCTAAATTTCATTTTCTAATCCTAGTCTCTAGGTTCTAACCACTAATCTCTAGCCCCTATATCCTAGTCTCTAAAATCCTACTGACCGAGGAACTTGCGGCCGATGCCGAATTCGTCCTTGTATTCCACGTAGTCAGGCACGAAGTCCTTGCCGAAGCTGAAGCTCACGTTCAGGGAGCACTGGAACTCGTTCATGAGCTTGCCCTTTTCGCCAGCCTTGATCTTCTGCTGCTTCTTTTCAATCTTTTCGTCACCCTTCTTGCCAACCAGGACTTCGGCTTCGCACCAGCCACCGGTAGCCTTGGCAATCACTTCCTTGCCGTCGGTAGAGACCAGCTTGATCTTGGAGGGGTCAAGTTCGGTGTTGTTGCCGGTAGAGGCCCAGAACTGGAGTTCGCCAGAGAGAGAACCCGGAGCAATCTTGATGGTGGGGAACGCCATGACATAGCCCCACTTGTCGATACGGCGGTTCACCGGTTCACCGATCTGTTCACCGAAGATGAGGAAGTAACCACGGGTGCCGATACGGCTCTTGTTCAGCACGGCCTTCACTTCGGAGTTTTCGGGAGCCATTTCGGCAATCTTCATGATCTGGTATTCACGAACCACCGGGTCCGATTCATCCTTTGCCATGGGGAGGTTCTTGGCCACATAGGCGTTTTCCGCTTCGGTGCGGATGGCCTTCACGGCACCTTCGGCCACGTTACGGGCCTTGGCGGTAGCGAGGGCGGTATCAATCTTGGCGAAAGCGTTGATGACGGTATTGTAATCCACGCCTTCCTGAGCGGCCTGCTGCTTACCCACATTGGCGAGGGTAGTCACATATTCTTCTACCACCACGTCTTCCTTGACTTCGGGCATATTCACGGAGGCCTTTTCGAAGTAACCGTTGATGAGGTCGCTGTTCAAGTCCTTCTTGGCCTCAATTTCGGCAGCACGGACCAGGGCCAAAGTGAAGTTATCGTAGAACTCGCTGGACATGCTGCCCTTTTTCTTGGCTTCCAGGTAGGAGTTGATGGCATTGCGGAAACGGCCTTCCTTGAGGTGTTCGTCACCGCGCTTTTCGTTGGTGCCCTTGCAACCAACCATGGTAAAAGCCACGGAGGCGGCCAATACAGCGATTAACAATTTCTTCATTTTATTAAATCCTCGAAGATTAAGTTCAAAAAGAAACCTTTTATCCGAAAAAATTGGATTTAGGACTTTCAAATTATAATTTAATTAAATAAATTTGGCCTATTACTATTGCAAATAGTAAAATTTTATTAAAAAAGGGGCAAAATCAATGGAAATCCTGGTAGTCAGTCCAGAGGCCGGAAATTGGCGGACGCTGAGTCCCCTGGCCACTGCCGTAAACCGGATGACCTACGCCTTTGCAAGGGCCGGAGCCAACGCCCTGACCTGTTCCCCTTTCTACAAGCCCCTGCTGCAAGACCTGGAAGGCTACAGCTGCGTTTTCAGCGGTACTGAAAAGCTCCACGGCAAGCCCTACGAGATTTGGAAATCTCCGGGAGACCCCTTCCACACCTACATCTACAACGAAGAATACTTCGGCAGGCCCAATATTTACGGCCCTCCCGGCGACCTTCCCTACGGCGACAACCACCTCCGGTTCGCCTTCTTGGCTTCTGCCGCCCTGGACTACGCCCAGGAAACCGGCTTCAAGTGCCAGGCGATTCTCGGCCACGAATGGGGCGGCGCCCTGGCAGGGGCCCTAATCCACACCGTTTACCAAGAAGCCTTTGGTCAGGTTCCCTTCTTTTTTACGGTCCACAACATTACCTACGATTTCCACGTTTCCTCTAGCGAAATCGAGAATATCGGGCTACCCAGGCAAGATTTCAACATGGACGGCTACGAGTTCTGGGGTAAGGTAAGCCTACTAAAGGCCGGCATCTGTTATGCCCACAAGGTGCTATTCCCCTCTCCGGGCTATCGCGACGCCATGATCAATACCAACCTGCCCGGCGGCCTCAGCGGATTCCTGATCCACAACCAGGACAAGCTTATTGGCGTGCAGTTTGGAGTCAGCTACCAGGTTTGGGACTTCAACAGCAAGGACAAGCTACCCATTAAGCAGGCCAAGAAGAAAGCACGTGCCAAACTGGAGGGGATACTGGGATGCGAGGTCGGGAACAAACCCGTGCTGTACGCCCACCTGGATTCTGAAGCGGGCAACACCTCGGAAACCCTGGCCACAATCCTTTCGGATATTGCCAAGCAGGACATCTTTATCGTGGTAGGCATCGCTCCTGACGATCCGGAATGGAACTACTATCAGGATGTTTCCAAGCAGTATCCGGGAATCATGGCGATTAGGCCTATTGAGACCAAGAGCGCCAGCGCCCTGCGCGACGTGCTGGCCGGTTCCGACATCTTGTTCGCGGCAAACCTGAAGGAGCCGTCTACCTCCATCATCTTGAAGGCCCTCGCCACAGGAACACTCCCCCTTACCGGACGTAACGTCGGAGTGGCCACCATGCTGGACGACTACGCCCCGGAAACTTCGGGATGCGCCAACGCCTTCTTGGTGGATGACGCCAACGCCCCCCACCAGATGCTCCGTAGGCTGAAAGACGCCCTGCATGTTTACTACGAAGAAAGCGCCGACTGGGACAAGGCGGTGATAAACGCCTACAGCGGATTCCACTACGAGTGGGACAGGACCATCGGAAAATATTTACTAATTTTGGGCGAACTGGGACTTTAGCTCAATTGGTTAGAGCAGCGGACTATCAACCCAGCCCCGAAAAATTTTCAGAAAGTACTCCATTGGAAGCCCGAAGGCAAAAGCCTCCGGGCCTTTTTCATCAGTAAAATCAAGGCTTCCGACGCGATTTGGACTGTCTGTCGCGGTTCTCCGTCGCTTGTAATGGTTTTTCCCGAAAGACGGGAGAAACCGCCAAAAATCGGGTATGATGTGAGACATTTGTGAGCTTTTTGTGAGCCGACTTTTAGGCAAATTTTAGTAGATTTGTTTGTATGAAAAGCTACAGCATATCGCAGCGGTACAAGTATCGCGGCAACCTTACATGGTACGGGAGAATCGCGGAGGATGGCGAGTTCTCCTACATAAGCCTTAAAACCAAGCGCAAGAGCGACGCACAGGAATGGCTGAACATGATGAACGCGGCCAGGTTCATGCCCGAAGAAATCCGCCGCAAGCTCATGCCGAAGGACAGGGGTTTCGACGAGGCGCTCCCGAAGTTCCTGGACTCCGTCGCGGCGTCCAAGGGCGACGACTCCAAGACCCACCTCGCGTACAGATACCGCCTCAAGACCTTCAAGGAATGGCTCGAAGCGAACGATATAAAGACGCTCATGCGCTTCGACGCGGAGCAGGCGACGAACTGGGCGGTGTGGCTGTCCGAAAGGTACGCGCCCAAGTCCCAGCACGAAATGGTGCGCTGCACAAGCCAGTTCTGCCAGTGGGCGGCTAAGATTTACGACCTGGGCGACTACAACCCGTTCCGCGACGTGGCGTTCCCCAAGGTTCCGAAACGCGCCAAGGCGTTCTGGACTCCCGACCAGATAGAAAAAATTCTCGACAACGCGCCCGACCCGGAATTTAGACTGTTCTGGTCGGTCATGGCTTTCGCTGGCCTACGTCATGCGGAGGCTTGCCGATTCGGGCCGTCGTGCATCCAGGAGGACGGAAAGATGCGCGTCGTCGGCAAGGGCGACAAGGAAGCGTTCCTCCCTATTAGCGACCGCCTCAAGGCGGAAATCAAACGCTACGGCAAGCTGAAAGACGGCATGTTCGCGACAGCCCGTTTCGACCATGCGGACAGGTGCAACGAAACGCTGCGAATTGCAGTGGAAGCTGCGGGATATAAGAGCGACGATGCGACGAACCACAAGTGGAGACACTCTTTCGCCTCCAACCTTATCCGTTCAGGCGTTGGCCCGAAAATCGTCCAGCAGTTGATGCGTCATGAAGACGTGCGCCAGACCTTGGACACCTACAGCCACCTGCTGCAAGACGACCTGGAAAAGGCTCTCAATAAGAAATAAATCAGGCTCGCGAAAGCGAGCCATCTTCATCTTATTCCATTCATTTCACCGCTTAACATTCTTTTCAACGGTGTCGAAGCACTGTTTGAGCATCAGCTCCGCAGCCTTATGCACATCGCCGTTTATCTTCTTCAAGAAGGAAACGGTTTTTGTTTTAAAGTTGTCTTCAAACTTTCC
>OMSO01000020.1 GCA_900313675.1 uncultured Fibrobacter sp.
GTTTTCGGCAGAAATCAGCGTGAGGGCATCGAGAATATCGCCCTCGCCTTCCTTGAGGAAGGTGCTTTCCTTGCCGTCGATGATGATGCTCACGTCCTTGTCGTTCTGGCGTAGACGGAAGCCCTCATCTATCATCAAGGTAGAATAGCGGCTACGGCCATGCGAAAAACTCGCCGACTCGAAAATTGCCTTCGCGCCCAGCTTCTTGCCCAGCGAAAACGGGGTGTAACGTTCACCGGGGAGCGCCACGTAGATGCTGTCGGTACGTGGCTCGTAACCCGGTTGTTCTGTAATGTGCTTGATCTTGTTGGTCATTTTGATCCTCTGGTTTTAAAGGTCTGGGGTATGAGGTCGCTCGCAAGCTCGCTTTGAGGCATAGGGAATTGACTTCTCTGGAGCAACGAGGGCTATATCCATTCTGTTTAAACTTTTGCGTTCCTGGTTTAGGGTTTCGCAAAGGCTTAGGTCCCGGAGGATTTCAATGATTTTGGTAAAAGAGAAAGGCCTCCGTGAGTCCGGAAGCCTTTGCTTTAAAATCTTGGGTGATTTGCCATGGGCACAAAGATATCAATACAAGTTAACCTCGGCAAGGGGTTCCTCCAAAAAAAATCAAAAAAATGCAAATAAATGCAAGTTTTTACATTGTGTGTAAAGGGCACCGCAAGGTGCCCACGAAAATAATCCGCAAAGCCTGCGTTTTATAATCAAAAAAAGCGGATTATTGAGTGTCGGGAGGGTTTTAGGGAGGGCGTCCCTCCCTATTTATTATTTATCTGCGGTTTCGGCGCTGTTTGCGACCTTTTCAGCTCCGGCGGTATCGCCCGGAGCGGCAACCTCTATCTTGGCAATCTTTTCCCAGTCTTCCTTGTCGTAGTTCCTCAGGAACATGGCCCCCTGGTAACCGCGGACAATTTCCACCGCCTTGGCAGTATCCTTCTGGCTAAGGGCGTCCTTGGCGTCTTCCAGCACATCCTTCTGGGCGTTCCGCTTGTCCAGGATTTCGCCCATGCGGTTCTGGCGGAGCACTTCCATGGTATCGCTTACAAATCCCAGGTCCCAGGTGCTGTCGAAGCAGGCTTCTGCGTCCAGGTATTTTTCGGGGTTCGTGGCCGCCTCGTCAAAAAGGGCATTGCAGCGGGCGAAGGTCTCGGCGCTTTCGGTCTTGGAATGCTGGTAATACTGGTAACCGCCCACGATCAGGCCGATAACCACCAGCAAGAAGAGCCCGTCCTGCCAGCCCATGACGGGACCGCTTGGCATCTTGGGTCTGCCGTTGACGGTTTCCCCGGCTTCTAGTTTTTCTTCTGCTTCGTCAAAAGGGCTTTTTCCGTTTAAGAAACTGAACATGATTCTACCTTACCTTTTGGATAGTGCGTCAAAGACGCGGGCATATAAATAAATCTGTTTCACGAGGCTTGCAAAGCCGTTGCTCCGGGTGGGGGAGAGCCCTACGTTCAGGCCGATGTCCCTAAAGAATTCCGGGTTTACTGACAAAATAGCAGACGGAGTCTGGTCGTTGTAAATCTGGAGCGCCAGCGCTCCAAGGCCACGGCTAATCAGCGGGTTGGTGGTTCCGCCTTCTACGTCCATTTCGAAATGGATGACCTCGCCGTTAAAGCTCGGCACCAAGTACATGGTGGAGGCGCAGCCCTGGATGATAAACTTTTCTGCCTTGAGGGCGGGGTCCATTCCCTTGTGGTTGCGGGCGAGACCCAGCAGGTATTCCCACTTGCCGTCGGCGTCTGTAAAGCTTGCGAATTTCGCCCGGAGTGCGTCTTGTCGTTCCTGGATAGATTCTGGCATGGTTCGACCTTAACGCAAGAACGAGCGCATCTTCCAGATGACTGAGGGGCAGGACCAGAGCACGTTCCAGAAAATGCGGACCAGGGTCTGTTTTTCTCGAGGCAGCCTGGAGAGCCGCTTGGCGGCCTTGTCCAGCTGGTCATCGGTAATGCTGTTGAAACCTGCCTTGGCGTTGGCGATTTGCTTGTGGCTCTTGCCCAGGGCTTCCATCCAGCGGGTGAGGGTAGAAGCCTCGATGGCATCCCGGTTTTCTCCGCTGTCCTTGAGCCACTGGTCCACCGCTTCGGCGGCAATCTTTCCGCTAATCAGGGATTCCACGATGCCCGACCGGCTGATGGGGTTCACGCAGCTGGCGGCATCGCCCGCCTTGAAAAGCCCGCATTTGGCGAGAGGCTTGTCGGACTGCCCGCAGGCGATCATGCCGCCATAGACGGCCTTCACTGTCGCCTCCGGGTAATTTTTGGCGATAAAATTCATGAGCTTCTGGCGCAGGGGCTCTCCGTTCTTTACGGTCCTGCCCAGCACGAAACCGATGTTCACTTCCTTGCCGTCCCGAGGGAAAATCCAACCGTAGCCGTCCTGGAATTCGCTACCGAAGAACAGCTCGATGTGCTCGGGGCTGTGTTTGATACCGTCTGCAACGGCGAAAATACCCGTTTCCAGGTCCGTATCGCCGGACTCGATTCCTTCGAGGCAGGGAATATTCCGGGTGAGCCTGCACCCGGGGCCCGAGGCGTCAATGATGGTCTTTGCCGACAGGGTGACGGATTCGTCTCCCTGGGATACCTGGACGTTCCAGCCAGTCTCGGTGCGTTCCAGCTTGTGGATAAGGGTGTCAAAATGGCATTCTACCCCGTGGTTCTTTGCAGAATCGGCGATGCTCTTGTGGAACAGGGCCCTGTTGAGAATCAGGCCGCAGTCCTTGCTGTAGAACTCGGCGCGGTAACGCTTGGGCGAGGTAAAGTAAATGCCCGAAAGTTTGCCCCGCACAAAGGCGGGATCAATGGGCCAAAGGGCCGCAAGCCTATCAGCAGAAACAGCCTCTGCACAAAAGATGGGTTCCTTCCAGGGGGCTTTCTTGTCCAAAAGAAGAATCCGTCTGGCAGTGCCGGTCAAGTACCCTAGGGTGCAGGCCGCCATCAGCCCGGCAGGACCGGCCCCGCAGACTATGACATCGTACTCTTTTTGAGCGAAATTTGACATTTCAAGGCAAAAAATAGCATTGTTTTACATTTTTCTTGCCTTTATCTGAATTTTTTTATTTATTTTAGGGGTATCCGTTATTTTGGATTTTCCATAAAGGGAACGTGTATATGAATATGATGAAAATTTCGAAGTTTGGCCTTTGCCTTGTGGGCGCACTTGCCATGAGCGGCTTTGCTCAGAGTGAATGGTCCGGCAAGGACCTCAACATTTCTTTCCGCGACAAGCGTATCGACGGTTTCAACTTCAGCAACGCAAAGGCAATCAAGAATGTTACCGACTTCCAGCGTGCTGCAGGCGAAAAGCCGAACTTCAAGGGCGCGAACCTTTCCGGCGTGTCCTTCCAGAACGCCGTGATTAGCGAAGCGAACTTCAACAATGCTGTCCTCAAGGGTGTGGTCATCAGCGGTGCCGACATCCGTAGCTCCAGCTTCGAAGGTGCCGACATGGAAGAGGCCAACCTCTACCGTGCAACGCTCCTGGACAGCCAGTTCCCCAAGACCAATCTTAAGAATGCTCGTCTTGACATGATGAAGGTCTCCGAAGAAACGGATTTCAGCAAGTCAGACATGACCATGGCCTCCGTGAACGAAGTGGACCTTACCCGTGCCGATTTCTCCAAGGCTAACCTCACCAACACCAACTTCGCCCGTTCCTTGATGGCTAACAGCGACTTCCGCAAGGCTACCCTGAACCACACGGACTTTACGGGTTGTAACCTGATTGCCGCAAACTTCAAGGGCACGGACCTGGTGGACGTCATCTTTGTGAAGGCCGGTCTTTCTCAGGCCGAGTTCAGCGGTGCCGAATTCAAGAACGTGAACATGCAGGACGCTGACCTCTCCCTGACCACCTTTAACGACGTGGACCTGTCCAAGACCCAGCTCCAGCGTGCCAAGTTCGCCCAGGCTACCGTGAAGAACATGCAGTTCGGCAAGCAGGACTTGACCGGTGTGGTGTTCGACAAGAGTTCCGTGGCCAAGAACGACTTCGAAAAGGCCAAGCTCGGCAAGGCCTCTTTCTACGACGCCTCTGTTGAAAAGAACATCTTCAAGGAAGCCGACCTGGTGAAGAGCGTCTTCGACGGTGCCTACATCTTCAAGAGCATCTTCGATAAGGCCGATCTCACTAAGAGCAACTTCGCCAACTCCACCATCGAACGTTCAGACTTCCAGCTGGCCCAGATGTCTGGCACTAGCTTTGCCGGTGCAAAGCTCATCAAGGTGAGTTTCTTGAACGCGAATCTCCAGGGTGTCAAGATCGACGCCGATACTAAGATGGAAGACGTGGATTTCTCCGGTGCCGACCTGAGCAACGCGAAGATTGAAAAGTTCACTGCAAAACGCGTTATCTACGACAACAAGACCAAGTTCCCCAAGGGCTTTGACCCCCGTCAGTTCGGCTTCACCAAGCCCGGTGAAAAGGCTGCCGAAGTGGTGGTGAACAAGAAGCAGGGTGACAAGGTTGCCGAAGACGCCATGCCTAAGAAGAAAAAGAAAAAGAAGAAAAAACACTCTGACGACGACGATTTCTAGTCGTTCCTGATTAACGGATTTGAGACCTCGCGCAAGCGGGGTTTCTTTTTTTTTCGCCCTAAGGTGTGGTTTATCTACGCCCGGATTCTCTGGGGTGGAATGCCCGGTGTTCCTGCTTGATAAATTCTTTGTCGATGTGGGTATAAATCTGCGTGGTGCTAATGTCCGCATGCCCAAGCAGTTCTTGCAGTACGCGCAGGTCCATCCCGGCTTCGAGACAGTGGGTGGCAAAGCTGTGACGGAAGGTGTGGGGCGACACCTGCTTGGTCAGGTGTGCGGTGTGCTGTTGCACTATCTTCCAGGCCCCCATGCGGCTCATGGGCTTGCCCCGCGGGTTCAAAATGATGTTGTCTGTAGCGGGGTGGGTGAGTGGCCTGCCCTCTTGAATCCAGGCGCGCAGGTTTTCCTTTGCCTTGCTGCCTAGCGGGATCAGGCGTTGCTTGTTGCCCTTGCCGATAGAGGTCAGCCATTCGTTGTCAAGGTCCAGCTGAGAAAGCTTGATGCCCAGGGCTTCCGAAATGCGGAGCCCGGCACTGTACATAAGTTCGAGCAGGGCGGTGTCCCGGAGCGGATTCTTGCCGTTTGCAGCGCTTTCGAAAACGGAATCGACTTCTTCGCGGGTTAGGTATTCGGGCAGGTAGTGCCCAAGTTTCGGTGTGGCCAGCATGGATTCGGTACTGAAATCGTATTCGCCCTGATTCTGCATGTGTTTTAGAAACCCGCGCAGGCTGGAGAAATGCCTTGCCACGGAGGTGGGGGAGTATTCCAGTTGCCCGGCGGTAAGCGTCAGGAACTCGTCCAGTTTCTGGGGCGTGAGCTCCTTTAAATCCAGGTGGGCGTCGTCGAGCCAGGCAATAAAGTGTCGCAGGTCCTCTTGGTAGCTTTGGATGGTCTTGGGCGAAAGGTTCCGTTCCACACCCAAAAAGGCTAGGTAGGCGTCCATGCGGTTCGAATTGAGGCTCATGTGAGGGAAAATAGAAAAAAGCGTTACTCGGGGTCATTCGGACGCCGGAGGTAGTAGTATCCGGACTAAAATTATTTTTCCTGCCATGGGTCGCTATTCATAAAATAATATATATTTATCAATGGGTATTTATAGGGAGTTTGGGTTATGAAAAAGAATCCCGTTTATTGCTGTATCTTTTTTGCTATGGTAGCCATGGCCTTTTGTGCCTGTGGAGATGGTTCTGTCGATGCTCGCGGTGGTGAAGACGAGCTCGCCTTGTTGAATTACGGACCGCCATTTGTGGAGGGCGATTCCGGCAACATGTGGACCCTCAGGAGCGCCGCCATCAAGGATTGCGAGGCCGACGACGCTTGCAAGGCCGCCATGGAAAAAGCGGACGGCACGTTGGACATTCCCGAAGAAAGCAGCAGCTCAGAAGCGGTCTCCGAAGAAAGCAGCGCCGCGACGGAATCACGGTCCAGTTCTTCCCGTGGCATCGTTATCAACTCTGCGGGAGCTCCTGTTATATCTACGGTCAGTTCAGACTCCCAGGGCGGGTCTGGCGATGTGCCGGAAACGTCTTCTGCAAGTGTAGCCACCAGCAGCAATTCCTCCATTGCAGGTGTGGTGCTCAGATATTGCCAACCAGCAGGGGGTGTAACGACTGTAGTCAAGGGGACGCCTATTCAGTGGCAGTTTAGGACCAACGGTGAGGCCGCCAAAAGTTATAGCTGGAGCTTTACTGGGGCCGACATTACTACCAGCGAGGAGGAATCGCCCACTACCGTATTCGCTGAAACGGGTGTCTACACACCAACGCTTACCATCGACGGGGAGTCAAAGCCCATTACCTGCAACAAGCTGACCGTGGTGGGCCCGGAGGTTACGGGGTGTACCTGCGGGGCTCCGGTATACACGCCGTCTAGTGCCGACTTAAAAGACAACAACCCTGTAACGGTTGAATGGACGATTACTGGATGTTCTAGCATTGATGGCTTGGGCAGGGATGCGGAAAAGTTTGATTATAGCTGGACCGGGGCGACTGGTTCGGGTACGACTGCTACGGCTTCGTTCTCTGAATTGGGATCCTATACCGTTTCTGCGACGGTCAAAAATCCCGATGGCAAGTCGGCTATCGTTTCTTGCCCTGCAGCGACCATTATAGACAATACTCCCTTCAAGTGCAATTCTGGCAACAGCACGGCGAAGGATTTTGATGGAAACCAAATCGAATTTGCAGTCACGGCTAACCAGTGTTATGCGATAAGCATAAAAGCCTCTAAGGGCTACAATGCAACTGTTCAAGGAGGAAACTGGAGTGGAAACGAACAGAAGATATACTTCACTGACTGCAGTGGCGAGAAAAAAACGGAATCCTTGAAAACTGGAGGCTTTTCAGGATTACAAACAGGGTATCAAGATGGATCTAGTTGCACTATGTATATGTATCCTGTAGGAGACTTCAATTTTGTGATGGCTTTATGGTAAATAAGGTAAAGATGTTCCCTGTTTTTTGCCTCTTTGAAAATATGGGTTGAACCATCGTTACGGCACAAGGTAAATCCCGCTTTACAAAAAAGCGGAAAATAGCTCACGTAAAAGCGTAAAACACTCGCTGTGAGCTTTTATTTGAAACTTTTTACTAGAAATTTCTCCTGAAAAAGCATATATTTACCTCAAAGAGGTTTATTATGAACAAGAAATTTCTTGTAGGATTTTCTGTTTTGAGCGTTGCCGCTGCGGCTTTTTGGGCCTGCGGTGACGGCGATGTGATTACCAAGGGCGGCGACGACGAGCTGGCCCTGTTGAACTACGGTCCCCCGTTCGCCGAAGGTGACGAGGGCAATATGAAGACCCTGTTGAACCAGGCTATGGCAGACTGCGCCGCCGACGAGGCTTGTGCAGCTAAGATGGAAGGTGCCGAATATGTTCCGCCTGAGAGCAGCGCCGAAGGCGGGGAAGGTGGCGAAGGCGGTGATACTCCTGCCACCGGTTCTAGCAGCTCCAAGGCTGGCCCTGTCATCAACTCTTCTGCAGCATCGACGACCCCCGTTGGCAGTTCGGCCTCCGGTGGTGACAATCCGCCTCCTTCTAGCACGGCCGCAGCCACTGACCCCAATGATCTTAGTGGAAGTTGCAAGGCTAGCGTGCAATCCATAAAGGAGGGTGGGAGCGTCACCTGGACTTTTACTGTTGGAACTCTAGCTGGAGCGGGAGTTACGGATTTGCTTGATTACCAAAACAGGGTCAAGGCAGCCACCTGTAACTGGACTGTTGCCGGTGGTACGGTCACTGCGGGCAATGTCGCTGGTACCTGTGGCGGTGACGGTAAGACCGTCACAGCAACCTATGCGGAAATCGGGGACTATAAAACCACCATTAAGCTGGGTGAAAAAACCATCGATTGTGGAACAGTCGCCGTAGCAGGCCCCGATGTAACGGAATGTGAGTGCGCTGTTGACGAGGCCAATCCCGATGTCAAGGGCGGCGATGTGACTGTTACATGGACTGTTTCGGGCTGCAAGGCCGGTTCTGACACCCCCAACGGGGATTGGAAATGGGCATGGACAGGAGCCACAGGGTCGACAGCCTCGGCTACAGCGACTGTTTCCAAGAAGGGCGATACCAAGACCGCTTCGGTGAAGGTTACCAGTGCAAAGAACGCCTCTATGAATGTGCCCTGCCCGACAGTGAAGGCTGTTAACTCTGATGTTCCGGATTACATAATTGAAGAAAAAGATGCTGCAGGAAAAGTAACCGTTCCTAATGGTGCCTGTGTAACTATCAAAATTGCCGGAAACCTGAGGTGTGGCCATGGCTGGCAAAACAATTCTTGTGAAATAATTGTCAATTACAATGGATCTGCCACCACAGCGGTGTCAAGTTCCACTGGAAACTGCAACAGTTCAAACGCGGATAACACTGTTGCTGTAACAGCAAATTCTCAAGCATGTTTGGAGATTACTGGTGCAGATTCGGCTGATTGCTTTGTTTCTGTAGGTTGGTAATTTTCGTTTTAAAAAGCATTTATGCCCCCCTCCCTCCCTGGGAGGGTTCTTTTTTGTTCACTTTGTAAAAAGATTCTTTACAGGGCCTTTTTCTCCTCAAAAAAACGTCTTATACAGTACGGGGCATTCCGCCCCGCCGCCATCTCCGGGGCGCACCCGGATTAAGACGCTATGAGTAAAAACAAACAAAGAAAAGCCAAACCCATCCGCAAGAGACCTATCCCCGAATCGCTACAGGGGCAAGTCTATCTGGATCCCAGATACGACACGGGTTTCAAGGAACTCTTCGACAGCGAAAGTGCCCTCAAGGATTTTTTGGACGGAATCCTGCATCTGGAGGGCGACGACAAAATCAAGAATCTCACCTTCACCTTCGACAAGACCATAACGATGCGTTCCGCCCGCAGCAAGAAGGTAATCCTGGATATCTTCGCCACCACGGGAACGGGGCGGTTCATCGACATAGAGATGCAGAAGGCCGAACACGACTTTTTTACCGACAGGGCTGTCCTTTACAAGGCTTTCTTGATTATCAAGGGCAAGCAGGAGATGGAACGGACCAAGGAGTTCCAGGCACTTCCCAGGGATATACGAGAAAGCAAGCGGTACGAGCTTCCGGAAACGGTCTCCATCTGGATTTGCGACTTTGACCTGTCAGGCTCCAGAGATGGCGAATACATTGACGAATGGGCGCTATATAGTCGCAATGCGCTAAAAAACGGCAGTGCGGCACCCGTTTTCGGGAAAAATAAGTATATTATGATTAGTCTGCCCAAGTTTAAGAAATCCGAAAGCGAAGTCTCTGGATCCGTGGACGCCTGGCTGTACCTGCTGAACCACGCCGGCGATGGCAAGGAACTGCCCCATTTTGGCAACGAGATTCTGGAAGAAGCCCTGGAACGCATCCGGGTGGACAACGCAGACGACGAACTCTTGACGAGGCAGGAGAAGGACATGGTAACACGGGAAGAGATAGATACGATTATTGCCAGCGGCATACGTCGTGGCACGGAAAAGGCCTGTGCCGAAGCCTGTGCGAAAGCTAGTGCCGAAGGTCGTGCAGAAGGCCTTGCAAAAGGTCGTGCTGAAGGTCTTGCCAAAGGTCTTACCAAAGGTCGTGCAGAAGGAATCGACATTCTAGAGTCCCTTGGCGTGCCGGCCAATCTAATCGAAAAAGCTCGGAAAATCGTAGCGGAGAAGGCCAAGGAATCTCCTGGCAAACCGTAGCAACGCCATATAGCCAGACGCCCCCTCCCTCCCCGGGAGGGCTTTTTTTGCGCTTTTTTTGTGTTTTTTATCAACAAATCAAAATTTTTGTTTACATTGGTAAAAAAAAGTATATATTAAGGTTTAGGTGTAATATAGGGTATGGAGTTGCTTATGAAACGGGTGTTTTTAAGCGTATTTTTCGTATGCGTAGTGGCCATCTTGTGGGCCTGCGACATGGGTGCCGTAGAGGCCAAAGGCCTAGAAGACGAAATGGCCCTATTGAACTATGGCGAATTCAACGAAGACGGCATGGCGAACCTCATTCCCGACGCCATGGCCGCCTGTAACGACGACCCCGAATGCGTGGCCGCCATGGAGAAGGCCGCCGGCAACGGTGAGCTGATCCTCAGTTCTAGCGAAGCTCAAGAAGAAGTAACCAGTTCTGCTGCGGATTCCTCTGCCAAGGGGAGCTCCTCGTCTGCCCAAAAGGGGCCTGTAATCCCTAGCTCCTCGTCGATAAAGGCTGATACTTCGTCGGTAGCGTCCAGCAGTTCTGCCGTGAATCCCGGCAGCAGCACGACGGTGGTTTCTTCGTCCTCCAGGGGATCATCTATCCTTAATGGCGCGTGCAATGCGACTCCCGCAAGTGTTGAAAGGGGCGGGTCCGTGACCTGGAAATACGTGTCGCTGAATTCGAGCCTGGTTATCGAAAGCTACGACTGGACCTTTGACGAGGGGAGTTCCATTACGACCAGCAAGGATGCCACGCCAAGTGTAAGCTATGCCACGAAGGGACAGTACGGGGCTTCCGTGACAATCAACAAAGGGCTGGCTACCGAGAAGACGGTTAAATGTACCAATCCGGTTGAAGTGACCGGCATCAAGGTGAGCGGCTGCACGTGCACAACACCCTCGACATCCGTGGTGGTGTCTTCTTCCAAGCCCAAGGACGTGACCTGGTCCGTTAGTGGCTGCACCGGTGCAGAGCCCTTCACCTACGCGTGGGCGGGCGGCGCTTCGGGAACGGAAGCGTCTGCAACAATGACCCTCAAAAGTGTCGGAACGTATGCCCCGACGGTCACCATCACCAATAGCGATGGCATGACTATGAGCCCCACCTGCAACTCGGTGTCGGCATCGGAATTGCCGGGTGCAGCGTGTAATGTTGGTGAGCACAACTATGATGCCAATAAGGCATCTATGAGTGTTGTTCCGGGACAGACCTTCTATTTCAGGCCCAATAACGTGACTGGCGTTACCGGAACCATAAGCATGACCTTGACCGGAGGCGGTTCGTCCAAGACCGTTTCCGTTGCCAACGGCTCCAACAATTCGGCTACGGAACTGACTGCTCCAACCAATTTAGGGAAGTATCCCTATACTCTTTCCGTGGATGGCGAGGAAGTGTGCTCTGCCGACATAACGGTGGAATATCCCACATTGACCACGACTTGTTCCTGGGGAACGCCCGTAATGCCTGGAAGTTCTGTCCAGTTCAACATGGCCAAGTGCTCTGGCTGGACTGATGCTATGGGTGGTAGTGCTACGATGGTGCTTACGCTGGATGGTGCAACCTCTAATTTGAGTGTTGATCGCTGGAATGGCTATAGTGGTAAAATTAAAGTCCCCGATGAGCTTGGCACGTACAACTATACAGTTACCTATGGGGGTAAGGAGGTTTGCGCTGGTTCCGTTACGACCGCATATCCCGCGATTACCTCGACGAGTTGCGCTTTGACTGAACACAGTTGGGACCATACGCACTACTTTACTCCTGGAGCAAGCTTTGGTAACTGGGATGCGAATGTCATTGGTGCATCGCTGAACATGACTCTATATCACGACAATGAAGAAGTCGCTGATAAGGCAGTGAGCCGATATTCAAATGGGGATTGGTACCAGTATACTCCATCTACTGAGACCGGTACCCATGTATTCCGCCTCGACTTCCACGGCAACACGGTGTGCGAAGTGGAATACGAGGTTGAGTAATCTGAACAGCGCTAGTTAACAGATTTTTACAAACGGGCTCCCGCAGTTATTGCTGGGAGCCTTTTGCCTTGTAATAAGTCACATATTTTTGAAATTTGCCTTTTTTTTTCATTTTTTCGTTTGCTTTTTCAATAATAAAAGAATAGATTTTGGGGGGTATTATGTGGCGAGTTTATGCTTGCCGCATTTAGTTGCATATTAAAAAGGTGAAAAATCTATGTCAAAAAGATTTTCCATATCGGGATTAGGGAATGTGTTTGGAAAGGTCTTACCGGCACTGCTGGTCACTGTAGGTGCGTTTAGCGGCACTGCAGATGCCCAGTGCGCGGGAACAGTGCGTTTTAAAGCCCCTAGTGATTGGACTGAAGCGTATTTCGGCACCCGAAATTGTCCGCCAGCGCAAGCAGGTCATGCTACCGTTAGGGATGACGACGGTTACTTCACCTTTGATTTGAGCACCATAGGCCATCAAGAAAATGGTGGAAATAGTTTCAGCATTCTCAGTAGCGTTACGCAGGGTAGCATTTCTATGATATCCTCGCTTAACTGGGTAGCTCCGGTAGGCTCTGGCGAGGCCCCGCAGAATGCTCTCACGAATAACGCCGTGTTTCCTTGCCCGGGTGCAGGCAGTGTAACTTTTATTGCAGATGATCCTTTGAATCCGGGGAAAACCTACAAGGGCTCCGTTCCTCCCTCGGCCAAGTACCTGTATGTCCTAGTTCCCGACGACAAGGACTGGCAGTCCGATGTGATGATGGCCAGTGCTAATGGCGGTGCTGGAGTGCAGATGCAGCCTGCTTCCGGTATGTGCGGTTGGTTCATGATGGTTTATGAAGAGGCTAAGGTCCCGGATGAAGTCATTATCTATAGAAAAAACAAACCTGAAGACCAGATTGGCCAGACCGGCTTGTGGGGTGATGGAGACCCGGTTCCGCTTCCGTTGAAGGCTGTTCTAGAAGCTTTCGGTTCCGACAGACTCTACTTTATTCCTGATGATTCTCAGTGGCCCGAGGGGATGGAAGATCAGCAAGGGTTGTTTATCACGGATCCCGGTGTGGATGGCATTTGTAGTTTTAGCCTTGCCGCAGTAATCTATGACTCCGATGAAAGTGTAAATAATCTATTTTCTTCTGACCCGAATACCGCAGGTTACGGTGCGTGCACAGGTGTTCGTCGTGGAATTGTAAAAGAAGACCTGGGTTCTGATAACAAGCCTCAGTTTAACGCAGGAAATGCAAATGCCACAACATGCGCTGGTACGGAAGCTGAATTCAAAACGCTCTTTAACTATACTGCGGGAAAAAATGAAGTTCAGTGTTATGACATGAAGTTTAGACATTACGGCTCGGACCCCCGTTGGGGATTCGATTCGGATTCTACCCATTATGACCTTTCGGGAAACGAACTTGCAAGCGGGGGGTATACGGGTGGCTTTTATCCTCTTGAATTGAAGACTGCCGCAACACGAGTAGAGTCCATAAGTCCTCAGGCCTGCGACCAGTGCAGAACCAAGCGCAAGGCTGAAGCGCCGGTGCCCACCAACTACACTGGAGATTTTGACAAGTATTGTACTACCAAGGGATGGACCGGCCCCTTTGACTGTGATAGGTTGACAGACCCGACGCATTCCTTCTTTAACGGTGATAATCCCGGAGTATGGGATTGGGGAACTCGTCAAGATTGGTCGGGTGTTACCCGTAACCAGCAATGGTGCTTCGAATCTCATGCAACCTTTACCTATCAAGAAGACCAAGAATTTACCTTCCGCGGTGACGACGATATTTGGGTGTTCATCAATAGGAAGATTGCTGTGGATAACGGTGGAGCCCATCTGGCCGCTCCGGGTCATGTTGTCCTGAAAAACTTGAATACCACCTACGGCGAAGGGTTCCTGGTTCCCGGTCAGGATTATCCCCTGGATATTTTCTTCTGCGACCGTCGTACCACCATGACCAACGTGATTATCAAAACCAACATGTTCATCAAGCAGACCAGCGGTGTGAACGCAAGTTCCAAGGGCAAGGGTAGCGACGGCTCAGTCAATTATGAAGTTTGCTATGACCAGAGTGGCGACGGCTCCTGTGCCTCTGTTGCTTTGGGACAGGCTGGCGGTAGCGGCGACGGTGAAATCCACGCCTGCGGCAAGGACATCGCCCAATATGGAAGCCTGAAGTTCAAGATTACCACTAGGGCTGGTGTTGAGGTGGCAACTTTGGAATCCGGCAAGTCCGGTATGCAATATGGTGGTATTGACCTTTCTGACGCGTTCAACCCCAAGGTGAACACGGATAAGATTAGCGGTCTTGCTCCGGGCAGTTACCGCCTGGTTATCGAATTCTGCGACAAGGGCGGAACCTGTAACGAAAAGACTCGAACCTACATCAACTTCCGCATCAAGGGTAACCTGGACGTGATGACCCAGACCTCTACCTATACGGTGAACGCGGGCGACGAAAAGAGTCCTCACTATGCGTCGGGTACCAAGTGGACCTTTGTTGGCGAGGGCCTTGCTGGCAGCCGCGTGCCGGTGTACGTGTCCGCCTTTGCCGACGGCGGAGTGGACCTGCTCAGCGCCATCGGTCAGAAATACACCCTGACCCTGGACAAGGGCATGACAGCCTATGCCACCAAGACCGGAGAAACGCCCATAACCTGGCCCAAGACTATCGGCGAATCGGGTATTGATACCATCTGGGTGTATCAGGGCCTGGAAGGCCTGACCGCCAGTCCCGAAGAAAAGACGGTTTCCTTGAAGACCGCCGCCAAGATCAAGTTCTATGCTCCGCGCTTGGACTTTGCCGAACCGGTGACCGTTGACTCTGCTGGTCACGTGACCGCATGGAAGCATCCGATTGCGGGTGACCCGGATAGCTTGGATGGCGACGAATACTTCCACTGGATTGGTTCCGATGTGGATCTGTATGTGTTGATCGTGAACCCGGCTACCAACGAGATTTGCACGGATTGTCAGATGACCTTGACTATGACCGATGCTTCTGCCGGTGTGACTATGCCAGGCGATGCCATTTCTCTCGGCGATGGAGCCTATGTGATTTCTATTCGTTCTCGCAAGGAATATATGGATTCTACGGCCTACATCACGATTTCGACTGCCGAAGATGCCAAGGGCCTGAGTCTGTCCTCTTACGTGAATCTGCGTTTCCGCAAGCCGCCGGTACCGTTCCCGCAGCTGGTGGACATGTTCGATGTCCGTGGTGCTTCTTTGGGCGCCATCAGCATTCCTGAACCCTATTACTCGCAGTCCAAGGAGTACCTGGACGGTAAGGGCGACTCTATCGTTATCCACTACGACAGGCCTTTCGCTCCGAACCCCCAGGGTGATTACAAGGACTCCTTGCCGTTCTTGATATGTATCGACTGGGATGAAAACGTTTACGAAGAAATAAACTTTGTGGAGAAGGGATTCTCCAAGACCAAGAAGGATACCGCCGTGGCGTGCTCCTACATGATCGACTCCCTGACTATCTACAACACGTTTATGGCCAAGTATAAGGCTAACGGCAACAAGAGTGACAGCGTTCTTTCCTTTGTCTCGGATTCTACCTTCTCGTCTCTGGTAAAGACCTACGGCCGTGGAAAGGTGCTGAACTTTGCTACTTACGAAGACCGCAAGAAGATTACCAAGGGCCACTTCGACGGTAGCGTTACCGACCGTATGGCACCGGTGATTGTTTCTGCCCGCGTGGACAACTTCTCTGAACAGCTGAACCGCTTGACGGTGACGCTTTCTGAACCGGTGAAGATGATTGACGAAACCAATAGCAAGGCTCCGTTTACGTTCTACATGAACTCTGCGACGGAAGTGGCCGAGGCGGCCCGTTACGCTTCGCCTACGGCTAACGCAGCCCCCGGCGGACTCGGTTCTGAAAAGCTGACCCTGGTGTTCGACAAGACCCAGAGCACCAAGAACCCCACACCGCGTCTGGGCGACTTTATCCGCTTCCGCGCCGATTCTTGGATGTGGAGCGATACTACCAATATTTCAAGTGATGTTGCCCAGCGTGTTGCAGGCGATAGCGCCATGCACTGGAATTCTCCCACGGATTACAACTCTACCAAGAGACTTCCGTCTCCTTGGGTGACTATCGTGGGTGACTACTCCGTAGAAGTATCCGCTATCAAGCTTGCTACCATGAACAAGGATATTGACGCCAAGAATACTCCTGCCGTGGAAGTATTCACGATTCCTACCACCATGGGCAAGGATGAAATCGCGAAGCTCTATCCCAATACCCTCGGTTTTATCGTGAAGTCCGACATGGCGTCATTCATGAGCAAGGACTCTGTGACGGAGAAGTTCTTCAACGAACACCCCGAGGCCTTGGCCGAAGTTTACTTCCAGTACGACGTGAAGTTCTACACCAACCTAGGTAACTACGTTGCCGGCAAGAGCAACAAGATTTACTGCCTGGACGAAATCAACAAGCAGAAGTTTGGTAAGGAATACTTCGGTGGCAAGGATTGTCGCTCTACTCAGGGTAACTTCTACATTTCTTGGAATATGCTTTCCGATAAGAAGCGCCTGGTGGGTACCGGTGCCTATATCGCGAAGCTTTCCTCTTTCGTGAAACTTGCTCAGCTTGGCAAGGTCAAGTCCAGTAAGGCCGAAGAGACCGACATGTGGGGTGCCAAGCGCGGTAAGGGTATTGTGAAGTAATCCTCTGCAAAAGTTGAATTTAAATGTCCGGGGTCTCCCCGGACATTTTTTTGCTATAATTTAAGGTATGAAGTTACTGTTTGTAGTTGTTGGACTTGCTATGGGAATCTCCTTTGCCGGAGACCCTACGGACATGGATTCTCTTTTCCGCGGTAACGAATATTCCCCTGAGCTGAACGCCTCTCTGCGGGATACTTCGGCGACGGCGGGCCCTGCGATTTCGGGCAAGGCCAGTACAGACAAAAAAGCCTCCAAGGATTTGTACGTTTTGCAGTTTGAGGCGGTGGGCGATTTTGATGCGGCCCAGCGTCGTAGGGCCGAACTCTCTGCCAGCACGGGTTATGCCATTCAGGTGGTCTTTGACGCTCCCTTTTACAAGTTGCGGGCTGGCGGTTGGAACAACAAGAAGGCAGCCGACGACAAGGCCCGAGAACTGTCCGCTTACAATATTAGCGCCTTTGTCGTGAAGGTGCGCTAGTGCTGCTATGGTCGGGGAACCGGCCGCTACGATGAAAAGTGGAATTTTTCGATTACTACGAGAAATTGTTTGGCGACCGCTGGCCGGCCCTGCTGGAATCCCTCAAGGGGGAGTCCTGTTTTGAGACGTTGCAGTTCGGAGAAGGCCTCGAACCGTATTACCTGGACAAGGCCTCTGTCTTTGCCGCAAAGGCCCTAGGGGTGGAGCCTGGAATGGATGTTCTGGACATGTGTGCCGCTCCCGGTGGCAAGTCCCTGATAATCGCCTCAATGCTTCAGGGTGTAGGGTCGCTGCAGTGCAATGACCGCTCGCCAGACAGACGGGAACGCCTTAAGCATGTTTTGGAAAATTCTTTGCCCAAGGACTGGCGAAGCATTATCAGTGTTTCGGGTTACGATGGTGTCAAGTTCGGCCTCCATAGGAAGGAATCTTTTGACCGGATTCTGCTGGACGCCCCTTGTTCTTCGGACCGGCATGTGCTGAATGCTCCTGCCCACCTGGAAGTCTGGTCTGCAAAGCGGATCAAGAGGCTGTCGGTGGAACAGGGCTCCCTCTTGGCTTCGGCCATAGATGCGTTACGCCCGGGAGGAACTCTTGTTTACGGCACCTGTGCGCTTTCTCCCTTGGAAAACGACGGTGTGGTTTCAAGAATCCTGAAAAAACGCCCCGAGGCTTGCGCTGTTGAAATCTCGGATATTCCGGAAGGCGCGGACCGCACTGAGTTCGGGGTCCACATTTTGCCCGACAGGACAAACGGGTCTGGACCTATTTATTGTGCAAAAATCCAAAAAACGCCCCGACCAACAGGTCTTTAATAATATATCTTTAAGGTATGTGGAATCGTATTTGCGTGCTCTTTTTGGCCTTTGTGACGGCTTTGCCCGCCTTGGCCGACGAAGACGATTGGGATAATGTTCCTGAATCGGCTGCTCCTGCGGCCGAGTCTACCCCTGTTGCAGAAACTCCTGCACAAGCTTCGGAACCTGCAGCCCCGGCGGCAGAGCCTGCTCCGGTGGCAGAATCCACTCCAGCGGCTACAGAGGCTGCTCCGGCTGCAAAACCTGCTGAAAAGCCCGCTGACCCCTTTGCAAAGCTGGATAGCGCAAAAGCCCCTGTTGATACTGTCGCCAAGCCCGCGGCTGGCCGTGAAGTCCCCGTCCGTTACTGGATCATGGGCGATTCTGTGGAACAAGAGGCCATCTTTGTAAAGATTGAAAGAGACACTGTCTATCTGAAGCGTCCCAATGCAGACGAACAGAAAAATTTGGAAAAGTTGCAAGAGGCGACTATTGCCGCCATGGAAGAAAGCAATGGCCAGCACCAGGAAGACGAAGAAGACGATGAGGCCGATTCCGTAGCGACGGCAGCCCCACCCGCTCCTGTGGCCGTGGCCGACACCACTCCGGCAGAACAACCTCAGGAACAGCCCCAAGAAGAGGTGGACGACGGCGCCGACGACGACTTCGAGACCGCCCTCCAGAAAGAAGACACCCGCATGAAGCTAGAAGAAATTGCCCGTGTCGAAGAGGAAATCCGCCAGCAAGAGATTCAGGACAGTATCGCCGCCGATTCCGCAAACCCCTTCATCAAGATTTACCGTTTGGACCTGCGTCGTCTCTACAACATGGAAGACGACGAGATGATCGACCTCGGCCTTTCGAATTATGTGGTTCCTGAATATGTGGACGACGAGGAGGACCTGGAGCTTTATCCGCCGGGAAGCGCAAACCTCTTTGTGACATCGGTCCCTGCGGCTTGTTCCCTTTTTGTGAACGGCATTCCTATCAAGCAGGTGGCGCCGGATACCATCAAGCGCATTGCGCCGGGCAAGTACACCATTTCGGTGATGCAGGTGCTGAAAGGCGTGGAATGGTGGGGAACCGCCGTGGTCCGTATCAATTCCGACAGCCTGAACCGCATAGAGATTCCGGTGGAACGTCCCTCCACCAGGTTGACCCTGAACACCGACCCCGAAGCGGTAGAAGTGTTCATCAACGAAGTGCCTACGGTGAACATTATGCCCCACTACATGACAGATGTGGTGGTAGACGGAATTCGCCCCCAGGCAAAGACCAGCCTTTACTTTAGAAAGGTGGGCTACCGCGATACCACCATTGTCACCGAAATCAAGGCGTTCATGCCGAACCTGATTAACGTGGAAATGGAACCCATTCTGGACGACCTTGCCTTAATCGAAGAGCAGAACGCTTTCAATGATGAACGCAGCAAGCGTCGCATTGGTCGCGGGCTCTTGTGGAGCTCCATCGTTCCCATTATCGCTGGCGGTGTCATGTGGTACTTGGCCGAAAAGGACTGGAGTGACGCTGCTGACAAAAAGAAGGCCTACGGAATGTCGGCTTTTGAAAGTCCCGATACCCAGAAAATGGTGAAGGACAACCACGACCTGAACAAGAAAGGCGATACCAAGGCCGGTATAGGCATTGGACTTGGGGTTGTGGGAGTCGGCCTATTGGTTGCAGGCTTTGTTCTTGCGTTCTAAAATTATCCTTTTGTTGCTCGGGCTATGCGCTTCTGTGGCCATGGCCCACCCACATGTGTTTGTAGATGCCACAGTAAAGGTCCTGTTTAACGAAAAGGGCCTTTCCGGTGTTGAAAACCGGTGGGTTTACGACGAAGTCTACAGCATGGCGACTATCGCTTCTGTAGATGTAGATGGCGATGGAAAACTGTCGGCTAAGGAAAGCGATGCTTTAAGACCCGTTGTTTTCGGCGAGGCCTCCAAGGCGAATTATTTCAACTATATCCAGTGCGGTTCCGAATTCTTGAAGGTGGAAAAGATCCGTTCTTTCAGGGCTACGGTAAAGAACCGTCGGCTTGTGCTGGATTTTGTGTTGGATTTTACAGTCCCTGTTACAAACGATTATACTCTGCTGGTGCTAGTAGTGGCGGATCCTTCCAACTATGTGCAGGTAACTACCGACATGGAAAATGCAGAGGCTTCTGCGCCCGAGAGTATCGATGTGGAATATTTTTCCGACAGCCTAGAAGGATTGTCTCTTTTTAAGGCTTTCCTCTCTTATGTAGAGGGCCTTTACCTCAGATTCAAGCAGAAATAGTTTGGAATAATTTATCTTTGGAGTGAGTGGAATTAAAGGAGAATCGATGCCCTTGAGTTATAAATGTTTTATACCTCTGTTTCTGACTCTCGGAATTGTAGCCTGTGGCGACAGTTCGAACAATGCCGCGCTCGATACCCTGAGATGTGTGGTAAAATCCGAAAAACCGCTCGTCATGGAATCCTCTTTCAACGGGGTGGTCACCAAGACGACAGTTGAACTTCGGGGCGGGAAAATGATTCAAACCGTCGAAAGCAACAACCCACGTGTGGTTGATGAAAATTGCAAGGAACTGAAGGGGGACTCCGATTACGGCGAAGTTTTGTGCGATGCGGAATCCGTGGTGGGTATCAGCAGGGAGGAAATGTCCGAGAGCTTCTTCGAAAAATTCAAGAAAACCTTTAAGGCTGCCTGCGAATCGGCCAACGACACCAAGATAAACAGTCGCGAAGATCTGGATTCTTTGGAAGGCACCTTGGATTCGCTAGAAGGATCCTTGTCTAGCGATTCGAATGAAGAGGAACGGCAGAATAAGGAACCGTATGACTTTTATTCTTCCGATTCCGGTGAACCGGAGTTTTCTTGCGAAGTGACGAAACTGGGTGACGCCGCCATGATGAAATTGACCTCCGATGGCGTTACTTACAAACATATTGCCACACTTGGTGTAGGAAAAATTATATACAATAGTTCGGCCACATCGTCCAATAAGATGCTCGTTGCAGGCATTTGCAGTATGTACCAGGGTAGCGAATCGTCCAAGGAAGTTGTCTGTACCGACACCAAGGTTTCTTATAAAACTGAACTCGAAATAGCCGTTTCTGGTATAGACGATGTTGTCGCCATGTTCCAGCAGACCTGCGATGAACAGGAACAGTATTATAACGGCGATGCGGAATCTTCTAGTAGTTCTAGCGACTTCAGTAGTTCCAGTAGTTTTAACAGTTCTAGCAGTACCATAGTTTATTCTTTCAGTGACGAGTTGGAAACTTTCACGGATGCCCGCGATGGTCAGGTCTACACCCAGGTGCAAATAGGAGATCAATTGTGGATGGGGCAGAACTTGCGGTATGCCGACAGTTCTGCGCTTGGTTCAGAAAACCTGAAGGGTGCCGCTTGGTGTCTGGATAACAATCCCGAGAATTGCAAGGTTGCCGGGGTACTTTATCTGTGGCATGCCGCTATGGACAGGCCTGCCGCAGAATGCGGTAACGGAAATGTTTGCGGAATAACGGAATTCCCCCATCGGGGAATTTGCCCCAAAGATTGGCATGTGCCTACTCAGCAGGAATGGAAAAAGTTGCAGGATGTGGTAGGTAGTTCTAGAGGCTATGATTTGATGGCCTTAAGTGAATCTGGCTCGGGGACGGATAAGTATGGCTTTGGTGCCGTTCCCACAGGTGAATACGACTTCCGTTCGGGATATACCCATAGATTTAGCAGTTACGGGGCTGCCCATTTCTGGACTGCTACGGAAAGGAATTCAGCCGGTGCGAATACTTGGTATGTTAACGGCTCTGAATTCTCGGGCCAGGATTTTGACAAGAATATGGGCTACGCCGTCCGCTGTATTCACGATTAAAACGGCAAAATAGCCAATAACAGGAATCCCGCCTTTGCGGGATTTTTTTATTTTTATGGTATGAAACGGCTTATTTTGTCCGTGGCGCTTTTTTGCCTTTGTGCGGTTTCCGCATTCGGTGCGGAGGCCGATTCCCTAGTGCAAAAAAATACGCCCCCTGCAAAGGTTGAATCGCCTGCTCCAACGCCCCCTAAAGAGGAATCGAAACCGGGTGGTCTTTTGGATGCCCTTTACCCGGTGGATCCCGACGAATCGATTGCCGCCGGACATTTCCAGGGAGGGGCGACCCTGTCCCTGATTCAGGCCAATACCGAAGATGATGCCCTGAATGTTATCCTTGGCGATATCTATGAGGGCGAAGGCTACATGTTTACCGTCGAGGTCTTTGGGGGGTATTTCATCAAGGATGCCTTGGCTGTAGGAGCACATCTGGGTTATACCCGCACCTGGTTCGATATTGATTTTTCCCTTTTAGAAGACATAGCCGATGTCAAACAGCACCGCAAGTACATGAGCAATGGCTTTTTTGCGCAGCCTTTCCTGAAGAACTACATGAAGGTGCTGGATAGCAGGAATCTGTATCTTTTTAACGAGACGTCCGTGAAGGTTGGGTATTCTTACGGAATATCCCAGACAGACGACGGCGAAGAAATGGACAAGACCCGTAACAAGACCTGGACCATCGAGGCGGGACTGAATCCGGGTATTTGTATTATGGTGTTGAGCCGATTTGCCTTTGAAACTTCTGTGGGACTTTTGGGACTCAGTACCAGCGTTATCGATGTAGAAGAAAACGGCGAAAGCCATAGCAGGCTTGTCTACAACATCGTGAATTTTACCATCAACCTCTTGGCCTTGGATTTCTCCCTGGTGTACTTTTTCTAGGAGGCGGACGATGAGATTTGCGGGAACAAAGAACCTTTTGCGCTGGAACATGGCTGCGCTTTTTGCTTGTGCTGCCTGCCTGTGGGTAGGGTGCTCGGAATCTTCGGAAAAGCCCCTGTTCCCCGAAGACGAAATTTCGGAGGAAATGGAACTGAAACTTTCCGGCTGGAAGGTGGATTCTCTGGATACTGAAAAACTGGTTGTCCGAGTTTCGCCGACGAAGGGCTGGCTAGATTCCCTGGTTATTGATTCTCTGGCCCTTCCGGGAAGTTCCGCCCTGTATTTGGCCGCCGACGACGATTTGGTGGATCCTGCGTTGGGCGAAAAGCTTGTGCCTGGTACGGTGATTTCGACGAAGGATACGAACCAGTTCTCCATTGTGGCCCTGGATTCTTACAACAGGATTGCGGGCGTGTGGTTGGTGGTTTGGAAATTGCCCGAGACGCCCAAGTCTTCTGACTCTAAGGTGGCATCTTCTGGTGATGCAAGATCTTCGTCTTCGGAAACTGCAGATTCTGCGGGCTCGTCAGAAACAGACTCGTCATCGGATTCTTCGGCGGGCACGTCGTCAGGTTCGTCGTCGGATTCGTCTTCTGGGGAGTCGGGAACTAGCGGAGGCTCGTCGGAGTCGGCAGGCGGTGACAGTTCCTCTTCAGAAGAAAACGTTTCTAGCAGTAGCGAGGTTGCCCAGCCCCAGGCGGTAAAACTTGCGGACTTGAGCGTGGATGGCGGAACCGTTACGGTGGAAGGTTCCAAGGTCTACGTGGAAATGCCTTATGGTTCCGATCTTTCTAGCATCCAGTTGATTCCTTTGGACACGACGAACAACTTGATCCGCCCTGTAGAAATGGAATTCGAAGGTGCCGACGGGAATGTGGGAACTTATAGCGTGGTGGCGGGCGTGCAACTGCCAGGTTCTGATTTTAGTGCTCGTAACGATTTCTGGGCTACTACCAGCGATGCTATGGCGGAGGAAGGGAGAGCCACGGTTGCCTATGTTACAAACTACCGTTTTAAGGCAGAGGAAAACCTTTCTGAAAATGGGGAAAGTTTGTCCCTTTCTTCAAAAATTGTAACCTGCGGATGGGGGGTGTCCAATGCGATAATTGACGGTAGTTGGAAACTTGCCGGAGGCTTTTATTTTGTCGGTGCATATAGTGGCTCTGATGCTAAAAATATTTACGATGTTGATTACTCTTCGGGAACACCATCTACTGACGAATCCTACATCGCAAAGGACATGACTTTCGGTAAATCCTTTACGGCCCGCCCGACAGCGTTTGAAATCAAATATTCTTATAATCATGTAACCAATAGTTCATCGGACTACCCGCAGAAGAGCCTCGTGTATGTGATGCTGGTGGGTGAAAACGGCAAGGTTGTTGCGACAGGAGCCTTCTCGGACAATGCGAGTACGGATATGGCAGAACGGAAAGTTCAGCTTTCCTATGGAGCCGATCCTTTCGGGCTTCTTTCGGGTGGCTATGCCGTTGCAGAAGGCTTGACTCTCGGAACCGGCGACGAGGATGTGATTTCCATTCATGTCATGTTCGCTTCATCGGCATACGCACATGTGGTAGCTGGGGGAACGGCGGGCAATTCGGGCAAATACCGCGGTGGCGAAAATTCCAGCCTCACCCTGGACGATTTCAAATTGATTTACTAGGAGGATGAATATGATTCTATTCAAAAAAATGAATTCTCCTGTAAAGACAATTTGGCTTGCCCTGCTAGTCTGTATTTTGGGACTTGTTTGGGGCTGTTCCGCCGACTACGACGAGTTTGGCGAGTCGCCTTACTGCGATTTCGATGAGATTCATTTCGCCGGCGAGGCTGCAGGCATTCAAGTTTTTGCCGATGAGCACAAGGTCGTTATAACCTTGGAGGAACTCTCCGATTCCCTTGCTACCTGGGATTCTGTGACTATTGAAAGTATCGACATTAGCCACATGGCGACCTTACACCTGGTAGAAAGCAAGATTATAGAGTTCCCGACGGATTCGGCAGGCCTGGACTCATTGGCAAACCAGGTGGCTTATGTGGAAAAAAAGCTGAAGAAAGGGCAGCGTCTGCGCCTGCCCGCAAGTCGTGTCCTTTATGTTCTGGTTGTTGCCGAAGATGGAAGCAAGTCAATATGGAAATTGCAATTTGAAATTCCTGGTGAAAAATCTCCTGCCGAAGATTCTGGGGAGAGCGGTGACGAAAATTCCGACAAGAAAGGTGAGGATGCCGCCAAGTCCTCGGACAACTCTATTTCGCTAGAGTTCAAGGATGCCGTTGAAACGAAATCCTCTGGTGACACGGTTTACGTGACTTACTCTCAGGGATTCGATATCAAGTCTGCAACACTCACCAATGTGGTTTTGCCTCAAAAAGCAAAAGCTTCTCCGGACCCGAAAACGATAAAGGATTGGTCAGTTCCGCAGAAAATCAAGGTGACAGCCGAAGACGGTTCTGAAAAGAGCTGGGTGATTGTAGTATCTGCAATAAAGAGCAATGCGACGGACTTGCAGTTGCTTTTCAAGGACCAGTTCAAGGTGAACCGTTCCCAGGATACAGTTTATATCAAGTTGAAAAACGGCTCCTCCATAGGGTCTGCCGCCATTGATTCCTGGAATGTTTCTGCCGGAGCCTCTGTTGATCCTGAACCCGATGCTGTGAAAGCCTGGAAAGATTACCAGTCCTTTAAGGTGACTGCCGAAGATGGAACGGTCAAGACCTGGGTGCTTGCTCTTTCAATTGCCGCAGCCGATGAAACTGTTTCTAGCGAAAAGGAACTGGTTTCTATTTCTGCTGTTGGGGAAGAATCTGCGGCGACGGTGGACAAGACCAAAAAGACGGTGGAACTACACTTGACGGCAAAATCAGACATTTCAGCAGTCAAGGTTTCGTTGAAGGTTTCAGAATCGGCATCTCACAATTTGCCTGAAGTTGTTGACCTTCGCGATGCCGTGATGTTTACGATTACTGCTGAAGATGCATCGACTGAAACTTGGACTTTGACCGCATCACTCCCTGTAGAACCCCCGCAAGTTCTGTCTGTAAAAATAGCGGGCAAGCAGGCTGTTATCGATAATGACGACATGTCTATTCATGTAGATTCACTTCCTTTCCGTACAGATTTGACCTCTTTGGAACTTACAGAGCTTAAGCTTTCTAAAGGGGCCACGGCCGAAGGTTTCTCTGCAGGCAACAAGTATGATTTTGGTGCGGGACAGACGCTGGTTGTGAAAAATTCTGCCGGTGAATCGGTAACCTACAGGGTCAAGGCCGGGTATCAGTTGCCAGGAGGAGATTTCAATAGCTGGAGTGGTAATGACCCTAAGCCAGATTCTGTATGGAATAATGCCAATACGATTATTACGACTACAAAAAAGTATTCAAGCGGATCTATGATTGGTGCTGAAATAAAGACTAGTGAAGCATTTTCTAAGGTGGCCAGCGGCAGTCTTTATACGGCAGTATTTAATCCGAATGGTGTTGGAACTTTATCTATGGCGAGTTCCAGCACTTGGCCAGATGGCAACGAACTTCTGGATTTCGGTAAGCCCTTTAATGCTCGCCCCGAATATATGGAAATAAAAATTTCTTATTCGGGAAGTGGCGACAGTTGCGATGCCTATATCCTTCTTGAAAATCGTACGGGAGACAAGAATGTCAATCGGAAAACCACAGACGTAAACAAGTTGGTGGCCAGTGCATGGTACCGTTCAACAACGGATGGCAATACGGGGCGTACCAATCCCGATGTGGTCAGTGTTTCTGAGCCTGATGCCAACGGGATGCGGACTATACGTTTAAAGTTGAAGTATGGTACTCCGCTTTCGGGGTCTCCTATAGAGAAATCCTCAACTTTCAATACTACGTTGCAATCCAGTAATAAGAGTGCGGTGAACAATGGCTTGATTCAGGGAACTGGAGAGGAAGCGGTCACTCATATACGTGTGGTTTTTGCCTCCAGTGCTGATGGCAACCACTACAAAGGGAATAAAGGGGCGACCTTGATAGTCGACGAGATGCGCCTAATTTATTAGCACTGGGTGTTCAGGACCGTTTTGCCCCCGATTTGTGTCGGGGGCTTTTGCTATATTTGGACTAGGAGGATTTTATATGGCAGTTTTGAACCTTTCTGCAGCAAAGTTTGACGAGGTAATCCGCTCGGGTCAGCTGGTATTTGTGGATTTCTGGGCCACCTGGTGCCGCCCGTGCATGATGATGGGCCCCATCATCGAGGAGCTTGCCGGCGATTACGAAGGCAAGGCCATCATCGCCAAGATGAACGTAGATGACGACGGCGTCAAGGACATTTGCGCCCGCTACGGCATCACCAACATTCCCAACATGAAGCTGTTCAAGAACGGCGTAGAGGTGGGCAACGTAGTTGGGGCCGTTCCCAAGGCCACGGTCAAGGGTGTCATCGACAAGAACCTTTAGTCCAGGGTGTCATCCTGAGCGGAGCAACGAAGTTGCGTAGTCGAAGGATCCAGACCTGTTTTTTATATGTTAACCAAACGCTTAATCGTCTGTCTTGATGTCCGGGACCGTAAGGTCACCAAGGGCGTCAAGTTCAAGGGCAATATCGATATCGGCGACCCCGTGGAGATGGGGGCGCAGTACAGTGCCGACGGTGTCGATGAGCTGGTCTTTTACGACATTACTGCCAGTGCCGAAAACAGACCCTGCGACATGGAAATGATCCGCCAGATTGCAAAGCGGGTGTTTATCCCCTTCGCCGTTGGTGGCGGAATCCGCAACTTGGACGACATGCACCAGGCCCTGCTGGCCGGAGCCGAGAAGGTAAGCGTGAACAGCCTCGCCGTGCTGCACCCCGAAATTATTGCCGAAGGGGCCAAGGCCTTTGGCCGCCAGTGCGTGGTGCTGGGCATGGACGCCAAGTTCGTAGGCGTTTCTGAAAAGTTCAAGAGCGGCTACGAAGTGTATATTCGCGGTGGCCGCACGCCTATGGGCATCGACGCCGTGGAGTGGGCCAAGAAGGCCGAAGATCTGGGCATTGGCGAAATCTGCCTGAACGCCATCGATACTGACGGTGTGCGTAACGGCTACGAGCTGAACATTACCGACCAGGTGGCGCGTGCGGTACAGGTGCCCGTTATCGCCAGCGGTGGTGCTGGAACTCCGGCTCACATTGTGGACCTGTTCGCAAAGACCGCTGCAGACGCAGCACTGGTGGCCTCCATGGTCCACTTTGGCGATTACACGGTCCCGCAAATCAAGAGAGAAATGCTTGCCGCAGGAATTCCCGTCCGCAAGAAGATGAACGGCGAGGTGTAGCGTGAATCCTTCCGTTGCGGTGAAGATTTTTGAGGCCGGTCGCAGTGCCGGTGCGGATTTCGTGGAAATTTTCGAAGAGGAGACCCGCGGTTCCGCCCTGGGCCTCAGGGATCGCAAGATCGAGACGGCTACTGCCGGCACGGATTATGGCATTGGCATTCGGTTGTTGTATGGTACCGAGGTGCTTTACGGCTTTACCAGCGACGAAAGTGAAGAAGCCCTGGTAAAGTTGGTGCAGACTTTGGTTTTTGGCCGCATCGCGGCAAGTTCTGCGCAAAATTCTGGTTTGGCAAGTGTCGCGGAAGGTTTCGAGTTCGCCCCGCAAAAGCGGGTGTCGGACTACAGCGCCGCCGCCTTCAAGGACCCGCGGGTCTTGGGCCAGGCGGTCAAACAGGACTTTTTGTTCCGCGCAGACGAAGCCGCCCGAAAGGTATCGGACAAGGTGGTGCAGGTGGCGGCTTCCGTGACGGACTGCTGCACCTCCATCAACTTGTTGAACAGCGAAGGCTTGAACCTGACGCTTGACCGCTCCCGCCTTCGCGTGAACGTGACGGTCACCGCCACGGACGGCACGGAACGCCTGACCACCCACGAATCTCCGGGCGCTTTGGGCGGTTACGAACTGCTCCCGAATTATTCTCCGGAAGCCCTTGCGACGGAATCGGCGGAACGGGTGGTGCGCATGCTGAGTGCGGGCTACATCAAGGGTGGCCAGATGCCTGTGGTCATGGGGAACGGTTTTGGCGGCGTGATTTTCCACGAGGCTTGCGGTCACCCGCTAGAAACGGAAGCGGTCCGCCGTAATGCAAGCCCCTTCTGCGGCAAGCTGGGGGAATCTATCGGGCAGCCGTGCCTTACCGCTATTGACGACGGAACTCTGGACGGCGTGTGGGGGAGCCTCAAGTTTGATGACGAGGGCATGCCTACCCAGCGCACTGTCTTGATTGAAAACGGAATCTTGAAAAGCTACATGAGCGACCGGGTGGGGGCTGCTGAGGTTGGTGTTGCCCGCACGGGTTCGGCACGTCGCGAAAGTTACAAGTACGCTCCCGTGAGCCGCATGCGGAATACCTTCATTGCTCCCGGCAATGACAGTTTCGATTCCATGATTGAAAGCATGGACTACGGACTTTACGCCGCCCGCATGGCAGGTGGTTCCGTGAACCCTGCCACCGGCGAGTTCAACTTTGCGGTAGATGAAGGTTATGTTGTTCGCAACGGAAAGATTTGCGAACCCGTGCGCGGGGCGACCCTTATAGGCAAGGGTCACGAAATCATGCCCCGCATTAGCATGGTAGGGAGCGATTTGGAACTGGCTACAGGCGTGTGTGGAGCCTCTTCGGGTCACGTGCCCGTGACGGTGGGGCAGCCCACCATCAAGGTAGATCAGATTCTTGTGGGCGGAAGGTAATTACGTTTTCCCTTTGCTCATAAAGAGCACCTATAAGACTTGCTTTCTGAATATACCTTTATTTATGCGGTTTCGCAAGCGGTTTGACGCTAAAAAAATCAGAAAACAGGGTGATTACCTAGATGCAAAGGCGCTTTCCATAAAGGTTTGCTCGTTACGGGAAATCCCGTTCTTTGTTGCGATTTTACGCCAATTTGCTTTGACGATTTTTTGCATTTCGGTGATGGTTGCCTTTGCCTTTGCCGCAGGTAATCCGTAAAGTTCGCAAACATCCTGGGCGAGTTCCAATGATAGTGTGGAATCGCTGTCGGAAATGTTCAGCGAAAGGAATTCCCCATAGGGATTCGGATTTACGTCGAACAGGGGCGAAAGCGTCCACCCTTTTTCGGACAAGAGAAAACCGTGGTTGCGCAAGTGGTCGTCGGTGTTGGATACGAGAATGTTGAATACAATCCGTTTCCAGAGTTCAAGAAGGTCCTTTTTGGGCGCTGCTCCGGCAGATTTGATGAAGGAGGCGATTTCGGTGTATCCGCAGTCTTCGTCCCCGTCTGTGTGGCCGAGCAGGGCCATAGCCGACGTGAAGTGGATTCTCCGACCGGACTTTCGGTCAAATCTTTTTACGAGAAAAGTGGAACCGTATCGCGATAATTTTTCAAGGCGGCTTTCCGAAACGTTCAATCCGCACATTTCCGCAAGTTCATAGACCGTTTTTTCCCAAGCGCCGCAGTTTATCTTGTCGTTCTTGGAAGGAAACTTTGCTATCCAAAGGCTGCCATCCGGTGCAATGACGTTTGCTTTAGGGCGTGCGCCCCCTAACGAGGAACCCGGCGCAATTAGCATCTGTAGCCATTTGTCCGAGTGCGTGGTGTCGCTTTCGAATGCGGCTACGGCGTCGTTTAGTTTGCGGAGGGCGACCCACGGAGGGGCAGCCATGTTGGAATCGTCCGAAAGGAAGGGACCGTCCTCGTTCGCTTTGAACCGCAAAGCTCCCATGCGTGACATGTCGTGAACGCCGAGCAGGTAGTCGCTTTCCATGAGTTTTCGGGGCTTTCTCGATTCGGAGCGGGCGATTATGGATTCCCGCCGGTCCATGAGCGTGCGTCCCCACCGGTCGGGGCACGAATCTTCGAATATGCCGAAAAGTTCCTTGCCGACAGGAACGAACTGCCGACCCTTGAAAAGGGACAGGTCCGGGTCCAGCATAAAGCTACTGAAGTGCTTTAGCCATTCGTTGTCGTACTCGAATGAACAGACTTCTTTGCCTCTTGCGCCTTCCACAAAGAGCGTGCCGATGCGCGTGGGGGCTGTGCGCAGCCAGTTCTCGTAAACCAAAATCTGCTTCACTTGCCCTCCGGGTGATATTTCTTCAGGAGTTCGATGTCGTGGAGCTTTTGACCGAGTTCGTCGTCTGCGGCGACCTTGAGAAGGTCGGTGTCCATGCCGCTTATGGCGTGGAGTACTGCTGCGTAAATGCCGATGGCCACTGCCGCGGAACCTTTTTCCACCGCCCATACCGATGCTCGGCTGACGCCCGCCCTTTCGGCAGCAAGCGCGACAGAAATTTTACGACGCATGCGAGCCAGACGGATCTGTTCTCCCATCTGTTCAAGGATTTTACCGGTTTTCGGTAGCAGAGTTACGCTTTTTTTGCCCATGATGTCAATAAATATATATTGTTTTGACTGAATTGTCAATAAATATTGACGGATGGGCCGAATTTGAAGAATGGAAGGGATGAAATTTGAGCATTGAACGAGGTTTTACCTCGGCTCATAAAGAGCCCCTATAAGATTAAGGATACTCCCAAAGATGCTTATTTGACCTTTAAGACCGGTATGATTGTTGATGCAAAATCTTTGAACAGGAAAACGGTTATAAAATGAAAAAAGAACGTAAGACTAGGCGGCGAACTCTAGTATGCAGGCACTTAATCTCAAAGGATCAGTTGGCTGAAGTGGTCAACCTCTTTCCACTAACTCAATACGTTCTTTAACTCTAATATACCTCTTTTCTCGGAGAAAAGCAATGATCAAGGCTAAAATTGATGACAAAAATTGCAAAATTCTGCTAAAAGGCATTGAAAACAACGGAAAAAACATGTCGTTTTACCTCGGCTCATAAAGAGCCCCTATAAGATTAAATATCCGTTTAGATTCAGTCATTTTTCTTTTGTTGATTCTAATGGAGAAATCCACAATATTGACGTTATGAAAATATGGGAAATGATTAAAAATTAAGGGAGCCAGTAAGTAAAACTTACTGGCTACCGGTTGCCCCGGGCATAGCAGCCCCGTGCGTAAATAATATACATTCTTTTCATTTTCAAGTCAATAGGGCGATAAACAAAAAATCGTCCTGTAAAAATTCGCAAAATTCACAAAATTTACAAAATTCGCAGTTTTTCGCGGAAAAACGGACATATAGTCTATTTTTTTTCCGATGAACGAGCGCAAACTTGACCCTGCTACGGGCGACATCTATGTATCGGACAAGAATGTGGCAAGGACGGGTTCCTTGTTTTACCTCGGCTCATAAAGAGCCCCTATAAGATATATGCTAAATTTTCTGCAGATCATGGTGATTTTCAAGAATTTTTTGCAGAAATATTTGCCATGTGGGCCAGAAAAGATGTAAATTTATTAGGGTACGTCTCTGATTTTGTCGAGGATGTCCTTGAATGAGTTTATTCGTCTTTCATGAAAGGGAAGCTCTGCTTGCTATTTACAAAGGGCAGCGTGTATTCTCACGTAAAAAATTCTCTAAGGAAGCTATTAGAGAATTAGAAGCTTTTGACAAAAAAGGTCCTAAGCATATTTTCAAATTCGTTGACTAGCATTCGAGCATGAAATTTTGAACCGTCAGGAATATCCTGGCGGTTTTTTTTGTTGCTTTTTTAGCGTTTTTAAGCGTGTTTTAACGGAATGCTCTTTTATGGCCGTTCTCTCCGTAGATTTGGGGAGTATGGCTTTTAAAGATAGATCCGCATTTTTTCCGCAGTTGCTGCACAGGACGCCCGAAGGATACCTACAGGGCTATATCCGCGTGACCTGCGCGGGTGTTTTCCGGTATCTTGGAGACGACGGGAAGACCATCATCCGTGTCTATCGCCCGGAAAGCGAAGTCGGTGACCTGGAATCCGTTTTATCGGCAAATTCCAAGCCTATCGTTTTACCTCGGCTCATAAAGAGCCCCTATAAGATCTACTTTCTGAATATACCTTATTTTATGCGGGTTCGCAAGCGGTTAGATGCTGAAAAAATCAGAAAAATTGGATAAAATCCTGCGATTTGGGCCATTTTTTTGGAGCCTTGGTGCTGCCGAAATGGCTGTAGATTTCCAGGAATTCCCTGTCGGTGACGCTCAGCAGGCAGACCGTGGAGCGGGGCTCGATTATATTGGCGATTCGTCGTCGGTGTGTCCTGCCGTTGTCCGCAGTGGTGCAGTAGCGGACGTACATTCCCCGTTGCACCTTGCAGAATCCCTCTTTTTCTAGTTCCTTGACAAACCTGGCCATGTTTTGGCGGCCGCTCTTGCAGTGTCTTGGAAAATCAAAAATTGTTACGACCCACATGCTACCCTCGGGTAGGCGATGTTCTTTGTTTCGCCCATGAAAAATTTTGCGACGGAGGCAGTGGTGTAGGTGAGACATGTACCTAGCTGCACCATCTGTTCCCCGAAGGGAATGTTGGTATAGAACAGTTCTAGAAAGGACGCCTTGACTTCCTTGTCCAACTTCTTCTTTTTGGCAGCATGTAATTTGTATGCAATCTGATCGATGAAGGGGCGGTAGGGCTCCATGATGTCGTCTGCCAGTGGAAAAGCGTCGTAATAGTTCCGGTGAAAAATCCCGAGGGAGGGCAGTAGTCCGCTCGCCATTAGAGCGCGTGCCGTTGCGGCCCGCAGGAGCGTGTAGCCGTAATTCAAAAAGTCGTTGGGGTGTTCGCCGAACCTGTCGCGGATGAACTCCTTGCCGAAAAGTTCCCTCCAGTAGTACTGTGCGGCAAGTCCTTCGCGATTGCTGGAATCCCCGCTAAGGACTCCGGTGGCGTATTTCAGAAGCCTGTCGTGTTTCTTGCTAAGGGACCTTAGGTGCAGTGCCTGGTTCTTGATTTTTGCCTCTACGACATTTTTCCACATTTGTTTTTTGAGCGGTAGGGGAGCGTCCAGTTGCAGGCGGAAGTATTTTTCTTGCATGGTATTTGCGTCCAGGTTCATGAGCATGGACGATGGCATGTGCCTTTCGTTGCAGAATACGACGGCGACATTCAGCTCTGCCAGTTTGCCGATGAGCGGCGTGGTGAGCGATGCCGAATGGTTGTCAATGAGGATGATGGCGATATCCTCGATTGCCCTGAGCGTGATGTTGTCGGAATCGTCCTTGTATGCGATTTTGAGCATGGAATTTTGGACCGAAAGCTGGACGGGGCTTTCGAATACGAGAGTCTGTTTGGGCATGTTTCTCCTTTTGTTTCTATTGACATCTTTTGACGCTTGTTTTAATATATATTTTGCATGCAGACAATGCAAAGGAGCATCTTATGTCAAAACAGAAAATGCCGCAGATGTATCGCGATGCCCACAAAGCGTGCTTTAAGAATTGGCGCATATTGAAAAAGTCGAAAACGTGCGGCTGCTTTTATTGCCTAAGGGTTTACGCTGCTTCGGAAGTGGGGGACTGGTGTGTGGAGCGGGATCGTCGCCGGACGGCTTTGTGCCCCTATTGCGCCGTGGATTCCGTAATCCCGGATGCTTCAGGCTGGCCGCTGGATGCGGATTTCTTGAAGAAGATGAAATGCTGGTGGTTTGAAACTGGCGGCGTGACGATAAAAGTACCTGATGTAATAAGAAAAAAACTTGATGCTATAGGAAAGAAGCTGAATTATATCAATAGGGTCTTGCCGGGCGGTCTTTTTGTCGCCGATTCCGATGGAAAAATCGAACTGCTGGGAATTATTGACCCAAATAGCAAAAGCAGGATATTCCCTGACCTGAAGGATGGAGGATTATGAGCCGTAGTTACAAGAAACCTTTTGTGAAGACGAATGCTGATGTGGATTATCAACGTATGGATAATCGTGCTTTTAGGCGAAAGACAAAGAACGTTCTCCGGGGATCTGCTGATCTGGAGCGTCATTTGCCTGAGGCTTACCGTAAAGAAGGTGATTGTTGGGCATGGCCGTCAGAAGGTGCGAAATTACCTTTGACCGACGAGAAGGGTATTAGAAAGTAGGAGTTATCTCTGCTCATAATGCCCCCTTGACTGAGAGCGCGCAATTACTTATATTACAATCGTAATTCGATAATCCTCGCGACAGTCGACATAGACCATTCGGTCCGTACGTGCATTCGCGGCGAGGCGCATTAACCTTCTTGTTGATGCTGTTGGATAGCTGGTAGGAACACGACCTACTCGAGTTCCCTCGAAAGGGTGGCAAGTAACGCCGGGGAAAGCCCCCGCCAACAGGATTGCAAGATTATCCCATTCCACGCAAATCGTGGAAACTCCAATACAAAAAAAGAACGGGCGTATAGTGCGTTGTTTTTACGGTGTATTCGCACCGTTGTGCAACCATTTTAAAGAGGATATCTATGTCGAAAAAATCTATCAACATCTTGGACAAGGATTACATTCACTGG
>OMSO01000032.1 GCA_900313675.1 uncultured Fibrobacter sp.
GGTCATGTTCGCCAGCGCCATCATGAACTGGTGCGTGGCGGGAGCGCTTTACCTTTCCGCTTATGTGTTCCAACTGCCGGCCCATTACGCCTGGATTGCGGTGGTGACGGTCTACAGTACCGCGCCCATTATTTTCTGGCGCCGTTGGGTTGGCGGCAAGTGGCGTCGTCACTTGATGAATGTTTGATTTTTTTTCGTTGTCATCCTCGCCTCAAACTCATGTCACCCCGACCCGGAGCCGGAGTGACAAAGATGGGGATGCAGGTGTTTCTTTGTTCTAAACGGACGGAAATCCGATTGCTTCTCGGTTGGAGCTGTCTTTGCTGTCAATTTCTGTTCCTCAAGCAGAACGCCATGATGGCGAATGCTCCCGCAATCGTTTTGACGAGGTTCAGACTGTTTTTTTACGAGAAAAATGTTACTTTTGTTTCCAAAATTATATATATTTGTATAACAAAAGAAATAAAATGAATTATCTGCGGTTTAAAGAGACTTTTTCCCCGTTGGTGTGCTTTACGACAAACCAGGTGCTTGCGAAGTATCCTGATTTCAGCCAGATGAACCTGACTCGGTGGCTGAGACAAGGGTACATTGTACGGCTTCGCCGGGGTTGGTTTTCTTTTCCGGAGTTCGGGAAAAATCCGGATTTTGTGAGGCTTGCCGCCAACAAGATTTACAAGCCTTCTTACATCTCGCTCCAGTATGCCCTTGCGTTCTACGGGATGATTCCTGAGACCGTGGTGCAGCTAACCTGCGTGTCATCGCTGAAGACGGCCTCATTTGAAAATGGCTGGGGGCAGTTCGTTTACCAGAACCTAAAGCCGTCATTGTTTTTTGGCTATGCGCCGTACCCTATAGAGCATCCGTCGGCAAACGGTCAGTATTTCTTGATGGCGACACCCGAAAAGGCTCTGCTGGATTTTTTGTATTTGAACCCGTTTTATAAGACGCAAGAAGACTTTGAGTCACTTCGTCTCGATGAAGATTTCATGACGGATTCGCTTGACCGTGAAAGGTTGGGAGGCTATCTGGAAAAGTTTGCAAGCAAGGCGCTGAATAGGCGCGTTAAAGATTTGTTGAGGCTGTATGGTTGATTTGGACTACATCAAAAATTTCTTCCCTCCGCAGATTGCGAGTAATTCTTTGTTTGCAAAGCAGATGCTCAAGGAGTATTTGCTGCTTATGATTCTGGACTACATCTCCAGTTCGGAGTATGTACGCCGCTTGTCATTTATCGGAGGTACGAATCTTCGACTAATCAAGAAAATTGACCGTTTTTCCGAAGACCTGAATTTTGACTGCAAAGATCTTACTAGGAAAGATTTTATTTTGCTTACAGACAACATAATTCGTTACCTGCAAGGGAATGGATTGAATGCGGTTGTCAAACAGAAGGAAAGCGAAAGGATAACGGCTTTCCGGCGAAGCATCTATTTCCCAGAACTGCTTTTTACGCTGAAACTGAGTGGCCATAGGGAAGAACGTTTGCTGGTGAAGATTGAAGCCGAAGATCAGGGCGTTGGATACAAGCCTCAGATGGTAAACGTGAGCGGATGTGGATTCTTTTTCCCGTTGCAGGTCCCTCCTGATGACATTCTTTGTTCAATGAAAATTTCTGCACTTTTGTCCCGTGGCAAGGGGCGGGATTTTTATGACACTATGTTCCTTTTGCCGCAAACCGAACCCAACATCGATTTCCTGCAAAAGAGTAATGGCATCAAGGACAGAGCTCACTTGAAAAGCGAACTTTTGAAGGTGGCAGACAGTGTTGACCTGAACATGAAAAAGCGGGATTTCGAACACTTGCTGTTCAATGTCCATTCTAGTGGAAAAATCCTGCAGTTTAAGGAATTTGTAGAAAATTGGCTATAATGGATTTTTTCTGCCGACGACTACAAGAACAGTGCATTAAAAAAAGAGTTTCCACCGAGAAATCAATTTCTGTTCCTCAAGCAGAATGCCATGATGGCGAATGCTCCCGCCACGTTCATGCTGGCCTTGCGCCCTGCCATGGGGATGGTCACCTTCAGGGTGGCCTGTTCCATGAGTTCGGGGGCGATTCCCAGTTCCTCGTTCCCGAGGATGATAAGCCCCTTTTCGGGCCATTTCACTTCGGTAATGCTCGGGATGTCTTCGCCGGTTTCCAGCGCGATAATCTCGTAACCGTTTTCCCTGTGCCACTTGATACAGTCCATGGGGCTTTCCCAGCGCTTGATGGGAATCCATTCCTGACAGCCCCGGGCGGCACTTTTTACCGTCACGTGGTCGGGGCCGCAACTGTAGCCGCTCAGGTGGACTCCTTCGAGGCCGAAGCAGTCCGTGCTCCTGATGATGGAGCCTACGTTGAAGGCGCTCCGCAGGTTGTGCACCAGCACGGCGAAGGGGATGGGCTTCTCGTTCGGAGTTTCGCGGTCCCCCGGTTCCTGCTCCAGGTAAACATCCCGTTCGAACCCGAGGCCCGCCCGCGTGCGGAAGGTCTTGTACAGGTCAATCATCTGGGCCTGGTTCTTGCCTACTAGGCGTTCTCTTTCGGGCAGTTTCATCCAGCCGGCGTAGGTCTCGAATTCCCGCCTGGCGCGGGGCACGTCGTCACCCAGCTGCAAGATGATGACCCGCAGGAGTTCGGCCATGCGTTTGGCTTTGGACTTGTCCTTCATGGCCAGAAATTTCGGTTCTGTGTACATGTCCAAAAGATAGTTTTTTGCTATCTTTTAGGGCGCATGCAAGATACCCCGAAACCCCGCATTCTGATCACCAACGACGACGGTGTTCAGAGCGAGAATATTTGCGCTTTGGCACGTGCCCTTTCCCCCTACGGGGAGGTGTTCGTCTTTGCTCCGGAGCATGAGCAGAGCGGGGTTTCTCACGCCTTTACGGTGCGTCGCGGGCTTTCGCTGAAGACGGTGGACCTGGGGGAGGCTGCTGGTTCTGCCAGGGCCTATTCCATGGACGGGACGCCGGCCGACTGCGTGAAGTTTGCCCTGGGGCATTTCGCCCTGTACGGGCTTTCTACCGAGGGGGCCGGTCCAGGGCCTTTGGCAGGGGCTTTTGACGTGTGTTTTTCGGGAGTGAATGTGGGCGAAAATTCCGGGGTGTCGTCCCTTTATTCGGGAACGGTGGCCGGTGCTCGCGAATCTGCCCTCTGGGGGGTGCCGGGTATTGCCCTTTCACTCCGGGGGACAGGTGCGGAATTGTTGCAGACTACGGCGGATTTTGCCGCGAAGGTGGTGAAGGAGCGTCTTTTCGGGGCAATTCCCAAGGGCGTTTTCTGGAACGTGAATTTTCCAAAGGCTACCGCCGAGACCTTCAAGGGGTTCAGGGCCGCGAAGATGGCTGTTGGAATGTTTACGGACCACTACGGTCACGAGAATGGCCTGTGGCAGCTGGACGGTGAAAAGTTGTGGAACGAGCAGCCCGAGGATAGTGACGACTACCTGCTGGAACAGGGCTATGCCACCATTACGCCCCACCGCATAGACCAGACGGACGAAAAGAGTTTGAAAGTAATAAACGAGATGTTGGTGGAAACCACCAACCACTAAGAGGAAGATCGAATGTCAGAAGAATTGGTACCAGGAACGCAGTTCAAGAGCCTGATTGAGAAGGACATGCAGGATTGCTACTTGCGCTACTCTATGAGCGTGATTGTGGCCCGTGCCTTGCCCGATGCCCGAGACGGGTTCAAGCCGGTGCACCGCCGCGTCATGTTCAGCATGCATAAGCTGGGCGTGGTCCCCAACAAGCCGACGGTCAAGAGCGCCCGTATCGTGGGTGACGTGATCGGTAAGTACCACCCCCATGGCGACTCCGCTGTTTATGAGACCTTGGTCCGTATGGCCCAGGATTTCTCCCTGCGCTACCCGCTGGTGTTTGGGCAGGGAAACTTCGGCTCTATCGACGGTGACGGCGCAGCCGCCATGCGTTACACCGAAGCCAAGATGAACAACCTGGGCGCCCTGATGCTGGAGGACCTGGAAAAGGACACCGTGGACATGGGACCCAACTACGACGAGTCCCTGGAAGAGCCCCTGGTGCTGCCCTCCGCGCTCCCCAACATGCTGGTGAACGGTACCACGGGTATTGCCGTGGGTATGGCCACCTCCATGGCTCCCCACAACCTGCGTGAAATCGCGAACGCCATCCACGCGGTGGCTGAAAATCCCGAAATTCCTGACGAAGACCTTTTGCAACTGGTGACGGGCCCCGATTTCCCGACAGGGGCCGTGATTTGCGGCCGCGCGGGCATCCGTGACGCCTACCTGACAGGGCACGGCCGTGTGCGTGTGCGCGCCCGTACCGAGGTGGAAACCGACAGCAAGGGCAAGCCCCGCATTCTGGTGACCGAAATCCCCTACATGGTGAACAAGGCGGAACTCTGCAAGAAGATTGCGGAACTGGTCCGCGAGAAGCGTGTGGACGGCATTACCGACATCCGCGATGAATCCAACCGCGAAGGCATGCGGATTGTGATTGAACTGCGTCGTGATGCCGTTGCCGAAGTGGTGTTGAACAACCTGTACAAGAACACCCAGTTGCAGACCACCTTTAGCATCTACAACCTGGCCTTGGTGAACAACCTGCCCAAGCTCTTGACCCTCAAGGAGCTGATTCAGGTGTACGTGGACCACCGTATGGACGTGATTACCCGCGCCACCCAGTTCGACCTGAAGAAGGCGGAAGCTCGCCTCCACATTATCGAGGGTCTGCGTATTGCCACCCAGAATATCGACGAGGTGGTGCAGATTATCAAGAACAGCAAGACTACGGAGTTGGCGAAGCAGAACCTGCAGGCCCGCTTCAACCTGGACGATGTCCAGTCCCAGGCCATTGTGGATATGCGTCTTGCCCAGCTCACCGGCCTGAACTTGGAAAAGTTGGAAGCGGAATACAACGAGCTTATCGCCACCGTGGCCGACCTGAAGGACATTCTCGCCAAGCGGGAACGCCGTATCGCCATCGTGCTTGAAAAGCTGGATGCCGTGGTGTCCAAGTTCGGCGACGAACGCCGCACCAGCATCGAAGATTCTGTAGATGACCTGGACTACGAAGACCTGATTGCCGAAGAGGAACAGGTGATTACCCTGAGCAAGGAAGGCTACATCAAGCGCCTGCCCATTGATACCTTCAAGGCCCAGAACCGCGGCGGCAAGGGAATTATCGGCGCGACCCTCAAGGACGAGGACAACGTGGACCAGATTTTCACGGCCAGCACCCACAGCTACCTGCTGGTGTTCACCAACAAGGGCCGTGCCTACTGGACCAAGGTTTACCGCCTGCCCGAAGGCACCCGCAACGGCAAGGGCCGCCCCATCATCAACTTCGTGGGACTTACCGAAGGCGAAAAGGTGCAGGCCATTGTGCCGGTGCGCAAGTTCGGCGGGTTCTTCTGCCTAGTGTTTGCCACCAAGAAGGGTATCATCAACAAGATGGACCTGACCCTGTTCAGCCGCCCCCGCAAGGCCGGCGTGAACGCTATTCGCCTGGACGAAGACGACGAACTGGTGAAGGTGCAGCTGGTGGGCATGACCGAAGAGGAATACAAGGCTTCGCTGAATGCAAACGACGCTGACGATGCCGTGGAGCAGGCCGCCGAGACTGCCGAAGCTGAAGTGGCCGAAGGGGAGGACGGTTCCGAAGATGTTGAAGGCCGCCCGATCCCGAAGGACCTGCTGATGCTTGCTACCCGAAACGGCCAGGCACTGACGTTCCCCATTACCTGTTTCCGCCCCATGGGCCGTGGAACCCACGGCGTGCGCGGTATCAAGCTTGCCGAAGGCGACGAGGTGATTTCGCTCCTGTGGCTCAAGGCGGGCAACAAGGTGCTGACCATTACCGAAAACGGTTTCGGTAAGCGCAGCGAACCCGGTACCTACCGCATTACCCGTCGTGGCGGCAAGGGCGTTATCAACCTGAAGGTCACCGACAAGATCGGCCCTGCCGTGTTCGTGGAAAGCGTCGCCGACGACTACGACTTGATCATTACCAGCCGCGAAGGCCAGGTGATCCGCATCAAGGCCGCCGACATCCGCCTCACGGGCCGCAATGCCCAGGGTGTGAAGGCCATTAGCCTCCGCGAAGGTGACGTGGTGCAGGACGCTACCGCTCTCCCCAGTGTGGAAGACATCGAGCAGGACAGCGCCGAGGCCAAGGAGACCTTCGACCACGTGGAAGGCGTTCAGGTAGAGGACGACTCTTCGGAGGAATAGTCTGGATTGTTGCTCCGATAGAGCTTGATCAAGTTGTCATGCCCGCGCAGGCGGGCATCTCCTTGAAAAACGCGAAAATCGCCCCGAATTTGTCATGCCCGCGCAGGCGGGCATCTCCCTGATTCCATGAAAAACGCGAAAATCGCCATCTTTACATAAATTTACGCACATTCCCGGTGACATCCGGGGATTTTTTGTATATGTTTACATTGGGATTGGATTCTGAAGAGGAGTTCAATATGCGTGTTTTACCAAAGTTCGCCAAGATGTTGACGCTCTTGTCCCTTGGTTTCCTTTCCACACAGGCCTTGGCCCAGAATTTCTGCAATGCGACCCATTCGGGAACGAGCATAAGAAAAACCGAATCCTGGGCGAAGGACTATATCGGTGATTACAACTATGAGATTTGGTACGATGGTGGCAACAATTCAGCCACTTTCTATTCTGATGGTTCGTTTTCTTGTGAATTCTCCAATACCAAGGATTACCTTTGCCGAAGCGGTTATGCATATGATATGACCAAGACATGGCAGGAACTGGGGCACCTATATGCTGATTTCAGTGTGAAGATGAGCAATCTGAACAATATCGGCTACTCGTATATTGGTGTTTATGGTTGGTCCAATGACCCGCTGATAGAATACTACATCGTTGACACATGGGGAAGCCAGTACAGGCCGGAATGGATGCAATACAAGGGCACGATTACCGTTGATGGTGCTGAGTACGATCTCTATTATCACCGTCAGATTAACCAGCCGGCTATCAATGGAAATGCTGACTTTGATCAGTATTTCAGCATCCGTAAGCAAAAGCGTTCTTGCGGTACCATTGATATTACAAAGCACTTTGAAGAATGGCACAAGGTTGGTTGGAAGTTGGGAAAGATGTATGAAGCCAAGGTTTTGGGTGAAGGTGGAAATACTAATGGCGGTGCTTCGGGGTCCTTTGACTTCAACTATGCTAAAGTTCGTGTTGGTGGCGGTTCCACACCCACATCCAGTTCCAGCGTAAACAATCCTGCCAGCAGTTCTGCCGTGGTCAATCCTGTTGAAGTTACGAATATTCCTGGAACGGTGGAACTAGAAAACTATGCAACTAGCGGTGGTGACGAAGTGACTGTCTATGGAAACATCGTGGGTGAAATTAAGCCGGGCGCATGGTTGGAATACCCTATGTCGGTTACTTCGGCCGGGATTTACACGGTTGATCTCCTTGCCGCTCGACAAGACGACCAGAATCGTACGACAACCGTAGACATTTCCGTGGATGGAAAAGCGGTGGCCTCCATTACGGGCATATTGACCACCGGTTGGAACGATTACGATAGTTTTACGGCTGAAACGACAAACCTTACTGCTGGTTCCCATACCCTTCGCGTGACCTTTGCCGGGGGCTACGTGAATGTGGACAATCTCAAGTTCACCAAGAAAACCACGGCATCATCTTCTTCTGCAAATCAGTCCTCGTCTTCCGTGAAGCAGTCTTCGTCTTCTGCAAAGTTGTCTTCGTCGTCTGCTCTGGTGCAGTCGTCTTCGTCTGCACAGGCGGAATCCTCTGCGTCGGTAGAATCTTCTTCATCTGCCCTGGAAATTTCTTCCGCTACTGCGGAAAGTTCCTCCTCCTCGGAAGTGTCCTCCGCCGCTATGGAAATATCCTCGTTTGCCATCGGAGAATCCTCGTCGTCTGTCGGGCAGTGGTATTCCTCTGCCACCATGGCCATGACAAAGGTGCAGTTCCTGATAGAAGGTAACAGGAATTTGCAGGTGTTTGACATGCAGGGACGCTTCTTGGGTCGCGTTACCGTGGCGCAGGGAACCTCCCTGGAACAGGTTCTTCTTGCCATGTTCCAGAAGCCGGGCGCTTATCTGGTCAAGCAGGGCGGTCGTCTGACGCAGGTTCGAGTGACTCGATAACCCCAAAAACGTCAAAAACCACATTTTGTCATGCCCGCGCAGGCGGGCTTCTCCCTGATTCTAGGAAAAACGCGAAAATCGCCCCGAATTTGTCATGCCCGCGCAGGCGGGCATCTCCTTGAAAAAAAGCGAAAATCGCCATCTTTACATAAATTTACACACTCCCCCGGTGACATCCGGGGATTTTTTGTATATGTTTATATTGGGATTGGATTCTGAAGAGGAGTTCAATATGAAAAAGGGATATTTTTCGGTCGGGACAGCTGCTCTGCTATCCCTTGGTCTTTTCACCTCAACATACGCCGCTGATGCCTGTAGTGATGCTATGGGGCATTCAGGTAATGGTATGAAAGTGAATGTCAGTTGCGGTAACGATGGCTCGTGTCAGGGGTTGGGTAAAATTAGCGGTACCTCTTGGGGACTCGAGGAATGGTATAGTGGAGGCGGAAACAATTCCATGACCTACTACAGCAATGGAACGTTCAGTGCCGAATGGAGCGGAGCTGGTGACTTCCTTGCTCGTGTGGGATTCCAGTATGATAACAACCTCGTTGACCACAAAACCAAGCATTATGCCGTAGACTACAAATATACCAAGCAGAGTCAATCTGCGGGTTATGGTTACATTGGTGTTTATGGTTGGACTAGAAACCCAGATGTGGAATACTATATTGTGGACGACTGGTACAGCCAACCGAATGATCAATATATTGGGCCCAGTTTTGGAACATTTACGGTTGATGGTGGTACCTATAGTGTTCATGCGTTCATAAGGGATAATGAATATTCTAAACTAGGACAATCTACGTTCCTACAGATTTTTAGTGTCCGTGAAACTCCTCGTCAGTGTGGTCACATCGATATTTCAGCCCATTTCAAAAAGTGGGATGAATTGTTCCACGGTCAAACAGAAAATCTGCCGACCTCCAAGAATGGTCATATGAATTATACTGTTGGCTTCGGAAAATTGATGGAAGTGATGTTGATGAGCGAAGCTGGCGGATCTGCTACAGGAAAAATCGACTACACCTACTTCAACATGGTTGACAATGCTGAAGGCTCCACTGTTACCTCCAGCGCCTCCACGAATCCCACAAGCTCCGCTTCTACCCCCACTTCTAGCGCTGCTGCACAGACCGCTGTAGGAACTTTGCCCGGAAAGATTGAATTCGAAGACTACCAGAACAAGGACGGCGGCTTCACCAATGGCGGAACTTACCTGGGAGACATTGAACCCGGTAACTGGGCCGAATATACGGTGAACGTTACCTATACCGGAACCTATACCTTTGAACTCTCCGCCGCCAGAGGCGATGACCAGGATCGCACCACTTCCATTGACCTCGTCGTAGATGGGACAAACGTGGGCACGATTTCGGATATCCTGACAGACGGTTGGGATGACTACAAGTCCTTCACCGGGGTGACCACGTCCCTTTCTGCAGGGACCCACACCCTCCGCGTAGAATTTACCGGTGGCTACGTGAATGTGGACAACATCACCTTTACCGAAAAGGATGTGGACAAGGGTTCCAAGTACGAACCGCCTGCATCCATCCGCAATGTCCATCTCTCCTTGAATAGCGACAAGGACCTTCAGGTGTTCGACATGCAGGGCCGTAATTTGGGCCGCTTGAGCGTCACTGCAGGCGCTTCTCTCCAGGATGCACTATTCGCAAGGTTCCACAAGTCTGGCATCTACCTGGTCAAGCAGGGTAGCAAGATGACCAGGGTCCGCGTTACTCGCTAATTGTCATGCCGCACTTGCTGCGGCATCTCTTTTTTAATCATACAAAAAAGTCACGGCAAAACCGTGGCTTTTTTATTTGTGAATTGGAGATGCCCGCCTTCGCGGGCATGACAGGTGCAATTATTTCTTCTTGCTTTTAGACTTTTGCGGTTTTCCGTGAGCAACAAAGCCCCAGTTATTAAACTGGGGCGGTTGCGAGAGCAAAGTCAGGCCAGATTACTTTTTCGTGCTTTTAGACTTTGCGGTCTTTTTAGGGGGGTGAGCCGCAATCTTCTTCACGCTCTTGTCAGCCTCTTCTTCGGCCTTGAACATGGCCTCGATGGCTTCCAGAGCGCCGTTGGGGTCTTCCTCGATGATTTCGGAGGCTTCGTCCACCAGCTCGGCAAACTTGTCGTACCAGTCGGCAAAGATTTCCACTTCCAGGCGGTCCACGCCGGGAACTGTGAGGCGGGCGCCGCAGCATTCGCCGATACGGTCGATGTACTTGGCCATCTGGGGCTTGAGAAGAGTCAGGTCCAGACCGTCCAGGTCTTCGGGCTCGAACCAGACGCCGTCCACATCGGAATCGTCGTCGTCCTTTGCCTTCTTGCCTTTCTTGCCTTCGCACTTGCCGCACTTGCACTGACCGTCGCAGCAGCAGTCGTCGTTGCCGTAGAGCGCCATGTATTCTTCGTCGTCCATGCCGCTGTCGTAGTAGAACTCGTCATCTTCGAGGTAGAGTTCTTCCACGAAGATTCCCTTGGCGCCCAGCGTCTTGGCTGCGGCGATGAATTCCTTGAGGTCGCCACCGAAGTAGCGCGTGGAGGCGGCTTCCTCGTTCAGGGTCTGAACGGGAATGGGGGAGAGCTTCTGCTTCTTGATGTAGTCGCAGATGATTTCGCTAATGGATTTATTCTTTGCCATGGGATTCTCCTGTTAAAAAGGTTTGAGGTTTGAGGTCGCTTCGCTTTGAGGTCGGTCGCCGGAGGCTCCCTTTGGGTAAAACATCTCGTACTTTATTTTACCTCAGAGCATCCGCAGGATGCAACCTCACTTCTCAAAGCACCGTAGGTGCGAGCCCATTCCTAAATATGGTACTTCTTCAAACTCTCAGCCTTTTCGTTGATGAGCTTCATGATGCGGGCCACGGCTTCGTCACCGCGGGCGGTATCCTTCACGCTGGTCATCGGCTGGAAGAGCGGGCTGTTGAACATGGTTCCGAGAGGAATCGGGTTCTTGCGGCAGAAGGTCGCTTCCACGTAGTCGCGGGCGGCGTCCTGCAGGTCGTCGCACTTCTGGAACTCGCCCTTCTGGAAAGCCTTGTACAGGTCCACGAAAATCTTTGCCGCTTCGGGGATGTTCGCCGTTGCGCTCACGAGGCCCGTGCCACCCATCTCAAGCATGTCGATGAAGAATCCGTCTTCGCCGCTGAGCACTGCGAAGTCGCTGTTCTTCGTTTCGTTGATGACGCGCTTCGTGTCTTCGTGGAACTTTTCGCCGATACGGAAATCGACCGCCTGCTTGAGTCCGATGATGTTCTTGTCTTCGGAAAGGGCGATGAGGGTGTCGGGGTGGACGTAGCTGGCGGTACGGCCCGGCACGTTGTAGATGATAATCTTCGCGCCCGTTTCGGAGCTGAGGGTCTTGAAGTGCTTCTCGATGCCTTCCTGGGAGGGATTATTGTAGTAACCCGTGACGCAGAGGACCGGAACTTCCGCAATCTTCAACACTTCTTCGATCATCTCGACGGATTCGCGGGTGCAGTTGCTGCCGGCACCTGCAATCACGGGCACGCGGCCGTCCACGTAGTCCAGCGTGAACTTGATGATATCGAGGTGCTGCTTGTGGGTGACCGTCGCACTCTGGCCCGTGGTTCCCACAGGGAGAATGCCAGAAACGCCGGAAGCGATAAGGTCGTCAATCATCTTCTCCATCTTCTTGTAGTCGACGGAGTTGCGGAGACACTTGGGATCGTCGTCCATCAGCGGGGTGAACAACGCGGGGAAAACACCAGTAAGTTGAGAAGCTTTTGTAATCTGCATAGTGCCCTAAATATATAAAAGTTCAGGGATTGGTACGCCAAATTTAAAAAAAAGAATGCTTGGCAGGCAGCAAAGTAGGCCCTTTGAAAAAAATGTTCAGAATATCCTTGAACTAGGAAATGACAGGGCTTTTTTTGAAAAATTTTCTATGTTCTGGGAGGAAATACTTTGTTCTACCCCTAGAGGAGGACTGTTATGGATAAAATTGTTAAACTGTCATGGTCGGTTTTGTTTGTGTCGCTAGTTCTTGCGTTTCTAGCCTGCAGTGACGATTCCTCCAGCAACACAGGTCTCCCGGAGGACGAAAGCGCCGAGTCAACAGAAAATGATAAAAATGTTGGCGAGAACGTCGGCAAGGATGCCGGTTCGAAAGATGGCGAGGGAACGGGTGTAAACGGTGGCAAGGATGCCGGTTCGAAAGATGGCGAGGGAACGGGTGTAAACGGTGGCAAGGATGCCGGTACGAAAGACGGCGAGGGAACTGGTGTAAACGGCGACAAGGATGAATCCGGTGATGCCTCTGGTGTATGTGGCACGGAGACTTTTGACCTGGAGACGCAGCATTGCGGAGAAGGAGATGTCGTCGAGACCGCGTGCGGTAGCGGGGAAAGTGCCGTATGGTACATTGCGGACGGCAGTAAGGCATGTGAATCTGGCGTTGTAAAAGGCATATGTGGCGCGGAGACTTTCGACCTGGAGACGCAGCGTTGCGGAGAAGGAAATGTCGTCGAGACCGTGTGCGGTAGCGGGGAAAGTGCCGTATGGTACGTCGCAGACGGCAGTAAGGCATGTGAATCTGGCGTTGTAAAAGGCATATGTGGCACGGAGACTTTTGACCTGGAGACGCAGCGTTGCGGTGACGGAAATGTCGTCGAGACCGCGTGCGGTAACGGGGAAAGTGCCGTATGGTACATTGCGGACGGCAGCAAGGTATGTGAATCTGGTGTTGTAAAAGGCGTATGTGGCACGGAGACTTTTGACCTGGAGACGCAGCGTTGCGGAGAAGGAAATGTCATTGAGACCGCGTGCGGTAACGGAGAATCCGCCGTATGGTACGACTCTTCTAAGTTTTTTTGCGATACGCGTGACAATCAGTTGTATGGTTATGTTCGCATTGCTCAAGGCAACACAGCCCAAATTTGGATGACGAAGAACCTGAATTATAAAACAAGTAGCGGAAGCTGGTGTTATTCGAACAATACTGCTAACTGCACGAAATATGGTCGCTTATACACATGGTCTGCAGCTACCGGTGCGTGCCCCGCAGGTTGGCGCTTACCCAGTACTCAGAATTGGAGAACACTTTTTGATCTTGTCGGAGGGAAAAGTACTGCGGCCAAAAAACTCAAATCCAAGAGCTGGAATGGTACGGACAATTATGGATTCTCCGCGTTGCCTGGCGGAAGTTATAGTGAGCCAACTTTTGCCAATGCAGGGAGTTATGCGTACTTTTGGACATCCACCGCAGACAACGACCGTAGTGCTCAAAGCATCGACATGAGTTCTTACGATTCTCCAACTGAGAACAGCTATGTTAAAAGCAGGGGATTCTCTGTCCGTTGTCTCAAGAAGTAGTCGCTCTAGAATCGTCTTTTTTGCGCTGAGGTCCCAGGATTCTGCCAAGGATCAGTTCCCTTTTCTGAAAAAGGCCTCCAAAGCCCTTGTTTTAGCGCTTATTCAGTTGCCCAAAGGCAAATATTTTTCTCTATTTGTTCGCGGTTTTAGACTGTTCGTGGAATTTTTCCCATGGAACCGAGGATTTAGGTCCGAGATGTTCAGGAGAAGTTCCGTAAGCGAACGGCTATTTTTATAAAGAGGTTTATTTGGATAACAGGGAAAAGCTGGATGCCCTCATAGCCGAGGCCTGCGGGTTCGCGGGAGTCTCCTTGGTAGAAATGGACATGTTCCGCGCAGGCAAGCGCCGGACCGTGCGTTTGTATATCGACAAGCCCGAGGGCGTTTCTATTGACGATTGTTCCAAGGTGAGTAGGCACTTGTCCGACGCTCTGGACCTGGACCCCGAAGTTATCGAAGGCGCCTACACGCTGGAAGTGTCGTCGCCGGGGCTTGACCGCCCCCTCAAGTCGGTCGCAGATTTGCTCCGCAACAAGGGTCGCACCATCAGGGTGACCCGCAGTACCGGCAAGCCCATTACCGGAAAGCTTTTGGAAGCGGACGAGGATAATTTGACGCTGGCCCTCAAGGGAAACGCCGGAAACGTGGTCGTTCCCAGGTCCGAGGTGCTGGTCGCCAAGGTGGATGTACAAATATAATAGGAAGGTCAATTCATGAAAAATGAACCGAAAGTCAATTTGCTCGAAGCCCTGAAGGCCGTTGTAGATGCCAAGAACATGGATGATTCCGTGGTGCTGAACGCCTTGAAGCAGGCTTTGATTTCTGCCGCCAAGAAGTATCTCCACGTAGACAAGAAAATCGACGTGGAAATCACCGAGGACGAAGTCCACGTGTTCCTCCGTGCCAAGGTGGTGGACGACTATCCGGACTACGACCCCAGCATGACCGCCGAAGAAGTGGAAAAGTTGGACGAAGAATACATGCTGGTTCCCGAGGCCCAGGAATTCGACGAAGACGCACAGCCCGGCGACCTGCTCGAAATGGAAGTCCCGACCACCACCTTCGGTCGTCAGGCCATTCAGACCGCCAAGCAGCTCTTGACCCAGCAGATCCGCGACGCCGAACGCCAGAAGATTCTGGATACCTACAAGGGCCGTATCGGCACCATGATCAGCGGCGAAGTGCTCCGCCTCGAAGGCCGCAACGTGATCGTAAGCCTCGGCAAGCAGACCGAAGCCGTGATTCCGCCCCGCGAACAGATTAGCCATGAACGCTTGGGTCAGGGCCAGTCCGTGAAGGCCGTGATTGCCCGCGTAGAGGAATCCTCCAAGAACGGTGCCCAGGTGGTGCTGTCCCGCGCCAGCGGTGATTTCCTCAAGGAATTGTTCCGCCAGGAAGTTCCGGAAATTTACGAAGGCTCCGTGGAAATCAAGGGTGTGGCCCGTGAGCCCGGTTACCGCGCAAAGATTGCCGTGTTCTCCCGCGACGAAAAGATTGACCCGGTTGGCGCCTGCGTAGGCATGAAGGGTGCCCGCGTGCAGACCATCGTCCGCGAACTGGGTAACGAACGTATCGACATCGTTCACTGGAACGAAAACCTGGACGTGTTTATCACTCGCGCCCTTGCTCCGGCCAACATCGTGAAGCTTACCGAAGTTCCCGGCACCCAGCGCGTGGTGGTGGTCATCAACGACGAGAACCTGGCTCAGGCCATCGGCAAGAACGGCCAGAACGTGAAGCTGGCCGCAACGCTGGTGGGTCGCGACCTGGATGTGTTCGGCGAAAAGGAATGGTCCGAAAAGTCCGACGCCGAGAAGGCCGAGGTCATGACTCCTCGCGAACAGGAACTCCGCCGCAACGCTCACCGTGCAGAGAGCCTCTTTGCCAATGCCGGTTCCGAGGATTCCGCCGAAGAAAACGCCAGCGAAGCCCAGGAGACCACTGGAGAAAACGCCTAAGGAAAAGTTTTCGGCAGGGGATTTTTAAAAAGGATTAGATAGGCTTTTAATGAGTATGGAAGATCAAATCAAACCGACGGACTGGGCACAAGAACACGGACTGAAAGTGGACGTGGTCATGAAGCTGCTGAGAGATGCAGGTGTCACTGTCCGTACCCAGGTGTCCAAGGTGGCCGCCTCGGATTACGAGAAGATTGAAGAGGCTGCCGCTGTTGAAAAACAGAAGCAGGATTCCAGGAGTAAGAACCTGAAGAGCGCTTCGTCTTCGGAATCCCAGGAAAGCACGCCCAAGAAAAAGTCCGCCACGGAAACCGTGACGGTCAAGAACGGTGTGACTATCCGCCGCATCAAGGCTACAAAGCCCAAGGCCACTACGGAAAAGCCCGCTGCGACAAAGACCAAGGCTGCTGCCAAGGCCGAAGAAGCCCCGAAGGCTCCCGAGGTTGCTGCCGCTCCTAGCCCAGTTGCCCCTGCAGAGACACCGAAGGCTCCTGAAGTCGTCGCGCCTGTAGTCGAAGTTCCTGCAAAGCCTGCGGAACCTGCCAAGGAAACTCCTGCCGAGGCAAAGCCCGAAGTCAAGGCTGAAGCCCCTGTAAAGACAGACCCGAAGCCTACGGCTGTGGCAAAGCCCGCTCCTGCAAAGCCTGCAGAACCCACCATGATGACCTCTTCTACGGAGCTGAAGCAGCCTCCCATGAAGGCCCAGGTGTTCAAGCCCGATGCGGCTATCCTTGCCCGTATCGCCAAGTCCCAGCAGCAACAGCAGGCTGGGCGCGGTCCTAACAACCGCCGTCCGGGCGGCCCCGGCGCTCGCGGCCAGGGTAATGCCCAGGGCTACACGGGAACCTTTGGCCCCCGCAATGCCGGCAACGGTCAGGACAATCGTGGTGGCAACTTCCGCGGCGGCCAGAATGGCGGTCGCGGTGGTTTCGGCGGAGGCCGCTCCAGCGGATTCTCCGGCGGCTCCATGCAAGACGCCTTCAACGCCAGCAACGGCGGTGTCGGTTTTGGCGGTGCCTCTTCCCAGGGTGGAAAGGGCGGTAACGCCAAGGGCCAGAACGGCCGTCATGGTAACGACAAGAACCGTCGTGGAAACGGTCGCGACAGGCAGGAACAGCAGAAGGAACAGCAGCAGGAAATGGTTCGCCAGAACGTTTCCCGCGTGATGGCCGACTTGTCCAAGAAGCCTGTCAAGAAAGTTTATCGCAAGGAACACAACGACAATGGTTCCGGCGAAGAGAAGAAGATTCTCAAGACCTCTGACTTTATTACCGTGGGCGAACTGGCCGGTCTTATGGACCAGATGCCCGCCCGCGTCATTGCGAAGTGCATGGAAATGGGCATGATGGTGACCATCAACGCCCGCTTGGACTTCGAGACCATCCAGATTCTGGCCGACGAGTTCGGTTACGAAGCCCAGTTGATGGAAGAATACGAAGAAGCGGTTCTCGGCGTGGAAGAAGAATCCGAAGAGAACCTGCAGCCCCGCCACCCGGTGGTGACGGTGATGGGCCATGTGGACCATGGTAAAACCTCCTTGCTGGACTGGATCCGCAAGACTCACGTGGTGTCCGGCGAATCCGGCGGCATTACCCAGCATATCGGTGCCTACGAGGTGACGACTAAGCAGGGTAAGGTGACCTTCCTGGATACTCCGGGTCACGAGGCCTTCAGCGCCATGCGTGCCCGCGGTTCTCAGGTGACCGACGTGATTGTGCTGGTGGTGGCCGCCGACTCCATGGTGATGCCCCAGACGGTGGAATCTATCGAACTGGCCAAGCGCGAAAACGTGCCCATGGTGGTTGCCATTACCAAGATTGACCTGCCTACGGCCAACCCCGACAAGATTCGTGCCCAGCTGGCCGAACGCGGTGTGGAAGTGGAACAGTGGGGCGGTCAGACCAGCTGTATCGAAGTGTCCGCCCGTACGGGTCAGGGCATGGACCAGCTGCTGGAAACGCTTGCTCTCGAAGCCGAAGTGCTGGAACTCAAGGCCAACCCCAACGCACACGCCAAGGGTGCCGTGGTGGAATCCAAGCTGGACGTGGGCAAGGGCTCCATGGCTACAATCCTTGTGCAGAACGGTACCCTCCATGTGGGTGACCCGTTTGTCTGCGGTATCTACGCCGGTAAGGTCCGTGCCATGTTCAACGAGCGCGGTGAACAGATGAAGGTGGCGCCTCCTTCTGCACCTTGCCAGGTGCTGGGCTTTGACGGCACGCCTCAGGCCGGTGACGACCTGATTGTGGTGGACGACGAAAAGACCGCCCGCGAAATTGCAAGCAAGCGCCGCATGGCCGCTCGTGAACGCGACCTCCGCGCCCGTAGCACCATTTCTCTGGAATCCAAGTTCAACGAACAGAAGGAAGGCAAACTTTCCGAACTGAACCTTATCGTCAAGGCCGACGTGGGCGGTTCTGCCGAAGCTCTGGCTTCTTCTCTGGAAAAACTTTCCAACAGGGAAGTGAAGGTGAACATTATCCGCAAGGGTGTGGGCGCCATTACGGATTCCGATATCCTGTTTGCTACAACAGCCCAGGCTATCATTATTTCCTTCCACCTGATGCCTTCGCTCTCCGTGCGCGAAATGGCCCAGAAGGAAGGTATCGAAATCCGCAACTACCGCGTGATTTACGACTGTATCGAAGACATCAAGAATGCCGTGGAAGGCCTGTTGAAGCCCACCCTCAAGGAAGAACTTGTGGGCGAAGCCGAAATCCGCCAGGTGTTCAAGATTCCGAAGGTGGGTCTCATTGCCGGCTGTATGGTTACCGACGGCGAAGTGGACCGCACGAGCCACGTTCGCGTGTACCGCAATGGCGTGGAACTGGGAACGACCGTTGTCCAGTCCCTCAAGCGCATGAAGGACGACGTGAAGACGGTGGTCCGCGGTTTCGAATGCGGTATCGGCCTCAAGGGTTACGACGATATCAAGGAAGGCGACAGCCTGATCTTCTTCAAGGAAGTCACCGTTGCCCGTACCCTGAAGGACGTGGCCCGCGAAGAAGCCGAGGAGAAGGCGAAGAAGGCGGCAGAAGAAAGTGCTACGTAGTGATGAGGTCGTGCTTCGCACTTTGAGGTGTGAGGTCGCGACCTTTGGTCGCTCTGAGAAGATTCAGGCGCTAAAGGTGCGATTATAAAAAGCTCAATCCTCAAAGGGAGTCGTAAGACGACCGTCCTCAAACCTCATACCTTTTAGTATCAATGAGTAGAAGAACCGACAGATTAGATGAGCAGTTCCGCGAGGAAATCGGCAAGCTTTTGCAGAAAGGCCTGAAGGACCCTCGCGTGAGTAGCCTTGCAAGCATTACTCGGGTGACCATCACCGAGGATTTGAGCTATGCGAAGATTCTCGTGTCCGTCATGGGCACCGACAAGGAAAAGCGTGACACCCTGGTGGGGCTGAACAACTCCGCCGGCTTTATCCGTGGAGTCCTGGGCAAGGCCCTCAAGATCCGGAAGATTCCGGAGCTGAACTTTGTTCTGGATGAGAACCTGGAACACGCCATGCGTATCGAATCCATCTTGGCCGAACTGAAGCAGAAGGGGGAACTCTAGCTTGACTCCTTCTGGATTTGTCCTGCTGGACAAAAATCCCGGTGAAACTTCTTTCAAGGCCCTTTTCCCGCTGAAAAGGGTCTTTTCTACAAAGCGCGTGGGTCATGCGGGCACTTTGGACCTGCGGGCATCGGGCCTGATTGTGGCCGCCATCGGACGTGCCACCCGGCTGCTTCCTTTTGTAGAGGCCAAGGACAAGTGCTATACCTTCCGGCTCCATCTGGGCTACGAGACCGACACCCTGGAATGGGACGGGGATGTGGTGGTTCAAGGTGAATTCGGAATTCGGAATTCGGAATTCGGAATTGATGAAGGTGTCATCCTGAGCGAAGCGCAGCGTAGTCGAAGGATCCAGGGCGGTTTAACTCGTGAAGATTTGGAAGCGGTCCTCCCGCAGTTTACGGGCGACATCGACCAGATTCCCCCGCGGTATTGTGCCGTAAAAATCGACGGCCGCCGTGCCAGCGACTGGGCGGAACGGGGCAAGGATTTCGAGATGAAGCCCCGCCGTATCCACATCGAATCCTTGAAAATCGTAGGGGAGGGCGGCGTCACCGAAGGTTGCTCCGGTAAGAGCTTCGCCACCTTCGACCTGGAATGCGTCTGCTCCAAGGGAACCTACATTAGGTCTCTTGGGCGGGACTTGGCACACGCCCTGGGAACTTTCGGTTGTGTTTCCCAGATTCGCCGCCACCGCATAGGGAACATCACCCTGGACAATGCGGTCAAGGGCGAGAACCTGACGGCCGAAAACCTGGTGCCGGTAGATAAAGTTCTAGATTATCCGGTGTTGCGTCTGGACGATACCCAGATGGCGATAATCCGCAAGGGCAATTGGCTTCCCTGGAAAACGCCTGTAGAGGGTGTAGGGCCCGAAGGTCACGTGTTCGTGGCCAACGGGGCGGGCGAAGTCCTTTCCCTTTGCCGGTTCGAGCCTGGGCGCATTTGCCCAAAATTCTATTTAGGTGAGGATAAGTAAGGGAGATCCCCGCCAGTTTATCCCGGACCTGTTCCGGGACGGGGATGACAGAAAGAAAGTCGGGGATGACAAGGTAAGAAACGAATGTCGGTGAATGTGAAACAGAGAAGAGCCATAACCATGGGAAATTTTGACGGGTGCCACCTGGGTCACCAGGCGCTTTTCCGTTCCCTGAAGGCCGTGGCCGAGGTAAACGGCCTTGTACCCACCGTCATCAGTTTCGAACCCCATTCCAACTACGTGCTCCGTGAACCCGGAGATCCCTTGCTCCTTACCACCACCAAGGAAAAACGTGAATTCGTAGAGAGCCTGGGCCTTGAATTCTTGGTGATGCCCTTCACGAAGGAACTGGCGAGGCTCCCTTTTGATGAATTTGTCCGTAAAGAGTTGATTGAAAAGCGGGGCGTGTGCTCCATGTTCTTCGGTCATGACCACTGCTTCGGTGCGGGAGGCAAAGGCAACTACGAGACCATCACGGCGGCATTTCCCGAGCTTTCTACCCAGATGCTTTCCATTGTGCTCTACAAGGGGGAGCGGGTCAGCTCTTCGGCGGTGCGCAACGCCCTTTTGAACGGAGACGTTGACCGTGCCCAGACTTATTTGGGCAGGCCTTACCGTCTGTCTGGAACGGTGGTGGAGGGTAAGCGCCTGGGGCACACCATCGGGTTCCCGACCGCGAACCTGCAGGTGGAACCTTACAAGTTCTTGCCCAAGATCGGGGTCTATGTGGCCTCGGCAAGGCTCGATTCCGAATCCTCCGACGGCAAGAACGAAGAGCGGATTTTCCGTGCGGTGGTGAACATCGGCATGCAGCCCTCTACGGGCAATCACCAGCTGGCCATCGAGGCCTATATTCTGGACTTTGACGAAGACATTTACGGTAAGCCCCTTTCCTTGGATTTGCTCACCTACCTCCGGCCCGAGCAGAAGTTTGCAAGCCTTGAAGATTTGGTGCGCCAAATCGGCATGGACGCCGACACCGCCCGCCACTACAACGGCAACCACTGGGCGGAATAAAAGTCTAATTCGTTGATTGTCAAGGGGTTACGGAATCGCCGTTTGGCGGACTGTAAAATCGGGGTATAAAGTGGCTGTTTCTAGGCGGCCTTTTTTCATTTAATGAAACTTTGAAATTCCTTGAAAAACCCCGTTTTTTCTATCTTTTCAGCCGAATTTTATGAGGAAACCCTTATGACTGATGTGGCAGAAAAGCCGAATTTCATAACGTCCTCCCTTGACTTTTTAGTCAACTGGGGCCGTACGAATTCCCTTTGGCCGTTCCCCTACGGTACGGCCTGTTGCGCGATTGAGTTTATGAGTACCGAGGTGGGCCGTTACGACCTTTCCCGTATCGGTTCGGAATACGTGCGCTTTACCCCGCGCCAGTCCGACGTGCTTCTGGTGTCCGGGACCATTACCTACAAGCAGGCCCCCATCCTCAAGCGCATCTACGAGCAGATGGCCGAACCCCGCTGGGTGATTGCCATGGGTGCCTGCGCCTGCTCCGGCGGATTTTACGACTGCTACTGCACCGTGCCGGGTATCGACCACATCATTCCCGTCGATGTGTATATCGGTGGCTGCCCTAGCCGCCCCGAGGCCTTCTTCGACGCCATGTTCGACCTGCAAAAGAAGATCAAGGACGAGTCCTACATGAAACAGCGCACCGAACGGGTCAAGGAACAGCTGGAAATGATCAAGGCGAAGACCGCAGAGGCTAAGGAAGAGGCCCGCGAGTTTGCCCACGAGAAGGTTGCCGAGTTCAAGGAACTGGTGGCCGAAAAAGAAAAAGAGTTTGTTGAACAGACCCAGTTCTGGAAGAGGTAGAAGATGGTGAACGTAGATGAAATCTTCTCCGTCCTGGAGGAAAAGTTTGGTGCGACGAAGGAGTCCAAGGACAAGTGGACGGTGACGGCGATTGTGCCTGCCGCCTATCTGCACAATGCGGTCCAGTTCCTTCGCGACGAGTCGGCTATCAAGTTCGAGATGCTGGTAGATATCGCCGGTGTCGATTACCTGACTTACCCCAATCACGAAGGACCCCGCTTTGCGGTGGACTACGCCTTCAAGAGCATGTCCACTCCCGGTGCCCGGATTCGTCTGAAGGTGCAGGTTCCCGAAGCCGACCTGAATGTCCCCACCCTTACGGACCTGTATGCCAACGCCAACTGGTACGAGCGCGAAGTGTTTGACCAGTTCGGGATTGTGTTCACGGGCCATCCGGACCTCCGCCGCCTGTTGAACCATGTGGAATTTGTGGGCCATCCGCTCCGCAAGGATTACCCTGCCCAGAAGCGTCAGTGGCTTTCTACCAACGACTACTTGCTCCCGGCCCTGGAAAAGCGTCTGGAAGTCCTGGGTTACAGGGTAGTCCAGCGCAGTAAGGAAGTGGAAACTGTGGATCACGAATTTTTGGAAGGGAGTATCAAAGAATGATTGTACTGGATCATAGAGGCAAGAGACAGAGCCTGATGCCCCTGAACGTGGGCCCGAGCCACCCGGCCACTCACGGCTGCTTGCGTTTCTTGACGGCCTTGGACGGCGAAACCATCGTTGCAAGCGTCGAAGAAATCGGCTACCTCCACCGCGGGTTCGAGAAGATGGTGGAACGGGGCACCTGGCAGCAGGTGGTTCCCTATACCGACCGCTTGAACTATTGCTCCGCCATCATGAACAACATAGCCTACTGCCGTGCGGTAGAGAATATGTTTGGCGTAGAAATCACGGAACGCTGCAAGGTGCTCCGCGTGATTGTGAACGAACTTAGCCGTATCAACGACCACTTTGTGTGCGTGGCGGCGGCTTTCCAGGACCTGGGCGGCACGACCCCGTTCATGTATGCCTTCAACCCCCGCGAAGAAATCATGTGCATCTGGGAAAAGCTCACCGGTGCGCGCCTGACCAACAGCTACTCCCGTATCGGCGGCCTTGCCCGTGACAGCTACGACGGCTTTGAGCAAGATGTCCTTGCGGCTCTCGATTCTACCGAGAAGGCCCTGAAGGATTTGCACGCCTGCCTGGACCGTAACCGTATCTTCTTGGACCGTACTGTGGGTATCGGCAAGATTTCTGCCGAGAAGGCCATCAGCTACGGCTGGACTGGCCCCTGCCTCCGCGCCTGCGGTGTCGCATCTGACCTTCGCAAGGACGAACCTTACTACGATTACGAGACCTACGACTGGGAAGTGGTGGTGGGCACTCAGGGCGACTGCAACGACCGTCTGCAGGTCCGCCTCGCCGAAATCGAAGAGTCCATGAAGATTGTGCGCCAGGCCCTTAAGCGCCTTACGCCAGGGCCCATCGACATCGTCGATCCACGCATCCGCGTGCCCTCGCACAAGCTGGCCTACCAGGATATGGAAGGCCTGATTGGACGCTTCAAGAGTGTCTATGAAGGCATCCGCGTGCCCGAAGGGGAATACTACTGCGGGTCCGAATGCGCCAACGGCGAGCTTGGCTTCACCATCATTTCTGGCGGCTCTGGTCACCCCTACCGCATCAAGGTGCGTCCGCCTTGCCTTACGCAGTTTGCCGCATTCCACGAGCTTGTGGAAGGCGGTCAGCTGGCTGACTCCATGGCCGTACTTTCGGGCCTCAACATTATCGCTGGAGAACTTGACCGATGAGAGAACATATCCAAGGTGCTGTTCAGTTTGTCTCCAATAACCGCCTGAAGTTTGACAGGCCCGCGCAGCCCATCGAAGCCCTGCCCGATCCGGGCCAGACCTTCGGTTACGTGAACAAGGCCGTTCCCCAGCCATCTCCCAAGGAAGTGCTAGCAAAGCTCGACACTCCCGAAATCAAGGAACGCTGCGCCGACCTGCTGAGCCGTTATCCGGTGGGGCAGGGGGCTTTGCTCGAAGTGCTCTGGCTTGTGCAGGGCGTGTTCGGCTGGGTGCCTACCGAAGGTATCCGCTGGGCGGCAAATGTTTGCGGTTGCGCTCCTGCCCATGCGTTGGGCGTTGCCACCTTCTATACCATGTACAACCACGCTCCCAAGGGCAAGTTCCTGTTGCAGTTCTGCCGTAACATCAGCTGCACCATCAAGGGCGCTCCAAGCCTGATTGCCTACGTGGAAAAGGCCTTGAACATCAAGACCGGTGAAACTACACCCGATGGACTTTTCACCATTCTCCAGGTGGAATGCCTGGGCAGCTGCGGCAACGGCCCCATGATGCTGGTGAACGACGATTTCGCCACCGACGTGGAAGGGGACCAGCTGGTGATGAAACCGGGTACTACCCTTACCACCGACAGCATTGACCGTATTCTCAAGTGGTGCTATGCTCACGAAGACAACATGCCCAAGCACGATGTGTTGGGCGGTATCGTCAAGGGCCACAGCGGACACCCTGGTGCTCCCGGTGCCAAGGCGAAGCCCCAGGTGGCCGACTACGCTCCTCCTTCTCCGGTGCTGAACGTGAAGGCCGAAGCCGACGACGCTGGCGCCACCCTCACCTGGAAGGGCGCTCCCGAATTCACGAAGCTGGTGGTGGAAAAGAAGAACGGCTCCAAGTGGGACGCCGTGGGCGAGCCCGGCGTGAAGGACAAGAGTTTCCTCGACGCAAACGGCAAGGTGGGCGATGTGTATCGCATGATTGCCACTTCCGGCGAACGCACGGCGAAACCTTCCAAGGAAGCTACCGCTACTCAGAAGCCCGCGCCGGCTGAGGAGGCTAAGTAATTATGGCTGAATGTGTAAAAGTTTGTACAGCGAACTTCGGCAAGGGCGCCCAGGACATCGAAGTCTATAAGAAGCTGGGCGGCTACGCCAATATTTCCGAAAAGCTCTTCAACATGAGCCAGTTCGAACTCATCGACTACGTGCAGCGCTCTAACCTGCGCGGCCGTGGCGGTGCAGGGTTCCCCACGGGCATGAAATGGAGCTTTGTTCCCCGCAATTCCGGCAAGCCCGTGTATATCGTGGTGAACGCCGACGAAGGCGAAGGCGGAACTTTCAAGGATCATTTCTTGATGCTGGAAGACCCCCACCGTCTTATCGAAGGCCTGATTATCGCCGGTTGGGCACTGGGCAGCCGTGCGGCCTACATCTATTGCCGTGGCGAATTTTTGCCCTGCATCGAAAGCATCAACAAGGCCTTGAACCAGGCATACGCTGCCGGTTACCTGGGCGAAAACATTATGGGCACCAAGTTCTGCTTCGATATTTTCGTGCATCGCGGAGCGGGCGCTTACATCTGCGGTGAAGAAACCGCCCTTATCAACTCCCTTGAAGGCCAGAAGGGTCAGCCCCGTCTCAAACCGCCTTTCCCGGCGGTAAGCGGCGCCTGGAAGAGCCCCACCTGCGTGAACAACGTAGAGACCATCATGGCCCTTCCGTGGATTCTGAGCCACGAACCCGAAGAATACGCCAAGATGGGAACTCCCCGTGCCGGCGGAACCAAGGTGTTCTGTATTTCTGGCGACGTGAAGAATCCGGGTGTCTATGAAGCTCCTCTCGGCACTCCCATGATGACCATGATCAACGACTACGCCGGCGGCGTGGTGGGCGGAAACCTGAAGGCAGTGCTGCCGGGCGGCTCCTCTTGCGCTCCGCTGACCGCCGAAGAAGCGGCCGTGGCCACCATGGACTACGAATGCCTTGCTTCCATGAAGACCATGTTCGGTTCGGGCGCCATGATCGTAATCAACGACACCCACAACATGGTGGACCTGCTGAACTGCCTCGGCAACTTCTACAGCCACGAATCCTGTGGCCAGTGCACGCCATGCCGCGAAGGTACGGGACTTCTGCACCGCATGTTGAACCTGATTGTCGCGGGCAAGGGTCACGACGGCGACGTGGAACTGATGCAGAGCCTCTGCGGCGGTTTCGGCGGCGTGACCATTTGTCCTCTTTCCATTTCGCTGGGTGGCCCTGTTAGTTCTTATACGGCCAAGTTCCGTGCGGACTTTGACGAATACATCGCAAAGAACCCGGACCATGCCAAGCCCCGTGTTCAAGAAACCTATCGTCCTGGAATTTTCTGGTAATATTATGAGTAACTACTACAACATGCCGAAACTCCCGACCGAGAACAGCCCGAAGGTGGAAATCTTCGTGGACGACAAGCCGGTGATGGTTCCTGGCGATACTCGTGGACGACAAGCCGGTGATGGTTCCTGGCGATACGAATCTTCTCGAAGCCCTCAAGGCCGTGGGTATCGAAACGCCCCACGTATGTTACCACCCGTTCCTCCCGGTGTCGGGCAACTGCCGCCAGTGCCTGGTGGAGCAAGAAGGTCCCCGCGGTCGCATGCTGGTGATTGCCTGCTACACGCCGGTGGCTCCGGGTATGAAAATATACACTCCGGCCTCCAGCGCCCGCGTGAAAAACGCCCGCAAGGCCACTCAGGAGTTCATGCTGGTGAACCACCCGCTGGACTGCCCCATCTGCGACAAGGCAGGCGAATGCACCCTGCAAGAAAACTACATGGAAGCGGGCCAGAACGAATCCCGCATGCGCCCCGAATACGGCAAGAACTACCACGGCAATCCTGCTCACCAGTTCATTGATGCCAAGGGCCAGCTCCGCGGTGGCAAGCATGTGGACCTGGGCCCCCGCGTTTTGCTGGACGAAGAACGCTGTGTGCAGTGCGACCGTTGCGTGCGCTTTATGCGTAGCATCGCCGGTTCCGAACAGCTCCAGCTGGCGGGCCGTGCCGATCACACTTACATCACTACGTTCCCGGGCGAAAAGTTGGACCACGAATATGACCTCTGCGTCACCGATGTTTGCCCGGTGGGCGCCATGACGGCCAAGTACTTCCGTTTCCAGAAGCGCGTCTGGCTCCTTTCCCACACGCCCACGGTTTCTATGGACGATTCCCTCGGTGCAAACATCTGGCTGGACCATGCCGACGGTCGCATCTACCGCGTGATGCCCCGCTGCAATCCGGAAGTGAACCGCAGCTGGCTTTCTAACACCAGCCGTCTTGCGTTCCAGAATTTTGACAAGAACCGCCTTCCGTTCATGGGATTCCATGTAATCCAGAATCTGGTTTCCGGAGTCAAGGCTGAAGGGGGCAAGATTGCCCTTGCCGCTGGCGGCACCTGCACCATCGAGGACCTTGCGGCCCTCCGCATGCTGAAGGATTCTCTCGGTGACAGCGCCGAGCTGTTCGGCGGTACGTTCAAGAAGGTGGGTTCTCCCGACGGCATCGCCATGAGCGGCGACCCTATGGCCAACCGCGCAGGCTTCAAGCTCATGGGCGTCCCCGAAAACAACCTGGCCGACCTCACGAAGCGTGCCGGCGAATTCAAGCTGCTCCTGACCGTGAACCTGGATATCTTCGGTGAAGATGCCTCTCAGGCTTCGGCCCTCGAAAAGATCCAGAACCGCGTGGTACTTTCGGCCTTTAACGACGAGACCGCCGCTCACGGCACCCTCTCTTGCGGTGTGCGCCACTGGAGTGAAGTCCAGGGCACTATGGTGAACAGCCTGAACATTCTGCAGAAGCTGAATGCCTGCCCGGTATGCCCCGACGAGAAGATCCGCCCGGCCTACGAAATCCTTTCGGAACTGGCCGGTTGCAAGTTCGAGTCCGCGGCAGACGCCTTTAAACATGCGGGCAAGTACGCTCCTGCTCTCGTAGGCCTTTCTTACGATACCATCAAGAGTACAGGCAAACTCCTCGAAGGAGGTGAAGCATAATGGATATTATTGAATCCAAGACCTGGGTGGAATGGCTCATCACTATCGGAAAGTTCGCTTTCTGCTTTGTGCCGGTCCTTTACATCCTGTTGCTTATTCCTATGGAACGCCGCGGCGCGGGCTTTATGCAAGACCGTCAGGGCCCCAACCGTTCCTATATCAAGATTCCCTATTTCGGAAAGATCCGTTTGCTGGGGTATGTGCAGAACATGTGCGACGGCACCAAGCTGTTCTTCAAGGAAATGTTCGCTCCCAAGGGCGCAAACAAGTTCCTGTACTACGTGGCGCCAGCTATTCCCTTCGCTATCGTGTTCCTAAGCCCTTGCGTGATTCCCTGGTTTGGCCCTATGGTCTTTGAATGGGGTGGCAAGACGGTTCGTATCGCGGGCTCCATCGTGGATTCCGATGTGGGCGTGCTCTTGCTGTTCGGCCTTTCCTCCCTTTCGGCATACGGTGCAGTGCTGGCCGGTTGGGCGTCCAAGTCCAAGTACAGCTTCTTGGGAGCGCTCCGTACCAGTTCCATGACCATCAGTTACGAAGTCTGCCTGGGTCTTTCCATGATGGGCATCTTGCTCCTTGCAGGCTCCTTCAACCTGACCGATATCGTGAACTGGCAGGAACACCACGTCTGGGGTATCGTTGCCCAGCCGGTGGCGTTCTTCTGCTTCTTGATTGCAAGCATCGCCGAAACTGGCCGTGCTCCTTTTGACGTGGCCGAAGGCGAACCCGAACTGGTTGCCGGTTACCATACCGAATATGGTGCCATGCAGTTCGGCCTGTTCTACATGGGTGAATACTCCCACATCTGCATCAACAGCTTCCTCATCGCGACCCTCTTCTTGGGCGGCTACTCCGTGCCCTTCGTGACGACGGAAACCATGCAGGCCCACATGGGTGGCTCTCTCGCCATCCTCTTTGGCGTGCTCGCCTTCCTCGCTCTTGCGTTCCTCCACTTGATTTACCGCTATTCCGCAAAGCTTGCCAAGCGTGCCCAGTCCAACAAGATGGAAATCTTGCAGGAATACAAGCTTTACAAGCTCATCGCCTGGGTGGCTGTTGTGGTGTTTGTCGCCCTGGGCGCTTGTGCCTGGCTGTTCTACAATCCCGCGAACTTCGTGGTGAACGGCTTTGCCGTGGGTAGCCTTGCTACCGCCGTGGGTACGGCCCTTATCCACTTGCTGGTGCTTGTGGTCAAGAGCGTGTTTTTCTGCTGGGTGTGGATCTGGGTCCGCTGGACTCTGCCTCGCTTCCGCTACGATCACGTGATGCATCTCGGCTGGAAGATTATCTTGAATATCGCCCTCATCAACCTCGTGGTGACAGCGGTCATCGCCAAACTCGTAGGGGGTAACTAATGCGCGTTATTAGACAGAAACCCATGACCCTGGGTGAACGCCTCTATATCTTTGAGGCCATTCGCGGTCTGTGGACAACACTCAAGCACGCTGCCCGCGGTCTTTTCGACTACGACAGCCTGCCTACCATCTCTTACCCCGAAGGCCAGCCCGAAGTGCGCAACACCTACCGTGCCAAGCACCGCCTGATGCTTCGCCCCGACGGGACTCCCCGTTGCGTGGCCTGCGGCATGTGTGCTGCGGCTTGTCCGGCTCACTGCATCTTTATCGAGGCTACCCAGAGTGACGATCCCCGTATCGAAAAGCGGGTGATGCGCTTTGACATCGACCACCTGACCTGCGTGTTCTGCGGTCTTTGCGTCGAGGCCTGCCCGGTAGATGCGCTCCGTATGGATACCAAGGTAATCAGTTTCGAACATCGCACCCGCGACGAATTCGTCTCTAGCCTTTACGATTTGACCAACTGGAATCCTGCCGACTATCCCGAAGACGAGCAGAGCCAGAAGGCTCCTGGCGGGACTCTGAACAAGCAGGCTCTGGAAACCTGGGGAATGGAGGTTAAGTAATGCTCGCTCTCGTTTACTTTATTATTCTCGCCGTGATTGCCGTAGGGGCCGCCCTTTGCGTGCTCCTCTCTAGGCATCCTCTGTACGGCGCTCTTTCCCTGGTGGTGTCCATGGTCTCCCTGGCCGGCATCTACGGCCTTGTAGGCAGTCCCTTCTTGGGAGTTGTCCAGATTATGGTCTATGCGGGCGCTATCATGATGCTCGTGACCTTTGTGATTATGGTGCTGAACGGTGCCAAGGATAAGCGGACTCCCATGTTCGACGGGGTGTCCTTCTTTATTATCCCCGCCGTTCTTGTTCTTGCTGCCATGGTGGGCTTTGCCTTGCTGCGTTCCACCATGACATTTGATTCTGCAACCGTGGCAGGTTCCGTGAAGGTGACTTCGGAAACCCTGTTCAACATGGCCTCTACGGGCCCCGGGTATTTCCTTTTGTTTGAGGTGATTGGCGTGCTGTTGCTTTCGGCGATGGTGGCGGCCATTTTCCTCGCCAAGAGACACCTTGGTTCTGTGATTAGCGAAAATACGGAGGATAAGCACTGATGGAACTCCAACCGTTATACATCCAGATTCTTGCCCTGGTGATTTTCGCCATCGGCATCATCGTCGCCGTTGCCCGCCGCAACCTGTTCTTTGTGCTCATGGGCGTAGAACTGGCTTTGAACGCCGTGAACCTCTCCTTTGTGGGCTTTGCAAAGACGCTTCCTGCAGAGGCTAGCGTTACGGGCCAGATTGTGCCGCTGTTCTCCATAGCGGTGGCGGCGGCCGAGGCCTGCGTGGGCTTTGCCATGGTCATCATGATTTTCCGTAACAAGGAAAGCGTTGATGCGGATTCTTATTCGGATATGAAGGGGTAGGCTATGACACATTTACCACTTTGGTTTATTCCTCTTTTCCCCCTGATCGGTACCATCCTTCTGGGAACCATCGCCGTGGTTTCTTCGGGCGCAAAGAAGGGCCCCTCCGAAGGTCTCGTCGGGACTCTCGCGGTGTTGTTCCCGGCGCTCTCCTTTGCCGTGGTGGCAATCCTTGCCTGCAGCATGCCCGAGGCCGGGTTCAGGGAAACCCTCTGCAACTGGATTGATATTCCCCTGTTCCGGGCGGATATCGGTTTCCTGTTCGACGGACTTTCCCGCATCATGCTCCTGTTCGTGACAGGCATCGGCTCCCTCATCGCCATGTACTCCATCGGTTACATGCACGGCGACCGTGGCTTTGCCAGGTTCTTCGCCTACATCAACCTGTTCCTGTTCAGCATGGTGGTGCTGGTGCTTGCCGACAGCCTGCTTCTCACCTTCCTCGGTTGGGAAGGCGTGGGCCTCTGCTCTTACCTGCTTATCGGCTTCTGGAATCAGGATATCAAGAACTGCAAGGCGGCCAACAAGGCCTTTATCGTGAACCGCGTGGGCGATATCGGGTTCTTGTTGGGCATGCTTACCCTTGTGACTATCGGTGGCTCCAGCCTGTTGAACTACGACGGCCTTGCCGCTTTCATCAACATGGTGATTGGCGCCGGCGAAGTTGTGGAACTGGTTCTGCCCCTTTCTCTTGCAGGACTCCTCTTCTTTATCGGTTGCACTGGCAAGTCGGCCCAGATTCCCCTGTTGACATGGCTTCCCGACGCTATGGCGGGTCCGACCCCCGTGTCCGCCCTTATTCATGCGGCCACCATGGTGACCAGCGGCGTTTACCTGCTGGCCCGTCTCTCGATGATGTTCTGCCTGCTGGAGCATGTGCTCTTGATTATCGTTTTCGTGGGCATGTTCACGGCCCTCTGGGCGGCTATCGCTGGCCTTCTGCAAAACGACATCAAGAAGGTTCTGGCCTACTCGACAATTTCCCAGTTGGGCTACATGTTCATGGCGGCAGGCGTCTGTGCCTTTGACGCTTCTATTTTCCATGTGTTTACCCATGCCTTCTTCAAGGCGGCCCTGTTCCTTGGGGCCGGTGCGGTTATCCATTCCCTCGCTGGGGAGCAGGATATGCGCCGTATGGGCGGGCTTATCAACAAAACTCCCGTGACGGCCTGCGTCATGATTTTTGCCTTCCTCGCCATTGTGGGGTTCCCCGGCTTTGCGGGATTCTGGTCCAAGGACTTGATCCTGGAACGCATTTTCGTGAGTGGCCCCATTCTTGGCCCCATCGTTTATGTGGTGGGTCTTGCCACGGCGGTGATTACCGCGGTCTATATGGGCCGCCTGATTATCATGACCTTCTTTGGCAAATATCGCGGTGATAAGGAAACCGAGGAACATATCCACGAGGCTCCGGCGGTGATGCTGTTCCCTATGGTGATTCTCGCCTTCGGTGCAATCTTCTCCGGTTACCTGTGGGCTGATTCCATTGGCCTTACCTTCTTCCGCGACAGCATGGCTTCTGTGGTGGGGCAGGCCCAGGCCATTTACCTGGCGGCAAATCCTGCCGCTCACGTGAACCCGGTTATCTTTGCCGCTCTTGGCACGCTGGCTGCCCTCGGCGGTATGTACATCGCCTGGAAGGTGTTTAGCCGCGCCCGTATCATCGGTGTCAAGGGAGCCTCTACGGTTCCCGAAGGCAGCGCCGCTTCTTGGACGTTCCTTTGGGACTACATCCACTGCGCCTTCATTGCGGTTGTGAACATTCTGGCCTGGTTCTGCGACGTGGTGGTGGAAAAGGTACTGCAGGCAATCCAGTGGACCATCGCCGCCATCGTCGAAATCCTCGGCGACGGGGCGTCTATCCTCCAGGTCCGCAAGGTTCGTCTCCAGCTCTCGTTTAGCGTTGCAGGGGTTGCACTCCTTGTAATGCTGGTCATTTTCTCGGGAGGACTCGTCTAATGTTGTTAAATCTTCTCGTTATCGCGCCCTTTGTTGCCGCCATCCTGATGGTGCTCAACTCCAAGGAAGACTCCAGCGCGTCTTCCCGCATGGCAATCCTCATGGGTGTGGCCTTTGCGGCCATGTCCGTGGCCTTGATTGTCACGGGTAACCAGGCGACCACCCCTGTGGAATGGTTCCACATTCCGGGAACCCGCGGTCCGGTTTACTACTACCTCTACGCCCACGGCTTGGGCGCCTGGATGGTGTTCCTTTCTTGCGGTCTTTCCCTGGTGGCACTGATTTCTGCCCGTAGCATTACGGGCAAGAGCTACCGCAATTTCGCCATCGGCATCTTCGCCTTGATGGGCGCCATGAACGGAACCTTCCTCGCGGCAGACGCCGTGCTGTTCTTCTTCTTCTTCGAAGCCATGGTGATTCCTGCGGCAATCCTGATTGCGGCTTTCGGTGGCGAAAAGAGGACTACGGCGGCTATGACATTTGCCATCTACACTCTGGTGGGCTCTGCTCCCATGATGGTGGCCCTCTGGTACTTGCTGACCATAGCCGACAATTCCCTGTTGCTCTCTATGGCGGTGGCTATCCAGAGTTTGCCTGTAGAAACTCAGACTCTGGTGATGCTCAGCTTCTTGCTTGCCTTCTTGGTGAAGACTCCTATCTTCCCCTTCCACGGTTGGCAGGCCATTACCTATGCCGAAGCTCCTGCACCTCTGTCTGCAATCCTTACGGGTGCCATGAGCAAGGCCGGCGTGTTCGGCTTTATCGCCTGGGTCTTGCCCATATTCCCCATGAACTTGAATTACATTTCTGGCCTTATGTGGCTTGGCCTCGGTACGGCGATTTATGGAGCCCTCATGGCGCTCCGGGCTACCGACGGCAAGAGGCTCTTGGCCTATAGTTCCATGAGCCACCTGGGCTTTGCGGTGGCAGGTGTCTTCAGCCTTTCCGAAGCCATGCTCCCCGCGGTGTTGGTGCTTCTGGTGGCCCACGGCATTTCTGCCGGTGTCCAGTATTTCTTGATGGGCGTTGCCGAACGCATGACCGGCACCCGCAACATCAACGAAATGGGCGGTCTTTCTTCAAAGAATCCCGTGTTCAGTTTCCTCTTCGGTGCGGCTGGCGTCATGGCTCTCGCCGTTCCCGGTACTGCCGGATTTGTTGGCGAATTTACAGTGCTCCTTTCCCTGTGGGATTTGGGACCCCTGCCGGCATTGGTGGGCGGTTTCTGCCTGATTCTTTCGGCCACTTACGTGCTCCGTTTTGTCCAGAAGGTTATCTTCGGCAAGCCCGCCCGTGAGTACCAGGAAGGTACAAGGACCACGGCCCTGGAAGGGGTTGCCTTCGGTTCCATGCTGGCGCTGCTTCTGGCCTTCGGTCTGCACCCCGCATTCGTGACCAATTCCTTGCACCTGTTCGACGAGGGAATTACCGAAGAATTGACGACGGAAGTTGTAGAGGAGGTCGCAGAACCTGCGGAACAGCCCATGACTGCCGAAGAATTGCGGGAGCTGGATTCCACTCTCGCCGCTTCCGGATTTACGGAAGAAGAACGCAAGGCCTTGATTGCCCAGATTCAGTCAGAAACTCTGGCCGTGGATTCCGCCGTGGCCGCTTCTGAAGCGGCGGAGGATTCCGTCGAGGCTCAGGGAGCGGCCGAGGAACAAGCGGCTGGTACGGATTCTTCTGCGGCAGGGGCTGAATCGCCTGCGGTAGAAACTGAAAAGACGGAGGCATCCGAAAATGAGTAATTACATCAATCTTATGCCGGTGATCCTTGTGATTCTCGGGGCCATGGTTTCCATTGCCGCGGAACCCTTTATCAAGGACGAAAACAAGCACAAGGTTCTGCCTTGGTCGGCTGCATTCTTTGTGGTTCTTGCCATGGCGTCTTGTGTGCTTCTTTCTCCGGATACGCTTTTCAATTTGTTCGCCATGGACCCAATCCGTCGCTTGTTGACGGGAGCGGTTCTCTTCTGTGCGCTCCTTGGTATTTCTGGCATCCAGTGGACTCTGGGTCACGAAAAACATAAGGGCGGCGAACCCTACGGGCTCATGCTTTTGGCTACGGGCGGCGCCCTGCTCATGATCCAGGCCATCGATTACCTGGCCCTGTTCATCGCCATGGAGCTGACCTCTTTCCCGGTGTACGCCCTGGTGGGGCTCCGTCGCAGGAACACTAATTCTTCTGAAGGCGTGTTCAAGTATTTTGTGTCGGGAGCCATCTTCAGCGCTATCTTCCTGTATGGTGTGGCCATGATTTACGGTGCTACGGGTTCTACAAGCTTGTTTGCTAGTGTCATCTTGGGTCGTGAACCTGTTTATGCTATCGGTGTGCTGATGGTGCTTTTCGGCGTGCTGTTCAAGGCGGGTGCCGCTCCGGTTCACTACTGGGTGGCCGATGTCTATACCGGAGCCGCTGTAGCCGTTACAGGCTTTATGGCTGCCGTTGTGAAGGTGGCTGCCCTTGCCGCACTTGGCTCCATTTGGCTCTCTGTGCTGGTGACCAAGGCGGCAACAGCTCCTGCTTGGAATTTGGCTGAACCGGTGACCATTGGTTCCCAATCCGAATCCCTGGGCGTGATGGTGATTATTGTCGCCCTCTTGTCCATGGCCATCGGTGCGTTTGGCGGCCTTGCCCAGAAATCTATCCGCCGCATCTTGGCGTTCTCTGCCGTGATGAATGCGGGCTTTATTCTGCTAGGCGTGTTGCTGCCCGATTATATCGGTTCTGGCAAGGTTCAGCTTGGCCCCATGTTCTATTTCTTGATTACCTACGCCGTGGCCTCTGCCGGTGCCCTTACCGGGGTCGCCTACTTGGCGGGTAAAGACGACAAGAACGAAACCCTGGACGACTTGCAGGGTGCTGGCCGTAGGCGTCCCTTCGTGTCGCTGGCGGTGGCCGTGTGCCTTGCTTCCTTGGCTGGGCTCCCTCCTGTTGCAGGGTTCCTTGCTAAGTTCGTGCTCTTTACAGGGGCCTTCTCTGCGGGAATGTCCTGGATTGCGGCGGCGGGCTTTGGTCTTTCTCTGGTGGCTGCGGCCTACTACCTGCGCATTGCCTATGTGCTGTTTGCCCCGGCCAAGAAAACTTGCGAATGTAAGTGCCAGTGCGCCGACAATGCGGTCTTTGGCTATATGCTGAAGTTTACCGTAGCTGCAGCGGCCGTAGCTTTGCTGGTGGTGGGAGTGTTCCCGAGCCTCGCATTGCTGTAAGCTTTAGTTCCGCACCGTTAGGTGCCCACGAAAATAAACCGCAAAGCCAAAGACTTGCGATTAGAGTTTAGCGGTTTATTGAGTGCCGGGAGGGTTTTAGGGAGGGTTGTACCCTCCCTATTTGTTGTATAAACCGAAAACCACCAGCTGGGCTGGTGGTTCTAAAGAAGCCTTCTGGCGGTGATGAAAAAAGTCCTCTAGTTAAATTTGTGGTGCGGTCTGG
>OMSO01000071.1 GCA_900313675.1 uncultured Fibrobacter sp.
TAAATCGACACCAGCGATACGTGCCATACGATCTCCTTATCCCTGCTTCTGCTTGTGACGGGGGTTCTTCGAACAGATGATACGCAATACACCCTTGCGGCGGATGATCTTGCAGTTTTCACATCTGGGTTTGATGGAGGCTTTGATTTTCATAGGTTTGACCTTTTTTTGAATACCTATTACTTGTAACGGTAAGTGATCCGCCCACGATTGAGGTCGTAGGGGGAAATCTCTACCAACACTTTGTCGTCCGGCAAAATTCGAATGAAATGCCGACGCATCTTTCCTGAAACATGGGCGAGGATCTCGTGACCATTTCCGAGCTGAACACGGAAGAAAGCATTGGGGAGTGCTTCCAACACAACGCCTTCTACTTGTATTCCTTCTTCTTTAGCCACTAGGACGCCATCCTGCCGCGAATGCGGCCATGCTTGAGGAAACCTTCATAGTTCTTGGTATGCAGTTGGGCTTCGAGCTGACGAAGCGTATCCAACGCCACACCGACCACGATCAAGACCGAGGTGCCCCCAATATAGAAACTCATATTGAGTGCGTCTTTCAGGTGAAGCGGTCCCACGCTGATTAAAGCGAGGAACAGGGACCCCGGAAGAGAAATTCGGGTCAAAATGTAGTCAATATACTCTGCAGTTTTCTTGCCAGGACGGATTCCCGGAATAAACCCACCACTTCTCTTGAGGTTTTCGGCAATGTCGTTAGGGTTGTACTGGATTGCCGTGTAGAAGTAGGTGAAGAATATAATCAGGAGACCGTAAATCACGCTGTAGGTGATGTGTCCCGGAATGAAAGCGGCAGCGAAAGCCTGCATCGCAGACACGTTCGGGAACCAAGAAGCGATCATGGCCGGAATGAACATGATGCAGCTTGCGAAAATCACGGGAATCACGCCAGCGGTGTTCACCTTGAAGGGCAAATAGCTGGACTGACCGCCCATGACCTTGTTTCCGATGGTCCGGCGAGGACTTTGGAGTGGAATGCGACGGTTCGCCTGCTCCACGAAAACGATGAATCCGATAATCACAACCACCACGGCCAAGATAAAGATCTCGATGGCGAGGGGCTGGATACCTTCTTTCAGCATTTCCAGTTCGGCAAGGACGGCTCGCGGGAAGCCGCCGACGATACCGGCGAAGATAATAAGAGAAATACCGTTACCTACACCGTGCGAGGTAATCTGCTCGCCCAGGTACATCACGAAGATGGTACCGGCAGTGAAGGTCAGGGTAGCAAGTAAACGGAAACCGATGTTACCGAGTCCCGAAGAGAAATCATCGGCCAGCACAGAAACGCCTGTTCCTGTGGCGGTGGTCACCTTCAGGGAGGAAAGCCATACCGAAATACCCCATCCCTGCAAGGCGGCAAGAGCCACCGTAAAGTAACGGGTGTATTGGTTCAGCCTGGCGCGACCCTCCTGACCCTCCTTCTGGAGCATCTGGATGGCCGGAATCACGGAGCCCATCAACTGGATAATGATGGACGCACTGATGTAAGGCATGATACCCAGGGCAAAGACAGTCGCTTTCGCGAAGGCACCGCCCGTGAAGGAGTCATACAGGCCGAACAAATTATTCGAGTTACGGAAGAACTCCGCCAGCACGGCAGAATTCACTCCGGGGATGGTGATGTGGGCGCCAATGCGGTAGATGATCAGAATACCCAGCGTAAAAAGCAACTTCTTACGCAGGTCTTCGATCTTGAAGGCATTGACGAACGCATCAATAGCTTTCTTGAGAGCTTCCATTAGACGATCTCGACTTTTCCGCCAGCAGCTTCGATGGCAGCCTTGGCCTTTTCGCTGATGGCGTTAACCTTAACATTGATAGCCTTGTCAATTGTGCCGAAGGCAAGAACCTTGACCGGACGGTCCATGTCCTTGATGAAACCCTGGTCGAACAGAGCCTGGGCGTCGAACTCGGTCACGCTCACCGCAGCGAGCTTCTTGAGGTTAACAATCTGGAATTCAACACCGACGTGCTTGAAGCCACGCTTCGGGATACGACGGTGAATCGGCATCTGGCCGCCTTCGAAGGCGACACGGCCGGCCTTGGCGCTCTTACGGGCACCGGCACCCTTCTGGCCACGGCCAGCGGTAGTGCCGAAACCGGAACCAGGACCGCGGCCGATACGGCGGCGGCTCTTGCCCTTGGCAGCCTTGCCAGGATTGAGAGTATTGAGTTCCATCTTAGATCTCCTCGACCTTCACCATGTCACGCACGGCATTGATCATGCCCTGGATGCTGGGGGTCAAAACGTGTTCAACAGACTGTCCAATCTTACGGAGACCAAGAGCGGCCACGTTGGCGCGGTGCACCGGCAGACGGCGGACAGTACCCTTAATCAAAGTAATACGAACTTTCTTCATGGTGTATTACTCCTTAGGCATTGGCACCGCGGAGGGCGGCGCAGTCCTGTTTGTTCTTCTGAGCCAAGAGACCTTCGAGGCAGGCGCGCACGACGGTGCTCGGGTTGGAAGAACCGTGAATCTTTGTGAGGATGTTACGCACACCGGCCAGTTCGAGAACGGCACGGGCAGCAGCACCGGCGATAACGCCAGTACCGGGAGCAGCCGGCATCAAGAGGATGCGGGTAGCACCGCTCTTGACTTCGATGTCGTGAGGAATGGTGCCGTCCAGCAGCTGGACTTCCACGATGTTCCTCTGGGCGGCTTCGGTACCCTTGCGGATAGCTTCGGAAACTTCCTTAGCCTTGCCGAGGCCAACACCAATCTTGCCGTTCTTGTTGCCAACGACAACGAGAGCGGAGAAGGACATACGGCGACCGCCCTTGACGGTCTTTGCGCAACGGTTGATGTGTACAACCTTGTCTTCAAATTCAGAAACTTGAGCTTCGCGTTCCAAAGTGTACCTCACTAGAATTTGAGTCCGCCTTCACGAG
>OMSO01000038.1 GCA_900313675.1 uncultured Fibrobacter sp.
GATGATGCCGCACCCCGAACGCGTGTTCCGTACCTGCCAGTACTCCTGGCACCCGGCAGAATGGGGCGAAGACGGTCCGTGGATGCAGTTGTTCCGCAATGGACGTATTTTTGTGGCCGAAAAGGGCTAATGCCGAATTGTAATTGAAGTAAGGCCTAATGAAATATGTGAGAATCCCCGTTTCTCGGGGATTTTTTTATATTTGAATAAAATAAAAGAGGGGAATTTATGCGCAATGTTCTTTTTTTGCTCATAGCGGTGGGCTTTTGTTTCAATAATGCCCTTGCTCAGGACACAGTCCGTTTTAAGAACGGCAAAGAAATCCAAGTAAAAATCTTGGAAATGACCGAGGAAGTGGTCAGTTACAAAAAATGGAGCTACCTGGAAGGTCCGACCATTAACGCTCCTATGTCCAAAGTGGTAAGCATTACCTACGCCAATGGTGAAACGGAGGTCTTTGACGAAACAGCGGCGGCTGAAGCGGCTCCTGCAGCGGTCCCGGCTCCTGCTCCTGTCGCCGAGCCAGCCCCTGCTCCCGTTGCAGAACCAGCTCCTGTTGTAGAGCCTGTGCCTGCCGCTGAACCAGCACCTGTTGTAGAACCTGTGCCTGTCGCTGAACCTGCCCCCGAACCGGTGGTTGCGCCAGCTCCTGTTGAACAGGAAGCCCCTGTCGAGGAACCTGCACCTGTGGTAAAAAAGAAGAAGAAACGCCCAGTCGTAGTTGCTGAAGAGGAGCCTGCTGAAGAAGAAGAAACTCCTAAAAAGAAAAAGATATCGCCTTTTGATAATCCAGAATCGGTTTGGTATCAAGCTTCCAAAAATGGGTTTAGTGTTTGGGCTCAACCATTGGGATTTGTTTTGTGGGGCCCCATGATTGGCGTCGGGTATCGCAGTGGCACGTCGTTCCTGTTCGATGTTCATTTGAGATTACCGCAGTTTGGTTTTGCCTATGGAGCGGTTTCTGATGATCCCGATGATATGGCTGGTTTTGCGATAGGGGTCCAATTCAGGATGCTTGTTCCCAAGAGTAACGGAGGTTGGGTCTTGGGATCTTTCTTTGATTTTGGAAAGACCAATGCATTGTATAGAAAAGGGCAACTTAGGGAAGAGGAAGAGAGATGGAGTACTTTTGTTGCCGGTGTAAGCGGCGGTTACAGGTTCCAGTTTAACCACCATCTTTATTTGGATATGGGCCTTATGGCGGGAACCATTTTTGTGTCTGACCAGGATTGGCGTTATTCCAATCCCGAAAATTCCTACTATTCAAGTGACTACAATGATTCTTACGAAGGCTATATTATGGCTTTTGGTATGGTCATTTTATCGTTGGGAATCGAGTTCTAAACAGGCTTATACAGGAGAGAATATGAAAAAAGCAATTTGGCTGCTTGCTGTGTTATTTATGTTTTTTCTTAGCGCATGCAGCGTAGAACCGACAGATTCGAATTACAAAGCGAACTCGGATTCTGATTACGATTCGGATGATTACCGTTCGGATGATGATTGGGGCGAGTATTCGGATTATTCAAATAACGAAAATTCGATCAAAAAATGGAACTGGACTCGTGATGATTGTGAGTCTTTTGGTGGCGTGATAACTTCTACGGGAGGTTGCTATCTAGCCTGTTCGTCCGATGACGATTGCCCAGAGGACTCGGAGTGCTGGGGAGGAACCTGGAGTTACCATTATTGCCAATCGAAAGTGTCAACGTATGGAGTGCCGTCCTCATGCACTACAGGATATGGGGACGATTCAGGAGGATACGACGAATCCTGCAATTTATCCTGTGACATGGCCTATGGAGATTTGCAATGTCCTTCGAACTTTAGGTGTGCAGAAACATACGGAGTAGAACGTTATGGCCTTGCTCATGACGGTTTCTGTACGGGCTACGTAGAAAACTCGGGTGGTGGAGGTTCGGGATATTGCTCCGGCTGCGGTGGAATTTTCTGTTCTGGGGATTGTATCGGTTGCCCCGGGTGCTAGGCCATAAATTAATACGGGTAATTCTTTGAATTCCTTTCAAAACGCCGCCTGAAAAAGTGGCGTTTTTTTTGTTTTGAAGTCGCATTCTTGTGACCTGGAATATTCCGTTTTGTCTTGTTTGTATCATAGAAAATTATGAAAATCATTGTAAAATTATTGAAATGTGTTGATTTTTGCGAAAAATCTTCATTTTTGTATCGTAAGAATATTGCGAAACGCCATAAAAAAGTATATATTTGTACCTGTATGAAACCTGTGATGGAATACCAGAATTTTCGCGTTTTTATACGCGACTTCTATACCGAGCGGAAGGACCGTTCAGGGTTTACCTGGCGCGACTTTGCCCGGGATGCCGGGTATTCCTCTCCGGTGTTTTTGAAGCTTGTCTGCGACGGCAAGGCGAACCTGAGCGATGTGGGGTTGGAACGCACCGCTGCCGCCATGGGCCTTACCGGCGTGGACCTCCAGTATTTTAGGGAACTGGTGGCATTCAACCAGTCCAAGGATTCTGCCGCCAAAAAGCATTCCTTTGCCGCCATGCGGAAAATGGCCCGGGAAAACAACCGGGAAATCATCGGCGAAGACCAGTACGATTATTTCCAGTCTTGGCAGAACCCGGTACTGCGTGAAATGGCACCCAACATGCCCGGGGCGACTCCTGCCCAGATGGCGGGCAAGCTGGCTTTTGATGGCGAGACGGCCAACGTCAAGAAGTCCCTGGCCCTGTTGCAGAAGACGGGGCTTCTGGAAAAGGATTCGAAGGGTGCTTTCAAGCAGAACAGCAAGGCGATTTCTACGGGTAACCTGGAGGTGGCATCCCTTTCGGTGCGGGAAATGCACCGCCAGATGGGGGAGCTTGCGGTCCGCGCCCTGGACGAGATTCCCGTGAAGGAACGGGACATTTCGGGTCTTACCCTCGGGCTTTCCGAAGAGGCTTTCCAGCGGGTGAGTATGGAAATCGAGGCTTTTCGCCGGCGTATCGCGGCTATCGCCCTGGAAGATTCCCATACGGACAAGGTTTACCGCTTGAACATGCAGCTTTTCCCGTTGACCAAGAATTTTGGTGCCGACAACAGGGGTGACCGCAATACGCAAAAGGGGGTTCAAGATGAATAAGTTCTACTTGACAGCCTTTGCGGGTCTCCTTTTTGCCGCCCTTGCCTGGGTGGGCTGCTCCGACAACGAAGTGGCCGGCGGCGTCAGTGAAGAGACCAACACCATTGCAGGTATTTTGGTCGACAAGAAAGGTGCTCCTGTAGTAAGCGCCATGGTCTATTGCAAGTCCGTTGAGGCCGATACGGTCACCTCTTCTGACGAAACGGATTCCAAGGGCAAGTTCAGCCTGCCCGTAAAACGTTTCGGCAACTATGGAATTTCGGCTACCGTAGATTCCTTGGCTTACTATGAAGTGGTGGAATTCTTGGGCAAGGATGTTGAGCTGAATACGGCAACGCTTAAGGAAACTGCCGATGTTTCGGGTCGCGTCATGCTTCGCGACGACTCGACGTCGGCAGGTATTGTGGTCCGCATACCCGGTTCTTCCTGGACCGCGACGACGGATTCTTTGGGCTTCTACAAGCTTGAAGGCGTGCCCGCGGGTAAAACAACCTTGCAGGTAGTTCCCGCAGATCTGACCCGCTTTGTGAAAGTGGAGCATGAGGTGAATGTAGGCGCTCTGGCCGGTGCAAAGGGAACAGATTCCGTCATGGTTCCGCTCTCTATGGAATACGGCCTTCGCAGCTGGTGGGCCTTTGGTGCCCTAGGTGTCGATAAAAAAGGGCCTGTAGACTTTGTGGAAGATTCCAGATCTTGGACGGCGGGCATGAAGCTCTATGGCAATCCAGTATATGGCGGATTTGTCAGTTATGACGAGACATCGAACGTTGTCGGTGCAGTTCACTTCAAAGGGGCTTCCCAGTTCGGCGTGGTAGAAGACGACCGCAGCATTTTGAATGATGCGCCCGGATTTGCTGTTGAAGTGGTTCTGCAGGTGGACAAGATCTTGGATACGGCGGCCACGTACCGCAAGAACATGGTGGGCAAGCTGGGATTTGGTTCCGAAGACGACCAGAATGTGTTCAGTCTTGCGGTGGTCAAGGGTGAATGCAGTGCAGACAAGCCCAGTTTCGCCTTCTTCATGGCGGACGGTTCCGGCGATAGCCTCTCTTGCAAGAACGCTGTGGTCAGCAAGAACAGCTTGGAATTCGGTAAGCGTTATTACCTGATGGCCACCTGGAACGGCAAGACGGTATCCCTGTACGAGAACGGCAAGAAGGTGGGGGAGACCGATGTGCCGTTCGAAAAGATTTTGCCTTCCGAGGAATCCATCTTTGTGGGCAAGGAATCCCTGGAGTTCAGCCTTGAAGACCTCCGGATTTCTGTGGAACCCTTGAACGAGGTCGATGCGGAATTCCGCAACAAGAGTCACGAAATTGAAACTCCTTTTCTAGGAACCATCTAACAGCAGGAGGACACCATGATCGAGATGAATACAAATCAAGAAACGGCCTGCTTTGAAGTGAACGAGCACGGTCGTATCCTTTCGGGGAACAGGCGTTTTTGCCGGATGTTCGGTTTCGACGAGAACGAAATCCGTTGGCACTACCTGAACGACCTGTACCGTTACCACAAGGACTTTGTGGCCTTCCTTTCGGGAACGGACGCAACGAACTGCAACTTTGTCGCCAAGATGCGTACTCGCAAGGGCCGCAGTTTCAAGTGCAGCATCACCCGAGAGGCGGTGCAGGATGCCTATGGCAAGGTTCGTTTCCGCAGTACGGTCCGCAAGATGGTGGCCGGTGAGGCGGTAGCTACGGCTCCCGCTGTAGAGAATATCGCCCCGTCGTCCGTGGTGTTCCTTGCCAAGTGCGCCCATTGCGGCTGCCAGATTCCCGTGGCCCGTGTCCGCGGAGTCAAACTGTCCACCCTCTGTAGCGATTGCGCCCGCAAGGTCTACCCCGAGGTGTACGAGCTGAAGACAGCCCAAGTTTAACAATCATAGAACACAAAGCCCGGATTTGCACTGCTACGCATTTCCGGGCTTTTTTATATTTTTTGTGACAAAGCGAGGTTTTATGCAGTCCTGGACCGAAATCAAGAACATTCAGAACCCCACCGAAGAACAACAGCTGGAGGCCGTTGGCCTGAACTGGTACGCTATCAGCCTGATTGAAAATCCTACCGAAAAGGTTCAGCTGGCGGCTTTCGAAAAAAATGTTCAGGCCATTTTGTACGTGAAGGGCGGTCCTTGCAATGCTTTGGTTGATGCCTTGAATGCCGTCTCCGAAGAGGCGATGGCAGCGGCGGTGAAGGCTGACCCAAACATCCTCAAGTTTGTTCGTAATCCGGACCTGCTTCGTGCCGCTGTCCGTGAAGACTGGAAAGTGGTCCGCCAGATCAAGGATGCGGGAGACGACCTGTGGGCAGAGGCCGTCCGCGTGAGCGCCGACGCCTTGAAGTATGTCAGCAACCCGGGGGAGAAGGTCATGCTTGCCGCCCTGGAGCGGGACTGGAAACTCCTTCAGGACATTGAACGCCCTTCTGCCGCTATGGTGGCCGTCGCTGTGAAGCAGGACTACCATGCTTTGGAATTTGTGAGCATCAAGCGCCGTACGGAGCCTGTACAGCTCGCTGCTGTCCACGCTGACCCTCGCTGTATCCAGTTCCTGGAACGGGCCAGCGAGGCAGTCCAGATGGATGCGGTTAGGGGTGACAAGTCCGTATTTGCCTTAATCAAGCATCCTGCTCCCGCTGTTGTTGAATTTTGCAAGTAGTGACTCGGCCAAAGCGACTCGTGCAAGCGTGGTAGCCTTTGCGTTCGTCTAGAGGGGTTTTAGGGGCGTGAGCCCCTAGGCGAAGGGGTAGGTCGAGCACGGCTCGACCGAGGGGACAACGGTCCAAGGCGAGAGTCGTGACAGGTTGCTTGCAAACTGGAATGACCGAGCCGAACAGTTGGGGATTGAGCGTAGCGAAAGACCAAGGCATTCCCCTTTTGGGAAAACTAGTCGAAAAACGCTGTTTTATAAAAAATATTGATTAAAAACTAAATAATTATATATTTGATTTTATAAATCTGCCGATATATATTTTGGGTGTACCCGGATAGCATGTGCTGTCTAAAAAAGAGAGGAACCCAAAATGAAAACGCTAATCAAGATATCGATGATGGTGGCCGTTTTCAGTGTTTGTGCCGCCTTTGCTGCCAAAACATACTCTCCCCTCCGTGCCAGGGTAGACACCTCGGCGGTACTTTTGGGCAAGGACGCCTCCTTTGCAAGGCTTGTCCGGATCACCATGAAGGACGGTTCTGTCGAGGAATTCCTGGTGGAATCCGTAAAGACCCTTACCTTCCAGGCCAATCCCAACGACAGTTCCAACATTTATGACGATGACGAGGAAGAAGACCCGGAAAGGTCCGACGAACCGGACAGGACTCCCGAACAGCAGTCTTCGGGCTCGGTGACACCGTCTAGTTCGTCTGTAACGCCCATTCCCGATAGCTCGTCGGACGGCGGCAAAACGCCCAGTTCCGACAGCAAGCGCGGTGGCGAATCGTCCGATTCCGTAACGCCGTCCAGCTCTTCGGCAAGGCCTGACGGAAAATCCTCCAGCAGCGTCGTGCCCTCCAGTTCTTCGGAAACGCCCTCGGCAATTCCGAACGACATCACCTACGCCGGAACTCGCCTTGGTTGGAATTCCAGAAACAAGACCCTGTCCGTGTTCTCGAGGCAGGGTGGAGACGCCAAATTCGCTGTGCTGGACGTGCAGGGTGTTGTAATCGGGAAAGGTAATTTGCATGTTTCCAGGGGTGTCACGTCCATTTCTCTGGATTACCTGGATTTGCCCAAGGGAAACTTTGTAGTAAAGTTTGAAATCGGTAACACAAAACTCCAGCAGACGATTGCCGTTACCGGAAAGTAAGGAGGCCCATCATGAATTACCGTATCATTACGTCAGCGGTTCTGGCCCTTTCGCTTTCTTCATTTGCCGGCCAGGCCTACTTTATCTTCAAGAAGGACTCCACCTACACGGCGGGGCTCCTGGGACTCGATTCCCTTAACTTTCCGAAGGACCGTCGTGGCGAGACGGATTCCCTGTTCATTGCGGGCTACGGCCTCAAGGCTTTTGACAGGGTACCCCTGGCCAATACCGAGGTGTCCTTCAAGACGGACTATTATGATGCCGAAAAGCTGTCCGTGAACGTACAGTCTGGCCCCAGGATTGGCAGTTTCCTGTTCTACCTGAGGGATGTGGAATACATCGACTTTGTCAAGGTGAACAGCAAGAGCGATACCGACGGAGACGGGCTTTCTGACATAGATGAAATCTACAAGATAGGCACCAATCCCCGTATGGCCGATACCGACGGCGACGGCTATGACGACGGCACCGAGATGAACCTGTTCAACCCCCAGAACCCGACGGTCTGGAATCCCAACGTGGCGGACTTGCCCAAATTGGAAGTGACCATGACCATGACGCCTTCTGTGACGCTTACCCGCACGACCAGTACCGGGACAACCAGGTCCAGCACCATTTCCGAAGGGGAGTCGGTTCAGACCGCCACGGGCGTGAGCAACAGCGAGACCCAGTCGGCCTCCCTGATGAGCGCCTGGAGTTTCGGTATCCAGGGCGGCTACGCTTCCCAAAGCCCGACATTCCTGGTGAATGTGGGCTATAACGGGAGCTACACCACTAGCACGGGCCACACCATGACGGAAACCCAGTCCACCTCCATGACCAGGAACTATAACCAGGCCATTTCGGAGGCCATGACCCAGGGCGAAACCATTACGGGCGGCTCCATCAGCATGCAGGCCCGGATTACCAATACGGGCAAGGTGGCCTATTCCATTGAGAATCTGATTCTGAATGCCAGTACTTACACGACCTCCGGTGATATCCAGATTATCGCCGAACTTTCGGTAGGCGACGGAGCGGGGGAGGATAAGTGGACCAAGATTACCCTTGCTCCCGGTGAATCCAAGGAACTGCAGTTCTGGAAGGGCGGGCTCCCGCTGGATGCCCTGAACAACCTGGTTTTCAATCCGGGTGCCATTTTCCTTTCGGCAAGCGCCTACAAGATTACTACCGAATATGACGGCAGGACAAGCGACTTTACCGAGGCATACACCAAGGCGTCGGCCAGTACGGCAAGGATTACTATCGATAACGGGATGTACTACGGAAACAGTGCAAATCGCGTCCACGAATACCGTGTTTCTACCAATTTCCGCTACAACGAGGCCTACTCGGGCAAGGACGATTTCCACAAGCCGGTTTCCCTCTCCGAAATTTTGAACATCTTGAAGGTTCCCTTCCAGCAGGATTCCCTGAAGGTTGGCGGTGAGCTCCGTTACGGCCTCAAGAGCCTGGGAGACCTGTCGTACGCTACGGCGGACGGCGATACGGCCTGCTGGTTCGTGTCTATCGTCAAGGCTTCGGAACCTACGGTGGCGGTTGTGCGCTCCCTGCAGATTGGGAGCTTTGACATGGACAGCCTGATTGTGGGCGCCGGGGACCAGGTGCAGTTCATGTACAACGAGGACCGCGACCACGACCATGTGCCCGCCAGCATGGAGAATATGCTGGGAATCAGCGACGAGAAGGTGGACAGCGACGGTGACCAGATTCCCGATTTCGACGAAATCAATGGCTGGACCAAGATAGCCTACACCTATGACAGCGTCAGCGTGCCCATGCTGAGGGCCGGTGTCTGCGAAATCACGGATACCATGATGGTCAAGGTGGACTCCAAGCACAAATACTGCTTTGTCTATCACCATCAGGGAGCCAAGTACGATATCTCGGTGCCCTGCAGGGATGTGGAATTCAGCAGTGTGGGTGCCCAGTGCTACCGGCCTTACGCCATCAAGTTTATCAGGCCGGAAAATGTCAGGGGTTACGATACCGTGGCGGTGACCGTGGATTCTGCGGAGGTGGGCCCATTCTTCACGAACCCCGCCCTGAAGGATACCGACGGCGACGGCCTTGACGACAATGTGGACCCGAATCCCAATGTCCGGGAAGCCTCTACCAAGTCCAACATCGCAAGGATTGCGGTTCACGATGTTTCCGAGGACAGGGACGTGGCGGTGGCAAGGACCTGCCGCATGGAAGGCCTGCTTTGCGTGGATTCCCTGTTCGTCACCGACTCCATCAGGGGTGCAAGCGTTACGGTGAACGTCACTACGGCGGAACCGGTAAAGGCGAACGGCGGCGTGAACGTGTTCTCCGGCAAAAACAGGGTGCCCGTGACGGCCCAGGGAACCAAGGGTTCCGGAGCCGATGCGGTGGCTATGGTGTTCAAGTTCAACGTCGCTAACCTGTCTGCGGCAAGCGCCGACACCCTGAAGATGGTGGTGTATTCCGAAAGGGGTGATTCCACCACTTACCGCCTTGTTCTCCGCTCCCTGATTACCGCCCCTACGGACTTGGTGCTGGGCCGCAACAGCGATCGCAACGCCATTATTCTGAACTGGGTGGCCAACAAGGCCGACCCGCGAATCCTGGGCTACGTGGTTCTCCGTGCCGAAGGAGCCAAGGGCTACGACAATGCGACCCTTGAAAGGTATGTCATGAAGCCCACTACCGTAAAGCCCCAGGACGGCTATGCCCTGAGCAACGGTATTACCCTCGTGAAGGCGCTTGGACCTGGGGAGGAATCCTTCACCGACAAGGTGGGTGGAGGTTCTCCCTACTACACCTACAGGGTGTATGCCTACGCCAAGGCAGGCAATGCCTACGTGTTCTCGGCGGGTTCCAACGTGGCCACCCGGAGCGTGGGCCGCATCAGGTTCCAGTACCAGATGACGGGCCGCGGTACGGAATACCTGTGGCATTACAGCAAGGCTCACCGTGAGGACTTTGTGACGGATGCCATCTTTTATGAGGGGACCAACACCAGGAACGCGCCAATCCACCAGTACACCTACTATTTCTACGAGGGTGGCTCGGTAGGCGCCGGCAACACCATTATCTACGAGGAATGGACAGACCGCGACATGAATCATGACGATAATTCTGTTCCCGGAGACCACACCGTCTATTCTTACGAGATGGGTAGCCAGGGCATTACGCTCCAGTTGAAGGTGGCTGGAAAGGATTACGACGTGCGGCCGAACCACAGTATCTACTGGCCCTACGACAACTTTGCCGGCGTACTGAAAGGGGCGTCCGACGTGACTCCGAATGCGAAGGACAAGAGCGTGCCCAAGCGGGGTTTTGCCGAGCACAAGTTCAACTACGGTGACCGCGGCATCGAATTCGATCCAGGAAACGACGGCTGCGACAAGGATTGCGGAAGCGAGCCCCATGCAGGCTACAAGTTTAAATTCGACTACGGCTGGGCCGATGACTGACGATAAATTTTATACATTGTCAGTATGGCGTCCATAATCGAATATAAGGGAAAAAGACCCGAGGTGGGGGAAAAGGTGTTCCTTGCCGAGGGTTCCAAGCTCATTGGCGATGTGAAGATAGGGGAGGATTCCTCTGTCTTTTACAATGCTGTCTTGCGTGGGGATATTGCCCCCATCGTGGTGGGCGAACAGACCAATATCCAGGACAACGTGTCTATCCATGTTTCCACCGATGTTCCCGTCAAGATCGGGAACCGGGTCACCATAGGCCATAACGCCGTGATTCACAGCTGCACCATCGACGACGATGTGCTGGTGGGCATGGGGGCTATCATTATGGACGGCGTCCACATCAAGAAAAACAGCATCGTGGGGGCAGGGACTTTGGTCACCCAGGGTCGCGAGTTCCCTGCGGGTTCCTTGATTGTGGGTTCTCCGGCCCATATTTCCCGTGCCGTTTCCGAAGAGGAACTGCACCACGTTCGAGAGGGCGTGGAGCGCTACCTCGTCGTTAAGGACGAACTTTTGCAACAAGAAGAAACCTAGATGCTCAAGTTCCATTTTCTCATCAATCCTATCAGTGGCGGCGGTCAGGGGAAGGTCATTTTTGAATTCCTCCCTGAAATCATGGCGTCCATGGATTACAAGCAGGAGGAATGGAAGGCGGAATTTACACGGGCCGAAGGCATGCGGGAGCAAATCCAGCAGGCCCTGGAATCGACGGAAACCTTGGTGGCTGTAGGCGGCGACGGAACCGTTTCTGCGGTGCTTTCCACTATGCTTCTGGGCGGGTTTTCCCAGAAGGTGAAAATCGGACTTATCCCGCTGGGCACGGGGAACGACCTGGCCCGGGTGCTGAACCTTTACAAGCCCTACGTAGATCGAGGCCTCTTGTTCCTGGTGCGCAGGCTGGTGCTTGCGGGGGCGAGACCTTTCGATATCTGGAAGGTGAACGGCAAGTTCGCCCTGGCCAACTATTTTTCGGCGGGAATCGATGCCCGCATTGCCCACGATTTCAACCTGGACCGTGCCACGGGAGCTATCGCCTCCAATTCCGTGGTGGCCAACAAGCTCCACTACGTGAAGCGGTTCTTTGCCGACAGGGATTATATGCTCAAGTCGGGCTCTTTGGCCTATGTGGATGCCGCAGGCGAAAAACACCAGGTGGATGTTTCCGGCCACAGGACGGTGATCGTTGGAAACATTCCCAGCTTTGCCAGCGGGGCCAATCCCTTTTTCAGGTCCAACATGGCGGACGGCCTGTTGGAAGTGGTTGATGTCCCTAACATGCACAATTTTTTGATGGCCATCGCCATCGGGAACATCCCGCTAATCGGATTTATCTACAAGAAGTATTTCCTCCAGTCCAAGAAGGTCAAGTCCGTGGAACTCCGTCTGGATAAGGACGAGTTCCTGCAGCTGGACGGCGAGGATTTGAGCGGCAAGGCAGGAGAAACCGTGACCATCGAGTATGCCGCTCAGGTGAACATGCTGGCTTTGGACCCCTGATGAAACCGGTGTTGTTTTCTACAGTACGGGAATGGCTCAGTGCCGAAGGTTTGACGCAACCGTCTTCGGGTACGGAGCTTGCCGGATGCGATGACTTTGAACTTACGGGTTTTGCCCCTCTAGAAACGGCGGGAGCGTCCGACGTGAGTTTCTGGGTGGGGGACAATTTCAAGAGCGACACCAACGTGCCCGGATTTTCGGACTCCGTTCTCGGACAGGTCCAGGCGGGGCTGCTGTTTGTGCCAGCTTCATTGGTTGCCGACCCAGAATCCTTGATGGCTTTGAAGGCGCGGCTTCCGAAGGTCCGTGCTTTAATGCCTGTGGAAAATCCTCACCATGCCATGGTGGAGTTCTTGAAGCGCTTTGCTTGCGATGGGGCTGACGGCGTGAAAGGTGCCAATGGTATAAATGGTGCCGCCCGGATTCACCCCACGGCGGTGGTGGAGGGCATAGTCGGTAAAGGTTGCCGTATCGGCCCCCACTGCGTGGTGATGGCCGGTGCAGAACTGGGCGCGAACTGCGTTCTGGAATCTTCCGTGACTATTTACCCCCATGTAAAGATTGGCGAAGGCTGTATCTTTCAGGCGGGGGCGGTTATAGGCTCCCGAGGTTTCGGTTTTTACGAATATAAGGGGGAACGCCGTATGATTCCCCATTTGGCGGGGGTCCGCATAGGGGACCGCTGCAGCTTTGGGGCCAATACCGTGGTAGCGGCAGGCTTTTTGGCTCCAACCTCTATCGGAAACGACAGCCATTTTGACTCTATGGTCGAAATCGCCCACAACTGCAAGGTAGGGAACCACGTGTTTATGGCGTCACAGTCGGCGTTGGCGGGCTCCGTTACCGTTGGGGACGGTTCCGAATTTGCGGGGGCCGCCAAGGTGGCGGACCACATTACCATCGGCAAGAATGTGAGGGTGGCGGCCAAGGCGGGAGTGACCCGCAATGTGCCCGACGGCAAGACCGTTTCGGGATTCCCCGCTCTGGAGATAGACCTTTGGCGCCGTTGCATGGTCCGCCTGAAACAACTCGGGAAAAAGTGATGCCGGCCTGCAAGACTCTTAATTTTACATCACCTTCGCTTTCCTATGGTTCTGCAAGCGTCAAGGTGCAGATTTTGCCTCGGGATTCAAACCGTGCGCCCCGTATTTCCTGGAATGTGGGCGGCAGGCCCCTTTACCGCACGGACCAGGTCAAGCTTTTTGAATCGTTGCATTTTGAAGTGTGCCGGACTACCATTTACAGTGATTGCGGCCTGGACGCAGGTCGCGACGGAGTGTCCGCAGGCCACGATGGAATGCACGCTGGTCGTAAATGTGCGGCCCTTGCCACACCGGAACATCTGGCGCCTGTTTTCTTGCTTTGGCCGGATGTTTCCTTTGACGTGAATGTTGAGGGGGTTGATGCCGGTAGGGATGTTAATGGGGATGCCGCAAATCCCGTGCCGGAAATTCCCCTGATGGACGGCTCCGCCTTGCCGTTCTTCTTGGCCTTGCGGCGGGAAGCGGGCGTGCCTCGGGAACTTTCGTTTTACGATGCTCCAGTGTCGAGACAGTGGGATTTGCGCAATGCTCCGGACCAGCCCTCCTATGGCTATGTCCGAATCGAACCCGCCGAAACCTTCGAGGTGGAGTACCGCCTGGACCGACCCGATGCAAACGGTTTCAAGTCCTGTGCCGCCCTTTCGGTGTATGGTCCCGAAGACCTTTACGGAGTGTTTCAGTCCAGGACTTTTATCCTGGAAAAGGAATATGAACAGGCCCGAGAGGCTGGCCTTTTGGCAGGTGCCACGGAAAGTTGCGGCCTTCTTGTCAAATCTCCTGTGGACAAGTCCCTTTACCGCACCCCCGAAGAACCCGCTATGCACAAAATTCTAGATTTGCTGGGCGACTTGAGTTTTGCATGTCCTGCATTGCCCAAGATTCGCGTTGAAATTTTGAATGGCGGTCACGCAAGCCACCATCAGATTTTAAAAGAAGTTTTGCCTTATTTGCTCAAGGTGGAGTAATCAGTGCGTAAGATTTACATGGCTGGAATGAACCACAAGGTGGCAGAGATTGCCATCCGTGAAAAATTCTATATCCCCATGGATATCAAGACTCGGGCGCTGCAAGAATCCCCCTTTGACGAGCTATTGATTCTTGCCACCTGTAACCGCACCGAAATTTACGTGGCAAGCGACAGGCCTCTTTGCGAGAGAGACCTGGTACAGTATGTGTGTGGCCTGGTTCACCAGGATTACGGCAGTTATGCATCGTATTTCTATTACAAGGAAGGCGATGACGTAGCTAGGCATGTGATGAACGTGTGTGCGGGCCTGGACAGCGTAGCCATGGGCGAAGACCAGATTCTGCACCAGATTGGTCGTGCCTACGAGACGGCTCACCAGCTTCACGGCACGGGAATTGTCCTGAACAAGCTCTTTCAAGAGGCCATACACACCACCAAGCGCATCAAGACCGAGACCAATCTGAGCAAGCTGTCTTGCAATATCCCGTTTCTTGCCATGAAACAGGTGCAAAAGACCTTCGGGGATTTGGAAAACAAGACGGTCTATATTGTGGGTCTTGGGGAGATGGGTTCCCTGATGCTTAAGTATGTGCAGGAAAACACCACTCACATTTACGCCAGCAGCAAGACCTTTGCCAATGCCCAGAAGTTTGCCGACGTGCTGACTCCGGTGCCTTTCGAGGACCGCTACAAGGTGCTTTCGGACTGTGACGTGGTTATCCTGTGCAGCGCTTGCCAGGAACCTATTGTGACAAGGGATGAATTCGTTCGTGCTTTAAAAGACGCAGCACCCCTTTCTTTGTCATCCCCGCGACCTGTGGTGAGCGAAGTCGAACCAAGGCGGGGATCTCCCCTCGCAAAAACGTCGTCATCCGAAAACGAGCCCCAGCGCCTTGTCATAGACCTGGGCAGCCCCCGCAATGCCGAACCTTCCATCGGCGACTTGCCCAACGTGCAGTACGTGTGCGTGGACGACCTAGAAAAAATCGTTTCCGAAAATCGCAGACTCCGCATGGCGGAACTGGACGCCGCCCAGAAGATTTTGCAAGAAGGCCTGGAAGAGTTTCTCTCCTGGTCCCGTATGGACGAGGTGGCGAAGGGCATCCATGTGCTGGCCGATAAGATGGTCAAGACCGCTGGGGAAGAGTCCGGAAAGCTGCTGGCCTCGCTCCCTAACCTGGACGAAGCCTCCGCAAAGAAAATCGCCATGATGTACGAGCGATTCGCTAAGAAGATGGCCAACGATTTCTTGTACAAGGTGAAGGATTCCAACAGCCCCGAAGACGTGAAGGTGTTCCTGAAATGCCTGGATGTACTGGAGGCTCCTGCTAATCGTCATTCCGCGCTTGACGCGGAATCTGGCAAGGACGGTGCTTGATGGGGAAAGAATTACTTCGCATAGCCACCCGCAAGAGTGAACTTGCCATGACCCAGACCCGCTTGGTGGCGGATCGCCTGGTCGCCTGTGCTAAAGCCTTGGGCGAAGACGTGAATTATGAACTGGTCTCCATGACCACCGAAGGGGACCGCCGTCTGGACAAGTCCCTTGCAAACTTTGGCGGAAAGGGCGTGTTTATCAAGGAACTGGAAGTGGCACTTTTGGAGGGCCGTGCGGACATTGCCGTCCACAGCCTCAAGGACATGCCCGCCCAGGTGCTGCCGGAATTCAGGCTTGCCGCTGTGCTGGAGCGGGAAGACCCTCGTGACGCTTTCGTTTCGAAGGGCGGTGCAAAAGGAATCAAGTTTGTGGACCTGCCTGCAGGAGCCCGTGTCGGAACGGGCAGTATCCGCCGGGTGGTTCAGCTGAAGGCTCTCCGGCCGGACCTGAAATACGTTCCCATTCGGGGGAACATCCAGACCCGCCTTGCAAAACTTGCGGAATTGGACGGTGTGGTCCTTGCGGCCGCAGGCCTCAAGCGAATGGGCCTTGCAGAACAGGTGACGGAATATTTCGGCGTGGAGCAGGTCGTGCCCGCTTCGGGCCAGGGAATCCTTGCTATCGAGACTCTGTCTGACAAGTGTCATTGCGAGGGCGACAGCCCGAAGCAATCTCTTTCCAAATTACTGGCATCGGTCAACCACTCCGAAACCTTCGGCATTGCCCTTGCTGAAATGTCCTTCTTGAAGGCCCTGAATGCGGGCTGCCAGTTCCCGGTGGCAAGCCACGCCGAAATCGTTGATGATGGCCGCACCCCCGCGGGCCATTCCGCCGTCCTGAAATTGCGGGGCATCTACTGGCAGGAATCCTCGCAGAAACTATTGCTGGCCAATATTCAAACGGAAATTCCCGCAACGGCAGGCGACGACTGGTTCAACGCCCAGGGCGAGGCTCTCGCCGACAAAATCCGCCAGCAGTTCTAAACGATTAAGAGTCAGCTGCTCTAATCAAATCCCGTAACAGCGTCTTGTGTTTTCGCGGCAGTGCCTGTAGATTTTTTCTATGGTGACGTTCTTGACTTCGGCCAGTTTTTCGGCAATGTAGGGAATGTATCCCGAATGGCAGTTTTTCCCGCGGTAGGGAATGGGGGCCATGTAGGGGCTGTCCGTTTCCAGGAGCATCTGGTCGAGAGGGACTAGGATTGCGGCATCCCGCACGTTCTGGGCGTTCTTGAAGGTGACGATTCCCGTAAAGCCCACAAAAAAGGTGGAACTTTTACTAGCACCGAGTTCCAGGAGTTGCCCTGCGAATTCCGGTGCTCCTGTAAAGCAGTGAACATGGACATTTTTACCTTTCAGGTCAGCATTGCGGAGGACTGCCAGGGCGTCTTCGTCCGCTTCCCGCAGGTGGAGCACCAGGGGCTTGCCGCTTTCGATGCCCAGTTGCAAGTGCCGTTCAAACAGCTTGACCTGTTCTGCCCGATGTTCCAAATCGTAATGGTAGTCTAGCCCGAACTCCCCGCAGGCCACGCACTTGGGGTGCTTCAGGAATTCCATCATTCGGGCTTCGTCCTCGGCGGTTTCCGTCAGAACATATTCCGGGTGGATTCCGTAGGCGGCATAGACGTTCGGGTATTTTTCCGTAAGTTCCCGTGCATATTCAAAGTCTGCCGGGTCGCAAGCCACATGGATGAACGCTTCGGGCAAGGTGACCTTCGGGTCGGCATCGTGGGGGAGTCGCTCCAGCAGCGCACTCAGGCTTTCGCCGGAGTGCCGTTCGTAGGAATCTAGGTGACAATGAGTATCAATGAACATAAAGGTGTGGGGTCGTGCCTACGGCACTTTGGGGTAAGGGGTTTGAGGTGATAACTCAAAGCGAAGCGACCTCATTGCTCAGAGCGACCGTAGGGAGCGCGCTCATACCTAGTACTTAACTTCCACAATTTCGTAAGTAATCACTCCCTTGGGGGCTTGCACTTGCACTTGGTCGCCCTGCTTTTTACCCATGAGGGCTTCTCCGATGGGGGATTTCATGCTGATGCGGCCCTGGAGCGGGTCGATTTCCTTTTCCCCTACAATACTGTAGGTACGCTCCCGCTTGGTCTTGATATCTTTCATCTTGATGGTGGCACCGAACTTGATGGTGCCATCGGTAGGGGCCTGGGTTTCTACCACCTGGGCGCCGTCCAGAATGCGGTCCAGTTCCCGCAGGCGGCGGTCGATTTCCCGGACCCGCATACGGCCGTAGGTGTAGGCGGCATTCTCGCTACGGTCACCTTCGGCGGCGGCGGCCTGCACCTGGTTGATCATGGCGGGACGTTCCACGTATTTGAGGTGCTCCCACTCCGCCTTCAGTTTATCAAAGCCTTCTTTGGAAATCAAATGCTTCATAGAGTGTAAAATATATAAAAAGGCATGTGGCTCGAGGTCCGGGGCTCGGGATGGTAATAGTGAGCAATGAGCGGTGTGTGACCTCACAACCCCTAAATCCAGCCCCTGGATTCTAGCCACTATTTTTCTGTATTTGCCCCCGCGATGATTCATTTTAGGCACAAACCCATAGACAAGAACGAGTCCAAAAACAGGAGACTGAGCCGTATCTATTACAACCGCATGTTCCCGAAAAGGCAGGATGCCCTGAAGGTGGCGTGGTCAGTTGCCGCCGGCGTGTTTATTGGAATTTGGCCCACTATCGGCGTGGCCATCCTTTTGACGGTGGCGTTTTGCGCCGTGTTTCGCTTGCTGCCGGTGCTCGTGCCGCCAGCTACCGCGCCGAACAGAACCCGAACAACACCGGTGACGAAGAATACAACCGTTACCTCGCCATCCTGTTCCCCAGCACCCAGCTCAAGATTCTGGACTACAACCGCGTGCTGAAGGACCTGAACGGTCGCACTCCGGAACAGCTCATGAACATCGCCGATGCCGGTGAAATCATGCCGCCCAAGAGCACCTGGTTCGAACCCAAGCTCCGCGACGGTCTGCTGGTCCATTCGCTGGATTAGTCATCGACACATGTCGGATAAGTTTTAGGGAGGGGAGAGCCCTCCCTTGTCATTATTTATATTTTCATCGAAAAGTGAAATTGTCGAGGGATTATGATTTCAATCCGTCACCTGAAAAAAGTATTCCCTAATGTCACGCCGCTGCTGGACGTGAATGCCGAAATTGAAAAGGGCGACATTATTTCTATTATCGGACCTTCGGGTACAGGCAAGTCCACGTTCCTTCGCTGTATCAACCGCTTGGAAGATCCGACAGCAGGGGAAATTCTGATTGACGGCAAGTCCATCACGGCTCCCGGTGCGGACATCCCGTCGCTCCGTCGCAAGATGGGCATGGTTTTCCAGAGCTTTAACCTTTTCAACCACTTGACCATTCTCGAAAATATCATGGTGGCCCAGGTGGACCTGCTTCACCGTTCAAAGAAAGAAGCCTATGAGAAGGCCATGGCGCTCCTCCATACGGTAGGCCTTGCGGACAAGGCCTTGGATCTGCCCGAAGAACTCTCCGGCGGACAGAAACAGCGCGCGGCTATCGCCCGTACCTTGGCCATGGACCCTGAAATTGTACTGTTCGACGAGCCCACCAGTGCCTTGGACCCCACCATGGTGGGGGAGGTCCTTGCGGTTATCCGTAACCTTGCAAAGCAAGGACTGACGATGCTCATCGTTACTCACGAAATGAAATTCGCCCGGGATATTTCCACCCGAATCTTTTATATGGACCAGGGGGTCATCTACGAGGAAGGGACTCCCGAGCAGATATTTGACAATCCGCAAAAGGACAGGACCCGTCAGTTTATAAGACGTCTTAAGGTTTTCGAAGAGGTGATTTTGCCTTCGACCTTTGATTATATGGGGACGGTGAACAGACTTTATGCTTTCGCAGAGAAGAACCAGGTTTCCAAGAGAATGTCGAGAAACATGCTCTTCGCCTTTGAAGAAATGGTGGTCCAGTCCATTTTGAATAGGCTTCCTGTAACAGAAGAAATCCACATGGTCATGGAATATTCCGGCGAAGGTGACGGCCTGGTGATAAAGGTTGAATATGGAGGCGAGGCCTTAAATCCGCAAGACGGCATGGACGAAGTCCCCCGCAAATTTTTGGAACTGGCTACAAACACCATTGTTCACAATTATTCCGGTGGCAAGAACACCGTGGAACTGCGTATCAGGTAGGGGAGGACAAAGATGCTTTTGAGATTTTTATTCCTTGCCTGCCTGATCCTTTTGGGCTGTAACGAACCCGAAAAGCCGATTCGTTCCACGGACCTATTGAACGATTCCCCCAGTACCGTCTCGGTCCGTGACGAAGGTGAAAAAGTCATGGACACTACGTCGGCTGTTGACTTGAAGGACGTGCCGCCCCAGTTCAGGGACAAAAAGCTCAAGTACAATTCCATAGCCGAGATGAACAAAAACGAGAATCTGAGACTCGGTATGCAGACGGGTTTCGTTTTCGTCGACAAGGAAACGCGGCGCCTTCTCCCAAAGGCGAAAATAGACTATTACAAATCTACGCCGGACATGGCCTACCTTGTGGCGAACGGTAAGTTGGACGGCTTTATCAACGACGAACCGGTGATTCGTTATGCGGCTTTGGAAAACCCGAATCTTGGCTATATCCACGCGGGTTTCGAACCCATGGATATCGTGGCGGTATTCCCGAAAAAGGAGAAGGGACGCAGTCTTCGTGACGAGTTGAACACCTATATCGAAAAGTACCGTGCATCGGGCCTTCTGGATTCGATTGACAACCTGTGGCTGGGACACGACGAAACGAGAAAGGTCGTAGATTTCCCGAAGGCAAAAGAGGGAAAGCCGACTTTCAAGATGGCGACGAGTGCCATCAATCCGCCGTTTGAATACATTAAGGACGGTAAAGTTGTCGGTTACGAGATGGACTTGATGGCCCGGATTTTTGCAGAGATGGGGTACGGTCTTGAAGTTCACGATGTCGCGTTTGAATCGGTTATTCTCGGTGTCGAAACGGGAATGTATGATTTTGCGGTGGCAACGTTGAGTACAACCCCGGCGTTCAAGGAAAAGAATTTCCTGTCCAATTCGTTCTATGTGTCGGAATGCGTGATGGCGGTGCAGATTCTGGATGAAAAGAATGTGTTGCCGCCTGCGAAAAACGGTGTGGCAAGCGACTCTGCCGCCATTGTCGAAGAAGGCCTGATTGCGTCGTTGAAGTCCAGTTTTGTGCGGACCTTCGTCATGGAATCCCGCTGGAAACTGGTGACAAATGGCATCTGGGTGACTGTGTATATTTCCATACTGTCGGCATTGTTCGGTACGGTTCTTGGATTCCTGATTTGTCTGATGCGCCTTTCCAAGATTAGAATTGTAGATGCCATCGCCATTACCTACATCCGCATTCTGCAGGGGACTCCTTCGGTGGTGCTCCTGATGATTCTGTTCTATGTGGTGTTTGCCCGTACGGGAATCGATGGAGTCTGGGTAGCTGTCATTGGCTTTGGCATGAACTTCGGGGCCTATGTTTCCGAGATGATGCGCACGGGAATCGAGGCGGTGGACAAGGGGCAGATGGAAGCGGCCCTTGCCCTGGGTTACACGAAACCCCGTGCTTTCTTCAAGATCGTGTTGCCTCAGGCGGCCAGGCACTTTTTGCCGGTGTACCAGGGTGAATTCATTTCGCTGGTGAAGATGACTTCGATTGTGGGTTACATCGCCATTCAGGATTTGACCAAGGCTTCCGACATTATCCGTAGCCGCACTTACGAGGCGTTTTTCCCGCTGGTCACAACGGCAATCATCTATTTTGCCATTGCTTGGTTCTTGACACGGGTGCTCACGGCCATGCAGAAACGCCTGGACCCGTCTCGTCGCCGGAACCGACTCCTGCGTCATTCCCGCGCCCAACATTGTCATCCCCGCTGTCATTCTGGAGGGGCGACGCCCCGATAGAATCACGGGGATCTCCCTTAAATTCTACATTTACATCGATGCCTCGCCTTAAAACCACATTCCTCAGCCTGCTTGCCCTTGCGGTGTCCGCAATGGCGGCTCCGGCAGATTCGTCGTCGGCCTCTTTGACAAGGTCACGTCGTCTCGCTGGAGAAGTAGATAGTTCGTTTCGGGAGCAGGCTGAGGGCCAAAATTTCCTTGCATGCCGCTTTTGTAAACTGAAATTTACGCAAAAACCGCCTTTATTGCGTTCAAAAATTCCTTTTATCCCCGTTTTTTGCAGGAAAAAATTTTTTTTCGCTTTTTTTGCCATTTTTTTGGACTTTTTTCGAAATTTACTTGTATATTCCTAACAGCAAAGACCAAAAATGCCTTTTTTGGGGCATTTTTAGCGTTTATATGTAATTGGAGATATATATGGCAGAAGACTTGCAATACCTTATGGAACGCATCCAGAAAGATGCTGTCGATAAAGCAGAAAACGAGGCGGCGGCTATCATTGCCAAGGCCAAGGAAAAGGCGGCCGATATCGTGAAGGCTGCCGAAGCCGAAGCGTCCGCCCGTCTGGAAAAGGCCGACAAGGACGCCGAAGCGTTCACGGAACGTAGCGAACGCACCCTTGAACAGTCCGCCCGCGACCTTTTGCTTTCGGTAGGCAAGAATCTCGAAAAGATGATTATGGACCTGTTGAACCTCGAGGTGGAGAAGTCCCTGGACGAATCCACCGTCAAGAGCATGCTCCTCACGGTAGCCAAGTCCTATACCTCCGACATTGAAGTGGATTTCTCCGAAGCCGATGCCAAGAAGCTTACTTCCTTTGTGATGGGCGAATTTGCCAAGCAGCTTTCCGCCGGTGTCAAGGTCGAAAGCGACAAGGGTGTCAAGTTCGGCTTCCGCGTCAAGCTCGACGGTGGCAAGGTCACTCACGAATTTACCGAAGCTGCCATGGCCGATGCTCTCTCGGCCCTGCTCCGTCCGCAACTTTCCCGCGTTGTAAACGCCGCTGCCCAGGCCAAGTAGGTTAGCGATGAGCTCTCCTTC
>OMSO01000034.1 GCA_900313675.1 uncultured Fibrobacter sp.
GAGTTCTTCGATCTTTTCTTCGGCGCGGCGGTTCTGGTCCTTGCGCTGCTTCTGGGCGAGCTGGCTTGCTGCATACCAGAATTCGTAGTTACCGCCGTAAATGTTGATCTTGCCGTAGTCGATGTCGCAAGTGTGGGTGCAGACCGCATTGAGGAAGTGACGGTCGTGGCTCACCACGATCACGATGTTTTCGAAGCGTTCCAGGTAGTCTTCGAGCCAGCCGACGGTTTCCAAATCCAAGTGGTTTGTCGGTTCGTCAAGCAGAAGAATGTCCGGGTTGCCGAACAGGGCCTGGGCGAGGAGCACGCGCACCTTGAGGCCGGCGTCCAAGTCGGCCATGAGGCTGTAGTGGAATTCTTCGGGAATGCCCAGGCCCTTCAAAAGTACTGCGGCGTTGGAATCGGCTTCGTAACCGCCGATTTCACCGAAGCGGGTCTCGATTTCCATAGCCTGCATGCCCTGTTCTTCCGTCATTTCAGGGAGCGCATAGAGTTCGTCGCGCTTCTTGCCCAGTTCGTAGAGTTCGGGGAAGCCCATCATGACGGTTTCAAGAACCGTATTCTGTTCGTAGGCGAAGTGGTCCTGCTTGAGGACGGCGATGCGTTCGCCCGGGTCCTTGGTGACTTCACCGGTGTTGGGTTCGAGTTCGCCCGAAAGGATTTTCAGGAAGGTGGACTTTCCGGCGCCGTTGGCACCGATGACTCCGTAGCAGTTGCCGCGCTTGAAGGAAAGGTTCACTTCCTTGAAGAGGACGCGGCTACCGTATTGAAGACTGACATTGGAAACGTTGAGCATGGGCCAAAGATAGTAAAAGATGAGTGCCACGGCAAAAAAAATTATTGTTTTGACATGGCCGAATCGCACTATCTACATTTCGAAGAAATGTCAAGATAGAATATTTTTCATATTATATCAATGACAGTAAGCTGTTCGTCTTCGACACGGAACTTGATTTCATGGTCGGCAAACTTAAGCCCGTATATTCTGGAGGGGTCGTCCTGGTAATGGGGACGCGGATCCTGCCGCAATAATTCTATCAAGGCTTTTCGTTTCTCGGGTTCAAACCTTTCCAGCTTGCTGTCGGCAATCTGAACTTGTAAGCGAGACTCAGGAGCGGTTGCCGCAAAGCCCCCCACGGCGTCGGGGATGCTGTCGGCGTAGGGGAGGTAGGGCTTGATATCCACGATGGGCGTGCCGTCCATCAGGTCTGCCCCGCTTACCACGATGACAGGGCCGTTTTCCTTGTCGTTACGGATCTCTTCGATCTTTACGCAGGACATGGCCAGCGGGTTTGGCCGAAAACTGGATCGTGTGGCGAACACTCCCAGGCGGGTGTTGCCGCCCAGTCGGGGCGGCCGTACCGTAGGTTTCCAGGTGTCCCGGACATTTTCGGAAAAAATCCACAGGAGCCACAGGTGGCTGAATCCTTCCAGACCGCGTATGGCATCCGGATTGCGGAACTCCTTTTCGAACACGATTTGCGACCGGAGTTCCTTCAGGATCCCGCTCTGCCTTGGAATCCCGAACTTTTCGGGGAAATCGCTCCTGATGCGGGCGATTGTCTTGAAATTGAATTCATCCATGGTGCCGTACCCAATGCCGGTAGGCCCTATCCGCTTTGGCGTTTTTCAGTTTCAACCGCTTATTCAAGGGCCAGTAGATGAAGGCGAAAAGGATATACCCGCACAAAAGGACAATCCAGTGGTTCAGCCCTAGCCGCGTTTCCAGAAGCCGCATCTCGATAAACATGATTGGGCCTGCAATCAGGAACAACGGCAGCTGTCGGCACTGGTCTCCCAGAGAATAGCGAGATTCGTAACTCACGATGGAGTTCATCATGGGGAAACTGGTGCAGAATCCGCCCATGAGCCGCTTGATGACCATGAGCCCCGCCACCATGAAGGCAATGGCCGGAGCCTTGATATAGACCGGCAGGGGAGTCTTGTAGGGCACTCCCGACTTGTAGGGCTGCTTGATGAATATGAGAATTCCTAGCAGGAAATCGAAGAGGCAGACCCCGTAAAAGACGGGCTCGCTGTCGGGAACGATGGGCTGGAGCGTTGTGCCTATAAGTACAAAAATGGCAAGCCCGATAATGATGGCGGGAACGATAGGGATATGCAGCTTGTTGTGCCCGATGCGTACCACATGAACATACATGAGGCAGAGCAGGGCCGAAATGGCGTTGGCCGCTCCCATGGGGAGGCCAACCGCAATGTAGGCGAAACCGCAAGGAATCGGGATGGTGGCCGCCACCGCCTTGAGCTGCGGGTCCTTCATGTAGGCACTGGCTGTACCCAGGGCCGTCACCATAAAGATGAGCAACCAGTCGTAGGGTTCAAAGTTGAAATTGAGATTCTGCCACATGGTAGTCCAGGGCGATTTGCGGCCGGGCTAGACGAATTTTTTCAATATATGCTTGCTGGACACGAAATAGTCGATACCGCTGATGATGGTGATGGCGGTAATGACTCCCATGACAGCCTGAGGGAAAACATTCCAGATGGATTCGAAATTCGGAATCAGCTTTTGCACGGGGTCGATCGCCCCAAGAAGTATAGCCACGATGCCGATTCCCTGGAGGGCGGTTTTCCACTTACCGCTACGGCGGGCGGGCATAATCATGCCTTCGCTGGCGGCAAGTGTCCGGAGGGTCTCGACACTGGATTCTCTAAAGTAGATAAGTGCCACCATCCAAACAGGTGCGTAGCCTGTGGCGATAAAGCACATGAAGATGGTCATATTGGAAATCTTGTCGCTGAAGGGGTCCAGGTATTTGCCTAGGGTGCTGACTTCGCCCATGGCACGGGCGAGCTTTCCGTCCAGGAAATCCGTGAGCATAAAACCGAGAACCATGACCAGGGCAAGCACCTTGAACACAAGGCTGTTGTTGCTGTAGTCCAAATCGTTGTCGTAGAAGAACACCCACAAGAAGAAGGGGGTGAGCACGATACGGCTCATGGTAAGCTGGCTTGCGATAGAAAGGGGCTTTCGGTGGGCGGGGTCGCGATAGTACCAGTAGGCGTAAGCGACGGTAGAGGCGAGAATCAAGAGGATGGTTGCCACCATGCATATCTGCTGGTATTCTTCAAGGTTCAGCAGATAAACGCCCATGGTGATGGTGGTGGCAAGGTTCGCCAGTTTGCTCCAGCGCCTCTTGTGGGGGAGTTTCTTGCCTTCGCGAAGAACGCCCAGGGAGAACAGGGTGTGGGCGATAAGGCGGGCGAGGAGCAGGGCGCAGCCTACGCCTAGAATTTTTTCAACGCTTTCGGAGTAGACCAGTTCCCGTACGAAGATACTGGTCATGACAGCAAAGGAGAGAAAACCGTCGATAAAGTTGAGCCACAGCCTGTAATAGGGTTTTTCAATATCTTGACCACGAAGCTGGTATAGCTTGAACCAGCCCATAATAAGGGCGATAGCCACAAAGGCGGTTGCCATCTTGGTCATGCCTTGCCATATAAAGGCAATAACGCAGATAAAGACAATTGCCCTAAGTACGCTCCAAAGGCGGTTGCGGAAACGAACCTCTGTTTTTGTGACCTCGTTCATCGGTTGTTCTCCAAGAGTTGTTTCGCGTGTTCACGAGTGATTTCGGAATTTTCGCCCAGCATGCGGACCAATTCTTCAATACGGCCTTCATAGTCCAGGTCCTTAACGCTAGTAAATGTACGCCCGTCTGTTTCGGTCTTGCTGACGGAAATCTGGTGATTGGCACGGCTTGCCACCTGGTGCAGGTGGGTGATGGTCAATACCTGATGGTGCTTGCCCAAGTTCCGTAGGGATTCGCCGATGCGGTTTCCTACCTCTCCGCTGATGCCGGAATCCACTTCGTCAAAAATCAGGAGCGGTATGGCGTCCAGTTCGGCCATGACGGTCTTGATGGCGAGCAGTACGCGGGAAAGTTCACCGCCGGAGACCGCCTTCTGCAGGCTCTTTTCGCCTTCACCCGGGTTCGGGGCCAGCAGGAACTCGATACGGTCTTTTCCGTTAGACGAAAGCGCCTGTTCGGCAATCTGAGTCTTGAATACGGCCTTGGGCATGCCGAGGCTCTGCAGGTTGCTTTCTACCGTCTTGTCAAAGACGGCCGCCGCCTTTTTGCGGCTGTCAGAAAGCTCCGTCGCGGCTTTTTCCAGCTTGTCGGTGCAGGCTTTAAGCTGCCTGTTCAGTTCTTCAAGGTCGCTGTCCAGGTTCTCGATGCAGCCCAGCTCTTCTTTGCGTTTTTCGGTGAGTTCCAGGAGGCCTGCGACGTCGGTGCGGTACTTGCGCTTGAGCTTCTGGATTTCGGCGATGCGGCTGTTGGCGCGGTCCAGCTCGGCGGCGCTGAGGGACTTTTCCGGTGTCCGGCGCATCAGGTCCTTGCAGATGCTTTCGAAGGGGTCCGAAACTTCTATAAGGGCCTGCAGGTCCTCTTCGTAGTGGGGGATTTTCTGTGCAAGCCCCTTCAGCTTGGAAAGCAAGCTTTGGGTCTGGTCCAGAATGCCGTTGTCGTTACCTACAAGGGCCTGGATTTCCATCAGGTAGTTCTGCTCGACTTCGCCCTTGCTTCCGCGACTGACCTTTTCTTCCAGTTCTTCTTCTTCGCCCAGTTTCAGGCTAGCCTTGGAAAGCTCGTCGAACTGGAATTTCAGAAAGTCTTTCTGGGCGGCCAGTTCCTTGGCTCTGGATTCCGTTTCGGAAATTTTGTTGCGTATAGAATTCCATTCGCTCCAGAGCTTGGAGTAGTTCTTCAAAAGTTCGCCGTTGCCGGCGTAGTCGTCCAGCATCTGGGTGTGGGTTCGCACGTCCCGCAACAGCAGCTGTTCACTTTGGCCGTGCATCTGGATGAGCAGGTCTCCAATCTTTTCCAGATCGGAAAGGCTTACTACGGCTCCGTTGACCCGGGCCCTGCCCTTGCCGTTTTCGAGAATCTCCCTGCGGATAATGAGCTCGTCGTCGCTGTCGATTTCGAGGGTGGCGAGCAGTTCCTTGACCTGGGGGAGTTTCTTGATGTCGAAGATTCCTTCGATGACGGCTTTTTCTTCGCCTGCACGGACCATAGAAGATTGCCCGCGGTCACCGCAGATGAGCCGCAGGGCCTTCATCAGCACGGACTTGCCAGCACCGGTTTCGCCGGTGATGGCGGTAAAGCCCTCGTGGAAAGGAACTTCTTGCTTGGCAATTAGCGTGAAACCGTTTATACTCAGGGACTTCAACATGGCGGATACAAATTAGAAAAAAGCGTTAGTCAAGTTACTGTTAATTAAAAGTGAAAAATGAAAAAATATCAATTCTTCTTGTCTTAATAGTCACACCCGATAACTCACAACTCACAACTCATAACTCACAACTTACTTTTCGAACTCTATGACGCTTCGGTAGATGGGACGACCTTCTTTCTTGTACTTGCGTTCAAAGCCGGTAGAAATACCTTCGGTAGGTTCCGCAGTATTGCGCACAATCACCTTGCAGCCCGGGAAAGCGTCAAAAGTTTCCAGGGCGATTTCGTTGTATTCCTTGTGGTCGGTACCCCAGTAGAAAATCCTCTTGCCGGGTTTTAAAACTCTGGCTACTTCTGCCAAGAAATCCGGTCGCAGAAGCCTGTTCTTGTGGTGGCGTTCCTTGGGCCATGGGTCCGGAAAGTACATGTGGAAGGCGTCAACGGTATTGTCCTTGACGGCATCCCGCAAAAAGTAGAACACGTCTCCCCGGAGCATGGCGGCATTGTTCAAGACCTTGCGGCTTTCCATACGCGTATGGGCGAATGCGGCCCAGGTATAGTCCCATTCGCTTCCCATGATAAAGTAATCCGGATGCTTCTGGGCGTATTCGATCATGAAGGTCCCTTTGCCGCTGCCGATTTCCACTTCGATGTGGCCGTTTTCGTTCGGGAACATGTCCTTCCACTGGAAGGGGAGCTTGTGGGGCTTGCCGTCGGGCGTGCGGATAGGCTTTCGTCCGTCGTCGCTCCGGAACACGTAGTGCCAGAGCCCCTTCTTTTCGGGGTCTTCGTTTAGGTCCCTGTAAAATTCAGGAACTACAATTTCTTTTTCTTCTTTTTCCATCTTAGATAAAGGGGATAATTCTTTCCTTGAACTTTTCAGGCATTTTCTTGTCCAGCATTTCGCGGATATGCCTTTCGGAATACTTCATGGAAAAGTGGGTGAGGATGATTTTTTCGCAGGCGATTTCGCCATCGAATTTTTCCAGGGTATTGACGATGTGCTGCAGGTGGGTGTGGCCCTTCTTGCGGCTCATGGGTTCGTCCTCGTCGTCCAAAAAGGTGCATTCCGTCACAAGGATTTTGGACTTGAAAATTTCCGGATTCTCCTTGAGGCTTTCGCCCAGGCAGTCGCCCATGAAACTTATCAGGGGCTCATAGACTTCACGGGTAATCTCTACGCCGGACTTGCGGAGTTCGATGATTTCGCCAGGAGTTTTTCCCAGGTATTCATCTTTTAGCTTCCGCTTGTGCAGGAACAGGGTCGCTCCCATGGCAGGTACGGAATGCTTTACGTCAAAGGGTTTCAGCACCAGGTCCTTGCGGTACCGCAGCGGAATCATTTGTCCTGCTTCTACGGCACAAATTTCGGGCAGCCGGAACTTGGTTTCGGGGACTCCCTCGAACATGGCCTCGGCACGAATCCATTCTTTTGCCCCTTTGGCAATAGAGGCAGGCATGTAGTAAACGCTGTCACGCTCGACGCCCATCATCTTGCGGAGGCTGTGGTGCCGCATGAGGCAACGGGCGTGGTCTCCGTGGGCGTGGGTCAAAAAGACATGGTTGATGGATGTGGCCGAAAGAGGGCATTCGCCCATGTCGACCACAAAGTCCAGTTCGGGAAACTGCAAATAGGTAGCAAGTCCAGAAATGGAAAATCCGTTGATGGAGGTACAGGATGTTTCCAGGTGGACTTGCTTGAGGGCGTTATGGATGTACTTGCTTTCGCCGGACACGCAATTTACTTCTTCGCTGCTTTTCTTTCGTTGTCTTGTGTTACAAGAAAATCAAAGTCGTCGCATGTCATGGCTTCGATATGGTTACCCATGGCCACACTGCGAGTTCTGGCATTGCCTTTTTTTTCGGGAATCCGGAAGCAGAAATCGTAGGTATTACCCATGTCGGTAGGGATACCCATCTTGAAAATTCTAATGCGTTCTTTGCCGCTGTAGATTTCGTGGTAGTCGTAGCTGTTCTGGACCTTTTCCAGCCTCTTTTCCTGGTTGAACTGGAGTTCCCTGGTAATCGGGCCATCCAGGTACAGCGGTAGGGAGTTCTGGAAACGGAGTTCCAGCTGTCCGTCGGTTTTCACGATGGAAGTCCCGTTGGGGTTAATCAGGTAACGCTGCTGGGGTATGTTCTTGTAAGCCATGTTGTGGACCCTGCGGACTCCGCACATTTCACGCATGTCGGGATTGGCCACAAAGTCGATGTCGCGACAGATGGGGGGGAGGTTGGTTGGGACTTCAAGATCATCACCATTGGAAGAACCGGCACATCCAGCCAAAAGAATCGGGGCTACAAAAAGCGGGACAAACTTCAGAAATTTCATGCCTCAAATATATATTTAATGGAACGGCGTTTTTTAAGGGTGACAAAAAAAGTGCCCCCGAAGGGGCACTTTTATAAATCGACTTGATTGCTGGCCTAGATAATATCTACGATGGCTGTGAAGAGAGCATCTGCCAGTGCGTTGGTTTCAAGACCTTCGAAGATATTGAACTGGTTGAACACAATCTTGCCCTTGCCGAAGGGGAGGGTCTGCAGGTCCACACCGCCCTTGATTTCGCCATCCTTGATGGAAAGGGACTGGGCGTATACCTTTGCCCCTTCCAGCTTGCTCATGGAAAGGCTCGGCATCACAGAGGCCGCTGTATGGTCAAGGACGTTTGTGCCGAAGACTTTCAAGAGCTCAGAACCGTCGGGAATGTAGTGCAGGCTGATACCGTTGGCACCGGTGGTCCAGTGGGATTCCAGGGTGCAGTCGAATTGGTGGCTCTGGTTCAAGAAATCCACGTCGTCCTGGGTCATGTCCGAAAGCAGCAGGGTCTTTCCGCCGTTCTTGGTGACATCGACTATTTTGTCCAAAATTTCGTCGGGCCAAGAACTGAGGTTTGCCGTGAAGATAATCTTTTCAGGGCCGGAGAGTGCGGCAAGGGCGTCGCTGGACTCTTCGCTGTTGTCCAAGAAGCAGACCTTCTTCATGGCGGACTTTACGTCGGCCTGTTCGATGACGATCAGGTCTTCCGTAGAGGAGTGGACTTCTTTTCCGCCGTCCTTCAGGGTGAACTTGATCTGGTACTTGCCAACGCTTCGAGGAGCCATGAGGGAGCAGATTCCAAGCTGGGTAAGGCTGGTCTTGCCCACAGGTTCTTCGGGAGATTGGGTCTTGGTGCTTACGACCTTGCCCTTTTCATCTAGCAGGGAAATTTCAATCCCCACATTTTCAAGACGGCTGTTGTTCAACAGGGTCAGCTGGAAGCTAACTTCGCTTTGCGGCGTGACCACGTGTTCCAGCTCGCTTACCAGGATACGGCTCGGAGTGGAAATTTCCTTGGCGAAGTCCGTAAAGCCCTTGCTCTTGCGGTTCTCGTCGTTGAGACCGCTGAAATCGATACCGTAGTCGGCCCACTGGTCCAGGAAAAATCCGGCGATTTGCGGGTTGCTCTGGAATGCGGTAATCTGGTCCAGCTTGCTCTTGATGGCGATGCTGTTGGCGTCATTGCAGAAAGTGTCGAATTTTTTCCAAGCGGCTATATCGGCGGTGGCGAGGAAATCTTCGATTGCCTTGTAGGCGTTCTTGATGGCCTTCTGGTTCTTGACGCTTCTGGGGCCGCGCAGGTTGGTGGGCTTGGCGGGGAGCAAGGTGTGGTTTTTCAGGGTGACCAACATCTTGTTGTTCAAGTCCAGGTCCACTCTTTCGTCTTCGTCCTGGAAAACACTGTCGCCAAGGCCCGCATCGGGGACTGAAAGCTCTTCGTCGTCGCGGTCAAAGCAGTGGGCGAGGTAGTGGGAATAATTGGCACTGGGGCAGAGCCGCGGGTTGATGCGCAGGCTTGCGTACTGGGAAATATGGTCCACAGAGACAGGCAGAAGCTTGCCGGTGTCCTTGTGGAACACGCCTTCGTTGTCCAGGTAAATACTGTCAAAGTTGCTGATGGCGGGTCTAAGCATGTCGATGGGGCCGATGGCGTTCAGCAACTTGTTGCCGTTCTGCAGCATGAAGGTCCCGTTTTCGGCTCCGAGAATCCACACGGCGATGGAGGGGTGGTTGTGCTGGTCGCGAACGAGGTCCGTAATCAGTTTTTTTGCAATTTCCAAGCCCTGGGGCGTAGAACGCATGGTGTGGATGGGAAATTCCTGGAACACCAAAAGACCAATTTCGTCGCAGATGTCCAGCGCTTCGTTGGTCAGCGGCGCCCCGCAGCTGCGGATAGCATTGAAGCCTGCGTCCTTGACGGCCTGCAGGTCTTTCTTGAGGGCGGGGTTCTTGTCGGTCCAGAGGCCGCCCTCGCTCCACTGCTGGTTGTAGCTTACGCCCTGAATCTTGAGGATGGAGTCGTTCAGGTAGTAGTCGCCCTTGATGCAGTCGAACTTGCGGAATCCAAATGTCTTGACCACAGGGAAGCTGTACTCAGGCGGCTTGTTCTTGCCGGTCTTGATTTCCAGCTGGACTTCCAGGGCGAACAGGTTGGGCTTGTCCAAGCTCCAGACGCATTTGTCTTTTTTCCAGTCCTTGATCTGGAAGGCGAACCGCTGGGTCATGTTCTCCTTGTCCAGCTTCACTTCCTTGTACCATTCGTACACGTCGCCCACGGCGTTTCTCATGAGGAAACGGATACGGGTCTGGAACCCACGGGGGTTGTTGAAGGTGATTTCTGCGGCCACACGTTCCTGGTCCATGTCGGGCTCCACGTGCAAGTCGGCAATGTAGGCGGAACTGCCGAGAATCAAATCTACATGCCCGAAGATACCGCCAAAGGGGTACTGGTTCCAGGGGAGGCCCACAGGCATTTCGCTGGGGTGGGCGTAACGGTCGTCGGCACCGTCGGCGCTTTCACGACCGAAGTCGATACGGCTGTTAGATGCCCCCATATTGGCCACACGGACGCACAGGACGTTTTCTTCGCCAATCTTGATGGCTTTTTGTGTTTCGATGGTAAAAGGCGTATAAGCCCCGAAGTGGGTTCCCAGGCGGATGCCGTTGAGCCAGACCGTGGCGTGGGTGGCGATCCGTTCAAAGCGCAGGAATATGCGCTTGGCCACCAACTTGTCGTCATCCAGGGTGAAACGCTTGAAGTAGAAGGCGCAGTCCTGGGACATGAGCAGCTTGTCGAAGCTACGTTCCCAGACGTGGGGAACATTCACGGTTTCGGTATCGGAGGGGTTGGTTGCGTACCAGCGGTTGGAAATTCCGGAATCTTCCGTATCCCACTTCATCTGCCAGTCGCCGTCAAGGCTCATGATTTTGTTCATTCGGGCTTTCCTTTTATACGGCAAACCCCCTGATGGGGGCTTTTTTGTATCGGGGTAGCCAGATTCGAACTGACGACATTCTGCTCCCAAAGCAGACGCTCTACCAGGCTGAGCTACACCCCGTCGTGTGCCCAAATATAGTAAAAGCTTAAAATATATTTTTGTTTTTTTTCCCGTTTTTTCGTTTTTTTTAGCCAAAATTTGCGTATATTTCTGCTTATGCTGAAGTGGGTTACTTTACACGGGATAGGTCCTATTGTTTTGACGGTACTTGGACTGTCCGTTGTTCTGTTGACCGGTTGCAGGACCGAAACCCAAAGTCAGCCCGCTCCCGTAGTGAAATCTTCCAGCTCCGTTCTTGTCCAGTCCTCTTCTAGCGAGGCAGAAACGATTGTCGATTCGGCTGTTGTGGATTCCGTTACCACAGATACCGCTGTTGTCGATACGGCTACAAAAGAGATTAAGGCGGTAGTGGACACCCTGATCCAGTACGGTTCCTCCGAAAGCTCCAGTTCTTCTGTCGCAGAAAGTTCTTCTGCAGAGGCGGAGCTGTCCAGTTCTTCTGAAACGCCTGTAGATTCAGTTCCGCAGGCAACCGTGGATTCCTCCGTTCAGGAGGTTGCCCTGGAAGAATCCCAGCCTGAAGTAACTCCCGATACCGCTACGGCTGATACGGTTATGTCCGAGGCTCCTAAGGATACCTCCCTTTGTGCAGACGCCCCGGCCGCAGTTCTTTGCGACAAGAGGGACGGCCAGATGTACAGGACCGTTCGTATCGGCACTCAGGTCTGGATGGCTCAAAACTTGAATCATGCTGTTGAGAATAGCTGGTGCTATATGAACAGCCTTGAAAACTGCTCCAATTACGGCAGGCTCTACCAGTGGACTGCCGCCATGGCGTTGGACAAGGCCTATGGTCATTCCCTGGCAGGGGAACATCTTGGTGAAAGACACCAGGGGGTGTGTCCGGATGGCTGGTTTGTCCCGACCGACAAGGATATGGAAATTCTTGTCCACTATGTGGCGGAATCCAACAAGGCTGCAGGTCTTGCCTCCGAAGAGGTGGGGACGAGTATCCGTAAAGAGAGCGGTTGGGAAGAAAACGACGAGGAAATTCTGGGTACCAACCGCTACGGCTTTGGGGCGGTTCCTGCGGGTTACCGCGATGCCAACGGCTCATTTGCCTTCCTTGGCGAAGAGGCGGATTTCTGGGTGGCCGAAGAAGACCCCAACGGGACGCAGGCTCCCCATTGGAACCTGTATTACGCCAACCAGAACTTTAGCGGCGAATACAGGAACCTGAAAACATTTGGTTTCTCGGTTCGCTGTATCAAGAAGTAAATGGTGTGTATGGGAAAAACTTTCAAGATTACGTTATCTGTTTTTGTGGTTCTTGCGACAGCGTTGTTTGCCGTAGAAGTGTTTTCTTTGCCCAAGGTGACTCCGGAACTCAAGGCTGGTGCCCAGGAATACTACAACAACGAATGTAAGGCCTGCCACCGCTGGGGCCGCAAGTTTGCCGCCCCTCCCATGAAGGAGAATGTTGCCCAGTACGCCGAAAAGCCCGAAGAAATTGTCAAGTACCTGATGCACCCTACGCCGAAACACCCGGATATCTGGCCTGCGATGGAAATAACGCCCCTTACCGAAGACCAGGCGAAGATGATGACGGCTTGGCTTTTATACATTTTGGACAATCCGGAGGATCCGGGCAGGCCTAAGTAACTGGGAGCGGGAATGAAATACCTGATGGCGGGATTGTTGGCACTTTTGTGCGGGTTCTTCCTGGCCGATTTCCTGTTCCGTCAGCAGGCTTCCGAAGTCAAGACTCCGGGAAACATTCCCTTTGACCACGCCCTTCATGGGGATTCCATCGGACTGGATTGTTCTCATTGTCATACGGGAGTGACTTACCAGGCTCACGCCTACCTGCCTTCCAAGACGGACTGCATGGACTGCCATAGGCTGCCCTTGACCGAGAATCCGGGAATCGAGAAACTGGATTCCGCCTTGAGCCGTGCCGAGGAATTCCCCTGGGTGCACAAGAGGGTTTTGCCCGAACACGTGGTGTTCCACCACGGGCTTCATTTTGCGGCAGGCGTGCAATGCAGCGACTGTCATGGCTCTACGGAAAAGATTCAAAAGAACCGCTACGGAGGGGAGCGCTTTACCATGCAGAGCTGCCTGGACTGCCATAGCGGAAAGACCTTCGAAGGCCGGGGTTTCAAGAAGGCTGCCATCCATTGCGGGGCGTGCCATCGTTAGGGTTTTGTTTTATGGATAGGCGAGAATTCATCAAGGCGTGTTCGGTGGTGGCTTTAATGCAGGTCCTGTGGGGCTGCCGTCGCTTGCCCGACCTTTCCGGAGGGAAAGTTCCAGAAATCGCCGAGTTCGAAAAAGAAGTCCGGCTGGCCCTGTCCCGCGCCAAGGGGGCTTTTGACCTGGTCCAGGTCCCCATGCCAGGCCCTCTTGATGTCCACGGGGCTTCACCTGTGAACCGTTTCGGCATGGCCATCGATTTGGACGCCTGTGACGGTTGCGGCAAGTGCATTCTGGCCTGCATGCAAGAAAACAACATTCCTCTGAGTTCCAAGGGAGAGCGTGATGCCGGGCGGTTTATGCACTGGATCGAGATGCACGGCGGCACCCCTGCCATGTGTTTCCACTGCGGAAACGCCCCCTGCGAAAAGGTTTGCCCTACGGGGGCGGCAAGCCACACGCCCGACGGCCTCAGCACCATGATGTACAAACGCTGTACCGGCTCCAGGTTCTGCGGGGCGAACTGTCCTGTGGGGGCCCGTAAGTTCAACTACGTGGATAGCGTCAAGGAAGGTCTTGCCCGCAAGTTCAATCCCGAAGTTCCCTTGCGCTCCAAGGGTGTCATGGAAAAATGTTCCCTGTGCCTGCAGCGTCTGCAAGACCACAAGCACGCCCAGATGGCTACAAGGCCCGGTGTGGAATGGCGGGGGAGTGGTCTCAAGACCGCCTGTAGCGAGGCCTGCCCCAAGAATGCCATTATCTTCGGGAACTGGCTAGACCAGGAATCCCCCCTGGTTCAAGAAGCCAAGCACAGGAACCTTTACGTGCCTAGGGAAATAGCGAATCTCGATCCTTCCGTAGTGTACATGCGGGGGAGGCGCTAGTGTACAGGATTCTCGTGTACATAGGCGCGGCACTTTTGCTTCTGGGGGCTTTCGCCTTCGGGGTTTCCCTGTGGGAAGGCCCCACCGCGTGGCATACCGACGTTCGAACCTTCTGGGGAATACCCATTTCCCTCTTTGTGCTGTGGATTGGACTTGCCCATGCGGGAACGCTGATCTCGGCCATATTCCTTGCGCTGGGTTACCCCCTCGGTCGCCGCACGTCTATGGTGGCGGAACTTTCCACCCTGTGTTCCCTGGCGGTGGCGGCCCTGTTCCCGTTGGTTCATCTGGGAATTATCGAAAAATTCTACATGGTTGTCCCGTTTCTCGATGCCCGCGGCAACTTTTCGAACCTGCGGTCGCCTCTGGTCTGGGATTTCTGCTGTATTTCTGTATATGGGCTTGTGTCCCTGCTGTTTTTTGCAACGCACCTTTTCAGCGAAAAGTTCCCAGACCTGAAAAAGCTGATTCGCCCCATGGCCTGGCTGCTCTTCCCGCTGGTGCTGTGGGTGCACACCATCGTGAGTCTTGACTTTGCGGTGACCTTCGTGCCCCAGTGGCGCGGGGCGTTTTTCCCGCTTTACTTTATCGCGGGGGCTATCTATTCCGGCCTTGCCCTGGTCATTATCCTCCTTACGGCGGAGCACTGCCGCGTACGGGTGCTGGAAAAACTCATGCTTGGCCTTTCCTGGTTCATGGCGTTTTTCTGGCTGTGGGAATTCCTGCTGAAAGGCTCGTTCTCCTTCGAGGTGGTGTTCCTCGGGGCGGTGGTGCCGCAGCTGATGTGGCTTCGGGTTATCCGGGAAAATGCCTTCGGTCGGCTCCTGGTGGCGTTCTCCGTCTTGGTTTCGCTGGGGCTTGAACGCTACATCCTGGTCACACCGTCGGAATACAACGCTGCGGAATACTTCAGCTGTACTGACCTTGGGCTGGTTTCGTTCTCCTTGGGCCTGTTCACCACCTTGTTCTTTGTTTTCCGCGCCAAGTTCAGCTCCTTGCTGGAGGGCGAAGACGTGGTGATGGGGGAGATTGTCCTGCAACAGGACGAGTCGGACAAGGAGTCAGAAAAGATTTCCATCCCTGAGAAAAACGACTTTTCCATTTTGCGGCTGCCCCTTTTGCTGGGTGTCCTTGTTACCCTGCTGTATGTGGTCTGGGCCGTTTCTGTAGAAAATGCGAACCTTGCGCCCCTTTCGGTGGTGAACGTAGCCCCCTTGTGCCTGCCCTTGCTTGTACTGGTGGCAAGCTTTACTTTGTGCGCAAGACCCCTGTGGGGTATTTCTGGAAAACGGGTGAAGCTGGTTTGCGCGGTGCTTGCTGGAATCCTGGGTTGCCTTGCAGGGGCGTTCTGGGCCGGGGGCAGTTCAGATGTTTCTTCGGGTGTCGTATCCGTGCAGGAAGTTGATTCGCCCAAGACGGTAGAGTTTATATGGTCGTCCAGGTGCGCGAGCTGCCATGGGCAAGACGGCAAGTTCAACGAAAAGTTCGTGCGGGAATTTTACCCGCTGCCCCAGAAGCTTACGCCCGTGCGGCTGGATACCTTGGGAGAGGACTCTCTCGTGAAGGTCATTCTGGATGGTCGGGTGAACATGAACCCCTATCGGGGCCGGGTCTCCGAAGAAGAAGCGCGGGGGCTGGTTCGCTACATGCGTCATTTGGCAGGGGAGGGTGAATAATGGATGCTATCCTGAACGCCCTGTACTGCCTGATGGCTCTCGGAACCTCCATGTTCCTTTGGCGTCGTCCTGTCAGTATCTTCAAGGAGATGGGTATTCTTGCCCTTTCTTTGGTGGTCTTTGGCCTGTTCTCCTACCTCACGATGGACCTTGCTGAGCCTACTCTGGAATACATGCCTTTCCGGATGCTCGCCCTGTGTATCTGTTTTTCCACGACGTCCCTGACAAGCCACAAGACCCGCTACCTTGTGCTTTCCCAGGTCCTTTGGCTATGGGTGGAATTCTTTGGCGGGCTTACCTTTGTGTATCACGGGCTGGACATGCCCTGGACCCGGATTGTCGCAATCGGTGCGGGCGCTTTTGGAGGGGCTTTCCTTTCCCACATCAGTCGGGAAATGGAATTTTTGCTCATGGTCTATTGGATTGCCGTCTGGATGTTTTTCTAAAAAATTACCTGGGAATTGGTCTTTTTTTATAAAAAAGCCGAAATTTTTATAAAAATCCCTTGACAAGGCAATCGTTTTATCTATATTTGGGTGCGTCATTCGGCGGTGCTTCATAGCTCAGTTGGTAGAGCCCGCGACTGTTAATCGCGTTGTCCTTGGTTCGAGTCCAAGTGAAGCAGCTTAAACGTCCCGATCTTACGGTCGGGGCGTTTTTTTGTTCATATTATTGCACCGCAAGGTGCCCACGAAAATAACCCGCTATCCCGAAGTTCTCGGCCTGGATGGTGCGGGTTATTGAGTGCAGGGTAGGTCTTAGGGAGGGCGGAGTCCTCCCTATTTTTTATATCTTTGTTGTATGCGGTTTATTAAAACCATATTCTGCCTTTTGTTCTTTGCAAGCTTTGCCTTGGCAGACGCTATCCCCGCGAGCGCTCTTGCGACAGGCGGTGCCGTGACCCGCGACCAGCAGTTGCGCGAAATCCGCGACATCATGCGCGGTGGCCGTGGCGGCTATATCGACCTGGGTTTCAACTATCTGCCCTTCAGGACCCAGACTCCGCTGGAAAGCCCCTACGGCGAACATGAAGGGTACGCTTTTAAGCACCATTTTGCTGGCTTTGGCAGTGGTGAAGTGACAAAGAACAATCACCTGGGTTTCTTGCTCTGGTTCGAACGTTCCGGTTGGGATGGAGAGGACTTTTTCTTCTGGCCCATGTACAATGACTTTTCCATTGCCCGTTCCGTGACCACCTGGGGCCTTACTTACACCCAGTCGGCCATGAATTTTACCATGGCGGGTGGTATGCAGCACCAGAACGTGGAATATGTGGGGGATGTGTATCCTCACGAGAACGATTCCCTGCTTTATTCTTGGGGACTTGTCCGTTGGGGCCGCACAAGCGTTCAGGCGAATTATCACAAGGCACACTGGCAGTCCGTAAGGATTTCCATGGACCTGGAATCCAGGGCCATTTATGGCGGTAGGGGGCGTGGCCCACTGACTTACCTGCCCAATATCGATGTGACTATTTATAACGGTAAGGGCGACGACGATTCCGTCCGTGTTTTCTGGGAGCAGAACCTGTTTGCCCAGGTGCTCTACGGCGAGGTGGCCTTCGATTTCCCCCGCAAGGAATTCCATTCGGCGGCCCTGAAGTATTACCCGGATCCCTCCCGCATGGTGGCCATCGAGGCGACCTGCCTGCGCCGTAACGTGCGGCATGGCGCCAAGGACCTGCTCTGGGGCGGCGGTATCGAACTGCCCTTTGTGCGGTTCGCCTATAACTCCAGCTACGACTATGAGACCTTCTTCCATGCCAAGGGAACGTTCCTGGTGGAATTCCAGTTCAACTTGGCCACCATCGACGGACTGCTGTTCGCCCGGGGCGGGACACGCTCTGCCCCCATGGAAACCCTGAACATCGAAAGGAAGAAGAATTTTGAGAGCAAGGACAGCAAGGGCCTCGACCTGATGGGTGGCGCAAAGAGCGAACCCAAGACAATAGAAGCCAAGGGTATCCGTTACGAAAAGTCCGGCAGCGAAGGAGGCAAGTGATGAAGTCTAAAACTTTGCGATTGTCGCTGATAGCCGCAGTTGTGGCCTGCTGCTTTGTTCTATCTGGCTGTATCAGCCATTGGTTCGAGGATTCTACTACCCGCCTGCAGATTGAAAACCGGACCGGTGCAGACATAATCGAAATCGATATTGTCTCCGAAGATGAAAGGACCGTCCGCCCCTGGATTCAGGATACCATCAAGGATAGTTCGGTGAGCCGAGTCTATGAAGAGGACTGGGTAGGGGATTTCAAGGGACGGATACTTTATACGAATTTCGTGTATCCGTGTTCATGTGAATTGACAAGGGCCGTTGTCTCTAAATCGGGTGAATCAGCCGCCTCCGTCACGACTTGGCCTGAGCCCACTGAGAAGAACTGTACCTGCGCGGATTCCCGTGTCGAAAAGGGATGGTTCGACATAAGCCTTTCCGGTGGCAGCCTGTATCTTGTGTTCACGCGTAACCCCGACGGAACCCTCCATTTCGAATCGCGGTAGATTTCCTTCTGTCACCCCGGGCTTGCCTGCCCTGAGTGCAATCGAAGGGTCCCGGGGTCACACGAACCAACCATTGTCATCTCGGCTTCCGTGCCGGGACACTAACCACTATCTTCTGCCCACTTCCTACATTTTTACTACATTAATCTATAGTGCAGATTACAAAGCTCAAAATATTCGGTTTCAAGTCCTTTGCCCAAAGGACCGAAATCAATTTCCCCACCAAGGGCCTTACGGCGGTGGTGGGTCCTAACGGCTGCGGCAAGTCCAATATTACCGATGCCATCCGTTGGGTCTTGGGCGAGCAGCGCGCCGCCACGCTCCGTATGAGCAAGATGCAAGACGTGATTTTCAGCGGTACCGAAGAGCGTGCCGCCATGAGCCTTGCCGAAGTTTCTATTGTCATTGATAACAGCGATGGTGCGCTTAGTTCTGATTATTCTGAAATTATCGTGACACGTCGCGTCCATAGGGACGGCACCGGCGAATACCTGATTAACAACCAGGAGTGCCGGTTGAGGGACGTCCACGCCCTGCTTTTTGATTCGGGCCTGGGGTCCAGCACCTATTCCCAGATGAACGCCGACATGATCAAGGCGGTGCTTTCTGACAAGGCCGACGACCGTCGCGTGCTTTTTGAAGAAGCCGCCGGCGTGAGCAAGTACCGCCAGCAGCGCAAGGAGGCCACCCGCCAGCTGGAACGTGTCCAGATGGACATGGCCCGCGTAGAGGACAACCTTCGCTCCGTGCGCCGTTCCGTGCGCCTTTACGAGACCCAGGCCGAAAAGGTCAAGGAATTCAAGTGGTTGAGCGGCCGCCTCAGGAGCCTGGACCTTTCTGTAAGCCTGGACAAGTACGAAGATTTCAAGGAAAGCCTTACGACCCTGGATACCACCAGCCGCCGCATGAACCATGAGGTGGAATCGGCCAAGACCAAGGCTATGGAACTCCAGACCCGCATCGAAGAAAAGAAGCTTGCTATCAGCGAAGACGAGAACAACTACCGCGAGCTGGAACAGCAGGTGCAGCAGGCGACTCTCGCCCTGAACGACCTGAACAACCAGATTATACGCCTCCGGGATTCCGTTTCTTCGCTAGAAGCGGCGAACCAGAAGGCCGCCTCTGAAATTGAAATCAGCGAAGGCAAGACCCGAGAACTTCAAGAAGAGCGCACCCGACTTGAAGAAGAAAACGAGGTCCTGAAAAGCGACAGCGGCATCGAGGAGCTGAACAGCAGGCTCGAGCGGGAAAAGGAAATTTTGCAGGTCATGCGGGATAAGCTGGACGACCTGCGCGGCCAGTCCAGGGAACTGTCCAATGAACGCCTGACCGCCGCCAACCGCGTAGCCTCCCTCCAGGGGCGTTTCCAGCGTCTGGACGCCGAATCCGACATGCTCCGGGGAAGCGTTTCCCGCTGGAACGACGAAGCGGGCGAATTGCGGAACCGCAAGTCCGAAACGGAATCCGCCATCCGCGACATGGAAGCGGGCATGGAAGCTACCGCCCGTGAACTGGAAATTTTGAACGAGCGCAAGGCCTCCCTGGAATCCACGCTAGAAGGCAAGAATGCCGACCTGGCCAGCGCCCAGCAAGAACTTCAGGCTTTGCAGAACGAGTGTGCCGCCCTGGAATCCCGGATTGAGGTGCTACAGAGCGTCAGTGACGAGGGAACGGATGCCGGCAAGTGGATTCGCGAAAACAAGGCGTGTCTTGTCCGCGGGTTCCTTTCGGAACACATCAGCGCCGCTCCGGAATACGCCTCCCAGGTAGAGGCAGCCCTGGGCGATTGTCTGGACAGTGCCGTGGTGGAAAGCCGCGACGGTCTCCGTGAAATTGTAGAAGGTCTCCGTAGCGAGAACGCCGGCAAGGCGGTACTCGCCCTGATGGATTCCCTAGAACTAGCTCCTGTGCCGGAAATGAACCACCCCGGAATCAGGGGTGCCTTGAGCAGCTTTGTCACTTGCGACGACACCACACGGACTTTTGTACAGAATATCCTGAGTCGCTATTTCTTGGTGGATTCTCTAGATACGGCCCTGGACTTGGCCCGTGAACACAGGAATTCCGATTTCTGCTTTGTGGCGGACAAGGTTATCGTAAAGACCAACGGCCTGGTGAGCCAGGGAGCAAATACCGCCGGGGCCCTCAGCCGCAAGAACGAGATTGCCCAGGCCACGGAACGTCTGGGTGTCGTGCAGGGGCAGGTCGCCCAGAAGCAGGCCGCTCTGGAATCCCTCCAGGCAGAAATTGAAGAAACCAGGCAGATGCTGACTTCTGCCTCCGACGAGATTCTCGAAAAGAACAATGCGCTCCGGGCAGGGGAGGCTGGCATTTCGATCCAGAAGAACACCCTGGAATCGGTGGCCTCCCGACTTGAAAAACTGGAAGCGGACATTTCCGAAAGCGAAGGCCGTATAGCCACCGCCGAATCTCAGAAGCTAAGCGATGCGGACCTGAACGAGGCCAAGGCCGCCATGGACAGCGCCGAGGCGGAATACGCTCGGGTGAACGACGAACTTGTAGAACAGGAAACCCTGTTCCGCGAAAAGGACGAAGAAGTCCGCGACCTGGAAAGGACATCCCAGGACAAGGCCGCGAAGCTCTCCCAGAACACGGACCGCCTGAGAAACATCGCCGACCAGGTCCAGTTCCTCGGGGATTCCATCGAGTCCCGCAAGCGGGATATGGAGACCAACAAGATTTCTATGGAAAAGGCCGCCCGGGATATCGATGACCTGGGATCCTCCGTCCAGGAAAAGGATTCCGCCCTTCGCGAGTTGGAAGGCAGACGTGACGCCGCCCGTGAACGCTACGAGGTGGTCAGCGGCGATCTGGACAGCTGGCGGAGCGAGCTGGACACCATCCGCGACGACATGATCGACAAGATGAAGGAACTGAACGAGGTGGGCCGCAAGCAAGAAGCCCTGCAGTCCAACCTGGATCGCCTCCAGGAACGCCTCCAGAATGAATGGTCCTTCGACCTGCAGGCTCCCGAAGAATTTGAGCGTGTGGAATACAGCCAGCCCGAGGCGGACAAGGAAATTCGCGAACTCCGTGGGAAAATCAAGGAATTGGGCCCCATCAACGTGAATGTGATGGAGGACTACGAAGACGAAAAGAAGCGTTTGGAAGAAGTGGAAATCCAGTTCAACGATCTGGACCGTGCCCGCGCCTCGCTGGATCGCACCATCACCAAGCTGGACGATATCGCCCGCAGCCGCTACCTGGAAACATTCGAACGGATCCAGAAGAACTTCCAGTTCGTGTTCAGCAAGCTGTTCCTGAACGGCGAAACCAAGATGAGCCTGGTGGAAAAGCTGGACGAAAACGGCAAGCCCGGCGACATTCTGGACGCCGACATCGAAATCAACGTTCGACCCACCGGCAAGAAGATGCGCGGCATCAAGGCCCTTTCCGGCGGTGAACACGCCCTGACCGCGACGGCCCTGCTCTTTGCCATCTACATGGAAAAGCCCTCGCCTTACTGCGTGCTGGACGAAGTGGACGGCCCGCTTGACGATGCCAACGTGGGCCGCTTCATGGCGCTGCTCCGTGAATTCAGCAAACAGACCCTGTTCATCGTGGTGACCCATAACAAGCGCACCATGGCCGAAGCCGACATGCTCTACGGTGTGACCCAGGAAATCAAGGGCATTTCCCGCATTGCGAGCGTGCAGCTGGCCGACGCCACCAAGTTCGCGATATGATAGCTATGAGGTCGTGCCTGGGGCACTTTGAGGTATGAGGTCGGGCTTTGCCCTTTGAGGCAATATGTTTTTTATTAAAAAAACTCAAAGCGAGCAATGCGAGCGAACTCAAACCTCAAAGCGAAGCGACCTCACAACTTTAAAAGGCTTCGTCTTTGCGGCCCTTTCCGCCATCTGCTACGGCACGAACCCCCTTGGGGCCCTGCATTTGTATGCCCAGGGGTATTCTCCGGAAACGGTTCTCTTTTACCGTTTCTTTACGGCGGCGCTCCTCCTTTTGGTGGTGATTCTTGCGAAAGGTTCCCACTTCAAGATTTCATTCCGCGAATTTGGAGCGCTTGTCGCCTTCGGATTCCTCTTTGCGGTGAGTTCCCTGACCTATTACGCCTCCTTCAAGTTCATGGACGCGGGGCTTGCATCGACACTCCTGTTCCTTTACCCGCTAGAAGTCTCTGTGCTGATGGCCGTTTTCTTCAAGGAAAAAATCAAGGTTTGGACCATTGTTTCCATCGCCGTTTCTATGGCGGGAATCGCCCTCTTGTACCGCGGGGGAGATGGAGCACCCCTGAGCACGGTAGGGCTTGTGCTGGTGTTTATCTCTTCTATATCCTATGCCATCTACATGGTGATGGCGAACCGCATCAAGCTGCAGATGGGCTCTGTAAAGATGACCTTTTACGCCATCAGTTTCTGCATGGTATTTTTGCTGCTCTATTCGGTGACGCTGGGCTCTGGGTTTCCGCCGGTGTTCATGCAGGCCAGTTCCTGGGGCTGGGGCTTTATGCTGGGTGCCGTGCCCACGGTTCTTTCGCTGATATTCATGGTGAAGGCGGTAAAGATCATTGGCTCTACGCCCACGGCAATTCTCGGGGCTCTTGAGCCCGTAACTGCCGTGTCCATCGGTGTACTTGTCTTTGGAGAAATCCTCACAGTCCGCCTTGGAATAGGAATTGCCCTGATTCTCGGTTCCGTGGTTCTCATCGCCGCAAAGCGGAAATGATTTTTTTTAATTTGGAATTATGCAGTGCAAATGTTCAAAGTGCGGTAATGATTTCAACGACAAGGTGGGCATGTCCCCCCTTCAGAGCAACCTTGCCATCCGCGTGAGGAACAGGGTGGGGAATATTTGCCCCGATTGCCGCCAGGATACCTGCATGACCAAGCGGGGTAGGTGGAAAATGTGGTTCTACGACCTAAAAGTCGGGGCCATCTGCCTGTTGCTGCTTTTGCCGGTCTTTTTGGTTTTTGCGGGACTTGTGGTCTTTATGGCTCTCTACGTGCTGTAATAAAAAAAGACCCGGCACAAACCGAGTCTTTTTAGTAGCGGGGGCAGGACTTGAACGCTGCGACCTTTGGGTTATGAGCCCAACGAGCTACCAACTGCTCCACCCCGCGTCGAGGTATGCCCATATATAGTAAAATTCTATGTCCTTGTCAAGTTGAATTGGCGAAAACAGCAAGAAAAGGGCATTTTTTAATAAAAAAACAAGGTTTCGTTGACGGCCCTTCGCTGGAATGTTTATCTTTGGGCTAATGGAAAGGACGATACAACAGTCGCGGATACTGTTTCTCGATACCGGCCCGCTGGTGCGGCTTTTGCAGATGCACCCGGACTTTTATCCGACGGTGTCTGACATTTTAGACATGGTGTACGAAAAGAACATCCAGGTCCTGGTCTCGCCGGTTACCTTGTTTGAGATAAGCAGCAAGGCTTTTGCTAGTGGGGAGGGCGTGCTTGCCCGCCAGTATCGCGAGTTCTTTGAAAATTCTGCAAATGTTAAAGTTTGCCCGGTCAATGCGGAAATTTCTGTAAAGGCGGCGGAACTCTATGCCGCCTCGCAAAAGACTAACCACAAGATTACCGAAGGGGAGTCCCTGCGCCTTGCGACCGCATTCGTGAACGGCGCAGACTGCATCTTGACCGAATGCGCGAACTTCCGCACCCTTACCGACGCCCTTGTCGTGACTTTGGACGAACTCTAGCATTTTCCTAATCACCAACCACCAACCACTAACCACTATTTTTCTATCTTTTCCCCGTAAAATTTCGGAGAAATCATGCCAAACTATTGTCCTGTTATCGGTCTTGAAATCCATTGCCAGCTCGCGACTAAGACGAAGATGTTCTGCGGCTGCGAAATCGAAGTGAATACGACCCCGAACAAGCACGTGTGCCCCGTCTGCCTCGGTATGCCGGGTGCCATGCCCGTGCCGAACAAGAAGGCGGTGGAATACGCCATTCGCCTTGGCCTTGCCCTGAACTGCGAAATCGACCTGAACGCCATGTGGACCCGCAAGAACTACTTCTACCCGGACCTGCCGAAGGGCTACCAGATTACCCAGACGGGCGGACTTCCGGTGTACGACCACCCGATTTGCAAG
>OMSO01000036.1 GCA_900313675.1 uncultured Fibrobacter sp.
ATCATTATGATCATAATTATTGCATTTTCCATCATAAAGATTACCTGTTCGCAGCGTTCCTCCAGAACCAAAGCCAAAACTTTTATTTTTCATATTCATGAACTGCGCTGCAGAAGGCGGATGACTTGAGCACCCCGCCAAGAGCAGGGCGTACACCGCCAAGACAATCCATAAAATTCCGCGAGCCATTATCTACAAAATAGAATATCTAGGCAAAACCTGGATTCATCCCATCCGCCTATTCGCGGACTTCGTCAAATAAAATAGACCACTTTGCTTCTAGGAAGGAGATTCCGGGTCAAGCCCGGAATAACAAGCGTAGCAGCGGACACGACAGGGTAAGAAAACAGATCATTTTCCCGGCTACCGGAAAATGATCATCTAATACATGTAAGACAAAGAGAAATGGGTTTGCCAGATGTTATTGGCCGAGGCGGGAGAACGAGTGTAGTAATAGGTTTCCCCTACAGACAACAGAACATGATCAAACAGAGATATGGTCGCCCCGGCGTATTGCGAGAGAAAATACGGGAAATCTATGGTTATGTCGTAATCCCCAGGAACCTCGATATTATCCAATTGGAGCGAACTCCTGAATAACCAAGGCTGATAATAGCCCGTAGAAAAATTCAACGAAAAATGTTCCGTCACAAAGAGACTTGAATAGGCGTACAATCCGAAATTGGCGTTGTTGTAAGAATGTGTTTCTTCAAATTCTCCCATGAATACGTCATCATCAATATAAAGTTCATTTCTTACACTCAAATACTTTCCAGAATAAGCAGCCTTATCCTTGGAATAGCCCAAGCGAGTTCCTACCCCAAATTCACCGACGAGAGAATTAAGCCCCGCAAAAAGAGTAACAGAAGGATATGGATCAACCTCGACCCGGCCCCCTCCCAAGAAAACCCACCTCTTTACAAAAACATCCAACGACCCACTAAAAGGATTCTCTTTCAGTCGATATTCAAATTCAGCCCTTTCTTTCGGGAGCGATTTTCCAAAATGACGATCATACCCCTCATTTTCAAGACCATCTAGAGGTATTGTTTCTTTATCCCCAATACTATACGCAACATTCCCCTTGAAATAAACGGTATTCGGCATCACCCAGACGCCTTGTCCCCAAAACGGTTCGGGAACATTTACATCAAACGAGCCCTCTGTTATATTCGCCTTTTGAACTGAACAACCATACAACAGAAACACTAACAAGATGAGAACTACGACTCTCATACACCACAATGATAACTTATTTCTGGAACAAACAAATGCTTTTCGTCAGCTCATTTGTGGGTTTCGTCTAAAGAAACTGACAACCTTACATCTGGAAAGGAAATGCCGAGCCAGATGCGGCCGAGGCGAATGATGCGCATTTTTTGCGTATCTGAGCCGAAGAGCATCGCACTTGTGCAAGCCCGGAATGGACAAAAGCAGGATAGAGATTGCTTCCCCTGAAACAAGTTCAGGGTCGCAATGACACTGTGCAATTGTCTGCTTACTTTTTCTTCTTCCCAGCAGGCAGTTCCGGCAACATCGCATCTAGGAGCTTCGCCAAAAATTCGCTGTCTTCAATCTGGTCGTTAGTCACACGGAGCATGGGCTTTGCACCATCGTAGGGCAACTGCTTTTTTGCGCCAGGGAGCATCGCCACCGCGGCAGACACGGGCTTCACCAGCAGGCGGTCATCGTAAATTCCGCCGAAGATTTTTCCGTCGGCATAAAGGACGTACTCGCCCATCATCTTGCGGGTGGTCACTCGGAAGGCGCCATTGGGCAATTCAGCATTGAACTGCGCCAAAACGTGATCGCGGAATTTTTCAGAACTCGGCATTATTCCCTTATGAGTATTGGCACAATACCCCTAGATTTCACCCATACATTTCATGGCAAGACCCATGATAATCATCTGGAAAGCTTCACTGTTTTTTACGGAAGCGGCCACAAGGGCCCTGAGGGTATATTCTTTCTCAAGTGTTTTCAAAAAGCACTGCCCAACCGACTTGGGCACGCCATTTTCGTTCAAAAGCTTCAGAAGGTTCTTCTCCACATCGGGAGAATACCCCTCGGGCGTGCACTCGATAATGTAATCTGCGCCCCACGCATTGGAGGCACCCGGCGTTCCCTCTTCCTTGACCATCTTCGCAAAGCGATCGAAATCCCCCACCACACGGTCGTAGGCGCAGCCGCACACGCTGTTGGCCATCTTTTCGCCAAAAACCGCCTTCGCTTCGGGCGCGCACCCCTTGACAAAATCCTTCTTGGGCAAGTCCTTCTTTATGGCACTAAAGAGCAGCTTCATGTCGTCATCTGAAATTTCCCCGGAGCCCTCGGCCAAGGCATCGCCCACATCGTCGCTAGCCAAGACGCAACTCATTGCAGCGCCCATCATAAAGGAAATAAATTCCATATCTCCATTTCCTTCCTGCATATCGGCATTGTAAGCCAGATAGACCTTCTCGCTGTATTTTCCCTGCAACTGGTCCAGCACGCAGAGGCACTCCTTCTCGTTAGCTTCACGGGTGCAATCTTTCAAGAATAAGCTCCGGGTGGCCTGGGAATAATCTGTGGCCTGTGCCATAGTGGTAAAGGCGAGAAGCCCAAGAAAGATGTTCCGAAAGTAATGCATAATTATGTTTTCTCGCTAAAGAAGATTTTCTTCCCGATACGTACGCAAGGCCTCTCTACGACATGGTGCAAAACCACAGCCATCAAGCTGCAAAGCACTACCGATATCACAATCCTTAGAACGTTATTCTGAATTCCGCCTGCAGAAAAAATCCAATTCTCTATTTGGGTATTGAAGGTCTGCACCAAAAAGAACGCATAAGTCACCGCGCTCATATACCGCAAAACAGCAGAGTCCTGCAACTTCGGAGATTTAAGCCTCGCAAGCGTCAATACCATACACGCAAAAACAGGAACGGCAACCCAGTCGTAAAGCATGTAGTTTCCCACAGAAAAATGGAAATGTACACCGGCACTCACCAGCCCGACAAGGGCAATCAGCTCTACGAAAAACGCTTTCCAGGTACCCCAGAATTTTGACTGCACGGGCAAGGAACAAAGCAACACGCCTATAAAAAACTCAAGCCCGCGGAAAAATGGATTCGTATAGATAGATGCCGTAGAGAATGCATGAACCACCAGCGGCGCCCAGAATAAAGCCAGCATGCAAATTCCGAGCGCCATGTATTTAGCGCGGGCACTCATCTGCTTTACGGCCTCCTGCATCAGCGGGAACGCCAAGTAGGAAAGCAGCAGGCACGAGATAAACCAGGTACCGTCATTGTGGCTCACTTCGAACAGTGAAGAAAAAACGCTCTGCAGCCCGAGCATTTCCACAGGCAACAACAGCAGATTCTGGACAACACTTTCGCGCCCCAAAAACACCACATACAAAAGGGCTACCACATAGTACAGCGGCAAGATTCCCACAATCCGTTTCAAGTAGAATTTTTTCAGGTTCGCCATCTGAATCAAGGGCTGTTCCCTGTAGGTCAAGAACAGCACATAGCCCGAAAGCATAAAGAAGGCCGACATAAAAATGGCGCCCATGGAGACAAAACCCGTGAGCACCCCAAAATCACTTCCGTGATGGATACGGCAATGGAAAAGCAGCACCATCAGGGCCGCAAGAACCCTGAACAGGTCAAGCCCTGCGGCACGTCGCGATATCTTTTCCTTGTCGATAATCATTGCCAGCTATTTCATCAATTACTCAATCACTACAAGCCGTTTCAATTCTTCTGGCGTGAGGCCCGTAAAATTCGAAATCATTTCCAGTTGTTCCGGAGTCAAATTTTTCGGATCCAAATCCTTTATGGCATCAGCAACGCTTGCGCTGCTGTTCGTCTTGTCGGTACCATCTTTGCTCGTGCTTGAGTTCGTTTCTTTTTTCGCACTCGAACTGGACAGATCCTGACCAGCGCTGGAATCGGGCAGTTCCTGAATTTCTGTATCGCTGGATGTGGAACTGTCGCAGCCGACCATGGCAAATGCCGCCACAAATGCAAAAATAAGAGCTTTCAGTTTCATACCAAATTACCTCTGCAACAACTATAATTATTTTTTTCAAAGACTGTTTTTTATACTTTGCGATACACCTCATAAATGACAAAAAAGGAGTTGAAAGGAGTGAATATGTTTGGGAATAAATTTATGTATAGCAAAATTCTTGCAGCGGTCCCCTTTGTTTTTGTGCTCCTGGTGGCAGCATTTATTGCTTGCGGCAACGACAGCTCCAGCAATTCCAGCGAAACACCGGAATCAAGTTCCGGCACGGTCACTACCAGCAGCGAAAATAATGCTGTTCTAGAATCAAGTTCTGGCACATCGATCGCAAGTAGCGATACTGAAACAGCACGCGATACCGTATGGAACAAGGCGTACCTCACCTGGTACACCTCCTGGCCGGAGCCAGGCAGCGAGGAATGCGAAGATTACAACGGTTGTACCTGGGCAGGATGGTTCGCAGGTCTCGAAGACCAGCAGACCGAACAATGGGTTAGCGAACACAACATCATCGCCATTCACGAAAAAGACTGGAACAAGTACAAGCTCAAGACATTCAGGCTGCGCCAAAACGGGCGCACCATAGATGCCGTAGTTTACGATATGTGTTCCGACAGTGATTGCGACGGGTGCTGCACAAAAAATGCCGGCCAGCTCGGTTTCCTTATCGATATCGAAAGCTATTCGTGCGAAAGGCTTACCGGCGACAAGGAAGGCTGCGACGGCGTGGTAGAGTGGACTTGTCTGGACTGCGACTAATTACTTCTTCGCTTTGCAAGCCGTGTAGCTATCTGGATTCTTGGCAAAGAAGCCCTTGACCATTTCACCAGAAGCGGTAAATTCTATGGACTCCGGAGTTGAGTTCGGGGTAAATGCCGCCGTGCCTTCGTTCTTGTTGCCCGCAGACCAGTTGGCCGAAGACAACTTGTTGGCATCCATCCAGTCTTGCCATTTCTGGTTCTTGGCTTCACCAGGTGTTCCGTTACCATCAGCCGTGCCCGTACCCCATTCGCTTACAAAAATTGAAAGCCCTGCATTCATAGCCTTGTCAGCATTGCCCATTTCCCAATTACCGTGCGTCATAGCATAGTAGTGGAAGGTGTAAGCCACATTGTGCTTGGGGTCTTCCACCTCCTTACTTATGACCATATCGGGCCTCTGGTCCCAATTAGGATTACCCACAAGGACAAGGTTGTCCGAATGTACGCGAATAGTGTCTACAATCTGGTTCGCATAATCTCTAACCTGTTCCCAACTCTGCTTGGTGGGCTCGTTGAATATTTCAAAAATGACATTGTTATATCCACCATAGGCTTCCGCCATCTCGCCAAAGAACTGCTTGGCCGCTTCCAGCTGGTCAACTGCCGTATGAGAATGCCAGTCGATAATCACATAGATATCGTTCTTAACGGCCGCCATCACTGAATTTTTGATGAGCTCACGCTGGGCATCGGGATCCTTCATGAAACCGCCCACACCCCAATTTTCTTCGGTTCCGATAGCGAGGCGGATGATTTCAATCTTCATATCCCTGACCATGGCATCAATTGCCGCTTCGTTGTAGAAATCGGCACCCACACCAGCAACGCTCCAGAACATGCTCATGCCACGAACTTGAACTTCCTTGCCAGCAGCTATACCATTGCAAGAGCCATAGATACGCCCAACCCCATCTACCTGACCCGCCAAAAGCTCGCCATACTGGCTTACCGGCCCGACCCTTTCAGCAAGCGAGATATCTGTCTCTTTCTGACTAACTTCTGTAATATTTTCACCATCGCATCCCAAAAGCAGGAATGCACCAAGGGATATCGCGCCGGCTAACTGTAAAATCCTCATATTTTACTCCATTTGTGAGCTATTGAACATAAAATTAAACTTTTTCCCCAAAAAAGATAAATCTGCCCAAACCTTTTCTGTTTACAGGCGTCTACAAAAAATTTGCACTTTTCTGAACCGCTCTTCGCTCCATTTATCTATGTTTATGGTACTATGAAGAAGAAACACCTTTTGCTTATCGCCCTCGGCCTGGCAGCCAGTGTCCAGGCTCAAAATGCACCCGCCAGCGCTGCAGCCGCACCGGCAGCACAACCAGCCCCTGCAGTGGCCCCCGCTCCTGCTCCTGCGACCGCACCCGTAGCTGAGCCCGCACCTGCGGCAGCTCCTACCGATTCTGTCGCCGTAGCCGAACCTGCTCCCGCAGCGGACTCCACAGTGGCCGACTCTACCGCGGCACCCGCTGCTGACCAGGTTGCCACCGATAGCACTGCGACACCGGCACCTGCCGATTCTGCAGTTGCCGTAGCCGAACCCGCACCCGCCGCCGACTCTACAGTAGCTGAGCCTGCTCCTGCCGCTCCTGCTGACTCTGCGGTGGCAGCTCCTGAACAGGTGGCCGTAGTCGATAGCGCAAAGGCCGTTACAGACTCCGTCGCTACGGATACCTCCAAGGTCGCAAAGGCACCTGTAAACAAGCTGGGCGATATCCTTCATGGCAATGCCTACAACACTGTCGGTAACGAAGCCGCCGCCTCCACTATCGGCGGAAATGTCGGCTTTCCCCATTTCATGTTCGGTTCCAAGCTGGCCTATTTCGACCCCGTCGAGCAACAGGGCGTAGTCGCCTTCGGTGACAGCTGGACCTATTTCCTTTCTTTTGATAATAACGACGAAGCCGACATGGGTCTCCTAACTGCAGGTATCGCCTTCCAGAAGTTCGGTGCATCTTTGGATTATTCCCTGGGTAAGGCTTGGCGTTGGACCGACCACGCCGACGGCACTGATGAAACTGAAAAGTCCTCCACCGCAGGCTCTGTCGTGGGCGCCAATTTCTCCTTGAACGTCGGCTCCTTCGACATCTTGTTAAGCGGACATTATGCAACGCCCAACGGAAATCATTTCCTCAATCAGTCCAACTCCGAAATCGAAGATGAGGCCTGGGCCGCACAAGGCTACTTGGGTGTTTCCTACAGTGGCGATGTTTACTACTGGACCTTAGGAGTTGAAGGCATCCGTAACGAATACAAGCACAAGACTAGCGTCTCTGAAATCCAGGTGAAAGACGGCAAGAACTACCTGGTCACCACCAAGACTACCCTGTCCGACACTCTGGCCAATGTTTCAATTGTCCCGATGTTCACCCTGGGTGCTGCGGTCCTCAGCTCTGAAAATGCCAACGTGTATCTGGGCTTGAACACCTTCTTGCCCATGTACAACTACGACAATATTGAAGGCGTTAGCGACAGACATCAAGATGCCCAACTGGTCTTTGAACCCAATATCCTGGGCGAGGTACAGCTCAGCAAGTACTTCATGGCATTCGGCGGTGCCAAATACACCTGGACTGCCGCAGAATATTCCGACCGTGAACTGGGCGGTGAAAAGACAAAGAACATATCTACCATCGCCAATGGCACAACAGTGAACTTGGGCGCCCGCTTCGAATATGGCCCGACCGCTATAGAACTTGCTTTCACGAAGCAGTTCCTAGCAAATCCGTTCTCCGGATTTGCTGAAAAAGACGCCATCGTGACAAGCCTCGGCGCATTCATCTTCTTCTAGTTTTCAATTCTTCTTGATAGAAAAGTCCCACAGGTTACCTGTGGGACTTTCTTGTTTCAAAATGTCATCACGGGTTTATCCCGTGATCAATTTCTTGAAACCAGACTCATAAATAAAGGGCACCTCTAAAAATTGCTTTGATAAAAAGAATTTGAGCGAAACCGAGCGCAGGCAGGAACGAAAAGTGGTGAATACTGGAGGTCTTTACCACTTTGAGTGACGAAACTGCGCGATGTGTTGCAGCCAAATTTTTGAAAATGAATTTTTAGAGGTGACCTAAAACTAGTAGTTAATCGCTACGTAGAAACTGCCTGCACCGAAGCGACGGTCAAAGCTTTCAAAACCATCCCACAGGGCATCCCATGCAAGGCCGATCTCCAGCTGGGTGGCGGAATTTCTGAACATAATAACGCCCAGCTCTGCCCCCGTAGCAAGGCCGATGGCAAATCCTTCGGCGGCTGCTTCATAATGCTCATCGGTCTGGATACCAAGACCGCCACCAAGTCCAATGTAGGGCGTAATGTTCCCGGTGCTCACAAAATAGCGACCGCCAATCAAGAAGGTTTCGTGCCATTCCCAGTCAGAACCAAAAGAAATGTTCATGTTGTTGATAATGGTGATGGCCGCATGGGGCACCACTTCAAAAATACGGCCATAGTGGAACACAAAGGCCTGCTCCCAAGACATTTCCACTTCGTAATCGTCATTTTCAAAATCATAGTTGTGCCACATGGCCATACCAAGGCCGTAGCTCACATAGTTACGGGTGGGCCGCTTGTGGGCAAAATTGTCGTTGGGGTCTTCGCTGCTCTGGCGTTCCACAGGAACCACGTAAACCACCTCCGGTCCATCATCGTAACTCGCTTCCGGAGCGTATGCCGCCGACTGCGGGGCATTTCCGGCATCGAGATTTGCAAGGGCCGCCTTTACAGCATCATCGATAGCCACGTCCAGGTCATCGACGGTGGGCGTCTTCTGGCGCCCTGAACCAACAACCGTTCCGTCCTTGAGCTGTTCCACCACAACAACGATGGAAGAGCCCATGGTGCTGAGGGTGGTACGAATCTGGATATCTGCCGAAGATTCCACCGGAGTGTTACCCGTCTGGGATACGGCAGAACGCAAGATGGACATGACCACCTGGGGGGCGTCGGTAGAAAATTCCGCACCGGAAGGTTCAAGAACCTGAACATTCTCGGCAAGGGCCATGGCGGCCACAGACAAGAGGACTGTAAATAATTTTTTCATAGCTGTACCCTTTCATTTAATTTTGGCTAAAAATTAAAAAAAAGAAAAGGTCATTGGCCAATGGGCTCATTTTTGTAACGGCATAGACTTGAATTAGACCGCTTTTTATGTATTTTGTAACAAATGAAATCCGGCTGGCTCACAATAAAGGCAATTTTTGCCCTCGCCCTTTTTTTCGCGGGCTGTTCCTCTAGCGGGAGCAGTGCCGAAGAAAATGAGGGGGACGAGAACAGCGAGGTTATATCGTCCGATTCGAAAATACCAGACCTGGACGAAAAAAAGCCCTCCGTTTTTGATTCCTTGACGGTAGAAGACGCCAGCGACCTGCCGGACTGTAACGAAGAGCGCAAGGGTCACTTCTTTTTTGTAAGCGACGAGACACTCCCCTATTTCTGCGTAAACGGTGAATGGCATAGTGCTGCAGATAGTGCCAGTTTCAGTATCACCTGCAATGACGGGCTTTTGCAGGCCGTGGATAAAATTTTCCCTGTCGAAAACACCTCATCAGCAAGCAACGAACCTGACTCTGCTCAATCGCAGAATTACGGAAACCCCTGGGACCAGAACTACAACAACCAAATGCCCATAACGCCTTCCGGTTTCGATTCTCCCATAGCAGGGCTCGCGCAAAAAGGCCCCTTTGTCCCGGGCGCCGGCATCACGGTTCAAGAAGTAGATTCCTTTTTCGGGCACGAAATGCGGCAGATTGCAGAGGGCTGTATCGTTTCCAACAACGGGCACTTTAACCTTGGCAATGTACATGCCGATTCCAACTGCGTAAAAATCAAGGTGACCGGCTATTACAAGAACGAACTGAACGGTGGCACCTCTGCAAGCCCTGTAACCCTTGCCGCAAGGACCTGCGACCCCTCAAAAGCAAACGTAAACATCCTCACGCACCTGGAAATCCCGCGAGTGGACCAGCTGCTGATGAACCACATCGACATCAACATGGCGAAGGCCCAAGCAAGACGCGAAGTTCTCGAGGCTTTCGGAATCAACGACGTTAAGCTCGAAAACACCTCCGCCGAAGAAATAAGCATATTCGAAGACAGCGACTACAGTGCCGCCCTGCTGGCCATTTCGGCCATGCTCCAGGGCGGTCGGGACGAAGGCGAGATGCTGAACCTTGCCAACAACCTTGCCGAAGACCTCAAGGGCGACGGTGTCTGGAACGACCCCAACTGGAAAATAAAAATAGCCGACTGGATTGTCGGAGTCGACTCCACCAACAAATACAGTCAAATCCGCAACAACATAGCCTCCTGGAACCTTGGCCCCGTGCCAAACTTTGAAAAGTACATCCAGAACTTTTTCCCCATGGTCTACGGTTTTGGCCCCTGCAACAGTTCAAACGCAGGCAAGCTCACCTTTGTGAACCAGGGACAAAGCGTATACTTCGCCAACGATTACGAACATGCGGACCATTCGAGAGTACGCTTCGTTTGCGACGCTACCCAAAACCGCTGGCGCACGGCAAATGCCCTAGAAAAAGACACCGCAGGTTTTGGCCCCGGCGCCTACGACAAGGAAATCCGCGAAGGCCGAGTGAACCACGAAATATCTTATATCTATGATGGTGGCAAGTGGCGCGTCGCCACCAAGGACGAAGCCGATGGCTTTACCGACATCGTGGAAGTCTTCAAAAGCCTAAAACCAACAGACAAGGCTGTGTTCATCATCCGCCACAGCGAACGTACCAACAGCACAGGCAAGAGCGGTCACCTTACCGAAAATGGCGTCAAATACGCCCAGGAACTGGGCGGACGGTTCAAGGCAGCAGGCGGCACCGAGGACTTCTACTTTGCCCACTCCGGCTACACCCGCACCCAGGAAACCTGCGACAACATAGCCCAGGGCAAGGGCCAGACCAACTACAACCTGGTGGAGCTCGCCACTCTGGATGGCGGCTGGTACGTGAAAAATTCCGACAAGGTGGAGGAATACTCCAAGTCCGCCGATGGCGGCGGCTGGGCGGTGTATTCCAAGTACGCATTCGCAGGCTCCTACTCCGATGCCTTCTACGACCTGGGAACCCGTAGTGAACAGCTCATCAGCGAAATCAAGAAGAACATGGGAACCATGAAACGCATAAACATCATGTGTACCCACGACTACCTGATAGTGCCCCTGCTGGCCTATGTGACCGACGGTCGCGCCAACGTGCGCTATCACGAAAAAAGAAGGTGGCTCAACTACATGTCCGGCGTGGCCATGATCATATCTGCCGACGGCAGCACCAGCTTTATTCCCGTCCGAAGCCTCGAAAAAGGCACCATGCAGTAAAAAAACAGATTTACCTGTTGTTATTTTGTTCCGAATACCCTGTCGCCGGCGTCGCCAAGACCCGGGCAAATGTAGGCGTCTTCGTTCAGGCAACGGTCCAGGTGCCCCACGTAAATCTGTACATCGGGGTGCACCTCGTGCAGTTTTTTAAGGCCATCGGGAGCGGCAATAATACACACAAACTTGATTTTTTTGCCGCCACGTTTTTTGATCATGCTGATAGCATCGACAGCGGAGCCGCCCGTGGCAAGCATCGGGTCTACCACCACAATGACTCGCTGGTCTATGGCGGCTGGCAATTTGCAGTAGTATTCCACGGGTTCGTGAGTTGCCTCATTGCGAAAAAGCCCGATGTGCCCAACCTTGGCAGAGGGCACCAGCGCAAGCATGCCAGGCACCATGCCAAGTCCAGCACGCAAGATTGGAGCCAGCACGAGCTTGCGTCCGGCCAGCACTGGCGTAGTGCATTTTTCTATCGGGGTTTCGACCTCCCTGTCCTCTAGCGGAAGGTCCGACAAAGCCTCGAAACCCTCAAGCATGGCAATCTCTTCGACCAGGCGACGGAATTCATTTGTATCCGTATTCTTGTCGCGCAATAGCGAAATCTTGTGCTGGATTAAAGGATGGTTAAAGACCGTCACGTTTTCCATTGTCAATTCCTCTAGAAATCCTTTTGTACAAATATATTCATTTTGTTGAAATGCATTGCCGGAATTTATTGGACAAAAAAAAATCCCGACCAAGGCCGGGAAAAAAATATCAATAAAGAAACTCGGTTTATTGTCTCAAGCCAGCTGCCTTAAACACCGCTTCGTTCTGCGGGTTAGGAAGCGCAACCTTGGTAATCCAGTTGAATTCGGCGATGCCGGCAAGACCTACGCGGGCGCAAAGCTGGTCGCGGGCCACGTTGTAGGCATTAAGGATCTGGACCTTCTCGGAATCTTCGGCCTTGTCGATCTTTTCGGACCAGGTAACGCCCAGTTCCACCAGGGCGGCGCTGGCCTTGACATACTGCTTGGCCTTGGTAGAATCGATGACAGGGCTGCTAGGAGACTGGAATTCATCTACCTTGACGATGGGAGCCGACTTTTCGGCGGCCACCTTGGCCTGGATGACTTCGGGAGTCACCTTTTCTTCTTGGTTACAGGCAACAAAAAAAGAGGCGGTAGCCAGAATTAAAATCGCTAGAATTTTTTTCGACATACGCGCCTCTTTTTTTTGTAATAGCGGTTCAGGGATTTGAACCCCGGACCAATGGATTATGATTCCAGTGCTCTACCGCTGAGCTAAACCGCCATTTTGAACCAAATTTAGAAAGAAATTATAAAAATTCAAGGCATTAATGCAAATAAACTGCCGTTTCTACGAAATTTTCGCCAATTTCTATGGTCATCCACTCGGGAGCGGAGCTCTTGAGGATAAAGTTCGGGGCGTGGGAATCTATCTGCATCTGGGTGGAAGGGGCCACATGGACTTTTTGACGGCCCATGTCCAACTCGAAATGAGAATGGTAGTGCCCGCAGAAAATATGGGTCAGGTTCGGAATTTCGGCGAAAACTGCCTGGACCTCTTCCTTGTTCTTGAGGGAATACCTGGAATCCATGAACCGGTGACCGCAGAGGCAGGGCGGGTGGTGCATAAACAGGAAAATTTCGCCCTGGATCTTGGCGGCTTCCGCTTTTAACCAGTCCAGCTGGTCCTTAGAAACAGTCCCGCAGGCGCTATCCAGGAAAAACAGCGTCCGGCCTGCAATTTCGTACTTGAAATAGCACTTTTCACCGTGAATTTTGCCCTGCAGGTCAAAAAACTGGGCCATAGTGTCAAGACGGTCGTGGTTGCCGGGAATGACTAGCACGGGAACCTTAAGGTCTTTCACCTGCTCAAAGACAAAACGGTAAGCGCCGGGCTCCCCGTCTTCGTTGGCCAGGTCACCGGACAATACCAACAGGTCTATATCCTCTATGGACTTGGAACGGAGGGCCTTCTGAAAATTGGCACGCACATCAATCCCCTGCACGAGGTTTTCGTCCTCGCCTATGTGGAGATCAGATATCTGCCCTATCTTCAACAACTTACAACCCATCTAGTGAGAAATATAGTCTTTACCTTGCCCCGCTGGCACCTATTTTCCACTTATTCTTTTCAAATGTGATTAAAATCATTTTTGGCACCTGTTTTTAATGCCCCTTCGTGATTTTTCTGTCAACAGAAGTTGAAAATTTTCTTTCAACAGTAATCAACATTGAAAAAAGTGGACTCGTTTCAAATCTTCAACATATTCAATATTCCGTGTGAATATCGTATCTTGTTGAGGATTAAAAATTAGTACCTACCCTTCAACATTTCTTTCCACAATTCACAGTATCAGTATAATTATCTCTATATATAAATAAAAAGATAATACTGATATAGGTGTGGAATTATGCCTTTTCCTTAGGTTGGGCTGCAGGTGTAGAAGGAATGCCCATCTGGCAGTTGCCCTGGAACATGGCGCCTTCCTGGATAATGAGCTGCTTGGTCTTGATGTTCCCTACGAACTGGGAAGAACTTTCGAGAATCATCTTTTCGGAGCAGTCGATATTGCCCTTGATGGAGCCTGCAATCACGGCAGACTTGGTCTTGATTTCGCCTTCGATGTGGCCGCTCTTTTCGATAATGAGTTCGCCATCGATGCTGATGCTTCCGTTAACTACACCTGCCACGCGGACATCGCTCTTGCCGATGATGTCGCCCTTGATGGTAATGGTGTTGCTGATCTGGGTAATTTCCTGTTCTTTACCTGGCATGTTGTTTCTCCAATGAATTAAAAATTTTATTAGTCTATGAAATCTGACGGATTCAAGTTGATTCCGTCTTTTGTAATTTCAAAGTGCAGGTGGGCGCCGCTGGTATTGCCGGTGCTTCCGACTGTACCGATAATGTCGCCCTTGCTTACGGTATAACCCTTTCTCACATTGATCGTCTTCAGATGAGAATAGCTCGACTTGTAGCCGTTCTGGTGGTCAATGACAATGGTGTTTCCCAGTTCATCTTTTTGGCCTGCAAAGACCACGTTGCCAGCTCCCGATGCGAATACCGGATTTCCGGCCTGTGCCGAAATATCTATGCCAAGATGGTTTTCTTCTTCGGAAAACTTCTTGCTTTCGATTCCAACCACGGGCAGAACACTGGGGATGTGCTCTAGCTTGATTTTTTCGGAAAGGGGCTGCCAGCCGTGGATACCTTCGTAATCCACCTGGATTTTTTCGGCAGGCGTGTGGGCGAACTTGTTTTTGTCGATAATGCTGTTGATTTTTGCAGAATCGTTTTCCAAAAAAGTCTCGAAGATGTTCTGGATGCGTTCCTCCAGAATCCACAGGGAATCCAGGCGGGAGAACATTTCTTCGTAGTTGTTGTCCTTCTTGACCAGCTGGGCGTTGGTCACCCGCATTTTTTCGTAGCTTGCCACGATGCGGTTGATTTTCCCGAGATGGTAGATGAACAATCCCAGCACGAGGATGAACACGATTAGGGAAATCTTGATAAAGGCGAACCACCAGGTGCGAACCTTGAACTTTCTCACCTTCTCGGAATCTTCCGGGATAATCTGTATGGTGTAATACTTGCCTTTCATAAGTTTCCTAGGCGTTTTCCATGAGTTGCTGGATACGGTTCAGGTCGTCCATGGAATAATAGTTAATTACGATGGTTCCCTTGGCTTCGGAACCTGCGCTGGGGTTGATTGCCACCTTGGTGCCGAAATAGGTTTCCAGCTTGGACTCGAACTGTTTCATGTCGGCGCTGAGTTCCGGTTTCGGCTTGGGCGGATTTCCAGAAGTCGCAGGACTTGCTGCAGGCTTTTCATTATTTTCTTTTTCTTGCTTTTCAGCTTTAGTCGGGTCAATTTCTTCGCCTCTGGAAATTGCCTCGATCTGGCGGACGTTCAGGCCTTCGTCGATGATTCTTTTTGCAAGGGTTTCTACGTCGGCAATCTTGTCGCTGCAGAGGGCGCGGGCCGCTCCGGAGGAGAGCTTGCCTTCTTGGATCCAGTACTGCACCTGGTCCGGGAGTTTCAGCAGTCGGAGCGCGTTGGTAATGGCGGAGCGGGACTTGCCTACCGCCTTTGCCAGGTCTTCGTGAGTGTAGCCGTGGTTGTCGATGAGCTGCTGGTAGGACTGCGCCGTCTCGATGGGGTTCAGGTCCACGCGCTGGATATTTTCGATAAGCGCCCATTCGGCCATGGCCTTGTCGCCAATGTCGCTGAACACCTGGGCCTTGATGGTCTTGAGGCCTGCAAGCCGGCTTGCGCGGGTACGGCGTTCACCGCTGATAATCTGGTAGCGGCCATTCACGCTCCGCACGTTGATGGGAGTCAGAAGCCCGTGGGTCTTGATGGTTTCGGCCAGTTCCGAAAGTTCGTCGTCGCTGAAAAATTTGCGGGGCTGGAACGGGTTCGGGTCGATAAGGTCCAGCTGGATTTCTACGACCTGCTGGCCATTGGAAGACTCGCCCTGGGGGGCGTTTGCAGAAAAATTCTTATTAGCGTCATGGTCCTTGAGAATGTCAGAAAGACCGCGTCCAAGTGCAAAAGATTTCTTTCCCATTGTTAGGTATTAGGTGGTAGAGGTTTAAGGTTTGAGGTCGCTTCGCTTTGGGGTATGAGGTCGGGCCTGCGGCCCTTTGAGGTATGGGATGTGAAATGCGTACTCACAACTCACAACTACTTCCCCTTGTTCAGGATTTCCTCGGCGAGTTTCATGTAGGACTGGGAACCGGGGCTCCGTACATCGTACAGAATGACCGGCTTTCCGTGGGAGGGTGCCTCGCTGAGGCGCACGTTACGCGGGATGACCGTCTGGAAAACGGTGTCGGCCAGGTTCTCGCGAACTTCGTCGGCCACCTGTTTCGAGAGGTTGTTGTTGGCGAACATGGTGAGGAGCGCCCCTTCGATTTTCAGGTTTCCGTTCAGGTTTTTCTGGACTTCGCGGATGGTGTTGAACAGCTCCGTCACGCCGTGGAGGGCGTAGTATTCGCACTGGATGGGAATCAGCACGCTCTTTGCGGCGGTGAGCACGTTGATGGTGAGCAGGTTCAGGCTCGGGGGCGCGTCGATGATGATGAATTCGAAGGCCTGGTCCAGAACTTTCATGACACGTTCCAGGCGGTGCTCGCGGCTCATGGCGTTCACCAGCTCGATTTCCATGACGGCAAGGTCCGGCCCCGAAGTGATGATCTTCAAGAAGTCGAGCCTCGTGTTCATGATGGCGGGCTTGATGTTATCGTAGGTGACATTGTCCGGATTTTCGGCCAGTTCCAGCACCTCGTGGATGTCCATCTCCTGGGATTCGTTGTAGCCGAAACCCTGGGACGCGTTCCCCTGGGGGTCCATGTCGATAAGGAGAGTCTTTTTCTCCAGGGCGGCAAAACTGGCGGCCAGGTTCACGGCGGTGGTGGTCTTGCCCACGCCGCCTTTCTGGTTGCATATCGCTATCACTTTACTCATTCGTTACCTCGAGTGACTAAGGCGTAAACTTGTTCTTCGTTAGGTAGTGTATATTTGTGCAGTATAATTGCAGGATCGCTTTCCAGCTGGGCTACGTTGTTGTAGCTCTTGAGGGTGAGGAACTTGCCACCCTTCTTGAGGGCGGGCCTCGCGCGTTCCCAGTCGTTTTCGAAGGTGGAAAGGGCCCGGCAGCTGATAAAATCCAGGTCGGTTAGGCCAGAAGTCTCGAAACGCTTGCCCACCACGGTCAGGTTCTTGAGGCCTAGTTTTTCTTTGGCCATCTGCATGAACTGCACACGCATGTTCCGGGGTTCTACGGCATAGAACTGGACTTGGGGTATTACGATGGCAAGGGGGAAAACCGGACAGCCGGCTCCGGCACCCATGTCGGCCCATTTATAGGTGTGAGGTATGAGGTCGCTCCCTTCGGTCGCTTTGAGGTATGGGTGGGCCGAGGTTGTGGTCTTTTGTACGTGACTCGTCATCCCCGCGAAGGCGGGGATCTCCTTGCATTCCCTTACTATATATACATAGGCCACCAGCGAATCTGCAATGTGCCTGCTCAAAAATTTTTCGGAATCCTTCGCCGAAATCAGGTTGCCGAACTGCTTGGTTTCTACCACCAGGTCGGCATAGTCGTACAGCTTGCCGAGAGTTTCTCCGGGCAATTCAACACCATTTTCCTTTAGGAATTGGTTCAAAAGGTTCTGCTGTTCGATGTTGTTTCTATAACTCAAAAGACCCTGATTCGTTATCCCTGCTGGTCCTATCGGCCTTTGGCCTCCAGGATGACAGGGGATATCCTATTGCTCCACATGAAACATTATATTAGTCAACAATTTAGCATTACTAAATCACAATCACAACGAAAAAAGGGCCTTGAACCCTTATTTTTTAAAAATATCCGTGAATAAATTTTTGATAAATGTGAATTTTTTGTGGATAGAGGTAAGGGTCTAGGGTTTAGGATCTAGGGGCTAGTGCATGTTTCACGTGAAACACGCACAAGGTTGGAAAGGAAAAAAATGATTTCATTTTTTTATTTGCCAACCGCAGGGTGTAGGACTATGGCGTAGCCATAGTCCCAACATGTATAACATGTTGGTTTCACGATCACATAGTTCCGAGCCCCAGGATGTTGCGATTGCTTCCCTACTGCCCTGCTTTCTGATGCAATCGCCAACGTTTGCAAACCGAGGAAACGGCGATAAACTTGTTTATCGACATTTCCGAGGTGCAGCAAGTTGCGATTGCTTCCTTATTGCCCTACATTCTGGTGCAATCGCCAACGCGTTCAAGTATTTCTGAGCTTCCGGATGTCATCCCGGCGGATGCCGGGATAGCACGAAGGGCCAAGAAGTTGACCCCGGCATCCCGGAACAAGTCCGGGACAAGCTCAAGTCCGGGGTGACATCTTGCTAAACCATAGCCCCTGAAGCTTCTAGCGGATCCCCGACCATGTCGGGGATGACAACATTTAAGACCCACCCCCGAACCTCGCATTCCACATTTCCCCAGATCCTAGCCCCTAAATCCTAGATCCTAGTCTCTAAAACTTCAAGCGGATCCCCGACCATGTCGGGGATGACAACATTTAAGACCCACCCCCGAACCTCGCATTCCACACTTCTCTAGATCCTACCCCCTAGATCCTAGATCCTAACCCCTAACCCCTAACCTCCGCGTTAGGGACAGTGACCCGTAGGGCCGAGACCCGGCAAAAGTCTTGCCGGTGGTTGAACATTTTTTTTGCTGGGGCTCGGGGAGCGAAGCGAGTATGGCCCGACCCCTCTCCTTCGGGGTGGTCCGTGGTTCGAGGGGGAACGCCCAACACTATATTATAATAGGTGGCGATTTTTTTGCGGACATTTTTATAAGAAATAAAGAAGAGAAGCGTGCGAGGGGATAATTCTAAATTGAGATTGTCGTACTTTTGGAGGTTTGAGGTGCAGAAGTTTTCCCAGAGTTATTATGTGACTGGCCACGATATGGATTTGAGCTACCGGATGGTTCCCATGTCGGCCTTGGCCTATTTCGAGGATTGTTTTGCCCGTTATGCGGCGAGCAAGTTTCTTGCCGCTTTCGATATCGTGGACAGAGGCTTGTACTGGATTATTTCTGAAATTGATATCCGTTTCGAGGGCGACCTTCCCTTCTGGTCCGAAAGTTTCCAGGTGGACCTGTGGATTTCGGAAAAGTCCAGAATCAAGATTTTTTGCGACTTTACCATGAGCTATCGCGGAAAGGTTTTTGCCAGGGGAAACAGTTGCTGGGTGGTGATGGACAAGAACCGTCATCGTCCGTATTCCACGGCCCTGCTTGACGGCAAGATGGATGTGATTGAAGAATTGGCTGTGGGCCCCCATGAAAAGTTCGGATGGAACGATTCTGGAAATGTACTGCATACGCTGACCCATCAGGTGAATATGGGCGACATCGATTTCAACCGTCATGTGAACAATAGGACTTATTTAAACTTGGCGGTGGCATGTCATTCGGAAACCTTTGGGTTTGACAATACCATCAAGTCCATTAAGGTCCGGTTCATGCAGGAGTGTTTTATGGGCGATACCCTGGTCTGTACGGAATATGGTCTTGGGGATAACGTTTGCAGTTACAAGTTGGAGAAAGGGGACGCTACGGTCTGTAATATCATCCTGGAGTGGGAGGCTTTGGGAGAAAAACAGACCGCTATCGAGGAGTATCCCCTGGCCGTCCGTGAGTAATGTTTCACGTGAAACGTTTGCAAACCGAGGAAACGGCGATAAATTTATTTATCGACATTTCCGAGGTGCAGCAAGTTGCGATTGCTTCCCTACTGCCTTGCTTTCTGGTGCAATCGCCAACGTCCGCAGAATGTCATCCCGGCGGATGCCGGGATAGCACGAGGGGGCAAGAAGCTGACCCCGGCACCAAGTCGAGGATGACAACATTTAAGACCCGCAACTCACAACCCACCACTCATAACTCACCACTCAAAACTTTTATATATTTTCTTTCAGAGGTTCAACATGATCGAGATTGAAATTATCCGGGGCGACATCACGAAGCTGCAAGTCGATGCCATCGTGAATGCGGCGAACTGTTCGCTGCTGGGTGGCGGTGGCGTGGACGGTGCCATCCATCGGGCGGCTGGCCCGGAACTTTTGGGAGCTTGCATACCCCTGAACGGTTGCGAAACGGGCAAGGCGAAAATCACTCCGGGGTTCAAGCTTCCGGCCAAGTTCGTCATCCATACTCCGGGGCCTATCTATCGGGACGGCCTGCACGGCGAACCCGAACTGCTGGAATCCTGCTACAAAAGCTGCCTCGAGCTGGCCGAAGAAAACGGCTGCGAGACAGTTGCCTTCCCCGCCATTTCCACCGGTGTTTATGATTATCCATGGGAGGCGGCCACCAAGATTGCCGTGAAAACGGTCCGGAATTTTCCGGCCCAAAGAGTCAAGAAAGTCATCTTTTGCTGCTTCAGCGAGGAGATGGAAAGAATATATAAGGAGGAGTTCATCGGGAATTAGTTGTGAGTTATCAGTAGTCAGTTTTCAGTATATAATTTGGCGCCAGAGGCGCGACTATAAGAACTCACAACTCATAACTGAAAACTCATTACTAATCTTTCGCCCCACACATCCCACCCCCTAAATCCTAGATCCTAACCCCTAACCCCTAAATAAAACTATGGAAGAAGTCGTAAAATTTCTCAAGGATGCCGGCGCCTACTTTTTGGCGACGGTAGATAATGATCAACCCCGCGTCCGCCCGTTTGGCACCGCCAACATTTTCGAGGGCAAGCTCTATATCCAGACGGGCAAGTCCAAGGACTGCTCCAAGCAGATCCAGAAAAACGGCAAGGTGGAAATTTGTGCCATGGACAAGACCGGTTCTAAGTGGGTCCGCGTTGCCGGTACCCTGGTCCGCGACGACCGCCGTGAACCGAAGGTGGACATGCTGGAACACTACCCGGAACTCAAGTCCATGTATTCCCCCGATGACGACAATACCGAGACCCTCTACTTCAAGGACGCGACTGCCACGTTCTACAGTTTCACGGCGGCACCTCGCACCGTGAAATTTTAAGTTTGGATTTTTCTAGATTCCGCGTTCCATTTTTTTTGCGGATAATTGCCCGGAAAATGACTCGGAATGTTGATAAAATTTCTAAACAAAATATAAACAATAATGTCTAGCCAATTGGTTAGACATTTATTTTTGTGGATAGAATATGAATAATATCCCACAGGTTTTCCACAAATGGGGATAATTTGACCGCTAAAACAAATGTTTCACGTGAAACAAATATGGATTTTGTGAATAATCTGTTTGAATTGGAAATTAACCCGTAAAATGCCGTCACAATTAAATAACACATAATTAACAATATACAAACACGCGACAAGGCGGGCAAAGACCAAGAAAAATGACTCGATGATGCCTTGTTGATAGATTTTATACTTCTATATTTGTGCCCGTAGGCCTCTGATGAAGCTTTTTTTGACAAGAATTTTGCCGCTCTTGATCCTGGCATGTTCCGTCTTTTCGGCACCTGCCAGTGCCGAACCGCAGGAACCCGATGAGCCGGCCGTCTCGAAATTCCGGGAGCGGATTTCGCTCCGCTTCTTGTGCGACTACAACTTCATGATGATCAAGAACACCGCCTACGGTGACGAGCCCCTCTCGTCTAACCGGCCTGTAGATGTAGGTATCGGGTTTGGCTACGATAGCCTTTTTACCCTGTTCGGCACTTCCTGGGATATTTCCTTCGACTTCAAGTACGGCCTCCCCTTTACCACCAGCAGCGGACATTCCGACTCCAAGACCTTCGAGACGGGCCTAGACCTTTTTCCGGGGGACTGGTGGCTTACCGCCAAAGTTCGCTATTACAGCGGTTTTTCCCAGAACCTGGAAGACAGCGACGATGACAGTTTTATAGACCTTACGGTGTTTGACATGTACTTTTCCATGCTCTGGATGGCTACCGCAGGCGGCAGGTTTGCCCCCAGGAGCGCCTACTTTCTGGACCGCCGCCAGAAAAGTTCGGCGGGGAGCATGGTTATCGGCGGGCGCCTGCAGCACAATTACGCCGAGGACAACGACGGCGTACTGGGCTACGAAGATAACAAGCGGGATATTACCAGTTTTTGGGGAGACATGGGATACACCTACACCTTTGTCTACGGCAACGGGTATTTCTGGAATCTCTGGGGCGTCGTGGGTGTGGCCTACGGTCGCGAGTATGCCGACGACGGAAATTTGCTGCTGCCCGAGGCCGACATGAAAACCGCCCTGGGCTACATCGGCGAAAGCTGGTCGTGGAACGTGGTCCTCAAGTGCGGGTATTCCCTCATCGCCTTTGGCGAGCATCTCGAGGAGAAATTCGTGTCCGCTTTTGAAATCCTTGTAGTGAGAAGGTTCTAAAAATTTTATATTTCCACTACCCAATGCATCAACTCCAACATCAAGGCGTAATTATGTCTGATCGTTTTATCGTGACCGGCAACTTCACCGACGACCCCTTTGCCATCGACATGGCCCAGTACATCGGTCTTCGTGAAGATATTTCCGACGTGGTCTCCCTGAAGACCTTTGCAAACTCCGAATTCTGCCCCCGCTACGGCCTGGACGTGGACGATATGGAACATATCGGCCGTCGCCTGGAAGGGAAGATTGTCTTGATTTGCTCGGTCTCGAACCATGAACGCAGCCGTAACGACTACGCCATGCGCAACTGCATTCTGGCCCGCGCCGCCAAGGACAACGGCGCCGAACAGGTTGTCTTGGTCGAGCCGGACCTGTTCTACAGCGCCCAGGACCGCGGCCCCCACCGCGTAGGCGAACTGGAAAAGGACCGCCCGGATATTGACCTCAAGAAGTTCGACGGACAGGCCTTCACGAGCCTTCTCTATGCGGAGCTCCTGAAGAAGTCCGGCGTGGATGCCGTGGTGACGGTGCACAACCACAGCGTCAAGGTGCAGAACCTTTTTGCCGACATCTTCGGCAAGGACAATTTCCACAATTTGATTCCCACGGACGTCTACGCCCACTACATCAAGAACAGCAATTTTGTGCAGACCGGCAAGGACGGCAATAATCTTGTCATCGTCTCCCCGGACAAGGGCGCACGCCCGTTCATGAACGCCGTCTACGAAGCCCTGGACCTGCCCGAATGCAAGCGCGTGGTGATGGACAAGGTCCGTACCGGCGAACGTGAGATTTCCATGACCTTCAACCCGGAACTCTCCGACATCAGCATCGAGGAAATCCAGGGCAAGGACGTGATCGTGTTCGACGACATGGTGCGTACGGGTACGACCAT
>OMSO01000005.1 GCA_900313675.1 uncultured Fibrobacter sp.
ATTTGAGACATAAATAATCCTTTTTGTGGGCGGTTCTCGCCCGGTTCCCCAGAAATACGACATCTGGCGGTGAGGCGTAAGATAGAAAAAGACTATAAGGGTGGCTAGTGGTTGGTGGTTGGTGGTTAGGGAATATAAGCGGATATTGACCCGAAAAACGTCATTACGAGGGAAGAAATGACGAAACAATCCATACAAAAAGGGAGGGGAAAGCCTTCCCCTCGCTTCAACCGCCTTCGGCGTTTTCCGCTACCCCTTCTAGCGGGCGCTCAGTCGCCGCGCCCGCAACGCCCTGGCTTACTAGTATTTTTTTCTCATGGGGAGGAATGCTAATGTTGATAATTCTTATTATTTTTATCATAAGTTAAAATGACGGAGAATGCAATGGATGTTGAAAAGGTAAACCAAAAACTTAAAGAAACCATATGCACGATATGTGGTGTTCTAACAGGTTTTCTATGCCTAATTTGCTTTGTTGGTGTCTTGGCGTCTAAAGATATAGCCGGGAAAGTTGCTGCTTTTATGTTTGCCGGTTTCTTTTTGAGTATAACAATCTTTTTCTTCAGAAAGGTTAAAGTCAAGCTACCTTCAAATTCTGGTGCGTTGATAAAAGACGGCAAATTGTCGGACTTTAAAACATTAAAGCAGGCTCTAGTCCTTCCACGAAAAAGACTTTTCAATAGTGCTTATGGGATTCATCAAATTTTTGAAAAGATATCATTGAACAAATCTTTCCGGCAACAGGTTGCTAAAGAAGTTCATATTACAAACAAGCAAAATCCTTCGGAAGAATACTCAGCAGAAGATGTCCTTTTTGCAGTAATCTGTGCCGATCTTTTACATGTACAAAAACAGTTAGGACACGAATTTGACTACGGAAATATTGAAAGTTATGGTTTGCTGTATTACATGATTGGTAAAATTCTTTCTCGCGTATCTGGCAATTTTGAATGGAGTAAAAAAATAATTGATGCTGCTTGTAATAGTGATATCACGAAAAGCCAGGTTCTTGACATGGTTATTCTCATAGAACAAATTGAATCTACCTATAACGACAAAGGAATTCTCTCAACAGTCTATGCTTTAGCCCCAACGAAGGAACTGAAAGAAAAATTTAAAACTGCGTTATGCCAATACGCAACGACCATTGCGGAAATAGACGGGAAATGTACAGAACAAGAAAAACAATGGATAGAAAAGTTAAAGGCTTGGGATGGCCAGGTGGAAAATAAAAGCGAAACGCAATTAAATGATTTGATTGGTCTTGAATCGGTAAAGAAGGAAATAAGCACTTTCTATAATTATTTATCATTGCAAAAGCAGCGAGAAGAGCAGGGATTACCTTCGCCTGCAACATCTTACCATTGCGTATTTACAGGAAATCCGGGAACTGGTAAAACGACAGTTGCTCGTATCATGGCGGGTATTTACAAAAATCTCGGCATTCTGAAAAGCGGACATCTTGTAGAAGTTGACCGTTCGAAACTGGTCGCTGAATATGTTGGTCAAACCGCGGTTAAAACAAATAAGGTGATTGACGAAGCTTTGGATGGAGTTCTCTTTATAGATGAAGCGTACACTCTCTCAAAAGGTGACGAGAACGATTTTGGCAGAGAAGCTATAGACACGTTATTGAAGAGAATGGAAGACGACAGAAGTAGGCTGGTCGTAATTGTGGCCGGTTATACAGAAGAAATGCAAACATTTATAAATTCAAATCCCGGCTTACAATCTCGGTTTAATAGGTACATAAATTTCCCTGATTATACAACAAACGAAATGATCCAGATTTTTGAAAAGATGGCGAACAAGTATCATTATACAATTGATTTCTCAATGAAAACCGCCTTGGCGTCTTATATAGATGCTGCATATCGTCAAAACCGAGGGCATTTTGGTAACGCTCGCTTCGTTAGAAATCTCTTTGAAAAGTGCCTTGAAAATCAAGCAAATCGAGTGGCTCAACAAAGTAATAGCGGTGACATTAGTTTATTGATGGCGGCTGATTTGCCCCAATAAGGAAGCTCTACACCCTGTACTGTCCCTTTTTCTCGGCGACGCAAAGTTCCGTTTGTTTACGGCGTTTCCTGAATTTCACTTTAGGAACGAGAGTCATCTGGATTCCCATGGCGTTCAGCACCTTGAAAATGGTTTCGAAACGCGGATGAGCTTTTTCGTCTAGAGCCTTATAAAGACTTTCACGACCGAGTCCGGTCTTTTCGGCAATCTGCGACATTCCCTTGCTTCTGGCGATGTGTCCGATGGCTCGGAGAAACAGCGCGGGATCATCCGATTCACTGATCAAATTCAAATATTCGGCGACGATTTCTTCGCTGTCGAGGTATTCGGCAATGTCTAAGCGCTTGTGCATACACATCAATGTATCTAATTGGATACACATTGTCAAGAGGTTAACTTGAATAAAAAAAGAGTGGGCCTTGCCTGGATAGGAGCATCGAAAAAAGGCCCTGCTAGGTGAAGGCGTAAGGTGCATACCGTTGTCCTCCCCAACTTGAGGTGAAAATTGGGGGGGGACAATCTGAAAGAAGGTCTATGATTACATTTGTAATCTCCAGTTCTACCGCAAAAAACAGCCTTTTTGAAACATCTCTGTTTCAACGAGAACCTCCCTTCTTTTGAAAAACCTACAGTAACAATTGTGAAAAAAGCGCCCATAAACATCAAATGATCGCAAAATCAGCCTTTTCAGACCTTCAAAAGCCTCTTTTTTTGTGTTTTTTTTGCCTTTTCCCCGATTTTTTATATATATTTAGACTTTCGTTCAACAATTCGGCCGTTCACAAAAGGGCAGCCGTTTTCTTTTTTTTGATTGGGTTCTGCCCGAAGGATAAAAGATGATCGATCGCAACAAGCATTTCCTTCGCCTCGCCGACTGGAGCGAGGAAAAGATTCTCGAAACCGTGGAAATTGCCTCCCGGCTCAAGAAAGAAGTCCATGCGGGCAAGATGTCCGAACGCCTCCACGGCCAGAATATCGCCATGTTCTTCGAAAAGCCCTCGTTGCGCACCATCACCACCTTCCAGGTGGGCATGAACCAGCTGGGCGGCCATGCCGTGCTGCTGGCCCCGGATTCTATCGGTCTCGGCAAGCGAGAAAGCGTCAAGGACGTGGCCCGCTGCCTCAGCCGCTGGGTCAACGCCATCGTGGTCCGTTGCTTCAAGCAGCAGCTGGTAGAAGAACTGGCCGAATACGGTAGCGTCCCTGTGGTGAACGCCCTGACCGACGACTACCACCCCTGCCAGGCCATCGCCTTTGCCCAGATGATTTGCGAAAACCTAGGCGGTTTCAAAAATGCAGACGGCAAGCCCAAGACTGTCGCCTTCATCGGCGACGGCAACAACGTGGCCAATTCTTTCCTGGCCCTCGCCTCCAAGGTAGGCATGAACTTTACTCTCGCCTGCCCCAAGGGTTTCGAACAGCCCGCCAAGGTGGTAGAAGAAGCTGAGGCCGGCCTCAAGAAGCACGGCTGCCAGTACCGCGTATTCCACGACCCCAAGGAAGCCGTCAAGGATGCCGACATCCTTTATAGCGACGTGTGGGTATCCATGGGTCAAGAAGGCGAAAAAGCCGAAAAACAGAGCCACTTCTTGCCGTTCCAGATCAACGACGAGCTCTTGAAGCTGGCTCCGGCCCACTGCAAGGTGAGCCACTGCCTGCCCGCCCACCGCGGCGAAGAAATCACGGACTCCGTTATGGACAACCTGGACGTGAACATGAGCTTCGAAGAAGCGGAGAACCGTCTGCATGCGCATAAGGCAGTGCTGTGGCAAGTCATGGAGCCTTTTTCCTGATAAGCATCGCTATACGGCGTTGTTCGGCCTCTCACGTACCATTTAGTACGCTACGAGGCCTCGCGCCTTGTCTTGCTCGCTTCTCAGAAAAAAAAAATTGATTTGTTTCTTATGCAAAATGACTTAATGATTTAAACCAATCTTTATGTCATGCCCGCCTTGTGCGGGCATCTCCTTTTTTTAAGGAATCGAAAAATGTCCTTCATTCAAGATCTAAAGAACAAGATTATTAACGACGGTTACGAAACTACCCGCGACGACGCCATCCGGCTTTTAAGCGAAGACCTCAAGGAACTCTGCGATGCCGCCAACGAAATCCGCGAAAAGTTCCACGGCAACGACTTCGACTTCTGTTCCATCGTGAACGCCCGCAGCGGCCGCTGCTCCGAAAACTGCAAGTACTGCGCCCAGAGCAGTTACTATCACACCGGCGCCCCCGAATACAAGCTCCTCAGCGCCGACGAAATCGTAGCTGACGCCAAGAAGAAAGAAGCCGCCGGCATTCCCCGCTACTCCATAGTCACCTCAGGCCGCACCCTTTCGAACCGGGACGTGGAGCAGATTTCTGAAGCCATCCGCAGACTCAAAAAGGAGACGAAACTTTCCGTCTGCCTTTCGGCAGGACTCTTGAACAGGGAACAGTTTGACAAGCTGAAAGAAGCAGGCCTTACCCGCTTCCACAACAACCTGGAAACTTACCGCAGGCACTTTCCCGACGTTTGCACCACCCACACCTACGACGACAAGATTGCAACCCTCCAGAACGCCCTTGCCGCAGGTCTCGAAATCTGCAGCGGCGGCATCATGGGCCTCGGCGAAACCATGGAAGACCGCATCGACATGTGCCTCGACCTGCGCGCCCTCGGTGTAAAATCTACTCCGGTAAACGTGTTGAACGCCATCCCGGGCACGCCCTACGAGAACTTGCCCAAACTCACGAACGACGAGTTCTGCCGCATCGTGGCCATTTACCGCTTTATCAACCCGAAGGCATTTATCCGCCTGGCAGGTGGCCGCGGCGTCTTGGGCGACGACGGCAAGCGTGCTTTCAAAAGCGGGGCCAACGCGGCCATCACCGACGACATGCTGACCACCGCCGGCGTCAACAGTTGCAAGGATTTCGAGCTGGTGAAAGGGCTCGGCTTCAAGCCCCACGGATTTCTGTAATTCTAGGACTGCGCAATCAGTTTATCGAGCATAGCGTCACAGCCAACATTCACGTCGTCCCAGGTAGCCTGAAAGTCTCCGGTATACCACGGATCCGCCACATCGCGAGACACTCCCGCCCATTCCATAAGCAGCGACACCTTGCAGGGTTTCGACGATTCCCTTTCATAAATGTCAGCTGGCAGAATCCATCGCAAGTTCCGCAGGTTGTTCTGGTCCATCAAAACGATGTAATCGTAGTAGTCGTAATCCCGGGCCGTCATCTGTCGTGCATATTTACCGCTACAGTCTATGCCGTGGGAATTCAGCATACGCCTTGCCGGCGGATACACCGGATTGCCTATTTCTTCGGTACTGGTGGCGGCACTTGCCACCTCGAATCGGTCTGCAAATTTCGTTCCGGTATCGTCGGTACCCGCCCTCGTTAGTTTGTCCTTCATGACAAATTCCGCCATGGGGCTCCGGCAAATGTTGCCGTGACACACGAACAGGATTTTAGTCCTTTCCATAAGAACTTACTTTTTTTCTGCGTTTTCGGCCAAGAGCATCTCCAGCGTCACGCGGGAGGCTTCCTGCTCGGCCTTCTTCTTGTTGCCGCCCTGGCCGCGACCGTAAACCTTGCCGTTCACATGGACTTCGGTAGTGAACAGTTTCTGGTGTTCTGGTCCGGATTCTTCTACCAGCACGTATTCCGGCACCGTATGGAGCTTTCCTTGCAGGTATTCCAGCAGGGCGCTCTTGTGGTTCACAAAATCTTCGGCCACGATAATTTCCTTGGCCCGAGGGAAATGGAACTTGTTCAGAATGGCACGGACCTCTTCCAGCCCGCCATCCAGATATACAGCCCCCAGCACAGCCTCGTAGGCGTCGGCCAGAATGCTTTCCTTGCCCCGACCGCCCATCTTGGCTTCGGCCTTACCCATCTTGATGAACTCGCTCAGGCTCCATTCCTTAGAGGACTGGGCGCAGGCATGGCCAGAGACAATGGCGCTTTTCCGCTTGGAAAGCTCCCCTTCCGGGTCGTCGGGGTACATCTTGTAAAGGAACTCGGTGGTGAGCATGTTCAACACGGAATCACCCAAAAATTCCAGGCGTTCGTTGTTGCTCTCGTAGGGCATGTCCGTGCCCGACAAGAAGGACCGGTGGACCAGGGCATGGGCCAAAAGTTCCGGGTCCTTGAACCTGTACCCGAGCTTCGCCTCAAGCCCGCCACCGGACTTCTGGCGAAACCAGAGTTTGAAAATCTTGTGTAAAAGGTTGGTTTGTTCCATATACGGTAGTGAGTTGTGAGTCCGCTTCGCTATGAGTCATGAGTTCCTATAATCGCGGCATTGCCGCCTTCTTTTACTCAGAGCCCTGCAAAGCAGGGCGAGCTCAGGACTCATTACTCAAAACTAAAAAAGGGCAGCCTCATCCGGGCCACCCTGTCCAGTTTCTTTATCGAAGCAGGCCTAAATTATGCCTTCTTGGCTTCGATGAAGGCAACCACGTCGGCGACCTTCTGGAACTTCTCGGCGTCGGAGTCGAGAATTTCGACTTCGAATTCGTCTTCGAGAGCCATCACCAGTTCGACGCGGTCGAGAGAGTCGGCACCGAGGTCGTTGCTGAACTCGGATTCCATCTTCACGTCCTCGGCCTTCACTTCCAGCTTGGAAACGATAACGTCGGTGATCTTCTTAAAAATTTCTTCTTGTGTCATTGTTTACTCCATTTGGATTTGTTTAGTTAAAATTTAGAAATTATTGGCTAGGCGTTCAAGCCCCCGTCCACGCCAATTATTTGGCCTGTGATGTATTTCGCATCGTCCGATGCCAAAAAAGCCACCAATTTCGCCACATCTTCGGGCTGGCCCAGGCGTCCCAGAGGGATCTGGGCAGCATATTTTTCCCTGACTTCGGGGCTCAGCTTGGCCGTCATGTCCGTATCGATAAATCCGGGCGCCACGGCGTTCACCGTAATGCCCCTGGAGGACAGTTCCATGGCGTTGGTCCGGGTAAGGCCGATCACCCCCGCCTTGGCGGCGGCATAGTTGGACTGGCCAGCCTGGCCACGCAGGGCGTTGATGCTGGAAACGTTCACGATATGGCCCGAGCGGTTGCCCATCATGGTGCGGGCCACGGCGCGGGTGCAAAGGAACACGGAACGGAGGTTCGTGGCGATGACGGCGTCAAAATCCTCGTCCTTCATGCGCATGAGCAGGCCGTCGCGGGTGATTCCCGCATTGTTGACCAAAATATCCACCGTACCCATGTCGGCGATAATCTGCTTGAACACGGACTGCACCGTTTCGGAGTCGGCCACGTTGCAGGCGTAGCTCTTGACCTGCACCCCAAGTTCGGAAGAAAGTTTGGCGGCCAGGTCCTCCTTGACGGAGGTAGAGAGGATAGCCACGTCGGCCCCTTCCCGGGCCAGTTCGGTGGCAATAGCAAGGCCGATACCACGGGAAGCTCCCGTCACAATCGCTTTTTTACCTGTAAGTTTTCCCATAGTAGTTCCTGTGGTTTGTAGTTAATAGCTTTGAGGTCGTGCTTCGCACTTCGAGGTATGAGGTCGGGGCTACGCCCCTTTGAGCTTTTTATAATCGCGCCTCCGGCGCCCTGCTTTCTGCTCAAAGCGAGTGAAACGAGCGAGCTCACACCTCAAAGGCACGCAGTGCCGCGCTCTTACCCCTTCAGGGCCTGGAACGCCTCGATGGTTTCCACCGGCGTGACCTTCACGTCGCGGCTAATCTTTCTCATGAGGCCCATCAGCACCTTGCCGGAGCCCACTTCCACGCCCTGGGTCACTCCCAGAGACATGGCCTTGTTCATGCAGTCGTTCCAGCGAACAGGGCTTACCAGCTGGCGTACCAGCAGGTCGGCAATTTCTGCACCCTTGGTAACAGGTTCTGCCACCACGTTGGCAATCACCGGCTTTTCCACGTCCTTGAAGGTGGTCTTTGCGATAGCCTCGGCAAGACCCGCCTGGGCAAACTGCATCAGCGGGCTATGGAAAGCGCCCGAAACGGCCAGCGGGATTGCCTTGATGCCTGCGGCTGCGCAGTTTTCCACCAGCTTGTTCACACCGGCAACAGCACCGGACACCACAATCTGGCCCGGGCAGTTGATATTGGCCGGAACCACCACGCCGGCGTCCTTCACGGCTTCGCAGAGTTCCAGAATCTTGGCTTCGTCCTGGCCCATGATGGCGGCCATGGCACCGGGATTCTTGCTGCCTGCGCTGGCCATCAGTTCACCGCGGGTCCGCACCAGACGGAGGCCTTCTTCAAAACTGAAACCGCCGGCGGCGTAGATGGCGGAATATTCACCCAGAGAGTGACCTGCCACATAGTCAAAGGCAAAGCCTTCGGACTTCAAAAGTTCCATCACCATGGCAGACACCGTAAACAGTGCCGGCTGGGTATTGTCGGTGCTCTTCAACACATCTTCCGGGCCTTCCGCCATAAGCTTCGACAGCGAAAAGCCGAGAATCTCGTCGGCCTGCATCATCAGTTTCTTGGCAGGCTCGAAAGTGGATGCGAGAGTCTGGCCCATGCCCACATACTGGGCGCCCTGACCAGGGAAAAGCAAAATCGTCTTGGACATTATCACCTCTGCGGAAAACCGCTTTTTGTTACTATCCAAATTTAAAAAAGAACAAGGGCATTCCTAGGGCAATCGGGCAAAAACCGCGAAATCCCCGCAAATAAAAGTATATTGGAATGTTTTTATAAGCAGAGGGAAAAATGAGACTAGGGAGGGGCTCGCATGACGGCCCCTCCCTAAGACCCTCCCGTCGCGCACCTTCGGTGCATAACAGCACATACAAAAAAAGAACGGAGTCATTCAACTCCGTCCTCAAAAGTTTATTGCAGATAAATTAACGAAAACCTATTGCTTGGCCTCGGCAGGTTCGTCCTTGATGGCGGCCAGACGCTCGTTCACGTTCTTGGACACGCCCTTCTCGGCATACTTGGCAGCAACTTCCACAGCCTTCTCGATAGCGAGGGCGTCGGAGCGTCCGTGGGCGATAATGCCCGTGCCGTTCAGGCCCAGGAGCAAGGCGCCACCGGTCATGCGGTAGTCCCACATCTCGGCAAAACGACGGCCCGCTTCGGTATCGATAGTCCCGAACATCTTCTGGTGCAGTTCGAAGAAACCTTCCAGCATCTTCAGAACCACGTTGCCCGTAAAGCCGGAGGTCACCACCACGTCGGCGGCACCCATAATAAGGGTCTCACCTTCGATGTTACCGATGAAGTTCACCGGGGCGGACTTCAACAGCTGGTGTGCTTCCTGCAGCACTGCCGGACCCTTGTGTTCCTCTTCGCCCATGTTCAAGAGGCCCACCTTCGGGTTCTGGTAACCGAAGTAGGTCTCGGCGAAGGCGGAACCGGCGATGGCGAAATCCACCAGGGTAGAGGCGCGTTCATCTACGTTGGCACCGGCGTCCACCAAGATGATGGGACGGTCAGCAGTAGGAATCACGCAACCGATAGGCGGACGGCTGAACTTTTCGCTGGACTTGCCCAGAAGCATGAGGCAGCTGGCCATCATGGCACCGGAGTTACCGGCGCTCACGGAGGCGTCCACCATACCCTTCTTCTGGAGAGCGACGCAGGTCACCAGACCGGAATGGGGCTTCTTCTTGAGAACCTGGACAGGATGTTCGTCCATGGCCACCGGATCGGGGGCATCGACGACAGAAATTCCCTGACCCGCATAGCCGAGCTTTGCCAGTTTCTCCTTGACCACGGCCTCGGGGCCGCAAAGGACAACGTGGACATTGGGGTTCTTGTTCACCGCATTGACGGCGCCTTCAACAACCACATCGGGGGCGAAATCGCCACCCAGAGCATCCAGAGCTACACGAATCATGGAAACCTCCCGTTTTCGTTTAATTTAGAACAATTAGGCTTCGGCACCCTTCATGTCGACAACTTCTACACCATTGTAGAAACCGCAGACCGGGCACACGCGGTGCGGGCGCTTCACAGAACCGCAGTGGTCGCAAGTAGCCATGGCGGGCGCTTCCATCTTCCAGTGGGTGCGGCGCTTGTCACGACGGGCGGTAGAGGTCTTTCTTTTAGGTACGGCCATTTTTAACTCCTATTTTCCATTTTGCTCTTGAGAGCTTTCAGTTTGTCCCAACGGGGGTCCATGGGCTTTTCGGCACCGTCAGGACCTTCGTCGGCTTGATTGTTTGGTTCAAAGATAAAATTTTCTTCGGGATTTTTCACGGGAGCCTGGGGTTCCTGTAGGATAACAAGCTCCCGAACGCACTCGGACACCTCCACGAACTCCTGATTCTGGGGAATCCGGTAGGCGTACACGTCGGCGTCTTCGTCGTCAAGTTCCTGATTTGCCACCTGGCAGCGGGTCACCTCCACCACCATCTCGGTAGAGAAAGGCCTGTCGAAGGGTTCCAGAGTGCGGGAACAGACCAGGTTCTGCACACCGGAAAGCTTACCCGTCAAAAGAAAACGGTCCCCGCTTTCGGGACTTATGAGCAGTTTCGCTTCAAGCTTACCCACCAGGTGCAGTTCGTCGAACAGTTCCGGAGCATCATCGCGGGACCAGACCGTGGAGCGGTCTTCGGGTTCGGCAAGGGTCTTTACAAGTTCAATTTTCAAAGCGGGCAAAATTTAGCAAAAGGGGGCTAGAAGGTCAAGGGATATGCGCCTTTGGCGCAGTTACCAGTTGTCAGTTGTGAGTTATCAGTTGTCAGTTATAGAAGAAATAAGACTTGTTGAGAATAGAAACACAATGTTACTCATAGTTGGCCACTCAAAACTCAATACTCATAACTGACAACTCATCACTAGTCTCACACCCCCGCCACCTTCTTCTGGTGAGCCTTCAGGGCTTCCAGGAACGCGGGGCGCTTGGCTTCGTCCACAAGGGCTTCTGCCACCTTGACCACTTTCCGCACGTCAGAGACATAGACCACAGGCCCAAGGGTCTCGGGTGCAATCCGTGCCGCCACAAGACCGTCGGACACGGCGCTACCACCGAGAAGCAAGGGGATTCCGATTTCCTGTTTCTTGAATTCCCGGACCACATGCATCATTTCCAGGAGTCCCGAAGTGAACTGTGCCGACAGGTAGACAATGTCCGGCTGTTCGCAGACCAGGGTTTCCAGAATCTTTTCACAGGTGCACCCCTGCTGCAGGTTCACCACCGGGAACCCGTAATTCAAAAGCAATTCGTCCAGAATATCCCTGTCGATATCGTGGACAAGGGAATCCATAGAGGCAAGAACGAACTTAGAGGCAAAAGGAGGATTCACACGGGCTTCGCCCCCAAGAGATTCCCGCTTGGCAGCCAAATTCCGTTTCAATTCGGCAAACCGTTTTTCCAGCCGGGGCATGAAAATTTTTGCTCCGGCAGAACCCGCCCTTTTCTTGACCGACGATTCCGCATATTCCAGCAGGGCGTCCGTAGCCTCCGGACTGCGGTTGAACAGCAAGTCTTCTATCAGGTGGCGAAGTTCCAGCGGAATTTCTTCGTAGGCGGGCATGGAATCGCCTTCAATGATTCCAAAATCCATTCCCGCCATGGTCGCATGGTTCAGGAACACGGAATTCATACAGTCCCGCAAGTAGGCGTCTTCCTTGAAGGCGTACCCCAGCAAAGAAAGGTCACCCACCACATGGGCGTGAGGCAGATTTTCCTTCACAAATCGGCAGGCCTCAAAGAATTCCTTGGCCGAATCCGGATATTCATCCCGGCCCGTACCCAAGGGCAAAACCACCGGATCGAACAGGATATCTTCGGGCGCAAAATCCAGACGGCCCACCAGCAGGCGGTACATACGTTCCATCAATTCCGTGCGACGCTCATAGGTCAGGGCAGGTCCCTGTTCATCCTCGGCCCTGCAGACCACGGCAAAGCCGTGACGGCGAATCTCTTCGGCCTCAAAGAAGAAAACGTCCTCCCCCTTCTTGAGGCTGATGGACTTGACGATTCCCTTGCCTTGCACGTTTTCCATGCCCGAAAGCAAGGTATCCCAGCGGATGGATTCTATCATCACCGGACACTTGGCTATGGACGGCTTTTCCAGCAAGTCCTTCAAGAATCGAGGCATCTCGGCTTTCGGGTCCGCAAGCCCTCCATCCAGGTCCACACGCACGACAGTTCCCGGTTTCCCAGGCGGCACAATGGAAACAAGCTTGTGTTCAGGGGCTAGTTCCAAAGGTTCAAGCCCACCCAACAGCATGTTGTAGTCACGGGCAGGCACCTTGCGGGGATCTCTTGCCGCATACACACGGGCAAAGGTCCGGATTGCCTCGGGCGTAGTCTCGCTACAGCCCCCCACGATATTCACCGAGACCTCATCCGGGATTATCTTGTCGGCACATACGCTCAAACGCACGCGGGCACTATCCACATCCCGCATAAGGGTGCGTATGTCAGCGGCTTCTAGGCCACAGTTGAACCCAATACTGAAAATCGGAAAACTGGAAACGCTATGCCAAAAGGCCTTGGCCGAAAGCCCTGCCGCCATGCGGCCGCCTGAGCCAACAAAACTTCCCGAAACCATAATGGGGAAAAGCTCGCCCCGCTTTTCGCATTCCTTGCAGATGGCATAGAGAGCGGCCTTGCAGTTTCGCATATCTGAAACCGATTTCACCAAAAGCACGTCGGCGCCACCATCCAATAGCCCACGCACCTGCTCGCCGTAGGCCATCGAGAGTTCACTAAAATCTGTCACAGAAGAAATAGACGCGATAGCCCCAACCACGAACTTGGGCGTCACCATCTTTCCCTGGACCCTGCGCCAGGCGTTAAATTCCTTAACGGCTTCGCAAGCCGCCTGGGCGCCCGCCTTGGCTATGTCGTAGGCCATGTGCTCTAGACGGTACTTGGTCTGACCAAAACTGGAAGCACAAGCGGTATTCGCCTCTATCAGGTCCGCGCCCGCTTCCAAAAATGCCAGGTGAATCCCTTTCACCTTGTCCGGCGCGGTAAGGCACAGCACGTTGTTGTCGCCTTTCAGTTCCACGAAGTGGTCCGCAAACATCTTCCCGCGGAAATCGGCTTCGGACAGATTCAGCCGCTGGAGCACGGCATTGAAACCGCCATCCAGAACCAACACCTGGTGGTTACAGCAAGAAATCAGCTCCTGGTAGGATTTGGAAAGATTCATGGCCATAGTCTTACCACCGCTGGTTCTTGCCCTTCACTTCGCCGGGCAGCAACTGCCCGGGGCTCGACCGCTGGCCGTCTCGCCCCGTAAAGTTCGGATTGAACTGCTTTATCTGAGCCTGCTTCGCTTCAGCCTGCAGCTCCTGCAAATGCTTTTCCCAATCCTGCACGGCATCGTCCAGCTCGCCACGGGCCTGGAGCATCAGGTCGCGCAACTGCAAAAGTTCCAGCATCTGGTCCCGCTTCATCATCCACAGTTCTTCTTCTTCGGGCAGGCGTTCGATGTTGAAAAGCAGGTTCAAGTATTTCTTCTCCGCTTCAGCGTAGGCCTTGTAAGTCTGCTCATAAACCATGTAGCGGTCATCTACCATGGTCTGCTGGGGCGAGGGGTGGTTCGCACAACCCGAAAGCATGGCCAGCATCAATAGCGGAAGCAACACAAAGAGCGACTTCGCAAAGCCCTTCGCAAAGTCCACACCACCCAATCCGTTACGTTCCCTAAAAAACATTACTCGGCGCTCTCCTCGGCCCTTTTCAGGTTGAACAGGCGTTCATTGGTAATGTGGCTTTCAAAGACCACCGTATCCTTGGTGACAGGGTGCACCATGGTATGTTTTCCAACTTTTACTTCGCGTTCCTGACATGGAATTCCCGTCTCGGGCTCCATCATCACCTCGAAGGCTGTGCTGTATTCCGCCTTGAGTCCGGAATTGTAAGCCTGGTACTTTTCAGGAATGATGTTGCTGTTCACGTGTTGCTCCCAGATGTAATAGGGGAAACTCTCCGTTTCCGTCAGGTACACCACGTAGTCCAGGCAACGGCGGTGATCCCGGTTTTCAAAACCCTTCACCACCACGGAATCAATCTTGATCAGCGCAAAATTCAGACGGCCCTGTTCTTCCAGCAGCTTGGTAATGTTTCCCTTGGTGGGCACTTCCCCTTTAAGCAGGTGGGTCATTTCCCAGCGGTGCTTTTCCAGGCGTTTCAGGTGGGGCTTGTATTCCGGATTCAAAAGCTGCTTGCGCCAGCGTTCCGGCATGGGAATGTGGGCCAAGAGAGAATCGTAGCCGTCGTCAATCCCTTCCAACGAAATCACCGCACGGTCCACGGCGGTAAGGTCCACTTCCTTGATGCGGAAGGCCAGTTCCGTAGGCATAAAGTTCTTCAGGTAGCCACGGGACTTGTCCATCACATACTTGCGCTTCACCTTCAAGGTGTCCCCACTGGAGGAATAGTTCAAGTCGTCGTAGGCGGCGGTGATGGTCCCCATCTGCTCCGTGCCTTCCATATCTACTGTAGCGTAATAACTTTCGGCATAAAGTTCCAAATCCACTGGGGCCGGGAGGCTGTAGCCCACCGTCACCGTAGATTCGTTACAACCCGACAAAAGCACAAGGCCGAAAGCCGCAAGGGCCACGCCACAAATATCAAGACATCTACTCAATCGCATTCCTAGTAAACCTGTCGCAGAAATCGCTTACTTGTTCTTTGTAATGTTCAGTTCCTTAGAGGCAAGGACACGGCCCTCGGTGCTGAATTCCACCACCACGGTACCGGGGTGTTTCTGTCGTGCCAGTTCACGGACAGTCATGAGGCCGCCACTCTTGGACTTTCCCTGCAGGGTGTAGGAACCCAACTTCTCGTTCACGGGGACTTCGCGGTCCCAAATCTTCTTGCCCTTGGCAGCCAAGGTTCCCTCGTAAAAGGCGATGGTCAACTTGGTAAAGTCGAAATTCTTGCCGTAGCGGAACTGCACAATCAGCGGATCGTTCAGGGCGAACTCGCTAGCGGTATCGGCCACCACCTGGGTGCCCGGATTCCATTCCCTGCCACAAACTACGGAAGGCTCTTCCACGGAACAAGCCGAAAACAAAAGGCCAAAAGCCAGCAACAACAAAAACAATGATTTTTTCATAATCACCTCTTCTTAACCTTCACAATCTAGCAAATTACAGCGCCCGACGACCAACGCCCTGCACCCAACGTCCACAGACAATCGCCCTTTTCTAGCGGGCAAGCACGAACATCATTTCCAGATGGGGCGTCTGGGGATAAAAAGCGAAACCTTCTGCACGCTTCAGGGCAAACCCCGCAGTGCTAAACTTCGAAAAATCCCTGGCCAGGGTCACCGGGTCGCAAGAAACATAAATCAGCCGGTTCACGGAGCTCTTCACAATAGCCGTAAGCGCCTCCGGCGGGAGTCCCGTCCTGGGCGGGTCCACAATCAGGGTTGCAGGCTTGTCCACCACGTTTTTCGCGAGCCATTCCTCCGCCGGCGCAGAGATGTTTTCTACTTGCGTAAAGGGGGAAGCCTCCCCCTCGCTCCAGCGGCTGTCCTCCTTCACCACCTTCTTGTCATCCCCGCGCAGGCGGGAATCCCCCTGTTGTCCCTGCTTCGAAAGCGAGTTCTCCGCCGCTTCCGCTACCCTCTCTGCGGGGGACACCCCCGCAACGCCCCCATTTCCGCACAAATTAACCTTTGCATACTTGAGGCACAGCGGTTCCCGTTCCACCGTAGTGACCCGCCGGAACTTGTCCTGCAATATGGCGGCAAAGAACCCGACACCGCTGAAAAGGTCTATCAGCCACTGGTCTGATGCCGCTCCCGAGGCGATACCTTCGTCCACCGCCTCCCGCACAGACTGGACCAGGCGGGGCAACAGCGAAAGATTGCTTTGGAAAAACACGGAGGCATCACTGACTATTTCCTTGCCGCCCATCTCGACGGTACTGACGGAGCTTTCTTGCCTGCGGGACTCGGACATGCCACGGTAATAGTAGGCCACACGACCCCTGCCGTCGTCGAACAGGTTCAGCTCCAAATCTTTCGGGATGCGTTTCAGGCCCTTGAATACTTCTGACGCTTTGGCCGTTTTCAAGAAATCGTTCAGCCCGGGAGTAAGCACCGGACAATTCTCTATGGCCACCACCCCGTTGCTTTCCTGTTTGCGAAATCCGAATCGGCAACGGCCGTCTTTCTCCCCCAGGTAAACCACACGGGCCCGGTTCCTGTAACCCCAGGGTTCGGCCTGATAAATCTTGAAGTTCGCAGGCAATTCCTGATGGGCTATCCGCTTGAAGTTTTCCCGCTCCACACGTTCCAGGTATGGAACCTGTTTCGCGGAGTCCAGATGCTGCAAGCTACAGCCACCGCATTTCCCATATAATGGACAGCGGGGCTGCACGCGGTCGGCGCTCTTTTCCAGCACTTCCACCACCCGACCCCGTGCAAAGTCCTTCTTGCCCGCGGTCAGTTCCACCCGGCAGCGTTCCCCGGGGAGTCCTCCCCGCACAAAACACACGCGACCGTCGTCCAGGCGGGCAAGTCCCTCACCCCCCTGCACCAGTTTTTCTATGGAAAGTTCACAAATCACGGAGAAAATATAGCATCCGTGCACCCTGCTCTACCTTTTGCAAAAAAATAAACCTATATTACTGCATTATGAAGAAAATAATCCTACTCCCCATTCTGGCCCTTGCGGCCCTCTCCCTCACGGCCTGCGGCGGGCATTTCGCCAAGACCCAGACCACCGAACAGCAGAATGCACCCCTGGACTGCACCGGCCTCCACGTGAAGCACGCCCAGTGGCACTTCACCGACGCCAACGGCCTTGCCCTGGATGTAACCGGCGCCTGCCACAAGGGCATGAAGCACGGAAACTTCGAGTTCCTCGTCGACGGCAAGAGAGTCGCCGTCACTAAGTTCGTCAAAGACACCGAACAAAAGACATCCTGCGAAGCTACCGGCGAAAAGACCAGGGATCCCCTGGAAAAGTGCCTCGCCAAGGTGGGCAAAAACTAAAAAACACCACAATCATTTGTTGGAAGCCCCCGAAAAAGGGGCTTTTCCTTTAATAAAAGCAGTTTGATATTTTTCGTTTGATTTTTTATGTTATTTTTATGACATAATTTAATCAAGGAGGAAATATGAAAAAAATTATCGCATACGCTTCAATCGGACTGGCACTGATGGCCTGCGGGGACGACAGCAGCAGCGGGTCTGACACTGTAGACACCTCTGCCAATTACTGCAAGATTCACGAATACAGTCTGAACGAAAATGGCGACATGGTAAGCCCTACCGAAATCGGCAAGGTCAAACCCGACGTGACTTGCGACAACGGCATTTCCGCCGATTGTCTCCTGGGATTCTGGCACAACACCCAGATTACGGACAAGAACGTCATCATCGAGTTCAAGAACCCCACCGATTTTGGCAACGGCATCAAGAACAATCCCGTAGGCTACTTTGAAGGAACTTATACCCTTAGCGCCGACAAACTCACCCTCAAACAGGAACACAGCGATGGGTCCATCAAGGATTTCGAATTCACGGTAAAGGTCAGCAACGACTCCCTGTACCTGAACGGTATCCTCTTCGACGGGGCCACCGAAAACGAAATCTACGTGAAAAAGTCCGTCTGCTCCGCAAAGGACCTTTTCTAAGAGCATCTGGCAAAATCCTTGTTCATCCACATGGAAAATCGCCCCGGCATTGCTTCTTTGGCGATGCCGTTTTTTTTTACATTGTTGTATGATATGACAATTCTTTCGTTATCATTCAAGTTGTTTTTCTTGTACGCCTTCGTTACCATAACTTTCTTGGCATGCAGCGACAACAGTTCCTCCAGTGCAGGCGATGAGCCTGCCGTATCCACGAAGACAAGCGCCCTAGAAGTGGACGAAGAACACAACATAATTACCTGGACTACCGAAAATTCCAAAGACATGTGCCTCCTTGAAAGCGGCTCATTCACATGGAAAACAGTAAACCTGGGAACCTCTAAGAAATCCGCCCGATACGAATTCCGGGGCGACACCCTGGTACTTTACTCCCTGGTTTACAACAATGGCGAACAAGAACGATTCGGTCACATGTACCTAGGCGGTACAGCTGGCAATATCTACGGCACTTGGAGGGCCCTTTTCTGCGACTTCGACCCGGTAGAAAAAAACACCTTCTGCGCAACTGGCGACGTCTTTACCACAAAAACCATTACCCTTTCCAAGGGAGAAATGATCACCGAAACTCAATATGACTTTGAAAGGTACAGCGCCCAGAAAAGCGGGAACCTGGTACTTTCTGAATTGACGGCAGACATTCTCCGGGCTTTGAAAGGAACATTTGAGCTCTACATTCCAGGAGCATTCGTCGATGACTCTGCAAGAGTCCTGAGCCTTATTCAGGAATACAAGATTACCACAGTTTCGCAAACCAAGACATCCATCAACTTCAAGATGGATGGCAAGGAATACGCCCTCAAGTACAACGAGGCCGAAGAGACCTTGGCCAAGGATGGCAGCGAAAAGGTGAACCGCACCGTAAAGCTGGAACTATCTTCGGGAAAAACCACCTGCAACCTGGACTTTGAACGGACCTTTGTGGAAAAGTCCCTGTGCAAAAGCGAAAACAAGGACTACCTTGACATAAACAAAGAAATTATTGACGGACAGGGAAACACCCTGGAATTCGCCGTCGCCTACCTGGCCAACAACCAGGAGGAATTCGAGAAGTGCGTCAAATCCGTTAGCCCGACTTCAAGCAGCAATGGCCAGGGCTACGACGGTGAACTCAACTAACAGCCCTGCCGTTTAATGGTCGGCACGGCGGCGAGGAGCGTCTTGGTGTATTCGTGCTGGGGGGCGGTCAGAACAGTTTTTGCATCGCCCCGCTCTACAATTTTTCCGAAGTACATGACCAGAACCAAATCGCTCAGGGCACGCACCACCTGCATGTCGTGACTGATAAATACAATGGACAGGTCCAGCTCCTTGCGCAGGTCGTCCAGCAGGTGCAGAATCTGGGCCTGAACCGAAACGTCCAGGGCGCTGGTCACCTCGTCGCAAAGCAAAATCTTCGGCCGGACCATCAAGCTCCGAGCAATGCAGAGGCGCTGCCGCTGCCCCCCCGAGAATTCGTGGGGGAACTTTTGGAGCGATTCTACAGGTAAGGAGACCCGCTCCAAAAGTTCCTTTGCCCGTGCCTCCGCCTCAACCTGCTTTACACCACGGGCAAGCAGCGGCACTGTCAAAATTTCAGAAACCGTCTGTCTCGGGTTCAAGCTGCTGTAGGGGTCCTGAAAAATCATCTGCACCAGGTCCGAAACCCGCCTGCCCGAAGTTTCCAGCCGCCCTTTCGCCACATTTTCTCCAAACAGCCTGAACCGCCCCTCCGCCACAGGAACAAGCCCTACCAGGGATTTTACCAGGGTGGTCTTGCCGCAGCCGGACTCCCCCACAATGGAAAGAATCTTCCCTTGGGGCAGGTCAAAAGAAACCCCGTCCACCGCCGTAAAATAATCCTGGACCTTTCCCAGGACTCCTCCACGACGCGGAAACCGGACCGACAGGTCCCGGACTTCCAGCACAGAAATTTCCGTATTTTCGGACAACCGAAATTACCCCTGTTCCTTGCCCGATTCTTCTTCCAGGCTGTTCAGGGCTTCTTGAACATTCTGTTCCGTCTTCAAGAGAATCTGCCGGCACTTTTTCAGCAGTTCCGTAGCTTCCTTGACCTGGTCCGAAAGCTCGTCGATTCCCATTTCCGAGTTGTCGATACGCGTCAGGATGCTTTCCAGACGGTCCATGGAGTTCTTGTATTCCAAATTTTCGGTACTCATACCCGAGAATATAGTTACATTTAACAGACATGGATTTCAACATGTGGCATAGGCATCCTGTTTTGGCATGGGTCCGTCTCCTCCCTGTGGCGGCGGCATTCCTGCTTGCAGCCTGCCTAGACATTCCGAACACTCCCGAGCCCAAAAACACGGCATCTTATGTGACGGTCTATGCCGTCCAAAAAGACAACGCGGATTCCACCAGTCTGAAAATCCATCCCGAAGATCCCGCCACCCTCAAGGCCATGGTTCACCCCAGAGGTCTGGAGTCCGAACTAGACTTCAGCTGGTACAGGGATTCCCTGCTGGGGAGTGGTTCCACCTTCAAGATTCCCGCCTACCCAGAAGAAGACGAAATCCCCAACAGACTTGTGGTAAAGGATGGCGAAGGAAATTCCGTCTCGTCGGATTTTGAAATTACCGTCAATAGCCCGCCCACATTTACCGAAGATTTCTTCCCTGCTCAGGGTGACACCCTGTATGGTACCGCACGCACATCCTTTACCTTCAGCTGGAAAGCCTACGACAACGAAGACGCCTCCCTGGATTACATTCTAGAACTGGATACGACCCACTACTACGTCGGAGCCTTGGAAAAAATCCAGCAGTCAGGTCTCCGTGCAGGCATCCACCTTTTCCAGGTCATCGTGAAAGATTCGGAAGGGGATACCGACACCCTTCCCCCGGTCAAGTTCTACGTAGTTGACACCCTGGAGGCGAAAAAATGAAAAATTTCGTTTCCATCTTCGCTCCCTTCGCAGCCCTCGTATTTTTAGCCGCCTGTTCTGACAGCGACCAGTACCTCTACAATGAAGAAGACTCCGTCGCCCTCCAGATTCATGCCGAAATGACCCGCACCTACGAAATAGAATCCGCCGAGTCATGGGACGACCAATATCCGTGTATTGACAACTGCACTCCCCAGCCTAAGCCATCTCGGGTCCGGGCCGACACCGTCACGTTCAAAGACACCCTCATCTTTATCGGTGAGATTACGCCAAACAGGCAAGCCCATTACCGCGAATACTACTGGACCTTGGATGGCGAGGATTTTTCTAATGACATGAACTTCCGCAAGCCTGTAACCAAGCCGGGATACCACGAAATCTGTTTCGTGGTGACTGACCACTACGGCGACACCCTGCGAGACACTCTACGGCTCTGGGTTTCAAACCCGCCTGTCTTAGAGACCCAAGGGTTCATTCCCGCCATAGGGAGCCAGGGACTTTCGCCAAAGGAGGGCATCACCTTCGCCTGGCACGGCTACGACCCCGATTCCATCTCAAAAGTGTATTACAAGTTCGAGATCCAGGAACCTCGGGGTATCCGCTATACCGACGACCGACATCCAAAACTCTACACGGTTGGTCATTCTATCCTGGACACCCTTATCGAAACACCGTACTTCACCTACTGGGACAACCCGAATTACTACCACCGGCTAGAAAACCTGAAATTCTACACCTGGAAAGTCCGCGCGGTCAACGAGTTCGGTCTGGAATCAGACTCACTTATCCAGGGGGAATTCTTCACCAAAGGAAACCGAAATGAAGGCGGAGTCCAAACGTTCATCCGTTTCTCCAACGAATCCCTTTACGACAGGTACAGCCGTAATGGAAATATCTATCTTGATATTCTGGATTCATTGTCAAATCTGGTCGTTGAGCACGAGATTGGTCTAGACACGAATCAATTCGTCGTTTCGCCGCTGAAACCCGGCAAGTACAGAATTATCGCTAGCTTGTCGAAGCTTACGGATTTTAACCCCGACACCGCCGATGTAGTGGTTCTACCTGGAGAAATCGCCATTGCAGACACGCTACGGTTGTTGGACACCATTCCTCCCTCCAGCAAGTACCTCACCCCCGAAGGTCTACTTCAGGACATCGATACCCTGGATTTCAAAGACACCCTCCGATTCTATTTTGAAGAATACGGTGGCAATTTCTACCAAAATATCCTTTGGAATGGGCAAGAACTGCGGGGTGGCTCTTACTACCGAGAACATTTTTTCAATGAGGACCGGACGGCAGACACCGTCTTCTTAATGCTTCCCAAGTCCTACAGAAGCTGGACCTACCAATTGCTATCCATCAGCGCCTATGACTATAGCGGAAACCTAAATTCCAAGACCTACGTCATCAGGCCAAGCCTTGAAAGACCTGAATCGGAGTCCAGTTCTTCCAGCGCAGAAAATTCCAGCAGTGCGGGAGGCAAAGATGACTAGGCTATTTTTTGGCGCTGCTCTCGCCTGCCTTTTCCTGCTTTTTACAGGTTGTCGCGAAGACGCCGTAATTTCAAGAACAGACATCCAGTTCTTGCAGCAGGGAATTCTGGTCACCCACTGGAGCGATGAAGAGCATTACTCTAAATACACCGAACAATTGGACACCCTCTACATCAATCAGGGCGAACAAGTCCTTTTCACCGCTGGTTACGCGATAAACGGCAACACCATTTCCTCGGACAGTGCCATGAATCTTTACAGCTCCCACTATTGGGAACTGGAAGGCGAAAGCATCAATTCTACAACCATTGAAAGTCGTTTTGATTCCGTCGGTTACCGCATTGCCGTCTTGAATACTATTGACTTTTCCGGAGACACTCTAACAGACACCATCCACATTTTCGTGGGCACGCCTCTGAGCATTACTCTTGTAACGCCTGCTTCAGACGCACATATTGAACCTCTATCCGACGACTACATTGAACTGAATTGGAACATTACGGGCATTGACCCATGGGAAAGTTCCGAATGTACCGTCTATGCCGTTGTCGCCGAAGGCGTTTCCCTATCCAGAAACACCCATTGGCTTGACATTCTGGACTCCATAAACGCCCTATCCATCGGGGACTGCAAAAGCGGGATGCGCCTCAAGGGCCCCCTAATTTCAGAAAAATGGCTTCAAATGAACGGGCTCGACCTCAAGGACACATCCCTCATGGTCTATTGGGGCGTCAAGGCAACAGCATTCACCGACAACGGTTTTGAAGAACAGGCCAGAGACGCGTCGTCTTTCAGCACAAAGTTCACAGAGCGAAAGAACTCGGTTATCCAGGTCAAGCCCATCTACGAAGGGCTTACCCCCGGCTCCAAAGTTTCTACAAAAATCGTTCTAATCAACGCTTTGGGCGACACCCTAAAAACAGTAAGCTACGAAAAGCCCAACGAGCCCTTAAACATCAACGTCCAACCTCAAAGTGGACTACGCATCTACGCCTACGAAACAAAACTGACGGACTACGAGGCAAATCCCATCACAATTGACATTCCTGAACGTACCATGATCCGCCTAGGAGACAGCCTTGTCTTTACCGACAAGATTCCACCCAAGGCATCTCCCGTAAAAACCTCTCTCGCCCTCACCGACAGCGTCAGGTTCTACTTCATGGATAGCGGATCAGGAATCAACCCCACCCAAAAGAAATTCGTCATCGCCGATTTCGACACCGTCACCGTGACTTACGAATCCAACATTCTTTCTTTCGCAAATCCCTGCCGCAAAGATTGCCAAATCAGGATCCCTGTCCCCGACAATGCCCGAAATCGTAATTCCGAACTATTCTGGAGAATGGAGCCGGACAAGGATTCCCTCCGGATTACAGGTCCCTTTGTCCAAACGGAGGATCAATAATGGTTTTCAAAATAATCATTCCCGTCCTCCTACTTTTAGGCCTTTGTTTCGCCGATGAAAACGCCCCACGGGAGCGGTATCTGCATGTATCCACCAATCCCTCCGGCGCAGATCTTTATGTCGGAGACGCCCATCCCAATTTTTCTAAGAACCCCGATTACCGTATACCTGCATTTGTCCCCGTACCCTTGGATAAGGATCAGATCCTTATCACCCTGTTCCGTCCAGATTTTAGGGACACCAGCATCAACGTGACCCTTTCTCAAAAAGACACATCCTTCCTGATCGTGGCTCTCGCCCCCGCCTTTGACGAGACATTCCTGCAAGAGCAACAAGCGGACTTGAACCACCGAAGCAGACGAAACCTGGGACACCGTCTAATGATTGCCTCCATCGTCCCGCTAGCTGCAAGTGCCATTGCCGCAGGGGTCACCGCTTACGAAATCAACAAGGCCAATGACTGCAAACGAAATATCGAAAACACCGTCATTACATCTGGGGACAATTACCAACAAGACAAAAAGGATTTCAAGGAGTACCGGGACAATGCCAAAGCGGCAAAAAAAACGGCTCTTGTTTCACTCGTTGCAGGCGGCGTTATCCTTTCGGTCGGACTCTTTCTATCTTTCTAGGTAAATCATGAAATCCACGTGCATCGCATTAATCCTTCTACTCGCCCAAGTCCTGCTTGCCGCAGAGCCGCAAGGGCCTTCTGTCAGCGTGGAACTTTTATCTGGCACCAAACAAAAGGCCCAGTTTCTCGGTATTCAAAACGATACCGTCCAGCTGGGCGGCTACATCAACAACAAGTTTACCGTTGTCCGTATTGCCAAGAGCAAATTCAAGTCCATCGTAGATACTTCAGGTACAGATTTACTTCTGGCAAGCCCCGCAGATTCTGTACAGGCCGCATCTCCGGACAGCATAACCAACGTAAACGATTCTGCACAGGTTGCCACAAACGACACACTCCAAGACGACTCTCCTTCCGCAACAAAGCCCCTTGAACTATCGGCCCCCACCGTTCTAGTCAGCTTCGAGGATGAAATCGGCGATTCCTCCTTAGTTTTACAAATCAATACCCTCGCTGCTAGATTCCTGTTGGAAAGCGGAGAAAAAATCCACATCCTAAAGAAAAAGGACATTCCCGACTGCAGCGACAACATCTGCCTGCAAGACTCCCTTTCTGCCAAGGGCGCCACTACCATCTACTTTGGAAAGATTTCCTCCGTACAAAAGAAAGATTCCCTGAAGCTTCAGCTTATGCGGGTGGTATTCGAAGAAGAGCTGCCCACCATCTACAAGAGCGAACTTAGGATTTCCCGTTCCAAGGCTGTCACCGACGCTCTCTCCAAAGACAATCTGAAAATCTTTCTTTTAGAAGCCCAAGGCAAAGATGCATCGAACCTAAAAGAGAAAAAAGGCTACATCTATATCGATACCGACCCCGAAGGAGCCACTCTCTCTAGAGCCGAGGACAACGCCCTTTGCAGGTCTCCCTGCACAATTCCGGTCACGGATACCGCAGCCGTTACCATTCATGCCTTTTGGAACGTGGATCAGCATTTGTGGGGCGGATCCACTACAGTCCACCCGATTATGGGCGATACCGTCTGGAGATCGATGAAACTGAAACGGGTCAACCCCGAACTCCGGATTATCACCAACCCGGCAGGTGCAGAAATCTTCTCCGGCAAGGGAGAAATCACCAAGCGCAGCAAGACTATCGGCACCACTCCCGCCCGCTACCCCATCATGGAACCGGGACTTGTCCAGTTTAAGCTTCGCAAATTCGGATTCAAGGACTCTTTGGTTGCGGTCTATGTTCCGCCCATTTCTGATGTGACCGTTAATGTAGATTTGGCGCAAGAAACCGATTTCAAAAAAATCCAGTCGCAACAGGAATGGGAAAAAGCCCGTAAAAAAATCCGCCTCGGCCACACCATGATGGGAGTTTCCATCGCACCCATAATCGTTGGAGCCCTGTTTACCTACCTCGGCCAGTTGGATTACGATGACGCAGAAGACATCAAAGATGACTTGAACGCTTCTGCCACCTCAGGCGGGGATTTTTACCAGAAAAAGGTCCAAGAGAACAGGGACCTAGTCCATGACGGCGACCAGAAAACCATCATAGGGCTTACGCTCATCGGGGCTGGCATCTTGGTGCTCGGTGTCGGCTTCTTCATTTCTTTCTAGAAACATTTCTCCAAAACGGCCCAGAAAAAAGTCGCTTTCCACCTCAGTCGTGCGTTTCGTTGAGCAAAAAAGCTAAATTTGACCACGATGCGTAAAGTATTACTTATTTCCCTGCTTTTTGCCGTAGCCGCCATGGCTGCCGATTTCGAGCGCTCCAACTGGAGAATGCAGCTCTATGTTCAAGGCGAGTTTGCCTATTTACAGTTCAAGGATAGCGACCCGGAACTCCTGCTAGACAAAATCGACGAGAAGGTAATGACCTTCCCCATCAATGCAGGATTCCTCTGGAGCCCGCTGATCACTCCTTTCTATAAGGCGGACATTCCCTTCACCTTCTGGCTGGGTGTCGAAGTCAACTCCATCCAGTTTGGCGAAATTGCCAAAGACCCCAAATTCTACTTCGAAAGCGACAACTGCGACAAGGAAAAAGGCTGCGGTGACGCCAACAAGGGAGAATCCCTGTCCTTCCGTTCTTACGCACCCTCATTCTTGGCCGGTTTCTCCTTCAACCTCATCGGCGACCTGGACATCAGACTGTTGGGCGGCTACGGGTTCCAGTTCTTCTCTTTCTACGACGAACGTTTTTCCCACACAGACCAAAAGACCAGCGTCCTTCCGACCGCTTTTGTTTCGGGAGCCCTGGAGTACAAGATTGGCGAACTCTTCAAGGATATTGATTTCAAGATTGGCGTAAACGTTCGCAAAGAATTTTTGCCCTACGAAGACGTCAAGGCCACCGGAAAGGCTCCCAAGGCAAACGAAGACGCCAGCATCCCCGCAGGCTACTCCGGTATCGAATTCGACAAGATTTCTTACAAGTTGCCCGTACGCGTGGGTCTGGAACTATCTCTTGACTTTGGCCGTGAAAGCCGCCGCGACCGCCGTATGAGGTACGTGCTCCACGACCGCGACGACGTGCTCCGCAAGAACAGCGAAGTCAAGGACACCCTGTCCGACTGGGACTGCATGGCCATCGAACGCGACTACCGGTTCTTCTTGGACGAAGACGGCAACCTGCCTGACATGAGCGAAGCATTCACCAAGACCCAGTTCTCCGACGTGCTGGAAAGCTTCCTCGCCTTCTGCCACCCCGAAGACCTGGCCACCAAAGAAAAGCTGTACGCCACCCTGGATACCGGAAAGGTCCAGTTGAAGGAATACCAGACCAAGCAAGAAGATTCTCGTTTCGAGCAGGTCATGGCATCCAACGACCCCGAAATGCTGGCCATGTACTTGGAATACTATCCGGACTCCCCCCACAGGCCCGAGGTGGAAGCCAAACTGCAGGTACTGGGTGAATACCACAAGTTCCGTGAGATTCAGGCCCAGAATACCTTCAAGGCCTACCTCACCTACCTGAACGACAATCCCAATGGGGCTTTCCGCGACGAAGCCGAAGCGGGAATCTTCGAACTGGTCAAGGGAAGCGGCCGCCTGAAGGATTACGAGATTTACCTGAAGCGGTTCCCCGAAGGGAAGTTCGTGGAAGAGGCCAAGGCGGCCCTCAAAGGAGCTGATGCCTCCGCCCCCTCCATGATAGAGGCTCAGACAGGTGAATCGGAAACCGAAGCAGAACCGGCGCCCAGCAAGAAAAACCACAAAAAATCCCAGAAGAAATCCAAGGGCAAAAAGAAGAAGTAAGCATTGAGGTGCGGCGGTTGTCGCACCTTTATTTTTCATTTGACATCCTATGAACTTTAAAACACTTGCATTTCTGCTAGCCGTATTGTGCTCGTTTACCTTCGCCCAACCAGGGGCCGAAGTCGCCATACAAGATTCATCCTCATTGCAAGGCGCAGCCTCTACGGGAATTTACACCCAAATTATCGACTGGTACAACGCCAATCTAAACTACGGCACTATCACCCTTCTCATGGCCGTAGAAAGTTCTTTCATTCCGTTCCCGTCGGAGCTGGTGGTGCCGCCGGCGGCCTACAAAGCCCTGCAACCGGGGTCAGACCTGAGCATTGTGCTAATCGTATTGTTTGCCAGTATGGGAGCCCTTATCGGGGCCTTCATCAACTATTTCTTGGCCAAGTTCCTGGGACGCCCCATTGTGTACAAATTTGCCGATTCCAGACTTGGACATTTTTTGCTGATAGACACACAAAAAGTCGAAAAGGCCGAAAACTACTTCCGTGACCACGGTGCAATATCCACTTTCGTGGGCAGGCTCATTACCGTCATACGGCAGCTGATTTCTATACCTGCAGGACTATCCAACATGAAGCTCCTGCCCTTCACTCTCTACACCTTCTTGGGAGCCACCATCTGGAACTGCGTCCTGGCAGTTCTTGGCTACCTGGCACACGGTCAAAAAGACATCATCGAAAAGTACAACTCCGAACTGGCAATCGCTTTGCTTGCCTTCGGAGCGCTATTTATAGGTTATATGGTGTGGAGCGCGGTCAAGCCGCGTAAAAAGGTCTAGTCCTTCACGCAACGCACCGAGAACGCATTGTCCGTAGAATACTTGTTCTCGTGGATGCTTTCGTCACCAAATTCTAGCATACGGGCATATGCCTTCTTGGTCTTTTTGCCCTTTTCCTTAGAAGAACTCCAGAACAGGGCCCGTTCTTTAAGCTTGTCAGAACGGCCTTCCTTAGAAACGTAACCAGCCGGCAGCACAGAAAATCCCAGTTCATCCGTGCCGTTATTTATGACTTCGTATTCGTCTAGATAAATAGCTTCACCCGTGTGCTGGTCGTAAATTTTCTTCTTTTTCTTCTTAACTTTCCAGTCGTCCTTTGTCCTCAAAGTGTTTCCGGGCTTTGATTTGGAATTCTCCGATACATAAGACACCAGGTCGCGCCATTCCGAGCGGGAAGGAAGATGCCAACCGACAGGGCAGGCCTTTTCCGCTTTTTTCCACGTATAAAGCCGACCGTATTTTTTACAATTTTCGGTCTTTCTCTCATAGCACCAGGAATCATCCATGTGCAGGTTGAGGTTTTCGGCCATCCAGGTCTGCTTTCCAAGTTTGATAGTCTTGTAGGTTTTCCCATCGCGATTGTCCTTAAAGGATCCTTTGGCGGGGGCAGCCAGGGAAACGGAAACAAAACCCATTAAGCAAATGCAGGCAATCCACTTATTCATACACCAAACCCTTTTGTTCATTATCTGCCCATAAAATACATAATAAGCTCAACAGTTTGCGAAGAAAAAGCAGTCGTCAAAGCTAAAAGTCGCAGTTTTTAACACAACGATTGGCCTGAAATTCAGCTTCAAGAACTTTAACGCCCTTATTGTAACGACGATAGCTACCGTGGCGAAGTCCTCTTTCGAAGGTCATTTCCTCTTTCAGAGCACCTAGGTCGTCATAAAGCTGAGCCACTCCATGAATCTGACCACGAGAATACGGAATTTTTCTTCGCAAAGTACCCCGCTCGTCCCATTCTTCGCTCACACCCTCAAGAACACCATTCTTGTATATTTCTCTAGACTTTTTCAATCCATTATCGTGATAATTGACAGACGGCCCGTTTTCTACGCCTGCTTCGTAAGCGATTTCTTGCCATGGCTTGCCGTTCTCGTAAAAACTGGAAAACGTTCCTTCCAAAAGACCATTGCGGTAAAACGCCTTAATTGCAAGTTTACCATCTGGATGGTACGACACGGACCAGCCTTCCTTGACGTCAGTTCCATGCTGAACTGTAAAAAAGCGGGACAAGTTTCCTTGTGGATAAAATGTTTTTACCGTATCCAAAGGGAGTTCTTCGGCTACAACAGTATTCGCAGCCATCATTATTAAAAAACCACTAAAAAAAAGTCCCTTCATCGGGCAAAAATGTAGCTATATCCATACCGATTTTGTATTTTGTGTGGGCTCATGCGTATTACTTTCTTAAATCCTCCGTTCCATCCGATGTTCAGTCGCGAGTCCCGCAGCCCGTGCGTGACCAAATCAAGTACACTTTACTGGCCCATGTTCCTGAGTTACGCCGCCGGCACTGCCGAAGCGGATGGCAACGAGATTCAGCTGATTGATAGCCCCGCCATGGAGCTTGACCTGCCCAAGACGCTGGAGGGCATCAAGAAGTTTGACCCGGCACTGGTCGTCTGCAGCACGAGCACCCCGAGTATTCTGAACGACCTCAAGGTGGTTCACGCCATCAAGGATACGCTCCCGAACGTGAAGGTCGCCATCATGGGTACCCACGCGACGGCTGAACCGCTGGAATCCATGGAGATGGAACCCTCCCTCGATTTCGTGATCATCGGCGAGGCGGACTACACCTGCAGGAACCTCGCAAGGAGCCTGCGCGGCGACGGAGTCCCCGTGAACCAGATTGCGGGCCTCGCCTTCCGCAAGGAGGACGGCACCACCGACTTCCAGCCCGAGGGTCCGAAAATCGAGAACCTGGACGAACTCCCGTGGGTCTCGAAGGTTTACCGCAAGCACCTGTACAGCTGCTACAAGAAGTATTTCTACGGTGCGAACTTGAACCCGCTGATTGTGATTTTGAGCGGGCGCGGTTGCCCGAACCGCTGCAGCTACTGCGTGATTCCGCAGACGCTGAACGGCCACAAGTTCCGCCGCCGCAGCCCGAAGGACGTGGTGGACGAACTGCAGTACATCAAGGAAAACTTTGACGACCTCGGCGAAGTCTTCTTCGAAGACGACACGTTTACCGCAAGCCACGAACACGTGCGCGAAATCTGCAACCTGATTCTGGAACGCGGCCTCAAGATTACTTGGAGCTGCAACGCCCGCGCCGACGTTCCGCTGGATTTGCTCAAGCTGATGAAGAAGGCGGGCGGCCGCGAGATGTGCGTGGGTTTTGAAAGCGCTTCGCCTGTGGTTCTCGAGAACATCCACAAGGGCGTGAAGAACACCGACAAGGCAATCGAGTTCACGAAAAACGCCCGCAAGGCAGGCCTGCTGGTGCATGGCTGCTTCATGGTGGGTAACCCGGGCGACACTCCGAAAACTCTCCGCATGACGCTCGACTACGCCAAGAAGTTGAACCCCAACACCGCGCAGTTCTACCCCATTATGGCGTACCCCGGAACCGAGGCCTACAAGGAAGCCCTCGAGAGCGGTGCATTACAGACAAAGGATTACAACCAGTGGCTGGACAAGGACGGGTTCCACCGCACCACCATCCAGCGCGGCGAACTCAGCAGCCAGGCACTCGTGGACTTCTGCGACAAGGCCCGCCGCGAGTTCTACCTGCGTCCGAGCTACATATTCCGTCAGGGAATTATGGCCATCAAGAACCCCCGGGAACGCTACCGCGTGATGCGTGGATTCGGCACGCTGGTGAAGCACCTGTTTAGGAAGCACGGGCAGCTCGCCCCTGTGGCGCGCCAGGCCCCGACGGTGAAAGAGTAAGCGATAGACCGCAAACAATTAAAAGAAAACCGCAGCGAGATTCGATACGGTTTTTCTTTTGCAATCTTTTTCATTAAACCAATTTTCAGGAGAATCGAGTAGAGCGAGGCGGCAGGACCGAAGCTGTACAAGCGGTACAGCGAGAGTCCGACAACGAAGCTATACGAAGATTATCGTGAAAATTTACCGGCCGGCGAACTGGTCGCCAGATTTCAGTTCCGTTTCCTTCGAGCCGTTCAAATTCACGAGACGGCTAGGGTCGTAACGCATATTTCGAGCCTGGCCATCGCGGAGCGCGTGCAACCTGTCGAAAAATTCCGCCGGTTCTTGAGCCGTAAGCAAGGTCTGCCGAACCTGCATAGCGGCATCATCGTAACCATCGTTCAGAACATGGATCCTATCGTCTTCGGCTCCAGGATGACATTCCTGTGGGACAGCCTTTCTTTCGTCTAAACAGAACCCCTTGCAAAGTCTCGCCGCCAGCTGCTTGAGGCGGCCCAGCGCGCCCAGTTCCGTAGAACCGTCTTCCAGTTTGAACTTGTAGTAAAGCGGAAACACGTCCAAGGCATCTACCGCAGAAATTTCCTTAGGGGCAAGACCTTCCCAGGCATCGGCAATCTGGCCAAACAGCCAGGGATTGTGCATGGCGCCACGCCCGATGGACACGCCGGAAACTCCGTAATTTTCAATACGGTCAAAAGCCGTCTCCACGCTGTTCACGTCGCCGTTCCCGATTACCGGAATCTTTGCTGCGGCAGCCACCTTCCCTATCCAGTCCCAGTCAGCAAGTCCGTTGTAGCCCTGCAGGCGAGTCCGTCCGTGGACGGTGAGCATTTCCACGCCCTCGCCTTCGGCAATCTTCAAAGTTTCCATCACGTTGATACTTTCGGAGTCCCAGCCGATTCGGCACTTGAGGGTGAGCGGCATCTCCGGGCAAGAACGGTCCAGCACAGTGCGGACCTCGTGCAGAATTTCCTGCAGGCGGGGCAGGTCCCGAAGCAGGCCCGAGCCGCTCCCCTTCCCCGCCACCTTCGGGGCGGGGCATCCGGCGTTGACCTCTATGAACTCCGGATGGAGCTCCAGGGCGATTTTCCGAGCGGCTTCCGCCATCTTGTCCGGGAACCTCCCGAAAATCTGGATACCGAAGGGACGCTCTTCCGGAAAAAACTTCAGCTGCTTGTGGCCGTTCAGCCTAAAGACGGCGTCTCCGTCGGTAGGCACGAACTCCGACACCAGAAGGCCCATGCGGTTGCCCGACAGCACCCGACAGAGCCTGCGGAAAGGCGCATCCGTCACCCCGTCCATAGGGCTGAGGATCGTATTGGGAAAAATCTCCCTGTCCCGGAGCCTAAAAGAGGTCCTTTTCGGCTTTTTCACAACTTTCAACATTCTTACCACATTTATTCACAAATTTTCCGCAATGAAAGCCCGAAAAAAATATTTATTTTTCGTTAGACCTATACGCTAATTCGTTGTTAATCCTATATTTAAGTCGTGCCTAACGTAACAAAACAATCTCTTATTCTTGATATAGCCAAGTCCACAGGACTAGCCCGCAACGACATCAAGGTCGTGGTGGAACAGTTCCTGGACCTGGTGGGTGAAAAACTCATCGATGGCAATACCATCGAAATCCGTGGCTTCGGGACCTTCGCCTGCAAACCCCGCAAGGCTCGCCCGGCCCGTAACCCCCGCACCGGCGAGACCGTCCTCATCGAGGAGCGCCTGGTGCCCACCTTCAAGTTCAGCAACGACATCAAGGACAAGATCAACACGTTGGAAAACATTGCCGCCGAAGCCGAAAGCCTCCCCGAAGTCGCAACGGAAACGGCAGAGGACTCCGAAGGCTGACCCGAGTCGGCCTCGTGCCCGCGACACCAAATCAAGAATTAATAAAGCCAGGCCTTCTCTCAGGAGAGGGCCTTTATTTCGTCTTCTGTCAAGAACCGCCAACCGCCCGTGCCCAGAGACCTGTCCAGCAGCACCGGTCCAATGGCGACCCGCTCCAGGGTCTCCACGTGATTGCCGACGGCGGCGAACATGCGGCGCACCTGATGGTACAGGCCTTCGCCGATAGAAATGACCACGGAGCCGTTCTCTACGGAAATTTCCTTGGCTTCCACCGGGCGGCGTTCGTCTTTAAGCATCACACCCTTCAGCAGGTCGCTTTTCTGGCCTTCGGTAAAGGGCCGGGCCAGAGTCACGCGGTACTTTTTCAGCAGGCCCTTCTTGGGGCTTTCCACCTTGTGGATAAAGTCCCCCTGGTTCGAAAGCAAAATCAGTCCCGATGAATTGGCGTCCAGGCGGCCCACCGTCTGGATTCCCATGGCCGTAAAGCGGTCCGGCAGCAGGCTATAGACCGACGAATAATCGCGAGCGTTGTGGCTGCACTCCACATCTACGGGCTTGTACAGCATCACGTAGAGCTTTTCCACCGTTGGGATTTCTTCACCGTTTACCGTGATGAATTCGGGCCGTTCCTTGAGTTCCAGAAAAGGGTCTTCCACCACATTCCCATTCAGTTCCACCAAGCCCATGCGGACCAGGGCGCGGGATTCCTTACGGCTACCAAAGCCGATGGATGCAAGCAGTCGTTCCACAGTCAAAGCAGGCATTATTCCTCCACCAGCCAGTTCAGGATTTTCGTACGCACGTAGCCCAGTTCAGGGAGTTCTCCGGTCTTGAGGACCGCTGCACGGCGACGCCAGAATACAAAGGCGAAAATTCCGCCATATACGGAACTGACCGTCAAGAACCAAATCGTTCTGCACAAATTAACGCTCGCCTCGATGTGGCCTGCCGACTGTAAATCATGATCACGGGTCCAGTCCATCCGCAGGTCCCAATCTTCTAGAAACGGATAGCCCTTGAGCATGGCGTTCAGGGCGGCTCCATAGCCCATGGACTTGTAGTCCATGCGAATCCCTTCTACGTAGCAATCCCTGAAACGCACTTGGAATATGTTTAAAAAACCGTTCAGGATTTTCTTGCTGTAACGCAAGCCTCGTTCGTCAATGTCCGGAGTCAGCAGCAGGGTCCAGAATTCCCGTTCCGTCAGGCTTTGGGGGGATTGAGGTCGCTTCGCTTTGGGGTATGAGGTTTGAGACTCTGAAGTTGAAGCTTCAGGCTCGGGGGTTGAGGCTTCAGGCTCGGGGCGCGAGGCACGAGGTTCGTCATCCTCACGAAAGTGAGGATCCGCTTGAGGGGTTTGAGGTGCGGAGCTCGAAGCTTCAGGTTCGTCATCCTCACGAAAGTGAGAATCCGCTTGAGGGGTTTGAGGCTCTGAAGTCGAAGCTTCAGGCTCGGGGTTCGGCGCAGTCTTCTCCACAGGCTTTTCTTCTGCAGGTTGCTCCGGTTCTGATTCCGGATCCTCCTTCGCCTTCCATTCTTTCGTGTAGTTCCAGAGCCTTTTCTTGAACACGAACAGGTCCGCCACGAATCCCGATTCCGTCAGGTGAAAGTCCAGCCGGAACATCACAGGGAACAGCAAGACAACTGCTGCGATGATGGCGACAAGAATCAGGACCAGGCTGAAGACGCTCATTATTCCGCTTCGTCGGCCTTCTTGCTGATAATGTCAATCAGTTCGGCAAAGGACTTGGTCTTGAGAATCTGGCTGAACTGATCCTTGTAGTTACGGGCGGTAGAAAGGTCGTCAATGACCAGATCCCAGGCCATCCACTTGCCGCTTACCTGGGTCATCTTGTATTCCAGAACGGCTTCCTTGCCCTTGTTCCACAGGTGGGCCACCACGCGAGCCTCGTTATCCTTTTTCATCTTGGCAGGCTCGTAAATCGTAGAGTCCGCACGGTAGAGTTCCAGGCGCTTTGCGCTGGAGTTGCGGACCATGCGCTTGAATTCTGACACAAACTTTTCTTGGGAAGCTGCGTCCTGGGCGTCCCAGTCCTTGGCCGAAAGGCTCTTCTTGGCAAGCATCTCGAAGTCGAAACTGTCGCTCAGCAGGTCCTTGACGCGCTCCTTTTCCTTGGCGGTATGGTTGGACTTTTTCAGCAAGGCCTGCAGTTCACCGTCCTTTTTCTTGATGGCGGCAACAGGGTCTTCGGCGGCAAAGGCCACCAGAGAAAGGCCAACAACCAAAATCATCAACTTCTTAAACATGGGGATTTACTCCTTTTTAAAATCTGGCTTGATAGTCTTTTAAACTCAGCCCCATCCTGGCGATGAGTTCCGCCACTTCCACATTGTACTTGCACACCGCAAAAAGATAATCTTTCTGCAAGGTCACGTTCTGAGTGTAGGCGCTTACCAGTTCGCCCGTCTTGGACTTGTCCAGGTCGTACTGCATGGCGGCCCCCTTCAGAATGGCTTCGGAGGCCTTGAGGCTTTCTTTCAGGGCTTCCATCTTTTCCTGGGCGGCGACCACCTGGTAATACTGCTCTTCGGCCTTGGCCATCAGGCCGTCCGCCGCATAGGCTTCTTTCATTTTCAGGCCACGGTATTCTACACGGGCTTCGCGGTAGCCCGCCCACTGCTTCCAGAAATTCAGCCGATACCTGAGCCCGATACCGATAACGCCCGAAAGCTTGTTCACGGCGTCTTCGGCAAAGGCATCCTTCTGCATCACCTTGCGGTTTCCGGCCCAGCTTTTTACGTATTCCACTTCACCCAGCACAAAGAACTCCGGCGCGAGCTTTGCCTCCGCCAAATCCATCTGGGTTCTCTTGGCGATTAACCCCGCCGAAAGCTGTTTCAACTCCGGATTGCTCTGCAAGGTGAGCATCCGCACCTCTTCTAAGGGGGGCAATTTTTCCTTACGGGGAACAAGCACCGTATCTTCAGTTGCAAAAACATCGCCATCCTGCAGGTTCAGCGAAAAGCGGATAGCCAGTTGCACCCGTTTCATGCCCAGCTCCGCCTCGGTCACGCCCTCCTTGACCGTATGCATTTTCGCCTTCAGGTTCAGAAAGTCCATCTGGCTCACATTGGGATCGTCGTCGTCCAAGGCTTCTTCCATCTGCTCGTAGGCTTCATCCACACGCTTCTGGGCATCGGCGGCCAGGCGTTTCATTTCAAGAGCCAGCAGGTAGTTGTAATAGTAGGTCTGCAGTTCCACTTCTTTTCGCAAGAGGGCGTTTTCGATGGCAAAGGACTTCTGCTGCACATCCGCCTCCAGGGCCCGCTTGCCGGAGCGGTACTGCCCCAAGTTCAGGGGCTGCACGAACTTGGCCTGCACTCCCCAGAAAGGGCCCATCTTGGAAAAGTCATACACGTCAACCGTATCGCCCCAGTTATCTACAGATTCCTTAAGACCGGGGGCGGGGCCCACCATCATGGAAACGTCCAGGGTGGGCAAAATGGCTTCGGCCTTCAGACTCTGGATTTTTTCCTTTTTCGATTCGGTTCCGAATCGGGCTTCTGCAATTTGCGGGTCATTTGCAAGCCCTGCCTCGACAAAGCGCAAACAGTCGTAACGGACTTCTCCCGCTACGGCAATGCCTGCAAGCATCGTCAAGAGCAAAAACTTTTTCATCAAGTTAAATTTATAAAATTGGACGGCTTGCAAGCATTTTATACTTGGAAATGACACGCTCATAGTAACGCATGGGCAAGGGTCTCCCCCGCTCCAGCAATTTATCTACGGCGGAATGCCCCAGGTTGTAGGCCACCAGGGCTTCTTTCCAGTTGCCGTACTTTCCGATAAGGCGAATCAGGTAGGCCGTTCCCACCGTCACGTTCACCTCGGGCTTGAACAGGTCCTCTTCGGAATTCACCCGGAGCCCAAACCGCCACGCCATCTTCTGGGCCGTTTCAAGCTTTATCTGCATAAGCCCTAAAGCTCCCGAAAAAGCTCCCGACTGCATGCGGCCCCGGGCGTTGGGGTTGCCGTGGCTTTCCTGGGCCACCACCGCAAGCACCATCAGGGGGTCAATGGAATAGGCATGGGATATTTGCCAAAGCTGCTCCGTGAGACGACGGCGGGCATCTTCCGAAAGTTTCTTTTCCGACAAAAAATCTACGGCCCGGTCTATCCTCACGTATTCCAGAGTCCAGTTGCCGATTACGTCCAGCTGTTCGATTTCGGCCCTCAGGGCACGCTCTTTTTTGGAAAGGCTTTCCAGTTCGCTGCGTTGGAGTCCCCAGTAAAAAACAAAAGAGAAAAGGACAACGAAGGTAAGTCCAAAGGCAAGCACCGCCACAGGCGTCGAAAGTCCAAGACTATTCTTCACGCCGGGTATTCTCCAGGTGCTTCAGGTAAGAAACCCAGTCGCGAATTGCCCCGAAGGAATTCAGCTGGGATGTATCTTCCACCACGCCCAGCCTTTTCAAGGGGCCAATTGAAGATTCCAATTTGTCGATTTCCTGGACATAGCGGTCCCGCTGGCTTTCCAGGGCCATAATTTGGGACTGCTTGTCGGCAATGTCTTTCCCCTGGGCGGCAATAATCAAGAACAAAGTAATAAGCCAACCCATTATCAGCACGCCGGCCGCAATGGCCACGCTCGGACTCAGGCGAAGTCCCGTCTTTTTGCCGTAATAGACGCCTACCTGCTTCAGCTGCTTGGAAAGGCCGGAACTTTTGTAAGCCTCGCGGCTTTCATGAATTTCAAAAATATTCTTGTACCTGGAAAAATATTCCAATAGTTCTTCGTTCCTGAACAGGAGCACCATGGTCGAATTCCGCTCCCTGGTCTTGTTCATCAAATCCAGGAACATTTCCAGGTATTCATCTACGGCAAAGTGAGCACGCTCCAGATTCAAAAAGAAAAACACTCCGGGCCCAGACATCAGGGAGTCCAGCTTTTCCCGAACAGCCGATAGCTGCGCCTTGCTCAAGGAACCCGACAGGGAAATTTCCACATCGTTTCCAAAGTCTTCTATCTGTATGTCTATCAGGTCCGCCCTCATGCATCACCTCTTGGAGAGCGTCATGTTCATCTTGCATTCAAATTTTTCCGAGGCGGCCAGGGACGATTTCCAGAAAGGATAAACACGAATTCCCTGGAACATCTGGGGGGCCGCCGCCGAAGACGCACTGAAAATCGGCCCGATAAAGACCGGCGTTGGCGTCTCGAATTCCAGTTCTATGGCGGCATCCAGGCTAGAATCAAAAACCTTGAACTTCTTTGCATCCGGATAAATGAATGGCTCCCTGCGGTCCCACTTGACCTTGGATCCATCCACGACAATGCAGGGGCCCTCGCCCGACTCCAAAAGTCCAAGTTCCATCAAGGTCCCGAAATAGCAGGGATTTTCCTGATAGGTGGTGTTGGCCACCTCGTAAGCCACTCCTATACGGGGAGACCCGTTGTCAAAGAGCAGTTCCTTCTTGACCAAGAAAACGCCCTGTTTCTCGCCGACACGGTAGCCCTGCTCTCCGCACAGCTGCACCTGGGCACTGCCGCTTTCCCGTTTCACCTGGTAGTCGTAATGTTCCAGGAACAGGCGGTCGCGCCCGGCCAACAGCACGCCAATCTGCTCTGCGGTCAGGTCCTCATTGGGCAACAAGCATTCCGCAAGGAATAAAGCCGGTCCACCGTCATCGTGCCAGGCATTCACCAAATTCACGGCAGGGGTCTTGTGGTTGAGCAACCTGAGGATACCCCCCTGGTTATAATCCACCAGGCAAGAAATCTCCGGATTTTCCACCCAGATCTGTTTCATGCCCTGAAGCATAAAATCGCTCACGTCTATTCGCAGGCCCGAAAAATTCATTCGGGAATCCAGGTCGTGGGCGGCCTTCTGCAGGTAGCGGAAGCCCCACTGACGCACCTTCAGGCTGCGCATGCCCTCGTCGTCTTGCAGGTTCCGGTAAAAAATCGGCGACATGGCGGGCAGAAGTTCCTCGTAGAACTTTTCCAGGTCCTTGCCCTGCAGGTTGCCCTTGCCCCTGTGGAACAGGTTCAGCAGGTCCTTTTGCAGGGTATTGATTTCGGGCCGCTGGACAAGCATCTCCCGGCAAGTGTTGGCCGCAAAGGGGAGCCCCAGCTTGCGACCCGCAGAAACAAGATTGCTGAGAGCACCTTCCGGCTGGAGCTGGTTCACGATATAGCTCACGGGCCAGGTCTGCACCTCGTTCGTCTCTACAAAATCTACCAGTCGCTCGAAAAAGCCCACAATTTCTTCGGCCTGCGGGGGCAGGTCCAGCAGCACCACCACGGGCTTTTCTTCGTGATTGTAGGATTCCGCAATTTCCCGCCAGCGAAGGTCGTCTTCGCCGATAGCCTTGGACAGTTCATCAGAAACAGGAACCACCCGCATCAGGGAGCCCTGGTCTTCGACAGTGAACCACCCCGAAACCGGAGAATTGCGGCCCAGGGCCTCCCGGACGGCGGCCTCGCTCACCAGAGCGTAGTCAAAGGCACACTCCTCCAGCACAGAAATCATGCCCATTTCCCAGACCAGGGACGAATTGAAATAACCCTGGGGTTCCAGGCCCAAGAAGGATTTCAGCTTGGACCGGTGCTTTTTCAACTGGCGGATCTGCAAGTCCTTCGGGAACAAGGGCAGCATCGGGTCGTAAAAACCACCGCCCAAAAATTCAACAAGACCCTCGTCAACTCCGGCCTTGATTTTACCTATGGACAAGGGCTTCGCCGTCTTCTTCAGCATTTCCATGGTCGGGCCGTCCATAAAGATGGAGCACTTCACCTTCCTGTAGTTCAGCAAAATCTCGAGACCGTCCGACAGGTTGCGGGCCACGGACTCCAGATTGCCGTAGGCCGTCTGGGGCGAAAGCTGAAGCAAAAAAGAAACGACGGGTTTCATGGGATAAAGGATAGTAAAAAAGGGGCTACTGGTTGGTGGTTAGGGTAATGTGGGGTGTGGGGGAAGTCTCCCCCTGATTTCTGTTTCGCCAGGCATTGCCTGAAACAAGGTTGGTGAGCCTGTCGAACCATCCATCACCCCCTCTCCTAAGGGGCTGAGCCCCTTAAAAACCCCAATCATCCGTCATCCAAACCCGCTTTTTTACAAATCTTTCCCTCGATGTGAATATCTCTCGTTCGCAGATTCACTTTGTTCGACTGCTCACTCGAGAAACTCACATCTCGGTCAAAAAATAAGCGGTTGGCTCGGGAAATAAATGCTTTTTGTTGGTGAGATTCGCTTTAGCAGGAACGGTAAGTTACTGCAGGCGGAAACTCTTGTGACTGTTAGTCCCTGCGAGTTTCCTCCAAGAAGCCGCACCCCCTTGTCATGCCCCGCTTGACGGGGCATCTCCCTTTCATACCATCGTAAAAAAGCCCGAAGTCTTTGGAACTTCAGGCTCATACTCATATTGCCGTAGCGCATACCAGCAAAATTCTGTTTTCCATTATTTTCTCCGTAAGTTTGTAATTTGCTCACTTTGAAATGTAAGAAAAAACAGTTTTGGCTAATGTTTTTGAAAAAAAACTGGTCCTGCAGGTCCACTTTGTCTGAAATTATCCCGGATAATACACCGTCAGCACATCGGGGCCGATGATGGCGGATTCCTTTGCCACGGCGGAATCGGGCACGCCCGGGAATGCGATTCCCTCGCATTTTTCTTGAGATAAAATTCGTTCCACGGAAGGGTCGGTAGATTTCCACAAATCCAGGCGGTTCCACAGAGGCGTATTTTTTTCGCCTCGATCACCTGAATTGCCGAAAATCTTTTCGGCTAAATGGGCGCCAGGCTCCACCATCAAGCGGTGCATTCCCCGGCGTGAAAGTTCCGCAATCATCTGCGTCCAGTTTTCTTCGAAGGTGTTGCCACTTAAAAGGATTGTTTCACCTTTGATGGCGGGCTGTTCAACGCAAGTGAACACCAAGTGCGGAATCGAGGGAGCGTCACCAACCTGCGAAAAGAACTTCAACGCCGAAATTTCCGATTCTCTAAACTCGTGATGCCCGGCCCAGAGGATTTTTACAGGACTGTTACCGTGGGCAAAACGCACGTTCAAAGAAGGATTGTCGGCAAGGAGCGTTCCCGCCCCCACTAGGATAGCGTCACTCATGGCCCGCAGTTCATGGTTCCAGCAGGCTGCTCCCTGCTTTGTGATGTTCACGGGGGCGGGGCGACCGTTACTGTCCTGCATTCCCATGAAACCACTTTCCGAAACGGCCATCTTGACTTCTACAAAGGTTTTCTTGTTTTGTACAAAGTAATCGTACGCTTCAAAGAAACGTTCTATTTCGGCAAAGACTACCGCGCCCTCGTTTTCCGATTCGTCGGGGGAAAGAAGGGTGCAGCCTTCGGCAGAGCAACTGTCGTTCCAGCCGCTTTCGGCGCGGGCCCGCAGGCAGGCGTCCTTGCCCTCGTAAACCTTGACGCCGGCAGCTTCCAGAATGCCACGGCTTTTGCCGCGGACAGCCGGGTTCGGATCTGCATGGGCGAAATACACTTCGGAAATTCCCGCTTCGACGATAGCCTTGGTGCAGGGGGGCGTGCGGCCGTAATGGCAGCAGGGCTCCAGCGTCACGAACAAGGCCGCCCCGCGGGCAAGTTCGCCCGCGTCACGCAGAGCCATGACTTCGGCGTGGGCGTTCCCAGGGCTCTGTGTCGCCCCCCGCCCCACAACCAGACCGTCTTTCACTACAACGGCACCCACCGCCGGATTCGGGCGGCTCACGCCGATAGACCCGAAGGAAAGTTCAAGTGCAAGTTGCAGGAAATTCATTGGGAGGAATTAGGGGCTAGGGATTTGAGGTCGCTTCGCTCTGAGGTCGGCGCTTTGCGCCTTTGAGGTTTGAGGAGCGAGGTGTGAAATTACTCATCCCACATCACTCACCACTCACAACTCATCACTCGTTACTGTTTCGGGAAGGCCAAAAATCCGCCCACCACGTTGAACACCTTGTCGTATCCGTTTTCGATGAGGAAATTGGAAGCGGCCATGCTGCGCTTGCCGCTACGGCAGTAAATCAGCAGGTCCTTGTCCTTGGGAAATTCAGAAAGGCGCTGCTGAATTTCCTGGAGCGGAATATTGATAGCGCCAGGCGCCATGCCCTCGGCCACTTCGGCAGGAGTGCGCACGTCAATGAGCACGGCACCCGCCTTGCTCATTTCCAAGGCCTTGTTCCAGTCAATATCCGTAATGGTGGCCTTGGGAGCTTCAGCAGCGGGAGCTGCTTCTACCGACTGTGCCGGCGTCGCAGGGGCTACAGCCGCCACAGCCGCCGGAGCCTTCTTTTCTACGGTTGCAGCCTCTTGCTTGGGAGTTTCGTTACAACCGGCCACAAGAAACGCCGTACAGAATGCAAGTCCAACCATCTTTTTCATATTATACCTCTTTGTTTTGAAAATCTAGTCTAATATAAGCGCACAGAGCCTGCAAGGCAACGCCGCTCTTTTCTTTTAAGGGGACCACGTTAAAGAACATGGGACAATCCAGCTCGTCGCCCTCGGATTTCCAGGACACGCGACGACCCGTTTCAAAAACTTCAGTCAAGACCTTATTAAAATACAATAGAGGCTTTGAAAACGCCACGCTGCTCAAGGGTTTCCCCTGTATCGACGCCAAGTCATCCACATGGAAGGCATTAGCAAAGCATTGGTTCGCCCCTAGAATTTTGAATTCCCTATCTACCCAGAAAACCCGCAAATCAGGCAAGGACAAAGCCGCCGAGAAAAGAGCATTTTCATTATGGTCCGGATCAAAAACAAAATTATCCATCATCAGGTCCAGGCGGTTCGCCACCCCCCGGAATACCAGGTTACCCTCTTCGTCAAAAGCGATCAAGCCGCGAAGGTTGTACCAAAAAACATTTCCTTTCTTGTTGAAAAGGCGAATCTTCACCGGAGGATACAACTTATTCTTTTCGATAATGCTGTTGTCCGCCTTGTATTCCAGAATGTAGCGGTTCGTCAGCTTATCTAAAAGGGCAGCATCCTCTTCGGGCATAATCTTTGTAAGTTCCACACCTCCGGCAGATCGGGGAAGTATCAGGAAATCCTCATCCACGATGGGTGTCAAGAATGTCACCAACCGTTTTTCCACATCCAGGCTCCACAAGAAATCCCCTGTCGTTTTCAACATCAAGTCCAGGGTATCCTGTAAATTCTGGCGCTCCCTGCGGGTTTCCTGTTCCCTGGTTATATTTTTCAGAAAACACACATAATGATATTCCGACAGGGACGCCCGATAAATAAAGCAGCGCAGTTCATACCACAGAATATCTCTGTCTTCCAATTTTACCGAAAAGAGAAAAGGGATATCCCTATGCTTTTCTGTTTCCTCAAAAAACAAACGCATCCTGCCCCAATCCTTGGGGTCAAGGAGCTCTTGTAAGCTCTGTCCCTGAACTAATTTTTCTAGCAGAGGTTCTTCGGCAAAAAGAGGCATGCTGTACAGGTAATCCAGATTCTGGGACAGCACCACGATTCCCTCGTTCACGTTATTGCCAAAGCGCTTGTAGAACTTTTGTTTTTTTCGGCTATCCCTGAGCAGCATAAAGCACACCAGGCAAACCACCACAAGCAGGACTCCGATGGCCACCGAAGCCATAGCCCAGTCAATACTTCCGATTTTGGGAATCTCCGTCATACTTTTGAAAATACAATTTTTTTCGGAGCCACAACCCGTTCCACCCCAGATTTCCGTTGCCAAAGCCGTGAGTTCCGCCCCATTCCAGAAATTTCAGGTTCAAGACCAGTTCTACCCCCACGCTAAACTGCGGGAATGAGTAAAAACTAGAAAGCGAGCCAAACCTGAAATAGAAATCATGACCCACTCCCAAGGATTTGCCGTCCGATTCCACCGACAGGGAAAACACTTCGGTCGGCTTCCACAAAAGACTTCCCATTCCCGTCCAGGTTTCGTCGGTAAAGCCCATGGTCCAGAGGCTTCCGTACACGTTGCCCCATCGAAGGCCCGCACCTGCCTTTATGCGGTGTCGAACCCAGCCAACTTCCCGAGAAACCAAATCCAACAATGTCCCATAACCAGCTCCAAATACCGCAGGCCCTAATCCGTAAGCCCCGTCCAGTTCCCCATAGTGTTCCCTGAAAAGGCTGTCCATCTCGCTATAAGAGTAGAAGAACGCCACCCGGTAAAGCCTGCTTCCCCATTCCCCGGCAACACTCATAGCCCACCGGTCATATACCTCCGGCACGTTCCAATACGAAAACCCGAAGGCAGGCTCCCCCACCCTTGCCGGACTGGAATACCATCCGGGAAGTCCCGATGAACCCGTAACACTCTTTTTCACAAAGGGCACCGGCGAATCCAGGCCAAAAACGAAACTCGCCAGCAGAAACACCGGCAGAAAACTACGGACGAACGACAATTCCCACCACCTTTTCAAAAGAGCCCGCCGAAATCCTGACATAGGCCGCACCCACCCCCGCATATTCCTGCACCGGCACATTCCACCAAGCGTTGGACATGGCAGGCGCTTTCTGTTTCCAGACCACCTGACCCGCGCTGTCCAGCAGGTTCAACATTACCTCCCGGTCGCTCTCCACCTTTACCCGCAAAGGGTCTCCCCGCTTTCGCAAGACCCTTGACGATAGTTTGTACACAACTGGTTCCTCGCCATACTTTTCAGAATGCCTACCCTGAAATCCTGGCGTATTTTCAGCCACTCCTGTCTTAGGGTTAAAGCCCGACGGACAGCTCACCGTGAACTTGTCCCAACCGACACTGTCCAAAACGGCATCGCCATAGCATAGCGAAAAGGAGCCCGCCGTATTGTTCAGATAGCCGATGGAGGCCTGCACCATTTTCACGTCCTTATACACTATCTGTTCCCGCAGGGCTGCCGTATCCCTGGACACGAGAATGCTTTCGTAAGGCCCGATGGAATCTGCGCCGGAACCCCAGAAGTTCCCGCGGCTGCAGTGCCTGATTTTGGACAGGGGAAGTGCCACCTGGGAGGCGTTATAGACTTCAATCCATTCGGGCATGGGTTCTTCTGGGCAATGGTGCACTTCGGTGACCATCAAGGGGGAATTACCCACCTGAACCACCAGCGTATCCACGCTGTTGTTTACAGAAATTTCGTCGTCGGGCACATGCAAGTGCAATAGAACTGGACTCTTGACCGGAATGGCGAAAGAGAAGAATTCATTTACATGCAGCGAATCGATCTTGCCCGAACTCGGACGATACAAGTCCAGATATTCATAATGCAGCCAAGTGTTTTTGCAGCCCGAAACCCTGCCGGACACCCACCAATGGTCTTCCCTGAATTCGTACTCCACACGGGATATCCCGCAGTCGTCCAAGTCCAGTTCGTAAAGGGGATTTCCGAACCCGGGCGTAGGTTCGTCCAGAACCCACTGGTCTCCGTAGCCCTTGCGTTGGAACGACTTGCCGGCCTTCGGCTTGTCGAGATGGATTGAGTCCGCACAGGTTTTCGCCTGCAATTTCCAGACGGACTCCCGGGAATTGGGCAGGCTGTAACTGCCCAGGTCTCCACAGGCAATTCCCTCCTTGTTCGGACACAAGGAGTTCCCGTGAGAAAGGACAAAACGGCTACCCTCCGGATAAGGAAAACCAAGCGCCGCCTTTCCGTCCAGGGAAACAAAAAGGGACTCCGCGAAGAAAGAGGAATCCATGCGGATTTCCACGAACTCCCCCTGCTGGTCCGGCACCTCTGTCGGGTCAGGAAATATTTCCACAAACTGGGGGCAAGCCACCGCCAGGGAGGAAAAAAACAAGATGTATTTCAAGATAAACCCCTAGGGGTTTTCCCTTACTGCTACCCCGAAGGGTGCCACCTTGCGGAACAGGTCAGGGGGCTCAATCCACGGCGTAGTCGCCTGGGAGCATATAGGCAAGAGGATTCACCGGGTTGTTGTTCACCCAGACTTCGTAATGAAGGTGGGGGCCAACGGAACGGCCAGTGTTTCCCATATAACCGATAATCTGGTAACGGCGGACAAACTGCCCAGGATTGACCAGGGACATCTGCATGTGGCCGTAGCGGGTCACAATCCCGTTGCCATGATTGATGGTCACGAAGTTTCCAAAAGTAGAGCTCATCTGGGCCACGTCCACCACACCGTCGGCAGAAGCATAGATGGGAGTCCAGCGGTCATTGGCGATATCCACGCCATAATGCATCTTGCCCACCTCACCCGTAACCGGGTGGATACGCGGGCCAAAGGAAGAAGCGTAACGGCCCTGGGTGGGCGAAATGGAAGGCACAAAACGCCAGGCGGACTGTTTCTGCTTGATAAAATCGGTCAGGTTGTAGAATGCGCCGCTGTTGTTGTCCAGCTTGCCCTGCAGGCGGTTCGCCTCGTCCCTCAGGTTCGCCATCTTTTCGAACACGGGGGACGTTTCCATAAGCAACTTGGACTTGGGCTCTACGGAGCCGCCTGTACCCAGGCTGCGCTCCTCTTCGTCGGGCAGGGGCAGGCCATACTTGGAATGAAGCCGCTGTTCGTCACCGAGAAAATCCGCCGACGTGCGGTTCAGGTAATCTACCGTCCCCTGAATCTGGGAGAGGTCGCGGTCCAGTTCGGCACGATCTTCTAGAACGTGGTTCAGCAGACCACGATAGACGGTCGTCGCCGCGAACTGGGCCAAGAAAAGCAAAAAGCCCACCACCAGCAGGAACTTCAGGAACGGAAGCCCGCGGAACACCAAAGACGGCACGTGGAGGGTCACGGACCGTGAGGAATTCTGAAAGTGTATAGTGGTCTTTGCAAAATTCACGGCGCAAAAGATAGAAAAATGAGGGCCTGCAAAACACCCCTGGGCCGTTTTTTCCGTTTTTCAAAAAAAATTGGCGTTTTTGAGCAAAAAAAGGGGAATTCCCAGCCCCGCACCGTATACAGTTGTCAGTTATGAGTTGTGAGGTATGAGGTGTGAGGTGTGAGGTGTGAGGTGTGAGGTGTGAGGTGTGAGGTGTGAGGTATGAGGTATGAGGTGTGAGTCGTGAGTTGTGAGTTGTGAGGTGTGTGGCACGAACCTCAAAGGGAGCCTTTGGCGACCGACCTCACTACTCAAAGCGAAGCGACCTCAAACCCCTAAATCCTAACCCCTAAATCCTAGCCTCTAGATCCTAGCCCCTAGATCCCAGCCCCTAAATCCCCATTTTCTTAAAAAAACATATACATTATTAAAAGTTTTTATGTAAATTACAGGAACGGGCCCTAAAAAGCCCCTTTACCCTTTGGAGATACTATGAGCTTACTGGATGCATTTAAACCGAAATGGCAGAATTCCAACCCCGACAAGCGTATCGAGGCCGTCGAGGAAATGGGACCTTCCAATCAGGACACCTTTGAACGAATCGCCCTGTACGACGAAGACCCCAAAGTCCGCACGGCAGCCGTCAAGAAACTGACGGTGATTTCCGCCCTCGCACAGATTTCGAAAAACGACAAGGACGCCCACGTCCGTCGCCTGGCCGAGTCCCGCTATTTCGATGAGATTGTCCGCAAGCTCAAGGATTCCCGCGCAGCCTCCCCCGAGGCCCTGCGCTTTATCAACGAACTGAAAGACACCCGCTACGCCGAAGACCTGATCAAAAATTTGCCCTCCTCCGAACTCCGCCTGGAGTTGGTGAAGCTGGTAAGCAAGGCAAACCTGCTCGCTATTGCCGCCACCAAGGATGCCGTCGAGAAGGTAGCCATGGAAGCGGTGAACAAGCTTTCTTCGGAAAGCCTGCTGCAAGAAGTGGCCAAGTCTTCCAAGCACACCTCCGTGCGCAAGGTGGCCGCCGACAAGATCAAGGCCATGCAAGACGCCGCCGACGGCGGAAAGCGCGCCCAGATGCTCCTGATGAGCAAGCGGGAAGCCCTTATCCAGCAAGCCCACCACCTGGCCGCCCAGAAAGACCCCATTTCTGTAAAGGGCCAGTTTGAAGAACTGATGGAAGAAGCCAAGGCCCTGGGGATGGGCCCTGCCCAAGCCACTCTGGACGGAATCTACGCCAGCTTCGTCAAGTTCTGCGACGAGGCCGATGCCGCCCGCATTGCCGCCGAAAAGGCCGAAGCCGAAAAGCAGGCCCTGGTCAACCACCTGATGGAAACTTGTGCCGAACTGGAAGCCCTGGTAAACGAAAACAAGCTCCAGGAAAACATGGAACGGGCAGACCAGATTATCGCCGAATGGAACGAGAACAAGTCCAAGATGACTCCCGACGCCATCCGCAAGTTCAACCAGCTGTTTTTCAAGGTTCAGGACCTGAAAAAGAAGGAAGCTCCTGCCGAAGAAGGAGAAGCCACCGAAGAGAAGGAATCCAACCGCAGGGAACTTCTGGACCAACTGCAGGCCCTCGCCGACACGGAATGCTCCGAAACCACATCAAAGCACCTGCACGGCATTGTCCGGGAATGGGAAAAGCTTCCCCTGCTGGAAGGCAGCGACCCCGAACTGCAAGAATACAACTCTCTCCGTAGCAAGCTGGGCGAAAAGATTGCGGCCTTCAACGCCTCTGCCCAGGAACGCTTCGAAAAGAATTCCGAAAAGCTCAAGGCCATCATCGAGCGGGTCAAGGGCTTCAACGAAAACGAAGACTTCAAGGAACTGAGCCTCAAGCTCAGGGCCGCCTTCCAGGAGTGGAAGGACATCGTAGGCGACCAAAAGTTCAAGTACCACGAGCTGTGGCTGGAATACAAGTCCGCCACGGAACGTTTCCAGGAAATGCGTCAATGGCAGTCCTGGCACAACGAGAACGACAGGGCCTCCATCCTCGACGAACTGGAACTACTTTCTAAGGAAGAAGGCAGCCAGGAAGTACTGGACAAGCTCAAGAACCTCGCCACCAAGTGGAAAAACATCGGGCCCATTTCGCCCACCAAGTTTGCGGAATTCAAGGACCGTTTCCAGGGACTGTTCGAAAAAGTCAAGGAAAACTGCGCTCCCTTTATCGAAGAGCGCATGGCTCAAAGGGTCAAGAACCTTGCCGACAAGGAAGCCCTCTGCCAGAAGGCCGAAGAGCTTTTGAACAACGCCGAAATTTTCTGGAAGGACAAGTTCAAGGCCATGCAGGAAATCCAGGAATCCTGGAAGAACATCGGCATGGTTCCGAAAGAAAGCCTTGCCGCCCTGATGGAGCGCTTCAAGAAGGTGACCGGCGAGTTCTACGCCAAGCACAAGGAAATCCTGAAACAAGAGGACAAGACCCGCGAAGAGAACTACGAGCGCAAGCTCAAGCTCTGCGAAGAGGCCGAAGCCCTGACGGAATCTACCGACTGGAACGCCACCTCCGGCAAGCTCAAGCAGCTGCAGGAATCCTGGAAGACCATCGGTCCTGTGCCCAAGAGCAAGTCCGAAGAAATCTGGGCCCGCTTCCGCAGCGCCTGCGACGGATTCTTCGAGAAGAAGCGTGGCCATTTCGAAGAGATGGACGCCGCCAAGCAGGAGAACCTGAAAAAGAAAGAAGACCTCTGCGCAAAGCTGGAGGCCCTGGACCTGTCGAACATCAGCCAGGAACTGGTGGATACCGTCAAGTCTCTTGAATCCGAATGGAAAGAAATCGGCATGGTTCCCAAAGAAGCCATCGAGACCATCAACAGCCGCTTTGCAAGCTTCGTGAACCAGTTCATGGACAAGTACGCCCAGGTGAACGAAGACGTCAAGAAGCAGCTCGCCGACATCAAGGCGAAAAAGCAGGAGATGATTGAGAAGGTAAAGCAGTTTGCCGAAAGCGCCGGCAGCAACCAGCTGGCCGATGCCGTCCGCGACCTCCAGAAGGAATGGCGGGAACTGGGTTCCTGCGGTCTCGACGAAGTGAACCTGCAGAAGGACTTCCGCGAAATCTGCGACGACTTCTTCAGCCGTCGCCGTGACCAGCTGGATATCCAGGAACAGGCCCGTCAGAATAACCTGCAAAAGAAGATCCTGCTGTGCGAACAGGCCGAAGACCTGCTCTCCGACCTGAACGAGCAGACCGTCGGCGGCGCCATGAACAAGGTGAAGCACCTCCGCCGCCTGTGGAAAGAGGTAGGCGCCGTGCCCCGTAGCGAATCCGACAAGGTGTGGAAGCGGTTCAATTCTGCCTGCGACCAGGTGTTCGCCTTCGGCCGCAAGGACGAAGCGGAAAAACCTTCGGAGAGCTAAATAGGTGTGAGGGTTTTGAGTTGTGAGTTATGAGTTGTGAGATTTTGGATAGGAACGTCTTGAAATTCGCAATGCTCACAACTGAAAACTGACGACTGACAACTGAAAATGCAATTCCCTCCCTGGACAAGTGTTGACGAGGCGGTCCGGCTATTGCAGGACGGCCAGGTGGTGGCCATCCCTACCGAAACGGTTTATGGCCTTGCAGGAAACGCGTACAATCCCGACGCCCTGGCGAAAATTTTTGCCGCCAAGGAGCGCCCCACCTTCGACCCCCTGATTGTCCATATCTGCGACATCAAGCAACTGGCCGACGTGGCTAGGGACATTCCCGATGCCGCCTACCGGCTGGCCGAGGCCTACTGGCCCGGGCCCATGACGCTGGTGCTTCCTAAGAAGGACTGCATCCCGGACCTGGCCACAAGCGGGCTTCCGTCGGTAGCGGTGCGGTTCCCGTCGCACCCGGTAGCACAAGAAATTATCCGGAAGTCAAACCTTCCCTTGGCCGCACCTAGCGCGAACCTTTTCAAGCATGTAAGCCCGACGACGGCTATGCATGTGGCCGAACAGCTGAGCGGACGCATCGCAGGCATTGTCGATGGCGGGCCGTGCCAGGTGGGCGTAGAGAGCGCCATCATTTCCCTGTTGAACGAGACGCCCACCATCCTTCGGCCGGGCGCCGTCACCGCCGAAATGGTGGAGCGGGTTCTCGGGAAGGTGGCGTTAGGCATTTCCAGCTCCAAACCCGGCAAACCCATGGCGGCGCCCGGACAGTTGGATACCCACTACAGGCCACAGGTTCCGCTATATTATGGGCCAATAAAAAAAGACTACAAGTTGCCGACCCGAACCGTGAGAATTGCATTCGGGACGACAGAAGGTCCGATTCCAGAAACAGTTAATTTGTCCAAAACAGGTGACCTGGTGGAAGCTACCGCCAAGCTATACGCCCTGATGCACGAACTGGACAGGCCTGAATACGACCTGATTCTGGTGGACCCTATTCCGGACACCGGACTGGGGATGGCTCTAAACGACAGGCTGCGGCGCGCGAGTATCAAGAAGTTACAGTAAAGCACATGGATCCTCGCCGGAGTTTACCCTGAGCGAAGTCGAAGGGCGTCGAGGATGACGTGAAGGAAAAGCAAAGGGCCTCGGTAAATACCGAAGCCCTTCGTTGTAATCTCAAGTAGTAGAATTACTTTTCGATTTCGTACTGAGCAACCAGGTTGCCTTCAGCGTCCAGAGCGCGGACAACGTTTTCGTCGCGCTGGAGGGTGAGGTTGGCCTTTTCGCCGTTGGCGGCGGTCACTTCGACTGACATGGTGCCATCGGCGTTCTTCACGGCGGCGATGGAGTTGCCCTGAGCGTCGGTTTCATGGTAGGAATCGCCAGAAGCCAGCGGGTTGGAGCCGGTCCAGAATTCGATGGTGTTGAGAACCAGGCCGTCCACCAGGAACAAGCAGATGCCGTACACCGGAATCCACATCATGAGGAAGTGGACGATAGAGTTGATCCACTTGTCACCCAGGGTGCCGTTCCAGTCATGGAGCTTGTTGAAGCAGGCGTTAGAGCCGTAGCAGCCGGAGAGAACGATCATGCCGGCAGCGAGAAGGGTAGCGATACCTTTTTTCATTTTTTTATTACTCCTTAAGGATTGAGTTTATCGTAATTACGACAAGAAAAATATAACTAAACGGGGCCCCTTTTGGCTATTTTCCCAAAAAAGAACGTTAGGACTTGATAAGGCTCACATTTTTATTTAACGCGCTTTATGCGTTAGACATGCTAGGGCGTAAAAAAGGGACTTTTCTCAAACATCAGGCCCTTCATTTTGTTAAATTCGTAGCTCAACCATGAAAGAAGCCAGAGCTGTCAAGTTTTCCCAAAGCACCATTTTCAAGAGTTTGCTGCTCCTGATTCTTGCTACGGTGTTGATCGCCTCTATCAGTATTTTCTTCTTTGTTCGGGGGCAGGTAAAGTCCCTGATCGGCTGGAGCAGCGACAACAACCGCACCCAGCTGCGACAAATGGTCATTGCGGCAAACACCGACATCCGTCTTTTTGCCAACCGTATCATCTTCCTTACCCACACCACCGAAATCCAGAGTTTGGACTCCTCCATCGCGGGCGCCTACATCAACAGCGACAACATCGCCTCCCTGTTCAATGACGACGAGACCATCAACCTCTACGACGACGAAAACAACCTGATTTGCGAAAGGCAAAACGATTTCGCCGACGAAAAAGTCCAGCTCCATTTCGACATTTCCAGAATCCCCAAGCACAATTCCTACTTTAGCCCCTGGAGCATCGAAGACGACCACTCCATGCCCACCCGCATTTTTGCGTCTGAAGTTATCGGGGACGGGAAAGAAAAGGGTATCCTGCTTGCAAATTTCTCTTTCGAGCGTCTTGAAAAATACTTTGCCGACTGCAAGGTGGGCAAGAACGGGTTTGTTATAGCCATCTCCGAAAAAGGCGAGATTCTGTACCTGCCCAGTTTCAAGGAAACCGGCCGCAAGCGGATGAACATTACGGAACTCGGCTTCGAAAATTTCCAGCCCCAGAGATTTGAAACTCCGGGCCCCACATTCGTCAAGCTCAAGAACGGCAACGAATACCTTGTCAATTACGAATACAGCCACGCTTTCCAGTTCGGCCTGCTTTCCCTGCAACCCCGCAATGAGATCGAAGACATGGCGGCGGCCATCAAGCAGTCCAGTATGCTTTTCCTTGTAGGAACCATCGTTGTCACCTGCCTCATTTCCTTCTGGATGTTCCTCATCTTGGGCAAACCCTTGAACAAGCTGATCGTCCACATGAAAAAGATTACCAACGACAACATAGACGCCCCCGAAATCAGGTTCGGCCGGCGTAACGACGAAGTGGGCCAGCTTTCCAAGGCGTTCAACCTGATGCACGAGACTATCAGACGGCAGTTCAAGGAATTGCAGTCCCACAGAGAACTCCTGGAACAAGAAGTTGCCGAAAGAACCCAGGAACTGGAAGAGGCCAACAAGAAACTTCGCATCATGTCCAGGACCGACGAACTGACCGGCCTACCCAACCGCCGGAACATTCACGAGTGCATCGAAAACGAAGTCAGCCGCATTTCCAGGTCCCACAAGCCCTTCTGCTTTGTGTTCATTGACATCGACCATTTCAAGAGAATCAACGACACCTACGGACACGCCTGTGGTGACGAAGTGCTGAAATCCGTTGCGCAGACCATCCGCGGAATGTTGCGGAACTACGACATCGTGGGCCGCTATGGCGGCGAAGAATTTTTGGTGCTACTCCCCGAAACCGATTTGGACGGGGCTGCCGTTGTAGCCGAACGGTTCCGCAAGCAGGTAGAAGAACAGTCCATCAAGCACGCCGATTTTCTCATCAACGTCACCATCACCCTGGGCGTTTCCAAGTACGACGGTCGCCTTGGCGCCGACCGCAGCATCCAGATGGCGGACAAGGCCCTGTACGAGGGCAAGGAATCCGGCAGGAACAAGGTGGTGGTCTGGGGACCCGACCGGATTTCCGAAGAAGACTATCGGGCAGCGGCCATGGAAATGGCCCGAAACAGATAAACTAATGTGGTATCAACTGAAGGTTCTGTTTCAGGACCTTCAGCTGCTGTTTTGAAAACTCCCTCATGGACTGTTCCGTACTCACCGGGAACATGACAAAGGAAGCATCGGGACAATCGTCTTCGTTGAAGGCGATGCCGTAGGCGGTCCGGTCTATCATCTTGTAGGCGCGACCCGGCAAGGAATAGTCCCGCACTCCGTAGGTTCCGCCTTTTTTGTACAAGCCGCTTTTCAGGAGCTCCGGACATGAGGGGGTATCCTCGAAGCCGTCTTCCAGAACGGATATGTCCTGATAGCCTTCTATATCTGCCCAGGTGGAAGTGGTATGCCGAAGCCCAAAGAAATGCCCGGTCTCGTGCACGGCCACCTTCACGATTTCTTCGGCGGTGAGGGAGCGCTCCCCCGTTGACGTGAGGGCATGACTCTCCACAATGACCGTACTGCCCTCGCCTCCCCTAAGGTTAGAGGCAAAAAGGGCCGCATAACCCAAGACATTGAGCTCGTTGATGCGGTGGACCAGGACAATGTCCAAAGCTTCGTTCACACCCTTCACGGGCCAGCCGCCCAGTTCCGCAAGGGTCATATCCTCAGAGGTCGCCCCCGCGTGCCAATGCACATCTGACGGGTATTTACTCCCGAGAATCGGATGTTTCGAGGCGTAGTTGACATAAACCGTATCGATGACAAAGGAGGTATAAGCTTTGCGGAATGCCTGCAGCAACATTTTTGCGAGGCTGTCCATTCCGTTCACTCCTTCGATAGGGTCGATAAGCCCCACAGGAATCAGGTTCAGGGAAAGGTGATTGGAATACTTGCCCGAGCCTTCGAACTTGACGTCGGGAGTTTTACCCCTGTAATAATCGTCATCCTGCACCAGGGTGAGGCCCCAAATGGATTTCTCGTTTTCTTCGCAGACAAAGTTAAAGACATAACGTCCACCGGAAACTTCGGGTATTAGGGTTTCCATCTTGGACATTCCATACCCGTCGCCATCGCGATGCTCGTAAAAACGGAACAGTTGCATCTTGGGAGCTTCATAGGCAGAATCCACCTCGAAAGAAAGAGAATAGAGCCCGCCCGGATGCACTATCATCATGACTCCCGTGGAAAGATGCGCATCCACAGAATCCCCCAAGGCGGGGTCGTTGGGGAACATGGCGTAATAAAGTTCCTTTCCCAGCGGGTAAACAACTCTTTCCGGGTCAGAATCTTCGCTACAGGCCGAAAAAAAGGCGGTCAAAACCCCAAAAGTGAAAAAAATGAACAGGGGGTAGGCTTTTTTTGCACCAAAAAAGCGTCTTATACATAGAGGGGCAAAAAAATTTGACCTGACCATACCCTAAAGGTACAAAAACAAGCCACAAAGGATTGTGCAAAATGAAGCTTTTTTCTTCTTTTCGGGAATTGACATTTCCCTTGGCAGGGAAGCCTGCCCTGGTAGTAGCCTTCACGATAATGGCAGTCATAACCGCCTTTGAAAAGCCCCTTTACGGAGCCGTTCTCCTGGCCTTGTTGTGGAGCCTAGCCCATGTTTCTGGGAAATTCACCCAGCGGGTGGTGCTGGCGGCACTACTCGCAGGAATCGGGAGCTTTCTGATTTCGGCACGGGTATTTTCGAGTGGGGGGACGACCGCAAATCAGGTCATAACAGTGCCAGGTTCGCGGGTCGCAACAGCGGCTAATTCGCAGGTCATAACTGTGCCGCCGAAGGAGGGTTGCGGCACGGTAGAGGCGGTGCTGCCCCGGAGCAATGGAGTGGCGTTTGTGGAGAAAGTCCGTTTTTCGCAGGTCGCAGCGGTTGACGCAGGGGGCGCAGAAGCCGACACGCAGGTCGCAACTGTGCCGAATCGTTCGGTCAAAGAAGTCGCCGGAACCTACCGCGTCCGCCTTACCGAAAAGCGCGCCCTCCCCCTTTTGCCGGAACCCGGAGATTCCCTCTGTTACGAGGCGTCTTGGTATCCGGTGGAACCGCCGACCGTCCCGGGAGCCTTCGATACCCGAAAGTGGCTGGACAGCCAGAATCTTGCCGCCTACGGAAAAATGCGGCACTGGAAAAGCTGGAGGGGCGGCTGGACCTTCGAGCGGAGTTTTCACCATTTCAGGAACTGGATCCGCCAAAAGCTGTCGCGGTTTCTGGACCCGGCAGAAACGGGACTTTTGATGGGACTCCTGGCCGGAGACCGGAGCGGTATTCCCGAGGCCCTGCGGAGCGATTTCCAGCGGTCGGGACTGGTACATGTTCTAGCGATTAGCGGTTTTCATGTGGTGCTGCTGGCGGGGCTCCTGATGACGTTCCTGAAGGCGACAGGACTCCCCCACAGGATTGTGCGGGTGGTGGGCATCTTGCTCCTTGCCATCTACGTGCCCGTCACCGGCGGCTCCCCTGCGGTGACCCGTGCCGTCATCATGTTTGCCGTGCCGCAGGTGGGCATGCTCCTGCAACGGCCGGCGGGTGCGCTGAACAGCTTGGGGGTGGCCCTGATCCTCATCTTGCTTCCAAACCCCCAGGTGCTCTGGAATCCCGGATTCCAGCTGTCGGCGGCAGCCACCGCCGGAATCATTCTCGGGTCCAGCCACAATCCCCTGAAGGCATTACCCGAAAGCCTCTCGAAAAACAAGCTTTGGGCCAAGTTCCAGAGTTTTGTCGTCGAACCCACCTACGTGACGCTGTGTGCCACCTTGGCAACGGCACCCCTCCTGATTTACCATTTCAAGACCCTCGCTCCCCTGGCCTGGCTAGGGAACATCGTCATCGTCCCCCTGATTTCTTGGGGAATGGAGGCGGGGCTCTTTGCGCTGCTTTCGCCCATCGACTTTGTGACGGGCATCTTTTGCAGTGCGGCATCGGTCCTGCTCCGGACTGCAAGCCTCTTGACCCACCTGCTTTCCGAATCCTCGGCGGCATCGGTGACCGTAGGGCCCTACCCGCCTTTCGTACTGTTGCTGATGGGTTTTGCATTCGCCCTGCTTACCAGCATCCGCAAAAACAGGCTTGGCGCCATCCTTTTCTCCCTGGGTCTCCTTTTCTTTTCGGGATATTATTTTATATGCAACTACCGCGACACGATTTGGCCCACCTGGAACCTTACCGCCATCGACATCGGGCAGGGGGACGCCATACTGATTACCACCCCTTCGGGGCGGAACATCTTGGTGGATAGCGGGCCCAATGACCGTAGGGACTCGGGCAAGGATATCATAGTTCCTTTTTTGCGACATTCCGGAATCCTAAAGCTGGACGCCCTTGTGGTGACACACGCCGACGCCGACCACTTCGGCGGGGTTCTCGGGATTGTAAAAAGTTTTCCCGTCAAGGAAATCTGGGTCAGCGAGTGCGCAAGGCTGGAGCCGAAACCCGCCTGGATAAAGACCATGGCCGTTGCGCTGGAGCGGGGCATTCCTCTGCGGGATATCGGCAGGGGGTTCACCTGGTCGGAGAACTTTTTCGAGATTCGGGCCCTGCACCCTGTTTCTAGCGACAAGTGCGCCGAGACCAACGAAGAAAGCATTACCCTCCGGGTGAAGGGCCTGGGGCATTCTGCCATCTTGACCGGCGACTTGACGGTAGCTGGCGAAAAGAAAATACTCCGGTCTCACACCTTCTTGAAAAGCGACGTGCTGAAACTGGGCCATCACGGGAGCAAGACCTCCAGCAGCAGGAACTTTCTGACGGCGGTAGGCCCAAGGCTTGCCCTGGTCTCTAGCGGTCGGAAAAACCGGTTCCGCCACCCCCACAAGCAGGTCACAGACCGGCTGGATTCCCTGGGCATCCCTTACCTGAACACAGCGAAACGCGGAACCATCACCGTGCAGTTCACCCCCGACACTATGCTGGTGGAGACGATGCTGGAAGAGGAGTGAATGTCACCCCCTAAAATCCCTATTTCCCCCGCATCGTCAGTTTGCGCTTTTCAGCTTTTCTTCTTCAGGAGGAATCGTTATGCCGTTGACATTTTCCTTGAAGGAAATCGACAAAATCCCAGAAATCCATTCTTTTTTTCTGATTTTTTCAGCGTCAAACCGCTTGCGAACCCGTATAAAATAAGGTATATTCAGAAAGCAGGTCTTATAGGGGCTCTTTATGAGCGGGGATAAAACCTATTCTATTAATTTGGGGGTGCGTTAAATCATGCAAATAATGTCTTTATATTTTTTTAGCCTTTGTATAGTCCTAATCCTTATCAGTTGCACCTATGACAACACACCTCAAGAATGCACCAAAACAGATCAAATTATAGGAATAAGGATTATATCTACAACAAGAATCAACGAAATTAAAGTCACTAAAAACAACGAGATTCTCTGTAGCAACAATTACGAATTGCTATTCGTAAAAAAAGACAACGATTCACTCTATTCTCCTAGTGACATTGACAGCATAAACAACTTAGGAAACAGTATTTGGTTTATCAGCATAGGATGTAACATAAAATACGACCATGACATAAGGAGCAACCAGGTCTCTTTGCAAATATCAAAGAAAAATGAAACTTCCTCATTAGACCTAAATAATTTTTTAGTTGAGAAAAAAATCATAAATGTATTCTCTGAACAAGATACGGCATGGCTATTTAGTTATAGCAACCCAACAATAAGCACGAATCCAGATTACGATTTCTCCGCTTTTACTCTAATGAATTGTCATGACGGCTATTGTTTTGCATCCTTGCCAATAACAGACAATGAATATTGTTTTGACAAATAAATCAAACAGCAGCATTTTCGCAATGCTTGAAAAGAATTTTTTGACATCTGATTAAAATATTAGTTTTTTATAATACAAAATGAAAACTATAATGATATCCGCAGCATTATGTTTCCTTCTAGGAAGTTGTACGCTCAATGAAGAAAACGTAAATTGTTATGAAGCAAATCTTTTTGCTAGTATTAATTTATTGACAACGACTAAAATTGATAGTACTAAACTTAGTTGCAATAATAAGGATTTTAGATTTTTTAACGAATCTTTTATTTGTATGGATACAACCGTATCAACACATTTCATTACCGACACCATTTCACAGTTGGGAAAATATACTTGTTCTAAGGACTATCCACTATGGTACGCATATCATTTTTTCAGTACTCCTTTTAACAGAATAGAATTAGAATCAACGAAACTGAATTTGATTATTTATGGCTCGGAAATTGAACAGAAAATCGACATATCGGAGTTCATCAGTGGTGGTCAGATTACCAACATAATCACAGAAAAAGATACCGTAAATTGGTTTTCACAGGACGAGAATTTTGTAGTGCCTTATTTTTCCGACTATGAGTCTCCTTTGTTGTCAATTCGTTTAGGTTGCCGTGACGGCTACTGTTTTGCATCCTTGCCAATAACCGAATCAGAATTTTGTTATGACCATTCTCTATAAAGAATTTTATGTGACAAAAAAAACTCAATTTGGTTCAATATCAGCAAATCAAGCTAAATTTACATAAGTCTTATAGGGGCTCTTTATGAGCAGGGATAAAACCAGAACAGAAAAAACCTGTTATAATTCCTGAAAATTACCGATAATACGCAAGTGACCAGGCCTCTCAGCGGAAACTCGCAGGGACTAACAGTCACAAGAGTTTCCTCCTGTAGAAACGGTTCTTACCTGTAAAAGCCGTTCCTAATTGTGAAACGCTTGTTAACCAGAGCCATTTTGTTTGTTTTTTGACCGAGATGTGAGTTTCTCGAGTGAACAGTCGAACAAAGTGAATCTGTGAGCCGAAAGCAACTCGTATCAACGAGTTGTGTCGGCGAAAGCGAGGCGATTTCGTAGATTCTGCTACAAGATTGAGCCGAGCAGTCATTATGATGAGCGAGGGAAGGTACACATCGAGGGAGAGATTTATTAAAAAAGATGCCCGACAAGAGAATAGGGGATCCCCGCCTGCGCGGGGATGACAATGAAAGAGTGCGAGGATGACGAGAAATGGCGCGGGGATGACAAGATGGGCGGGGCGTTGCGGGGTGTCCCCGCAGAGGGGGTGATGGAAGACTTGGCGAGATCGTTGGATTGTGATTGCTTCACCCCTATTCGGGGTTCGCAATGACACTACCGACTTCTGTCTAATCGCCAAGGCTGCAATCAGGGGGAGGCGTCCCCCTTTCAATAAAAAACTACCGGCCGTTCAATAGGATTCGGGCGGGTTCGTGAAGAATGCCGTTGGAGGCGATGGAGCTGTAGCCTTCGTGGACGGAGGCGATGGGGTGACCCGCTTCGTCGAAGAGGTCCGACTCCCCTTCGATGGTGGTGAACTTTCCGCCAGCTTCCTTGAACAGGAGCGGGTAGGCGGCAATGTCCCACAGGGAGACAACGGGGTCCACCATCACTTCGGCGCGGCCCGACGCCACTATGTAATAGCCGTAGCAGTCGCCCCAGCCGCGGTAGAGGTTTGCGCTCCGGCGGAGTTTCGCGAAGCCTTCGCCAAAGCCTACCGTTTCCATGGTGTTCACCGTTCCCGATAGCACCAGGGCGTCGGCCAGGGAATGGACTCTGGAGCAGCGGACCGGGTGTCCGTCCAAAAACGCGCCGCCGTCTTGAACCGCCCATACGGCGCTGTGCAGGGCCGGTATGCGGATGACGCTTGCCACGGGCACATTCTTGCGGTAGAGCGCAATCAGCGTGCCGAACAGGGGAACGCCCCGGATGAAGGACTTGGTGCCGTCGATGGGGTCCACGATCCAGCGGTATTCCTTGTCGGACATGCCGTCGCCGAATTCTTCGCCCAGCACGCCAAAGTCGGGAGTTTCCTTGAGCCAGAATTCACGGAGCAGTTCTTCGGTGCTCTTGTCGGCGAGAGTCACGGGCGTCCTGTCCGCCTTCCATTCGATGCTCAAGTCCCGCTGGAAATACTTCAAAATGTTCTCTTCGGCCATCTCGGAGGCCTTGAGGGCGATTTTCAAAAGATCCTGATTTGTTGCCGTTGCCGCCATCTATGCCTCCACTTTCCACTTTTTGACCAGGGCCATCAGAAGTTCGTTTTCTTCGGGCCTGCCCACCGTAATGCGCACGTGTTCGGGCATGCCAAAACTGGTAAGCCCGCGGATAATCATGCCGTTCTGTTCTAGGAACGCCACAAGGTCCTTGGCCTTGCTTCCAATATGGACGCAGATGAAATTCGCCTGGGTGGGCAGCACCTTGAAACCGAGAGCCGTAAATTCGCGAGTGAGGAACTGGATTCCCTCGCCGTTCATTTTGCGGGTGGCCTCTACGTGGTCGGTATCCCCAAGGGCGGCGATGGCAGCCACTTGTGCCGCCTGGTTCACGTCGAAAGGCGGTTTCACCTTCCACAGGTGACGCACCACTTCGGCGCTGGCCATGGCATAGCCTACGCGAAGCCCTGCCAGCCCGTAAATCTTGCTGAAGGTGCGGTTGATAAACAGGTTCGGAAATTCGTCCAGGGCGCCTACCAGCTTGGGGTAGTCGGGAGCGGTAGCGAATTCGGAGTAGGCCTCGTCCAAAAACACCAGCACGTTCTGCGGGACTTTTTTCAAGAAGTCGCGAATTTCGGTTTCGCTGTAATAAAGGCCCGTGGGGTTGTTGGGGTTGCAGATAAAAGCCACGCGGGTCTTGGCATTTATGGCCTTGGCAAGGTCATCGAGGCCGGTCTTGGACTCCCCTTCGCCTACGCCAACGAAATCCGCCCCGTTGGAAAGGGTGGTAAACTTGTAAACGGAAAAGGTGGGCGTAATGGCCACACAGTTGTCGCCCTGACGGATGAACGCCTTCCCCACCATGTCGATGATTTCGTCGGAGCCGTTGCCCACCACAATCTGTTCGCGCTTGACGCCGAACTTTTCGGCCAGAGAGCGAATCATGGAAGGAGCGTCTCCGCGGGGGTAAAGGTGCAGACTGTCCGCAATCTTGAGGAAGGCCTCCACCGCCTTGGGAGAAGCTCCCAGCGGGTTTTCGTTGGAAGCCAGCTTTACCACCTTGGTAAGGCCGTAACGTTCGCGGATTTCCTCGATGGATTTTCCGGGAACATAATCCGAAAGCTTGGACAATTCTGGACGGGGTTCAATCATAATCACCTCTTTTTCGCAAGAGCAAATCTAGTAATTCCACCGGATTATTTTAAATTTGGCTTCATGAAACGCCTCGCCGTACTCGCTACATTCATATTGGCCCTGTTCGCCACAAGCGCTTTTGCGCTGGACCCCATCTGGGACATGCACTACACCTTCGGCCCCGAAAGCCACAGGGCTCCCAAATTCGGCGCAGGCGTAGGGCTCCGTTCAGACTTCGATTCCCACGTGCTGTTCCCCGCCAACATCATGGGGACCATTTCCAAGGACTTTGAAATCGGCGCGAAGATTGACATCGACACCTACAATCAGATGGACAACACCCAATTGTCGCTGGACATCGGCGGAAAATACCATCTGCAACCAGGAAGGTTCATTGAGCTGGACGGCTACTTCGGACTGAACAGGAACAACGGCAGCGCAGTGATTCTCACCTACGGGACGGAACACTTTATCGCGAAGAACTTCTCCAACTTTTACGAGATGCGCGCGGGATTCCTGGACGGCGTGACCGGCGAAGACGGCTACGTGAAATTCGCCTTTGGCATGACCCCCACCTTGAGTTTCGGCCACACGGTCCGGGTGATGATCGAAATCAACACCTCCGAAAGCGTGGGCCACATTTCCGACGACTTCATGATCGATATCATTCCCAAGCTGGAAGTGGCCCTGGGTGCGGCCCGTGTCCGCCTGGACTTTGACATCGGCGTCATGCAAGAAAAGAACAATGATCAGAAGACCATTGCTCTTTATGTGATGACGGCGCTGTAGCGGCAATGAGGTCGGCACTGCGTGCCTTTGGGGTATGAGGTATGGGGCCGGTCGCATTCTGCTCCCTTTGGGCTACGAGCAAATAGCTCAAAGCAAAGCGACCTCAAAGGGGCTTTAGCCCCGAGCTCACACCTCACACCTATTTCACCGTAAACGCAATTCCATCAAAGTCGATGACCACCGGCTTTGCGGCGCTCACTTCGCCAGCAAGGATGGCATGGCTCAGCGGGCGTTCCACGTTTCTTTCCAAGTACCGTTGGATCGGACGTGCGCCGAATTCCGGCTGGTAGGCGCCATCGGCAATGGCATCGAGCGCCTTGTCGGTCAGCGTGAGCTGCAAATCCTGACGGGCGGCGCGTTCGGCGAGGCCCTTGAATTTGAGCCTTACGATGTCACGAATCTGCGGCTTCGTCAAGCTCTGGAATACCAGCACTTCGTCCAGACGATTCAGGAATTCCGGACGGAAGAATCCACGGAGTTCCGGCTCGATTTCCTTCAGGGTCACGGGCTTTGCATCACCCGCGCGGTTCTGGAAGTGAGCGGCACCCAGGTTCGACGTCATGAGAATCAAGGTGTTCTTGAAGTTCACCGTACGGCCCTTGCCATCGGTCAGTCGACCGTCGTCAAGCACCTGCAACAGCGTGTTGAACACGTCGGGGTGA
>OMSO01000041.1 GCA_900313675.1 uncultured Fibrobacter sp.
GGAGTACGCTGACGCACAACCTTCATGATGTCTGCAGCGGAACGAGATCCACCACCGGCACCCATGTCGATATCGCGTTCAGACGGAGTCTTGATGGAGCCCTTAGCCTTGGTAGCGATACCACCGCCACCACCACCAAGGAGGCCAGCCAGACCGTCACCGATACCACCGGAACCGCCTTCGGCATAACCTTCGTTGAAGCCGCCATCAGCCTTACCGCGACGGCCACCGAGAACGGTCTTACCCGTAGTCTGGAGGCCTGCCACGTCCTTAAGAACCTTATCGATGTCCTTGGTGAACTTCTGGTTCTTCATCAGGTCGTAGGCAGCAGCACTAGCGTTTTTGGTCTGAGCAGTGAGGAGCTTAAGCACGCCACGAGTCTGGGGAGCATTGGGCTGACCCTTACCACGGGGCTTGCCACCACCACCAGCCTTCTTACGAGGCTTCTTGGGCTCTTCTTTCTTCTTCTCTTCTTTCTTTTCTTCCTTCTTTTCGTCCATCACCATGGAAGCGGAAAGGTCGGCAGCTGCAGATTCTTCGAAGATCACTTCGTCAACCACAGCTTCGTACATGGAAGCCCACAGGGAGAAAGCAAGAGCAACGATCAAGGAGATACCGGCGATAGCACCCATCTTCTTGTCGGATTCCGGCATCAGGGACGCTACTAACGGATCTACAGGAGCTTTTTTCTTAGCCATAATTATTCCTCCCCGCCGTTCTTTTCCATCACGGCAAATGCGATGTTCGTGTAACCGGCAAAGCCACAAGTGGCCATCACCTTGTACATGGCATCGTACGGGATGTTCTTGTCAATCTGGACAATGATATGGCCAGCTTCATCAGCCGGGAGGCCCATCTTCAGGTTGTGTTCCTGTTCGATAGCGCGACGGTCTTTCAGAACGTCGTTCACCTTTTCGACCAGGAGGTCTTCCTGACTGAGCACATCGGGAGTCGGCACCACCTTTTCATTATCCACGATAACGTACGCATTATCGACCACCACCGTCAAGGACACTTCCGTAGGCTGAACCTTGGAGGTAGAGATCGGAAGAATCAGGTTTTCGGCTTGAGTCAAAAGCTGACCTTCAGCGTCCAGGTTCTTGATCATGAACACCAGAATGATGGTCATCATGTCCATCATGGACGTGAGGGAGAAAGGTACGTCTTCGCTAAACTTACGAGTTCTTCTAGCCATGATTAACCTCCCAACTTAGCAAGTTGAATCTTCACGAAACCAGCTTCTTTGGAGCGGTCCATGAGCTGAATGATCTTGTCAAATTGAGTATCGTCGTTTGCCACGATGATAATGTTATCCACGTCTTCGAGGTCAATAAACTGCGTATGAATTGCAATCAGATCCTTCGCAATCAGATCGTAGGCAGAAAGCGGATAGATCATGGTCTTGGCGGCCACGTCCGGCTTGAGCGTACGAGCGGAGTTAGGCGTAAGGGTTGCAAGGGTCACGCCTGCACCGGGCTTCTTCAAAGCCGGCGGCGGGGTAAGTCCCAAAGTGCCTTCGCCAGGGAGAGCGAGGAAGCTGTTGTTTCCATCTACATAAGCACTGTCAGCAATGGGTTCTTCTGCAGAGCCGCCGTTGGTGTAAAGTGCCCAAATAACCTTACCGGGATCTTCTTCAGATTCCTTCTGGATTGCCCAGAGTTCGATGTTCTCGATTTCGTAAAGATACTTTTCTTTATCCATCTCAGAACCATCTTTGCACTTGGGTCCGTGTCCACTTTCCACTGTCGCCTTGACGTCGTCCACGGCGTAGGTAATCAGTTTAGCATCGGACTTGCAGCGGAACGTCCACATTTCCTTGAAATAGACGTTGGGCTGGAAACCACCACGAGCACCAATCACGAGATAATCGCTGGTAATCGCGAGGGAAAGGTTCAATGCCTGCTGGTCGGGCTCCGGAGGAGTGTCGTTGTCCATCTGCATCATAGAACGTTCAGGCAGATTGACTTCAACAATAGCCAGCTTGGAGAAAGCGGTCATAGACAAAAGCATAGGAATCAGAATAGTAAACAAGCCCATGGCCGGCAACAGGTCCGGTTCTTCAGGCTTGGCTGGTTTCTTTAATTCTTTTGCCATGTTTTATAACTCCGTTAAATTAAAACTCTCAGTCGAAATTAGGAGAGGGAGTTGATAATCTTGAGGCCCTTTTCTTCCATTTCCTGGATCAGGCGTTCGGAGTTCATGTTGAGAAGACCCACAATGACCAGAAGAGGCACGGCGGAGAGAAGTCCGAGGAGCGTCGTACCCATAGCGATAGCGATACCGTCGGAAAGAGCCTTAGCACGTTCAGATGCGGGTTTGTTAGCCACAGCATCGAATGTGAAGATCAGACCGTAAATCGTACCCATCAGTCCGAGCAAGGTAGAGATAGATGCCATCACCTGGATAATGCTGATATAACGAGTAAGACGGGGAGCTTCAGTCAGGAACACGGCGTCGCATGCGGCCTGCATGGTTTCGCGGCCACCGCTCTTGGCACGAACGATAGCAGCCATCACACGAGCAATGGGCAGGTTGGTCTTGTTGGCCAGGGTAAGAGCTTCTTCGAACTGCTGAGAGCTGATGAGCTTACCGAAGTCGGCCAGGAACTTGGCGCGGCCCTTGGAGCTCTTCACCATGATGTAGACGATACGTTCGATAGAAAAGCCCAGACCGATCATGAACACCACGAGGATGATCCACATGAACTGGTAACCATCAGATTCAGGGCTGAAGGATTGAAGCATTTTAGACATTAGTGTACTCCTTTAGAGTTGTTTTTGGTTTGTTTTTTGTAATTCCTGCGTTCATATTTATTTTTTTTTAAGCGTTTTAGGGCTGTCAAGGCTGTAAAACTTTATTTACAGCTCCCGATTTGCCCTCAAATGCTCTAAAAGGCGAGGGAACCCTATGAACAAGGTTCCCGTAAAATTGTTTTTACCGCACTACTTTTTCTTCTTTCCCTTCTTTTTCGGGGCAGGAGCAGCAGCGGGGGCGGCCTCGGGTTCAGCACCAGATTCAGAAGCGCCTACTTCTGCACCTGCAGCACCGGCAGCGGAGGGAGCCGGGGCCATCTGAGCCTTCAGTTCAGCCAATTCCTTCTTCAACTTTTCGTTTTCAGCCTTGGCTTCCTTGATAATGTCGCGGTAGGTAGCGAGCTTTTCTTCCGGAGTCATGACTTCGGACTTGGAAATCTGCTCGATACGAGCCTTGGTCTTGAAGTAGGCCGGGTCAGCAAACAAGGTAGACGGGTCGAACTTTTCAATCTTGGTGTTCAATGTCTCGTTTGTTTCATCCATCTGCTTCAAGAGTTCGAACAACTTGGCAGTCCACTGGTTGTCGATACCGTAGTGGGCAGAAGCCTTAATACCGGTTGCGCACACAGGCACAGCAGCCTGCTTTGCGGCGTCGGACTTGTTATTAAGTTCTTCACGGTAGGCTTCCAAGTCTTCGTGAGCCATTTCGATAGCATCTTCCTTCACAGCACCTTCGTATTCCACATATTCCCTTACGATGGCAGCGGAGTCCGGCAGCGGAGCGTTGGCGAAGGCGTCAGCCACTTCGGCAAACACGGCGCACTGCTGGTAGTACATTTCGATATAGCCCTCTTCGGCCTGTACCACATCCTGGTTGTAGAAGCCCTGGTCACGAGCAAGGTCAATGTTCTTCTGGAAGATAGGACGAGCCTGGTCGTAATAAGGCGGCAGCTGCTGCACGATAGTGATACGTTCGGCAAACATTTCTTCTTCGCCCTTGGCGCTCTTTTCCTGTTCGCGAACCTTGGTGGCCATGACCACGAAGAGCATACCCATCTTGTTGGTGGCGCGGAAGGTCCACTTTTCAGAAGCGTAAGACGCAGACTTGGAGTAGTGACCCATGGCGGCCTGCAGGATTTCCACCAACTTCTTGATGGTCGCGGCCTTTTCCTTTTCCTTGCCCTTCAGCACATAGGGTTCCATCTTGTTGTATTCATGTTCACCCAAGTAGAAAGCAGCTTCAGCAGGAACGCCCGGATCGGCATTCTTGATTTGCAGACCGTACTTGTCGTAGTTCTTAAGGGTCTGGTCGTAATCAGCAACGGCCTTTTCTTCTTCCTTAAGTTCCATGTAAGCACGAGCAGCACCGATGTAGGCAGCAATCAGCTTTTCCTTGTCTTCGGTGTAGTTCTTGATGAAGAAATGGTATTCCTTGGCGGCTTCTTCCCACTTCTTGGCGTTACCGTAAGCCACAGGAATGCTGAAGGCAGCATCGAGGGCGTAGGTGCTCTTGGGATAGTCGTGGACAAGGTCCTTAGAGCAGCGAATGGCTTCGTCAGTCATCTGGGCTTCGTCATAGCTCAAGCAGGCGCTGTAAAGGAAGCTCGGGGTACGCTCATCCTTGGGGTAGCGCTTGTAAGCCAGTTCGTAAGTCACAGCAGCCTGTTTCTTATCCGGAATGGAGTCGAATGTCTGGGCAGCAAAACCAATTGCCTGGAAGGCCATGGAGTCTTGCGGGAAGTTGTTGGTGATGAACAAGAAGGTCTGGGCAGCCTGGCGCGGGTTACCGGCTTTCTTGTAGTTACTTGCTGCACGCAAGATACCCTTAATGGTCAGGGAAGACGATGCATAGCTCTTGGGGAGCATCATAAAGGTTTCGGCTGCCTGTTCGTGCTTGTTGGCCTTTTCGTAAGCAACACCGGCTTCGAAAACGGCTTTGTCAGCGAAGGAAACCAACGGGTAACGCTTCACAAGAGCCAAGTAGGCAACGGCACCTTCTTCGTAGCGCTGGGCCTTGACGGCCTTTTCTGCCTTCTGGAAGAGCACGGCTGCGATAGCCTTTTCAATTTCTTTCGCCATGGAGTCGTTCTTGGTGGCTTTCACATCGTGGTACTGCTTGTACAGCCATTCGAATTCCACCAAAGCTTCGTCCAACTGGTCAGATTCCAGCAAGGACTGAGCGAGCATACGACGGATAAGCAAAATGTACTGATGATCCGGATAACGCTGAACCAGGTCGCGCAACACGGTCACAGCAGTCTTGTACTGCTTAGCCTCGTAATGCACGATAGCGGCGTTATAGGCAAGTTCAGCAGCTTCTTTGTTCTGACCGAACTTGGCCATATACTTGTCAACCTGAGCAAAGTAGGCCTTGGTTTCTTCTCCCTTATAGGCCTTAGTAGCATCGCCACCGTACTTCTTGGTCTTGGCAGCTTCGCGGGCCTGGTCCATCATGAGCACGGCGTTATAAGCGGCTTCTTCTTTCTTCAGGAGTTCCTTGTCACCCATGGGACGACGTCCGTAACGGGTGGTATCGGAATCCACAATCCAGTTGAACATCTTGGCAGCGTTTGCAAACTGCTGCATTTCCTGGTATACCAGGGCCAAGTTGATGTGAACCCTGTATTCATCCCAAGACGGCTCCTTGGCATAACGTTTCAAGAAAGCTTCGTATGCCTTAATAGCCTCGGTATACTGCTTCTTACCGGCTTCAATGTCGCCTTCCTTAGTGAGCTTGGCTGCACGAGCGTGGTGATACTGCGGAATGTCCAGCATAGCACCACGGATAGCCGTTTCAGCATTCTTCACTGATTCAGGATACTTCTGGTTTTTCTTGTACCAAGAAGAGTTGCGGTCATAACGCTTCACCACGGTGTAGCGGTGTTGCTGGGCTTCTTCGAACTTTTGCTGGATGATAAGGATTTCAATCATCGCAATATCGGCCAAAGGAGCATCAATGTAGTCCGGGTTAATGGTCATCAAACGCTTGAAGGATTGCACCGCTTCTTCGTTACGGTCATGGTCCTTGTTCTTCATACCGATACGGTAGTACACAGAATCCTTGAAGGGCACCTTCTTGTCTTTCAAGAAGGCTTCGGCTTCGGCGACACCACCACCTTCCAAGTCAGAGAAGGAGGCCGCCATGAAGTCCATAGCTTCGGCACGGAGGTCGTTGGGATACTTACCCTTGTCGGCACCGATGATGTAGTCGTAGTACTTGACGGCTGCAGTTTCGTATTCTGCAATGTTGTAGTAAGATTCGGCCAAGTGATACATGGCAAGAGCAGCTTCCTTACCCGTCAGGTTTTCGAAACCAGTCACCTTCTTGTAGGCTTCCACGGCATCGCGGAACTTGCGGTTCATGAAGTGGTATTCTGCCATACGGAGCCATGCCTTGGGAACAAGGCCGTTATCCGGGAAGTTACGGACCAAGCGTTCACGGAGGCGGAAGGCCTTCTCGTCTTCGCCACTGGCTTCTTGCACGGCAGCAGCCTGATACAGCACCATGGGAGTCTTGCTTTCCTTGGGATACTTGTCGATGTATTCCAGGAAATATCCCAGAGACTTCTGGTGGTCTGCCTTGGGGAACTGGTCGATGTTTGCGCACTTGGCGGGCTTGTTGTCGCGGTCGGCACACCATGCCACGTCTTCTTCGTACTGGGCTTGCTTATCCAGGAAGAGCTTTTCTTCTAACTGGAACTGGTAGTGGCCCAACTGTTGCAAGGCAGAAGCGCAGCGGGCGTTCTGCTTACCCTTACAGTTGTTCACCTGCTTTTCCCACTGCTTGATAGCAGAGCGCATGCCTTCTTCGTCAAGACCACCAGAACGGCAAGCCTGAGCAGCCTGGTTCTTAAGGAGCTTGTAAGAGTTGGCGCATTCCTTGTACTTTGCAGAGCCCTTTTCCATGGACTTGCACTTTGCGTAGAGTTTCTTGGCTTCTTCGGTTTTATCCTTACAGGGATCGGAAGCGGCAAAGGAGGTTCCCACCAAGGAAAGGACCATTGCCGTTAAGAGTAAGATACGTTTCATTATTCTCTATCCACCTATAATTTCTATAAAAGGGACGAACCCGGATTACTCCAGGTCATCCAATTCCTCCAGTTCCTGAGCAGCGCCAGAACCACCGGCACCACCAGCCATCTTGGTCTTCACAGTAGCCAGGGTAAAGCCGGCGTCATCCAAGATACGCTTACGGTTGGATTCAAAGCGGTCACTCTGGATAGACTTCTGGGTGAATGCTGCGTAGTCTTCAATAGCCTGATTTGCCTTATCGAAATCGGGCTTCAAAGCTTCACGCTTGCTTTCCACACGAGGCGTGGGCAGCTGACGGGCAAGGTCAAGGGCCTTAACCTGCACAGAGTCGAAGTCGCTCTGCATGGCTTCGTATGCCTGACGTGCACTATCACGGGCAGCCACAGATACCACCGGCTGTTCAGTACGCTTTTCAGCCTGTTCCAAAGACTTCACGGCCTTGTTGTAGTCCTTCTTGATGAAGTAGCAGTAACCCTGAACCAGGTAGGCTTCGGAAACCAGGAAGGATTCCGGCAGGTTGCTGATAATCCAGTTAGCGGGCTTCAGGGCTTCATCGGGCTTGTTAACCTTGAGGAAGGACCATGCAATACCCAGCATAGCTTCGTCATACACGGGAGAACCCGGTTCCACCTGGCCGTACATCTGGGCGGCGGCAGCCACATCGGGCTTTTCACCGGAGAAGTAGATATGGCCGAGCTTCACCTTGGCGGCATCCTGCAGGTCGCGTTCAGACTGGTTGGAAACCGGCTGTTCCGTAATGTCGCGGAAGCAGTTTTCAGCTTCTTCCCACTTGCCCATGCGGCTGTAGGCGATACCCATGGTGTAACGGGCGTAGAAGTAGTTGGCGTTACCGGGGAGAATGGCAGCGAGCAGGTCTACAGATTCCTGATAGAGGCCCTGTTCGAACTTGATCTGACCGGCAATATAGTCGGCGTCCGCCTTCACGTCGCTCTTGCCGAACACCTGAACAATGTTCTGGTACTTGGCCATAGCGTCGGTGTACTTGTCTTCCTTATAGTCGATGTTCATCAACTGGAAGTGATACTTGGCGTTCTGTTCCGTTCTGGGATAGCGCTTGATAGCGTCTTCGTAAACGGCACGGGCAGCCTTGTGCATGCGGAGGTTTTCAAAGGACTTTGCCTTGTAGAACGCGGCCTGGTCCACCAAGTGGAATGCGGGATACTTGGTCTGAACCTTACCGAAGGCATAGGCCGCTTCGAGGAACTGACGGTTCAAGTAGAGACGCATAGCGGCGCGGTAATCGTTTTCAGGTTCGATCTTCAAACGACGATACCGTTCCTCACCAATCTTCTCTTCACGAGTGTCACCGAAGCGGGTGGTGAGCTTCACAGCCCAGATAAAGCCACGGTTCTTCTTGGCGTAGAGGTCGTCGTGAGACATTTCCAGGTCAAGCTGCAGGTAGCGGAAGAAGCTTACGTCCTTCACGTTAACCGTAGCGCCGACAACCGGGTAACCTTCCTTCGTGAAACGAAGACGAACACCAAGGTGCGGGGACAGATAGTAGGTCAAGGTGAAGCTTTCTTCCAAGTTCATGCCCTCACCACCTTCTTCATCGTCGTGCATCACGTCGATAACAGAAAGTTCGGCCTTGGCCTCGAGAGCGCGGTTAAGTCCGCGGTAGAACAAGGAGAAGTTCAGGTTAGCAGGAATCTTGTACGCTTCGCTCTCCGTAAAGAGGACCACCGTGGGTGCATCCTTTTCGGCGGTGCTTACAGCAGGCTGCAGAGCGTTCTGCAAGGCGACGCCCACAAACAAGTCACCGTACTTGGAGGAGGAAAGCGGGTTCCAGCTCACGCCCACGTCGGCACCGAAGGTCACATGCTTCACTTCATCGAACTGGTTGATGTAAAGCACAGAGATGTCGAGACCCACGGCCACGCAGTGCATCAGGTTATAGGCATAGCCCAGCAAGAAGGCGAATTCATCGTAGGACTTACCGCCATCGATAGAAGCACCGTTCTCGAAGAAGGAGAATCCTATGGTGTGCTTGTAATCCATGGGGAAAGCCAAACTCACGTATTCCTGGCTGGCTTCACCACTGATAGTGCTGAAGAAAGCGGCACTTACTTCCAGCTGGTCCGTCATGGAGATCCCAGCGGGGTTCACATACATAGCAGTGTTGTTACTACCAAATTCACCGAACCAGTCGTTCTGCTGGTATTTGTGCGGGGAGTAGACCGCTTCAGCATACAGAGCGCTGGCAGCTACAGTAAGTCCGAGGACTGACGTTTTGATGAAACTAGTACGCATCATCACCTACTCCTTTACTTGATATCCGTGCGCTTGAATTCGATACGACGGTTCTGCGCACGCCCTTCGGGGGTTTTGTTGGAGGCCACCGGCTTGGTGTCACCCATACCGGATGTTGTAATACGGCTTTCGGAAATTCCCTTTTCTACAAGGAAGTTCTTCACAGCTTCGGCGCGGTCGGCAGAGAGCTGCTTGTTCTTGGCCTTGTTACCCTGGTTATCCGTGTGGCCTACGATTTCAAATGTAGCATCGGTGAAGGTTTCCATGATGTCCACCACCTTCATCAGAGAGATGTAGGAATCCTGAGTGATGGTTGCCTTACCGGATTCAAAGTTCACACCTTCAAGCACAAAGACCTTCTTGGGCGGCTGCGGCACTTCGTCCGGGCATCCGTCGTCGTCCTTGTAATCGTTGATGGTTTCGGGCTGTTCGGGGCACAGGTCAACGCCCTTACAAACGTGAGCGAAGTTGGCCTGCATAGCCTTGGCTTCTACCCAAGGATCGCAAATACCGTCGCGGTCGTTGTCGGCATCCGGGCAACCATCGTCATCCTGATAGCCGTCAAAGTCTTCAGCTTCTTCGGGACAGTTGTCTACACCGGTACAGACCGATGCGTATTTGTCTGCAAGACCCTCTTCGGAGACCCAAGGATCGCACATGCCGTCGGCATCGGAGTCGGGGTTACGGGTCTCTTCTACTTCCTCTTCTTCCTTCTCAATCTCAGTAGCAGTAAGGCCGATATCCAACTTACCCTTTCCACGCTTGAGCATCGGCGAGGTGGACTGGCAGTAGAAGTTCGGCTTCGAAAGAGAGTGGTTGATGAACTTCGGATCAAGGGAAACGTTGGTGCGGTTCACCTTGATGAACTGGTTGAAGGGGTAGTAGTTCTTGTAGATGTTGTTGTACTCCACCTTGGTCTGACCAGCAGCAGGGTCGGCGAACACACCGTAGTAGTGGTTCTCCATGAAGATGTTGTTGGTGGCGACCACGTTGGTAGGTCCCTTCAGGGCAAGGCCGGAATAGCCGTTGCGGAGCACTACGTTCTGTTCGATGGAAGCGTCCAGGGCCTTAGCACCCCAAGCGAGGATGCCGGACCAGCGGTTGCCGTACACCACGTTATTGCGGAGGTGAGGAAGCGAAATGAACGCACCGATACCCGTGGCCTTGTTATCCAACACGTAGCAGTGGTGGATGTAAGGGGCGGCGTTTTCGCAAAGGATACCTTCAAGACCGTTCCTGATGGTGAAGTGCGACATCTCGGCGCCCGAAGTACCCATGACGGTCGGACCATTGCGGCCGCCATCGATAATCGTCGTGAGCGGGTCTTCACCTTTCAAGACCACGTCCATCACCAAGGTAATGTTTTCGTTGTAGGTGCCACGCTTTACCAAGATGGTATCGCCAGCATCCGCATTGCCAAGAGCGTCGGCAATCTTTGAGTAATCGCCAGGCACGTTGATATTCTTTGCCATGGCGGTTCCAGAAAGAAGCATCGCCCCGGCCGTTACTAAGACCAGTTTCTTTAGGGTCATACTGCTACGTTTCTCCAATCATAGAACACATAAATTCGTTTAGCTTTATCATTTGCCAAGACTGACAAAATCAAACTCAAGTGGGAATATACCTCAAAAATCGAGTTTAGTCAAACCAATTCTGCGAAAAAACGGCATTTTTCGCAAAAAAAGGAATCAAAGTCAGCCTTATGCAAAGCAAAAATTACGATTCAGGAGCCTGAGACTCCTTCACGTCCTCCTTCTTCGCCCCCTGGATGGACACGCGAATCTCCTGGCAGGTCTTCTTGATGTCCTGCAGGACTTTGCGGGCACGGGTGCCGGCGGACTTGTTACCGCGCTCGAACTTTTCGTACTCGCGCTTGAAGTTTTCGACTTCCAGTTCAAGGTCGTTTACTAAGCTCATAATAGAACTCCCATAAAAAAGATGCTTTACGGAAAATAAATAAAGTTTTTGCTAAAAAATCGCCATTTTGTAAATTTAAAGATACATTAACGAATTATTACAAGATTTTTTCACTTATAAACACTTTATCAACAACTTGACAACATCCACAATCGTTCCAAGGCGGCTTTCCCTTTTTCGCCAATTGCCTCAGAAAAGTCATTTACAAACATTTTTATGTGAGATTCTATAACATTTTTTTCTTCAATTTGGGCCTTTTCTTGAATGAACGGGGTTACCATTTCAGCCCTCGTCCATGCCATTTTTAGACTCTTTCGAATTTCCGATTCAACGCCCTCTATTACTTCATTCGAAAAATCTTTTCGAGCAACCGCTATTCCCAGAGGAATCGGAGTACCCGTTTCCTGCTCCCAATAGGCACCCAAATCCTGTAACAGATAAAGGCCGTCCCGCTTCCAGGTGAAACGGTGCTCATGGATAGTCACACCCTGAGCTACCGAACCCGCAAGTAGCCCGCGGTACACTTCATCAAAAAAGGCGTAGCGGAGACGGGGCGCACCACCGAAGTTTTTCTGGTACCAAAATTTGAACAAAAGGGCCGCCGTTGTGTTTTTACCGGGCAGCGTGGTTTCGCCATTGGGGTCAAATTCGTTCCCCTTGCTTGACAGCAGGAGCGGTCCGCAACCATAACCGATGGCACCGCCACAGCCAAGCACCCGGTAATTCCCACGAACCTGCGGGTAAATCTGGGCACTGACTTTTGCCACGTCCAGTTTGCCCGCCATGACCATTTCGTTCAAGGTCTGAACGTCGGCGTAACGGACATCCCATTCGAAGGGGGAATCTTTTAGGCCTGTGATGAGGTTTTCATAGATGAAGGTGTCGTTTGGACAGGTAGAGATGCCGAGGGAAAGACGCATTGAGGTTCGGGGTGTGGGGTGTGAGGTGTGGGGTGTGAGGTGTGAGGTGTGAGGTGTGAGGCGTGAGGCGTGAGGTGTGAGGTGTGAAATTTGAGATGTCTAATTACACATCGCACATTTCACATTAGTCATTGCATTAGCAGATCCAGCACCTCCCTTTTGAGGGCGGAAAGTGCACGAGGAATATCCCAGGAGGATTCGTCACGGTCAGAGGCCATGTTGCTTACGGCGCGGAACTGGTAGCCGGAAACACCAAAATTTTTACATACGGCAAAAAAGGCCGCACCTTCCATACTCTCCACTTGGATCTGGAAAAGGGTTTCCCGACGATTGCCCAGGTATTGGGTTCCCGTGCAGCAGTTGACTGTTCCCCCGGCAACCCCAGGAGCATCCAAAAGGCACAACGGCAAATCACGGATAGAGGCCCCACTATAACGGGTCTCTTTTGACACCAGGGTTCCCCATGGGATAAAATGCCCCTCCCTGCTCTGAGCCCCCATATCGGCAACGACTTCGGTATCGATACGGACAACACTCCCCACCTGAAGACCGCTATTCGGATAAGCGCCACAAATGCCAAGCAAAAAAGCCCGATCGTATTTCTTTAGGCTTAAGAACCGAGCCAAATTCGCAGAAAAATCTACGATGCCCACTCCAGCAATCGCCACATCAACAGCCGGATTAACCATTGCCGGCGTAGAAGACGCCACCACCGACGAAATGGTCTTGAAAAAAAACTGGAATTCTTGCTTAGACGCAAAGACAATCAGGGTTTTTGCCATAACGCCTCCGAAGATTTTATTCCAACTTTTCGATAGCGTCCTTGAATTCCGCTTCCAGTTCGCTTACACGGGCAAGATCCAAATCCCAAGGCTTGTCCACCTCACAGCGAGAAACGGCCACTGCCGTAGCCTTGATAAGGCACTCCTCAAAGCTCATACCTTCGCCATCGGCATAGAGCCAGCCAGCAAAGAAGGAATCGCCTGCACCAATATTGTTTTTCATGGTGATAGTAGGCGGTTGCAGTTGCATTCCCTGGAACTTCTTTTCTACAAAACGGAAGGCGCGAACCGGAGAATCGCCATCGGTCACCACCAGGTTCTTGATAGGAAGGCGTTCCAGCACGGCGGTGGCCGTCATTTTCCAGAACTGGGGGCTAGAGGTGACCTGCGGGATTCCAAGACGGGTCAAAAGTTTGCAGTATTCCTGCATGTTGATTTTCAAGAGTTCTACACCCTTCGAAAGCCAGGTGTCGATACCTTCGATGGCATCGATAAACACCCGCTTGCCCGTGAAGTCCAGGGAATTTATCTTCTCCAGGTCGAAGGCTTGGGGGAAAGACCCGCACAAAGCCACACATTGGGTAGATGTCCAGTGTTCATTCAATGTCTGAAGAAAATCCTCATTCTCATTGCCTGTCAAGACCGGAGACGGCTCAATCAGCTCGGTAGTGCTTCCGCCACTTACGATGGTGGTGCAAATGCGGGTCGGTTCCTTAATCCAGACCGGGGCCTGCTGGATACCGCAAGCAGACAGTTCGTCAAAAATCCTTGAGCCATTTTCGGCACCCAAGAAATGCATCAGCAAAGGAATTCCGCCCAAACGCTGCAAGACACGCCCGCAGTTGACGCCCTTTCCAGAAGCATACTCTTCGACCTTCGGGATACGGTGGACTTCGCCCGGAGTAAACTTGTCCAAGAAGAACAGGCGCTGCCAGGCAGGATTGAGACCGAGAATAAGGATTTCTTGAGCCATAATAAACCTAGAAGTTCACCTTGTAAAACTTACGCTTGCCCACCTGGACAACCAGCTGGTCTGCACCCTTGATATCAAAGGTGGCCTGCGGATCGGCAAGCTTTTCACCGCCAATTTTTACGCCGCCGTTCTGGACCATGCGGCGGGCTTCGCCTTTGCTTGCAAAGGCTTTGATTTCTACGAGCAGGTCCAGGGCACCGTAGGTGCCGGCCGCCACGCTGCATTCGGCAGCATCGCTGGGGATGGCGTTACCGCTGTGGATTTCGCGTTCCTTCGCTGCGGCGGCCTCGGCGGCTTCTGCACCGTAATACTGCGTCACGATGTCGATAGCGAGGCGGTGCTTGGCATCGTTAGGGTTCATCTTGCCTGCGGCAATGTCCGCCATCATCCGCTTGATTTCTGCAAGCGGGATGTTGGTGAGAAGCTCAAACCAGTTCTCGACGATGCTGTCGGCGAGGCTGTAAATCTTGTGGTACATCACGTCGGCCGGTTCATTCAGGCCCACGTAGTTGCCGATGGACTTCGACATCTTGACCTTGCCGTCGGTACCGAGCAAAATCGGCATGAAGAGGCCAATCTGCGGTTCCATGCCTTCGAAAATCTGGAGATCGCGACCGCGAAGCACGTTGAACTTCTGGTCGGTGCCGCCCAGTTCCACATCGCTCTTGATGGCCACGGAATCGTAGCCCTGCATCATGGGGTACATGAATTCGTGCAGGCTGATGGGCGTATTGGCTGTGTAGCGGTTGTGGAAGTCCTCGCGTTCAAGCATCTGGGCCACAGTGAACTGGCCCATGAGTTCGGTCACCTTGCTGAACGGGAGCTTAGAGAACCATTCGCCGTTGTAGTGGATTTCCACCTGGTCGCGGCGGACAACCTTAAAGAACTGTTCCTGATATTCCTTCGCGTTTTCGAGCACCTGTTCATGCGTGAGGCGCGGACGGGCCTTGTTGCGGCCGCTGGGGTCGCCAATCTGGGCAGTGTAGTCACCCACGATGAGCACGACCGTATGGCCGAGGTCCTGGAACTGACGGAGCTTGCGCATCACCACCGTATGGCCGAAGTGCACGTCCGGGGCTGTAGGGTCCACACCCATCTTGATACGGAGCGGGACCCCGGTATCGTAGGACTTCTGGAGTTTCTTTTCGAGTTCTTCTTGCGGCACAACATCGATAACGCCGCGCATCAAAATTTCAAGTTGTTCTTTTACAGGACGGAATTGCATTGTAGGTATGAGGTTGTGAGGTGTGAGGTCGGCACTACGTGCCTTTGAGGTTTGGGAGATTGAACTGCACATTAGCTAATCACACAAAGCCCATGTAGAAGGAATGGATAATCATACGGGACAAATATAGAATTAGTAGGAAGTAGGAAGTTTGAAGTAAGAAGGGATTTTTGGTTAAAAAAGCGAATTCAAATTATTCAACTACGCGAAGAACATCGTATTTGCCATTTTTCTCCGTCGCGATTCTATTTTCCGAAACCAGCGAGGTCTATACCGAGTTGGTTTATTTTGTATGTAAGAATGCGTGGCGTCGTAGAAAGGCTACGGGCGGCAGCGGCGACTTTTCCCTTGCTGCTCTTGAGGGCATCGCAGATGATGTCCTTTTCGTAAGCTTCCACCATGAGTTTCAGGTTTCCGTTCACGGGAGTGCCGCTGGTTTCGGCGGTCTGCAGCGTGGTCGGGAAATGGTGCGGGTAGATGACGTCTTCGTCGGCGACGAGTACCGCGCGCTCGATACCGTTTTCCAGCTCGCGGACATTTCCGGGCCACGGGTAGCTCATGAGCATGTTGATGGTGGTGCGGGCCAAGCGACGCACGTTCTTACCTACGATGCGGCAGTAATGTTCCACGAAGTGGTCCGCCAAAAGCACGATGTCTGTCTTGCGGTTTCTGAGCGGCGGCACGTAAATCGGGAAGATGTGCAGCTGGTAATAGAGGTCTTCGCGGAAGGTTCCTTCTTCGACCATCTGCTGCAGGTTCTTGGTGGTGGCCGCAATCACGCGGACGTTCACCTTCTTGGGAATGCGGGCGCCAATACGTTCCACCTCGCCGTTCTGCAACAGGCGCAATAGCTTTACCTGAAGGTTTGGCGAAAGCTCGCCCACTTCGTCGAGGAACAGCGTGCCGTCGACCGCCTGTTCTACGCGGCCAGGGGTTTCCGCAAACACACCCACGAGGGCACCGCGCACGCTGCCGAACAGTTCGCGGTCAAGAACCGATTCCGGCATGGAGGCGCAATGGACGCGGACGAACGGGCCCATGTTGCGGTCGGAACGGTAATGGATGGCTTCGGCCACGAGCCCCTTGCCCGTACCCACTTCGCCCACGATAAGCGCGGGTAGGGGGCTCTTTGAAACCTGGTCAATCTGCGCGTACACGCGCTGCATTTCGCTGGAACGCCCGATGATGTTATCGGGCTGGAAACGGTCCTTGAGTTCCAAAGTCAGGCGCTCGTTTTCGGCCTTCAGGAGTTCATTTTCTTCGCGGGCCTCGCGACGCAACTTCACTGCCGCCGCAAGCATCTGCGCGATGATTTCCAGCAGGCGGAGCTTTTCGGGAAGTTCATCTTCTACCGGATTTTGCACGTCGGCACTGAAGGCGCCAATCACCTGGTGCTCCATAATCACGGGAACACAGAGGAACGCCTTGTCCTCCGTCTTGCCGCGTCCCGTTCTGTCCAAAAAGTCCGGATCCTTGGCAACCGAGGGAATGATGATTGGCTTACCCGTCTCAACCACACGGCCCGTAATACCTTCGCCAACCTTGTAGCGGCCCTTGCGCGCCTGGCGACTGCTCAAGCCTTCCGCAATTTCGATGGAAATTTCGCCCGTGTGGCGGTTGTACAGCGTAAGCGTCGCATGCTCCACGCCCATCGTAGATTCCACCACTTCCAAAATCGGGTGCGCGACACTCTCGAAATCGAGCGTCTGGTTCAGAATGGAACTGATCTTGTAGAGCAGTTCCAGTTCCTGGATTTTGGATTGCGACGTGGGCATATATGAAATTTACTTAATCCTGTCGCCGCAGAATTCCTGGCGGCCACAGTTTTTGCAGTGCAATCCCATCCAGAGCGTGTCGAACTGTTCGATGGCGGGCTGCACAAGCGCGGGGTCGTTGGTGAGGATACCCGCTTCGAAGTTGCGACGCAAGCTGCTCTTCATGCCGATGCCCGCGCCCGTCAAGTTCGCGGAGCCGATGTAGGCAGTTTCCAAATCAAAAATCATCATCTTGAAATGCACCCGCGGGCACATGACGCGTTCGAGATCGGTCGCTAGAATCTTGAAACGGTCGAAGTCCTCGCGGAAATTCGGGCCAGGCTCCTTCGCGTGAATGAGCCGCACGCCCACGCCGCGCTTCAGGAGTGCGGCCAGTTGCCCGAGCAAGGGCATCGATTCGCCGTCCTGCTTCACGTAGACATCCTTGATGTCGGCGGTACCGATCCACAACGTCTCGCGGACTTTCGCAATCCGCGCGATGACCTCGGAATAATGTTCCTCGTTCTGGATGTACTTGGTGAATGTGGGCACGGGAGTAAAGATAACCTTCCTCTTGTTTTTTGTCACACATTTTTATATATTCCTCACTGTATTCCGACACCCCGGACGACAGTGGTAAACTTGCGGAACATATCAACGCAAGCGAGTTCCCGGCCCGGATGTTACACCATCTGCGCCTAGCGTTTAAAGAAAGCAGGTATAAAGTCGGCAAGCGACGCAGCCGACCACGGGAGTGAGCCTCCTCCTGCAAGGTGACAGACTTCCGCCAAGCAATGGCTTGGCGCACATACAATCACTAACAATCCCATTCTGGGGCAACGCCCCTATTCTGCCGCTTATACGGCAAAGGACTTTTATGTCTATCAATCCCGTTTTTCCCGATTTTGCGGAAGCATCCCGCGAATACTGGGAACAACTGACCTATGAAAAAATCAAAAAACGCACCTACCTGGACCCGCTCTACGACGTGGCATTCAAGGTTTTCCTGAACGACCCCGAGGCTCTTGTGAGCTTCTTGAACGGAGTTTTCCACTTGGAGGGCGAAAAGCGCATCGTCTCCGTTACGGTGAAGAACACCGAAGTGAACATCCTTTTCCCGCAGACCAAGACTTTCCGCCTTGACATCCGCGCGACAACATCCAACGGGTACTGCATCAACGTAGAGATGCAGAAGGCGAAACACAGCCGCTTTATCGAGCGCATCCTTTTGCAACACAGCGCATTCATGCTCCAGAGCAAGTATGAATGGGACCAGGATTTCTTTAAGGAATCCGACCAGTACACCCCTAGCGAGGTTCGCGCCCAGCGCTACGACCTCCGTTACGAAATTCCTCCCACTTACGCCATCTGGGTCTGCGATTTTCACTTGGAACAGCAGGACAGCTACTGCGGCACCTGGGGCATCCGTAACGAGAAGGGGTTGACGCTGACCGACAAAGTTAAGTATATTCTTTATGACCTGACGCAGTTCGACAAGACGAAGGAACAGGTAGAGACTGACGAAGACCGCTGGCTTTGGCTTTTGAAGCACGCCGGCGAATCCGACTCGCTCCCCGACTTCAACGACGATGTAATCGCCCAGGCGATTAAACGCCTTCTTGTAAAAACTGCTCCGGACAGCATCCTCAAACAGCAGGCAAGAAACATGGTGATGACGGAAGAAGAATTGGATTACCTGGCGGCCCTCAAGGTTCGCGCCCGTGAGGAAGGCCGTGCTGAAGGACGTGCTGAAGGACGTGCTGAAGGACGCGAAGAAGGACGTACAGAAGGCGGAATGAACAAGGCTCGGGAAATGGCGAAAGCGATGCTCGACCTCGGCGACCCTATAGAAAAGGTTATGCAGGTTTCCAAACTCACCGAAGACGAAATCCGCAAGCTTTAAGCTTCAAACGACAGTTCAAAAAAGGCATGTCAACACAAACGTTGGCATGCCGTATTGTTATACTCAAGTAAAAAATCTCCGCCGAAGCCTGCCCTGAGCAAAGTCGAATGGGCGGGGATAACAAACCGGGAATGGATTGTTCCGTTTACTTCAACGCTTCCTGAACCAGGGCGGAGGCGCGCTTGGCGTCGAAGCGGCCCTTGACCTTCGGGGAGAGTTCCTTCATGATCTTGCCCATGTCTTTCGGGCTAGAGGCACCGGTGGCCGCCTTGATTTCGGCGATGAGGGCCTTGACCTCGTCTTCAGTCATTTCTGCCGGCATGTACTTGCGGTAAAGGGCGATGCAGGCTTCTTCGGCGGGGATTTTGTCTGTAAAGCCACCTTTCGTGAGGATATCGATGGCTTCCTGCTTTTGCTTGACGCTACGGGCGAGAACGTCGACGCACATTTCGTCGGTAATGGTTTCTTCGATCTGGGCAGGTGTGGCGCCAGACTTCATGGCCTCGTTCTTGATGTCGGAATGGAGGGTCCGGAGCGTTCCGAGAGTTTCGGCGTCGTGGGCCTTCATGGCGGTCTTGATATCGTCCTTGATTTTTGTTAGCAATGCACTGCTCATAGTTTTCCCTGGCGGTTTACGCCCCGCTCCTGGCGTCTTGGTTAATGCTCTAAAAACACGCAACGAGCCACCGGTGGTGGACCGGCGACTCATTTCAAATCAAAACCCTATGATTTCCGGGACCGGTCAGACCGACAGGCCCGGATGCCCCGCTACAGACTAGTAGAGGCGCTTGCGGTTCTGGTCAGCGATTTCCTTGAGGCGCTTGCGACGGGCGGCAGTTTCGATGCGCTTCTTTTCTTCGGAAGGCTTTTCGAAGCGCTGGCGCTTCTTGACATCGGAAATGATGCCGTTCTTTTCGCAGGACTTGGTGAAACGCTTGAGAGCGCGTTCAAAAGGTTCGTTGGACTTAACAATTACGCCGATCACGATGATCCTTTGGTTGAGTTGGTAATTCGTTTTTGGATAGCCAAATATATTTAACTAGCCGAAATTCGTCAAGGGAGAGTGCATTTTTGCGCATTTTCCGCATTTATAACTTGCGGATTGACAAAGACTTATGTATATTATGGCAGAACACGGCCAAAAGTGTACTTTTGGAGATTTTAACAAGAAAAACGGAGATTTCAATGAAATCACTTTCGATTTCCACCCTGATTACCGCAGCTTTTGCCTGCTTCATGCTGACCGCATGCGACAGCAGCGAAGAAGATGTCGTTCCTCAGATGACCATCAAGAGGCCCGCCAAGGCCGCCGAAGCCAAAGCCCCGGCAGCGGACGAACCCGAACTGGTGCCCATTAAGTCCCTCTCCGCAAAGAAGGGCAAGGCTGCCAAGGCCGAAAAGGTGCAGCTCCCCCCGGGTAGCATCAAGCCCGAAGAAGACGGCCAGTACGTGATTCAGGTCAGCATCCAGTCCTCCAAGAAGGCTGCCGATGCCATCGTCAAGAAACTTGCAGAACAGGATATCGAAGCCTACGTGGTGGAAGTGGAAAATCCGGGTGAACTGGA
>OMSO01000039.1 GCA_900313675.1 uncultured Fibrobacter sp.
CGGAGGTTGTTGACGGCTTCTTGGTTCGTAAGGTCGGTTTGCGCAAGTTCTGCGTCAAACGCCTGCTTCACATTGTTAATAGCTTCACTCATAGTGGCCGTAAATTTAGCAAAAATATTATTCCGACTTTGCTTTCCCGGTATAGTTCGTGCTCGTTATCTTGAATACGGTCACGGCGGCGGCCTGCGCGGGCGTGAATTCGAACTTGTGCGGGGCCGCGAGCATTGGCTGCTCTGGTTTTGCAGACGGCGCGGAACCTGAAGATTGCGGCGCACCCGCAGCCTGCCGTTCCATCAGGAGCGAGAGCCCGCGGCATTTCTCGGCGGTATCCTCAACGATTTCGGCCTTGCCCTGCCCGACAACGCTTGCATAAAAGCGCCCGCTCTTGCAATAAACATCTTCGTGAATCTCGATGCGGTTCTCGACGCACATGCTAAACGCCACATTCGGATTCTTGAGGATGCAGTCGAGCTTCTTGCCGACATGCGCACAGTGGAAATATAATTCCAGTACACCATCCATCAAACTATACCCGAACGACATCGGAATCACGTAGGGCATTCCCGCGTTTACATCGTCTATCATCGCAATGTGGCAGGTCGTACACTGCTCGATAATTTTTGCGATATTTTCGTCGCCTAAAACTTCTCTATCCTTGCGCCTCATGGTCTACCTACGATAATCTTTTCGTCCGCTTGCTTTTCAACCATATGAAAAATAAAAAATGTGCTTCCTTAGATCCCAAAAGTTTCTTTTTCAAGATATGATTTGGGAATGTTACAAATGGGGGAACATTGGTTTTCTAAATTTTCGGTGTGATTAGTCCCGTCCGCAAGATGTTCGACGGCATTGCAAGCCGTTATGATTTCTTGAACCACTTTCTCAGTTGTGGTCAGGATATATTATGGCGTCGCTATTGCTGTCGTCGGCTGAAAAAGTATAATGCCGGTTGTCGGTTGCTGGACCTTTGCGGTGGTACGGGCGACTTTGCGGTGTGCTATGAAAAATTGTGTACAAAACCAGATGTAGCCGTGCTGGGGGATTTTTCTTTTGGCATGCTGAAAGGGGCTTCTGGAAAAAAGACAGTGGCCATTCCTGTGCAACTGGACGCTATGCGGATTCCGTTTGCAGACGCCTCTTTCGATGTGGTTCTGAATGGATTTGGAATGCGGAATGTGCCCGATGCTAAGGGCGCTTTGCAGGAGAGTTTTCGTGTTCTTGCACCTGGGGGAAACCTGTGCGTGTTGGAATTCTTTGCACCACGGAATCTGTTCAATCGTTTCTTTTACGGAATCCTTGCTCCGATTTTTATTCCATTGTTTGGAGCCTTCTTTAGTGGCAAGAAAGAGGCCTACGAGTACCTGGTAAATTCTATCAAACGCTTTTTGCCCGTAAAGGACTTTTGCCTTATGGCGGAAGAATGCGGATTCCGGGTGGAGAAGGTGAAAAGCTTCAACGGAGGAATCTCTTACGGAGTGTTTTTGAGAAAACCTCTAGGGGCGTCCCATGGCTAGATATATCCTTGGGGTAACTGGGGCCAGCGGGGCAATTTATTCGGTCCGCACGGCCATGTATTTGAAAAAGTTGGGTCACGAGGTGTCGCTTGTCGTGACAAAACCTGGACGCGACGTGGTGGAATACGAAGGACAGAAGGGTCTTTTCGATTATGCCGACCGGGTGTTCAACGTGGACGATTTTTTTGCGGAATGTGCCAGCGGTTCTACCGATTACGCCGGCATGGCGGTAGTGCCCTGTTCTATGGGAACTTTGGGCCGTATTGCGGCAGGAACTTCCGACAACCTGCTGGTGCGCAGTGCTGATGTCTGTCTCAAGGAGCGCAGGGCGCTGGTGGTTGTTCCTCGGGAAATGCCCTACAACCTGATACACCTGGAAAATATGGAACGAGTGACCCGTGCAGGAGCGGTTGTAATTCCGGCCTCGCCGCAGTTTTACAGCAGGCCGACCTCTATCGAGGAACTTGTGGATACTGTGGTGGCAAAGGTCCTGAAGCATTTGGGGGCGGGTTCGGCCGCGGACTGTGCCGGAGTTGTGAAACCATGGGCAGGTAGCACTCCATGTTGAAAAAAATATTAGAGTTCGGTCACCTGGTGCGATTCAGCCATTCGCTTTTTGCGATGCCCTTTGCCATAGGTTCCATGTGGGTCGCGGCTCGGGGTTTTCGCGGCATGGATGCCGCAGAGGCGGTCAAGATTGTAGCGTTGATTGTGGGCTGTATGGTGACCGCCCGCAACAGCGCCATGAGCTTTAACCGTATAGCCGACGCCGATATCGATGCCAAGAACCCGCGTACCGCAGGGCGCCACCTGCCTGCCGGGCGCCTGAGCAAGGCGTCGGTTGTCGCCTTTCTGGCCGTAAACGGCGTGCTGTTTGTGCTGTTTGCGGCGCTATTGCAACCCCTCGCCGGCCTGCTGGCCTTGCCCGTTTGGTTGCTCTTGCTTTCGTATTCTTATTGGAAACGCTTTAGCTGGCTTTGCCATTGGTTTTTGGGCTTTGCCATCGGTATGAGCCCCTTGGGAGCCTGGATAGCCATCCGGGGCGAGTTTGCGGTTTTCCCGATTTTTCTCCTGGTGATTCTGATGCTCTGGATGGGCGGTTTCGACATTATCTACGCTACCCAGGACGAAGAAATTGACCGAGAGATGGGCCTCCATTCGGTGCCGGCCCGGTTCGGTCGCAAGCGTGCCCTGCAGATAGCCTTCTGGAGTCATGTGGCCATGCTCGCCCTATGCGTTTTCTTTGGCGTGTTTTGGAGTATGGGAGCTCCTTGGTGGGTGGTGACGGGGCTAATGACCGCGGCAATCCTCTATATCCATTTGTTCCGAAAGTCCGATGACCTGGATGCCATGAATAGGGATTTCTTTTTGGCCAACGTGGCTATCAGCGTGTTGGTGATGGTCGGACTTATTGTGTGGATTTGCATGGGAGGTAACGTCGATGCCCTTTATTAAACGCCCCGATGGAAAGTTTAGCACCGAAGACAAAATCAAGATGTTTCAGCAGATGGGCTCTGTAAGTGCCGTTATAGCTTTGGTATTGATAGTCTTGATTGAAACGGGTATTGCCGGCGAACAGAAGTCCCTGGCCGAAATGGGTCTTACCGCTATGATTGTGGTACTGGCCGTTTCCCTTGGCGGAAGCCTGTACTTTAAGCGGAAGTTGTAGTTATATTTCCAGATCTGCACTGTACACCGTTTCGACGGTTCCGTCGTCGCATTGAAACCGTAGGCTGCCGTCATCGTTCATGTCGATGATGCGGCCTGTTTTCTTTTGTACGCCCGCCCCGCTGTCGCGATTCTGGTCGGTACAGCGGTTGTTTACGACGACAGTGCCCCGAGTTCCGATGAACTGGTCCATCTTGCGCCAGGCGGCGACCCAGGGGGATATCCCGAAGGCCCGAAACTGACCGATGGCCCGCTCCAGATTTGCTACGAGCATTTGTAAGAGCTTTTCGCGGTTGATGTTTTGTCCGCATATACTCTTGAGCGTCGTAACGGCTCGACCCAGATGGGCGTAATCAGCGGGATCGCTATTCACGTTGATGCCGACTCCCATGCTGACAGCGGGCCTCGGCATTCCATCGGCACATTTGGCGTAAACTACTTCTGCCAGAATTCCGCAGAACTTGTGCCTGCCGCAGAGAACGTCGTTTGGCCACTTGACGGACACCTTGCCGATGTCCAGGTTGCCACGTCCCTGTACGTTAGAATCGTCCTGCAGGTTTTTGAAAACTTCGGCAAAGGTGAGGGCCGCCACCTGGGTGATTTGAGGCGCTGAAGAAAGAGAAATCCCTTCTAGCGGAATCAGGATGTTGAAATAGAGGTTCCTGCCGGCGGGGGAGTCCCAGGTGCGTTCGTGCCTGCCCCGGCCTGCGGTCTGTGTGTCGGCTACAATTAGAGTGCCGGAGGCAATTTCCCCTGTGGCGGCCTTTGCCTTCATTAGGGAATGGGTGCTTTCTAGCGCTTCAAAAAGCAGGGCGGGCGCATTGCCGAAACCTGTGAGTTGCCAATCCGTGAATTTGCGTTCAGGGGTATACATGTTAGGTGTTAATTCCGAAATCCGAAATCCGAATTCCGAATTACTCGTCCTCTTGCTGCTCCTGCAGCTCCTTCAGGGCTTCTTCGGGGAAGATGGCGAAGAACTCCCGCTTGCGGTCTTCGAACAGCTGCAATATGCGCTCCTGTTCAAACTGCTCGCGGTCGATGTTCTGCATAAAGAATTCGTCACGGGCGAAATCCCTGGTGGTCATCATCTTCTTGATGTCTTCGGAAAGGTCCACCATGTCCCACAAGATATAGTAAGACCCTACATCTAGACTACCGAAGATGTCCACGTTGAGTATAACCGTGTTGGCCTTGCTGGAATCCACCAGCTGGATGTTGGATTCCCGCTTTTCGGGGCGGAAAATCTGCACGTCACTTACGGGCTTGGACAAGTCCTGAGCCCAAATACTTGCCGAAAGGGCAAGCATAAACAATAAAATAAAATGCAGATTTTTAAAGTTCATAGAGATAATATACAATCAAAACGTCATTAATCCAAATAACTGTAATTTGTAGTGATTATAAATACCTTAAATTGCCAGCGGCATCCAGGGTTTCACCACATCTATCGACTTGAGCATTCCCTGTTTTTGACGGCGGATGGCCGCGGCGGCAATCATGGCGCCGTTGTCGGTACTGAGGCTGCGGTCCGGAATGCAGAAGCGCACCCCGTGCTTTTGGCAATAATCCAGGAGTCTCGTGCGAAGCCAGGCGTTGGCGCTTACGCCGCCTCCCATCACCAGGGTTTTCATCTTGGTCTTTTTGAGGGCGTTGATGGTCTTGGTAACAAGGCTATCAACGATGGCGTCTTCTAGGGAAGCACAGATGTCGCCCAGATTTTTCTGGATGTATTCGGGGTCGTGAGTTTCGGTGTAGCGAAGTACTGCGGTCTTGAGTCCGCTGAAAGAAAACTCGCAGCTGTCGTGGGTGTGCAGCGCCCGCGGGAATTCCACGAATTTGCGGTTGCCGTTTTGTCCAAGCTTGCTGATGGTGGCACCTGCCGGGTACTTGAGCCCGATGAGCTTTCCGCACTTGTCGAAGGCTTCGCCTGCGGCGTCGTCCCGGGTGCGTCCGATGCTGGTGTACTTGAATCCCGGTTCTTCCAGCACCAGTTCCGTATGGCCGCCAGAAACGGTCAGCGTCAAGAAAGGCGGTTCGATGTCGGGGTTCGAAAGCCAGGCGGCGGCCAGGTGGCCTTCCAGGTGGTTCATGCCGTAGGCAGGGATGTTCAAGTCCCGTGCAAGGCCTTTGGCAAAGCTTGCACCCACCAGCAAGGGACCCATGAGCCCCGGTCCCGTGGTGTAGGCGATGGCGTCAATATCGGTGAGTTTTATTCCAGCTTCTTTGACGGCGGCTTCGGCGATGGGTGCAATCTTTTGCAGGTGGGCCCGAGCGGCAATTTCTGGAACGACGCCGCCATAGAGGGCGTGTTCGTCAATCTGGCTATAGAGCGGGTTAGAAAGAACCTTCAGGGGCTCGTCTTGCAGCACGGCGCAGGCGGTTTCGTCACAGCTGGATTCAATGCCGAGCCAGAGCATTATTCCTCTTCTCCTAGGGAATCGGCAGGCGCTGCGGCGACTTCGGTCTTGACCAGTTTCACCTTGTCGGGCACAAGCTCGTAGCCCTTGATGGACATTTCTCGGTTCACGGAAGAAGGCAGGTTCATCTTGACCGTAGGCGCGAGGCTATCTACGTCTTCGATGGCAAAACGGTTGATTTCTACAAAGAGCTGAAGGTTCTGGGACGTGATGGAATCCAGCACGTTCTGGCCGCCGGTAATCTTGATGGAAACCGTGTCGGGAGAGAGCTTTGCTTCATCTTTGTTGTAACGCCCAATGAGATGTACCGGAATTTTCTGGAATGTCTTGCTTTCCAGCTTCTGGATGTCGATGTTCATGATGACGCTGGAATCGCTGGGCGTCACGTAGGCGGGGAACGTTTCCAGGTTCAGGGCTACCTTGAAATTGTCGTTGGCGGTGAGGCTGTCGAACCGCACGGAATCTGTCGGGATTTCGAAGATGCGGGTCAGGGCGTCTCTTGCGCCGGATACGCGAATCTGCTCGGGAGTGATTTTCGGAACGTCCGTCATGATGTAGCCGGGCGCCGGGTCGAAGGTCACGTTGGACTTGACGGGAATGTTCCTCTCGATGCGGGTGTCAAGATCCAGGTCCAAAAACAGGAGCTGGTTCGACGGTTCTACGAACTCCACGTTAGGAAAATTCGGCGCCGAAAAATTTTTGGCGCCGATGTGCTTGCGGGTGGCGCCCAGTTCCGCCTCTTGCAGGTCGATGACAATGGAGACCGCGTTGGAATCCTTGTTCATGTAGTTCCAGCGCATGCGGATAAGGTCGAAGGCCGGACCCTTGACGGTAATGGGCAAGGTGTGGGGCGGCTTGGAGGCTACTGCCAGGAGTTCGGGCAACCGGACCAGCTTGACGGGAACCTCCATGGTGATTTGAAAGTCCTTGGTGGACATGACAAAAAACCAGAAGGCGATTCCGAACAGGAAGGCCATTATCTTCAATCCGATATTATTCATAGCAGTACCGTGATAAACACTAGCAAATTTAATTATATTCGGGCGGTGCTAGGACAATTAGGCTACTTAATATCTGAATCTTTTCGGGGGCTGAAACAGCACCGCACCGTGGTGCTGCCGTCCCTGGTGACCATCTTTCTGTGTTCTGTCTTGCTGGCGGGCTCCCTGACCTCCTTCGGGGGCGTGGTGAAGCTTCTTTCGGCGGAGAAGGCCCTCTATACGGTGGAGGCGTTCTTGCCCAAGACGGTGAGCGCTGACTCCATCAAGGCCATCTCGGAAAACCTGCTCCATACCAAGCGGGTGGAATCCGTTGAATACGTGAGCGCCGATTCGGCCCTGGCGGATTTCCGCAGGCATTTTTCGGGAGAGATGCTGGACTTGGTAGAAGGTAACCCCCTGCCGCCGTTTTTCCGGGTGAAACTGAAAGAGGAGGCCCACAACCCGGTGGACCTGATGGAAGCCCGTACGGAACTTTTCCGCAAGGGCTATTTCGAAGAAGTCCAGGCTCCTATTGAATGGGCGGAACGCATTGCCAAGTGGAAATTCAAGATGGTGTTCTGGCCCCTGTGCCTGAGCGTGCTGTTGCTTGCCACCCTTTCTTTGATTATCTGCAATTCGGTGCGGCTGTCCCTTTTCTCCAGGCAACTTTTGGTAGAAAACATGAAATACACCGGCGGGAGCCCCTTCTTTATCGAGTTCCCCTTTGTGCTGGAAGGTCTGATTCTTGGACTTGTGGGTAGCGGTCTTGCGGTAACCCTTTTGGCGGTTCTTGTAAACGCTATCGGAAACGCAATTCCCGTAGTGGCAAACAACAGGAGCGGTCTTGGGCTCATGCTTGCAGGCGTGGTGGCGCTGGTGACGGTCCTTTCGGCCTACTTCAGCTACAGGACGGTGCGCAGGTTCTTGACGGTGAAGAATTTTGAGCAGGAATAAGATGCGGATTCTTTCCATCATCTTGTGTCTTTTGGTGGGGCTCTCTTTCGGAGCGCCTAAAAAGACCGATGCCCAAATCAAGGAACAGCGCACGGCCCTCAAGAAATTGGAGACGGACCTGGCCAAGAAACGCAAGGAACTGGCCTTGCTGGAAACCGAAGAAAAGGGCGTGCTCAACACCATCTCCCTTTTGGACCAGAACCTGAACCAGACCAGGACCTACATCCAGGAACTTTCCAAGAGTGAAATTCTAGTGCAGGGGGCTGTGCGGCAACTTTCCCGAGACCTGGATTCTCTGGACCGGCAAATCCGGGAACGCAAGGAAGTCATGCGTAAACGCATCCGAACCCTGTACGAAAAAGGCCGGAGCAGCGAAGCCGAAGTCCTGTACGGCCTGCTGACCCAAAAGGGAAACCCGGAACGGCAGGTTTACTGGGTCCATCATCTGCTTTATCAGGACCAGGAACAGGTGAACACCCTGCTTAGGCTCATGCGGGAACGCGACGAAAAGAAAAAGCAGGAGATTAGCCACCTGCAAGAGCTTTCCCAGCTGCGCCACAAGAAGAACGCCGAAGAAAAGGGCTTGGTGACCCAGATGAGCGGGCAAGAGAAAATGCTCCTTTCGTTGAAGCACGACAAGGCCATGCAGCGCCGCGCCCTGGAAGAATTCGAACGGAACCAGAAGACCATGCTTGCGTTGATCAAGAAGTTGGAAGAGAAGCGCAAGAAGGAGCTGGCTGCCGCCAAGAAGGCCGAAGCGGAACGCAAGGCGAAAAAGGCCAAGGAAAAGAAGAAAAAGGCGAAAGAGAAAGTGGTGGAAAAACCGAAGCCCACGGTGACCACCACCCTCAAGGGCCCCAAGTGCATGCCGCTGGAAGGCGAAGTCATCAGCCGTTACGGCCTGCAGGAACACCCCGTGCTCCACATTGCGACACGTAACCTGGGTATCGAAATCCGGGGCAAGCGAGGCAAGATGGTAAAGGCTGCCGCTCCCGGTACGGTGGTGATGGTCTCCGAAATCGACGGCCGTGGTCCGTCGGTAATTATCGAACACGAAGGCGGAACCTACTCCGTTTACGGGCACCTCCGTACGATTCGCGTCCAGGAGGGCAAAGTGGTGCAGAAATGCGAAGAAATCGGCGAAGTAGGCGATATTGCGTCCTTAAATGGAATTAAATTGTATTTCCAAGTTAGCGAAGGGACCCAGACCGTGGATCCCCTACAGTGGTTGAAGGAAAAATGATAGAGTACAGGCTAAATGGTCCAGCTTCTCAGGAGCGCCAGCGGATTCGGCTCATGTCGGCTCTGCGGGAGAACCGTTTCCCTCAGGCCATCTTGATTGACGGCCCTGCAGGAATTGGCAAGAAGGCCCTGGCTATGGAAATATCCAAGGCCCTGCAGTGCGAGAACAAGGAAATGCGCCCCTGCGGGAAATGTTTCGGCTGCAAGCTGGCCATGGACGCAGGCGTCACCGACGGTTGGGTGGTGCCCATGGAGTCCAAGGAGGCCCACGCCCGGAGTGCCGCCGACGTTTCCGCCGGCAGTACTGCCAAGACGGTGCAGGACTACAAGCTGGCCTACATTTCCGAGATTTTCAAGAATCCTTACCGCATAGACATTTTCAATGCCGCCGCCGAAATTTCGGTGGAGCTTATCCGTTCCATGACAGGCGCGTTCGCCCTGAAAGGGGACCGTGTCCGCGTGATTATCGTGGCCGAGGCGGACCGCATGAACGACTCTGCGGCTAACGCCTTCTTGAAGACACTGGAAGAAGTTCCGCCAGACACCTACTTTATTTTGACCACCAGTTCCCGCGAAAAACTTTTGCAGACTATCCGTTCCCGCTGCTTGGCACTCCACCTGTTGCCCCTCAGCGACAAGGAGGTTCGCGAAGAAACCCTCCGTATGTTGGGTGAGGACGCCGACGAAGATAGCGTCACCGACGACGTGGTGGGGCTTGCGGTAGGTTCTCCAGGCAAGGCCCTCTACTACGTGGAACACGGGGCCCGCTGGTGCGCCATGGCGGTGGACTTTTTGCTGATGAGCCTTCGTGGGGATTACGGCGATTTGTTTGCCGCCCTGAAAGAAGCGGATTTTGAAGATCCCCTGGAGGCGAATCGTTTTCTGGACGTGCTGGGCTACTTGATTTCGGACTTGCTGCGTGCAAAGTCCGGAGCACCCTTGCGGATACCGGACACCACCGGTCGCGTCCATCTGGAAAATTTCCCGAGGGTGAACGTAGATGCCCTGGAAATGGCATTGAAAGACGTGCAGGAAACCATGTCCCGTATTGCTACCCGCAGGTCCACGGAAACCATGTGCCTGCAGGCCCTGGCCATCAAGCTCTTTGAAGGATATAAATGACCGAAGACCTGGTGGCATCGACCCTTTCTATGGAACTGGGAATCCCCCATCTGGTGGCGAGATTCCTGGTGTCCCGCGGGTACAAGTCCGTGGGCGAGGTGCAGAAACTCATGGCCGGAAGCGCAGACGACGTGCTTTCGCCTTGGCTGATGCTTGGAATGGATCGGGCCATCCAGTGGATTATGGATGTGCGGGACCGCAAGGAAAAGGTTTTTATTTTCGGTGATTACGACTTGGACGGCATGACCTCGGTAACCCTGTTGACCATGGGCCTGCAAGAGGCGGGTATCGAATCCGAATGGAGGCTCCCTAGCCGTTTTGGTGACGGATATGGCCTGTCTATGTCGGCGGTAGATGAAATGTTCAAGTCTGGCGCGCGGAACGTGATTACGGTAGATACGGGCATTACCGCCAACGGTGAAATCGCCTACGCCAAGGAATTGGGCATGGCGGTGATGGTGATAGACCATCACCAGCCTTCTGGAGATGGCCTGCCTCCTTGTGACGTGCTCTTGGACCCTCACCAGGTAGGGGATACTTACCCGAATCCTGAACTTTGCGGTGTGGGCGTTTCTTACAAGTTTATTTGCGCCCTGTTCGAAAAGCTGGGCAAGCCCGTTCCCGAAAAATACCTGGACCTGGTGGCCCTCGGCACACTTGCAGACCTGGTGGGTATGACACCCGAAAACAGGGCCTTTACCAAGGCGGGCCTCAGACGGTTGCAGAACAGCGAATGGCCCGGCCTCCAGGCGCTGTACAATTCCCTCCAGAAACCGGGAAGCCTTGTGGGCGGCATCGACGTGATGTACAAGTTTGCGCCCCTGCTGAACGCCCCCGGCCGTATGGAAAGGCCCGACCCGGCGCTAAAACTGTTGCTGTGCGAAAACAAAGCCGACGCCCCGACGCTCCTTTCGGAGCTGAAGGACTGGAACGCACGCCGCAAGCAGAAAGAGGCGGAAATTACCGACATGGCCATGGAGCAGGTCCAGAACATTTACGGCGAAAACATTCCGCCGGTGCTGTTGGTGGCCGGCGAGAACTGGCATGTGGGTGTCATCGGGATCGTGTCCGCAAAACTCGCGCAGGAATTCAACCGCCCCACGGCGGTACTTTCGGTAATGGAAGGAATGGCTCATGCCAGTGCCCGTGCCGTTCCCGGTTTCAACTGGCACAAGGCCCTCTTTGAATCTCGGGACCTGTTCGACCGTTGGGGTGGACATGCCAACGCTGCCGGATTCTCGCTCCCTGCAGGCAAGATTCAGGAACTGCAGGGCCGTATTCTCGTATCGGCGAAGGAACAGGGCTACACCGGCGAAGTCCCTCGTGAGACGGGCGGACAGAATTACGACATCCAGGTGGCCTTGGGAGAGCTCCTTGTGGACCCCACCAACAAGAACGGCGCAACGGTGCTGGACTATTTCGACAAGATGGAACCTTTCAGCGGGAACTTCCCGTATCCTGTGTTCCGGGCCGAAAACGTGAAGGTCCATCGGCTGCGGGAACTCCGTGGAGGCCACCTGCAGATGGAAGTCTCCCAGGCGGGGAGTCCGGCGTTTTCGGCTATTGCCTTCGGGCTCCGCAAGTGTAAGGCCCTCATCGGCAAGAGCCATCGGGTGACCATCGTGTTCGAGCCCACCTGGAACTACTACAACGGCAGGCGTTCCTTGCAGCTTTGCATCAAGTCCATCGAGTAGGCGGTTATGATTAAACGGAACTTTCCACTGATTGTGCTGTTCCTGGTGTTCTTGGGCCTGCTGGACTTTATCTGGCAGGTGACGCCCTACAAGGCCCCTCTGTCTCAAGAGGACGAGTCAGCGGTTGCAGGGCCAGAAAAGTCCAGGGCCTTTACGGGCCGCATGGACATGCCGAACCTGGATGACATCTACGTGCTGGACAATTCCGCAGGTCGTGATGTGGAAGCCCTGGAAAAATACATTCAGGGTCGTGCCGCGGGCCTGCACTGGCTCGGTCAGGAGCATTTCAAGAAGAAGGGCGCCGACGATATCCGCCTGGGGCTCCATCTGGTGGTGGATTCCCTCGGGATCTTTACCTGCAAGGAAATTCTCTTTTCCGATGCCGACGACGAAACCTTCGAGCGGAAACTCAAGGACCACATCGAATACTTTTGGCGGTACAAGAAAAGCGAAAACGGGGTGACCGATTTCTGGATACCCCTCCGCTGGAAAGCGAAATACTCCAAATAAAAAACGCAGGACTTTGCCTGCGTCACCATGTTGCGTTCGTCACCCCCGAGGGTCCTATCGGCCTTCGGCCTCCAGGATGACAGGGGGTCCGCTTTCAGTATCATCCCTTCAGAATAGCCAGCAGCTGGTCGGCCTTCTTCTCGATAAGGATGAAGGCTTCGAACATGCGGGCTTCGCGCCATTTGGTAAGGTACTTGCCCCACCATTCGGTGGCAATCTCGTCCGGAGATTTTTTGTCTTTTTCGTTCTGGTACCAGATTTCCTTGGAGACTTCCCTGATGACGGCGGCCATGTCGGCGGCAGGCTGCAAGGACCCCTTGCAGAGAAGCAGGGCCCGCAGGTTGTCCAGCAGGATTTCGTCGGTGGGGGAGTCGGAATCGTCACGGGCGCAGTCCCAGATTTCTCCACGGTGGCGCTCTGTCCAAGAAAGCAGATGGCTTTCGGTTTCTTTCAGTTCGCCTTTGGCGAGTTTTTCCTCTACCGCCTCGCGGGGGTAATAGATGCTGTTGGGGTAAAATTCAATCATAGGCGTCCTAAAAAGCCATTAGTGCCCGGGGCGGGACTTGAACCCGCACGAGGTTGCCCCCAAGGGATTTTAAGTCCCCAGTGTCTACCATTCCACCACCTGGGCCGTTGGCGTGGCTCAAATATATAAATTTCTTGCCTAGGATTGGCGCGAGGGAGTGTAGTTTGCCAGGTATTCCTTCATTTCTTGGATGTAGGTTTGGCATATGGAGGAAATGTTGAAGTTCTTCTTGACGATGTATCCGATTTCCATGGTGCGGTCGTCCTTGCCCTTGCTGTCCTTGAAGGGAACGGCCACGTAGTCGGAACCGTTGATTTCTTCGCTGATAATTCCCGAACAAAGAGTATATCCGTTGAGCCCCACCATCAGGTTCAACATGGTGGCTCGGTCATTGGCCTTGATAGTCCGGTGGTATTCGTTTGTACTTAAAATCTCTTCGGCAAAGTAGTAGGTGCCGCTTTCGCTCTGCTCAAAGGAGAGGCAGGGGTAGTCCGAAAGGTCGTGCAGGTTTACAGACTTGCGGCTTGCCAGAGGGTGGTTTTTCCACATGTAGGCGTAGGCCTTGCAGTCAATCAGGTGGTGGAATTCCAGATCCTTTTCCTTGAACAGGTAGTTGATGTACTTGCGGTTGAAATCACTCAGGTACAAGATGCCGATTTCGCTCTTGAGGGTGGCCACGTCGTCGATGACTTCTTTGGTCTTGGTTTCCCGAAGGGCGAACTCGTATTCGTCGGAGTCGGACTTTTTGACCATCTCCACAAAGGCCTTGACAGCAAAGGAATAGTGCTGTGTGGAAATGGCGAACTTTCTCTTTTGGCGCACGCCGTCGCTGTAGTGTTCCAGCACGGTTTCGTAATGGTGGTACAGCTGGCTTGCCTGGGCGATAAACTCTTCGCCTTCGACGGTGAGGGAAACTCCACGGCTGGTGCGGTTGAAGATGACGATGCCGATTTCGTCTTCCAGGTCGTGGATGGCCGCCGTGAGAGACGGTTGAGAAATAAACAGGTTCTCGGCTGCCTTGTTGAAGGAGCCGACCTTTGCGATGCCGATGGCGTAACGAAGCTGCTGGAGAGTCATGGTTGTAGTTAATAGTTATTAGTTACTAGTTACTAGTGTAACCGATGGTGAAATATTTCCTATATGTTTGGTAGGAATAAATATAGGAAAAAGCTATAGCTTTTACAAGATTGTATGAACAAAATAAGCTGAAATTAGTCTTCGAAGGGGCGGACCCTCAGGGTGACGCCCAGCTCTTCGCAGGTCTTGCGGCAGATTTCGATTTTTTCTTCGGACATGACCTTTTCCACGACGGTCAGCACCACGCTCGGCACGTACTGCTTTGCCTTGACGGCGAAATCCTTCAGGGCGTCGTAGGATTGAATGCCGAACTTGGACCGCGTAAGGGCCAAAAATTCTTCGGCGTCCGGCGCGTTCAATGAGATGGAGACCGTGTCGAAGCGGCCTTTCAGTTCGGGCGTTATGTCTTTCCCGTGGATCAGGTTTGCAAGTCCGTTGGTGTTCACTCGGACCTTCAGGTTCGGGTATTTCGCCTTCAGCTGGTCAATGATTTTGCACACATCGTCGATGCGCTCCAGAGGCTCGCCGAAACCGCAGAAAATCAGCTCGTGAATGACGGAAAGGTCAAAGGCGTCGAATTCTTCCATCACGGTCTCTACGCTGGGCTCGCCACCCTTGAGCCAGAGGGAGTTGCCTTCCATCATCTTCTTGGTCTGGCGCAGGCAAAAGACGCAACTACAGGGGCAGCGGTTGGTGATGTTCACATAGACATTCTTTCCGGTCAAATCGCCGCTGTCCTTGAGGTTCAGGTAGCCCGCCTGTCCCACCTTTCCGGTAACCGTATATAAAATCATTTATCCTCCTCCGTCAGGTCGCGAAGGTACATCTCGACGCTAAGCCCCCAATGGGTGGGCACGTTGTTCTTTTCGCAATAGGAAATGCACTTGGAGGCGAATTCGGTGGCCCGCTTTACGGAGTCGTAGAAACTGTGCCCGTTCAGGTACATGCCCGCAATCACGGCGCTAATCACGTCTCCGGTTCCGCTCCGGTCGCCTCCGATACGGTCCACCATGATGGTCTTGGGCGTTTCGCCACGGCTGAAAACAAAGTTCATGATTTGTTTGTCGTGGTGGATTCCCGTAACCACGATGTGCTTGGGCCCCTGGAAACTCAGCTGCTGGCACATGGCTTCCAGTTCGGCGGGCGAAAAGTCGCCATCCCGATAGTCCACGTCCATCAGGGAGCAGAGCTCCGTCAGGTTGGGCGTCAAGATATCTGCGTGGCGGATCAGGTCTTTCATCTTGTTGCAGAGGGCCGGCGTGTAGGTCTTGTAAAGCCGTCCGTAGTCGCCCATCACCGGGTCCACCAGGGTGAACACGCCCTCTTTCTTGAAGGTCTTGATAAAATCAACGACGATGTCCACCTGCTCTTCGGAACCTAAAAATCCCGTGGCGATGGCGTCGAAGGACATGTCTAGTTTCTTGTAGGTGTCGATGTAGTCCCGCATGCGGGGGGTGTAATCGTCAAAGTAGTATTCCGGAAACTGCGTATGGGTCGAAAGGATTGCAGTAGGCACGGCCACGGCCTGGATTTTCATGGCCGAAACCACAGGCGCCATGACGGCGATGGAGCACCGTCCGAAACCTGTAATGTCATTGATTAACGCAATCTTTTTTTGTGGCATGGTTACGCCGATTTAACCTTGTTTTTCAAGACCCAAATATAGGAAATTGTGGCGGATACGATAACGGATATGAGTGTAGGTCCAAGGAACACAGACTCCAAATGGACCATTGCCTGGTAAACGACAAAGCCTGCAAGCCAGGCGAAGAGATTCCAGAGCCAGAACGCCTTGCCGGTTCGTCCTTGTTTGTCCAAAAAGAACGACACCAGAAGAACGGCGGCCATGGGCGCAAAGACCGAAGCGATGAGGTAGAGGAAACTGATGTAGTGGTCCATGATTCCCGAGATAGCAAGGAGCGCACTGATGGCGCTTACCACCACGCCTGTGATTTTCGGATTGAGTTTGTGGACGATAGCCTTTGCCGATTCACCTGCGGAATTTGCCGCAAGGAAGTTGGTGGTGACCGTCGAAAGCACCACGATGATGATTCCGGGGATTCCAAGGCCCGCCAGGAGAATGGCCTGGGCGATATCGTTCCCGACGCCGGCGCTTGCAATTTCAAGCCCGATAAAGTACATCCAGAAACTGGCGACGGTGTAGGCGATGGCGGAAACGGCAGTGGCGCGTACGGGCTTTTCTACATCTTTGGTGTAGTCCGAAATTACCGGAAGCCAAGAAAGAGGCAGAGCCATGGAGATTTCGAAGATGCTCCAGAAACCGAGGCTATGGCCTGCGGCACTGTTTACTCCGGAGGCAGAGGGTGTTTCTGCAAAAATCGAGCTAGTCCCGAACAACTTAACGGTCAGGGCCAACAGCAAAACGGTCAGCACCGCCATCACGACGGTGGTGACCTTCGCAAAACGACGCAGGCCCACAAAAACCCAGAGTGCGATGAGAACCGCCAGCACTACGCAGGTCAGAGGAAACGAAATGGGCAAGTGTAGCCCGGCCAGCACGGTAGCGCCCTGGGCGTTCAGCACGGCAATCCAGGCCACCAGCTGAAACAGGTTCAAGGAAGCAAAAAACTTGGAACCGTAGGACCCATAGACAGAAGCCGTAGTTTCCATGGCATTCAGGCGGATACGAGCGCCGATAAGGCCCACGAAGAAAAGAAAGATACCGCCGATGACATGCCCAAGAACCAGGGGCAACCATAAGGAGCCAGGAGTGGTTTCGGCACCGATCTCGATGCCCGCCTCTATTTCGGAAACGGAAACGGCCACGCCGAACCAGATGATGGCATTAGTAAAGAGACCTGTGCGTTTTTCCATTAATCACCTCTGCATGTTTGACAAATTTGCGCGGAAATATAGAATTGTGAATCCCGCGTGTCCAATAGTCGGAAACTAGAACAGGCAATCGCTTTTTTTTATAGCTTGCGGTGGGGGCGGTGCTTGATGGGTTTTCTATATGCAGAAATATTTTAGAAATTAATATATGACTTTATTTTCTGCAAAAAAAACCTTTTGTTTGGGTAAAATAAAATTTTCGCATGTCTCCCTTTACAGGTGAATAGAAATATTTATCTTTCGCCTCGGATTTAAAAACAAGTATTGGCACATGTCCCTTCGGGGGGTGTGCCTTTTTGTTTGATAGTCTTCGTGGCGGGCTCCTTTCCGTCTTTTCCAGATGATTCTCTTTTGGAGGAATCCTATGAAGAGTAGGATATGGGGCCTTGTGGCCCTCGGAGGAGCCTTGCTCTCCTCGACTGCATTTGCAGGAACATGCAAGAACCTTGTCTTATACGAAAACGGCCAATCCAAGGGCTTTATGGAAGAGTCCACCCGGTCTTTCCCGGAAGCTCCTGAATGGTCTGCCAACTGGGGCGATTTCGACAATATGAAATCCCCCTATATCCGCTTTTCGGGCATGCGGAACTATCGTGGGGACTGGACCGGTTCCCTGATTTTTGATGCCCTGCCCGTTACGGTACAGGGCGGCGCCTTGAAATTGAAGGTCCGTTCTACCCAGGCTGGAAATTTCGGAGTCTGGCTTTCGGGCGTGGGTGGCAACGGAAAAATCTCGTTCCACACACTTGAAGCGGGCAAGACCCAAACCCTGGAAATTCCCGTGTCGGCGTTGCTGGAGGGGTCTACGGTAGAGGTGGACAAGATTGGAATTGGCCTGTTCAACGTGCCGGCCAACCAGTATACCACCTTGTTTTTAGACGATGTGGCCTTGACCTGCGCAGTGGAGAATGTCAATGGGGGAGGCTCCGACAATTCCTTTGGAGAAACCGACGATGCGAATATTGACGCAGATTCTACATGGAGCGTACCTTACGAATACGTAGATGTTGACGTTGCCTCGAGTCGGCGAAGTGGAATCTTTGATGACATATACGAAAGGCCTGTTAGCAGTCGCTATAGCCAAAGTGAACGGGATGGGCTAAGGGCTAAAACGGCGACCCAGTTCGTTATCCCCGAAGAAAGCCATCAGCAAATTCTTGCGTTCAAAGATGGGGCAAACGAAAATCCCGCGGCATCGGCGCGAGGATGGTACAACAGCTTATTCCTGGTAGAAAAGGGAAAGTTGTTGGACGAGGTCATACTGAATCCGAAACGGATTTTTGATGAAGCCCGAAGCCTTGCCGCTATGAGTGATTATACGGTTTTGCCGTTGCTTATGGCCGATGTGGAATACGCCGTATCCTATTGTGGCGATACGGCCTGTACCAAGAGTGTTCTAGACGGTTATCGACTCGTACTGGCCGGGCTCCCCTCTTCATATATAAACGGTTCCAAGGTCCGCATCGTCTATGACCCCTATTTCACTGTGGCTCCCAAGGGAATTCTCCCCAAAGTGGAAATTTGTGTGGGTGGCAAGTGTGTGGAACTAAATCCCAAGAACGATACCGTCATGGAATTTGATTCTGCAGGAATCCAGAACATTCTTGTAAAGATACATGTCGGTTCCATTACCCTAGAACAAAAGCTTTCCTTGGAGGTTCGATAATGAATCATTTCGCAAAAATTACGATGGTGTTGCTCTTTTTTGCGGGAGCGCTGTTCGCCAAAAATATAGACCTTTTTTTTAACAACAACGGGGCTCCCTGTATTTCCAAGCGTTCATCCATTCTGGATCGGTCTTGCTTTGACAAATCGGGCAAGTCCCGCCCGAGTAAGCTTTCGCAAGTGCGTCTCCGCGTTATAGATGCACCCGAAATGCCATCGGCTTTTTTCGGTATTTATCTGGAACGTCCGTTTTTTATCATTGACGGAATACACCTGAGCACCGATGAAGATCGGACTTTGTCGCAGTTGCAGGCGGAAACGGAGGAATTTGGTATTCCCGAAATATTAAAATCCCTAGGTTACACGCCCGTTCTGGTGCAATTTTCCCAAACGGTCACCCGTTCGCTCCAAAGGAACAGCGAAACGTTTACCGCCCTTTTGGAGTTCCTTGATGATAACAAGTTGATTCCCTTCCCAGGAAAGCTTCAGGATGGTTATGTCATTCTTGGAATCAGCCAGGGCGGTATTATCGGGCGTTACGGAGCATACCTTTACGACAAGCAGCGAACAAGTGACAATACTCCCGTCCGTTTCTTTGCCTCCCTTGACTCCCCCCACCAGGGGGCTGTAATGCCCCGAGGCTTAGTGGCGACCATCGATTTTTGGGCCAATAAGGCGGAAAACGCCTCTGCCGAGGCCTTCTATGACCTGATTTCTGCCCCTGGCGCCCGTGACCTGCTGATTTACGACACGCAGGCGGGCAACGGAACTTACGCCCCGAAAACCGGAGCGGATCGTTTCTTGTTTGGCGATTACCGTAGGGCTGCGGAATACAAGGGATTTCCCGCAGTCTTGATTGCCCAGGGCCAATTGAAGGGCAAGGATCCGGACCATAAGAACACCTACTTTAAGCTGGAACGCAAAACCAGTACCACTGGTAAAGTTATGGGCCGGGGGTCCAGTTCTATGTTTTATTCCGCTGCTGAATCCGGCCAGTACGCCCACAACCGGGTCTATGAATTTAACAAGGATATTCCGGATGTAAGCTCCAAGGGCAAGACATCTTATGATTTTGTACAGGGCAGTACCTATCCCTTTGCCAAGACGCTGTATTCATCCCTTCGTAAAGGAATGAAAGATGCAATGCCCGATGTCTGGGTCAAGGTAGTTCAGGCATCCAGCATTCCCTATGTAGATAAGGTTCCACTAGTAAAGGAAATTCCCTTGGCAACTATACCTATGGTGTCTAGCTGGGAAAGCGACGATTTGAGTCAGGAAAGCAGTACCTTTATCCCGACGGTCAGCGCTATGGACTTGAAGTGCGGCGGGGACCTGGCCATACGAAAGGAATGCTCTCACAGTCAGACTGCATCTGGAATCTCCTTTGAAAATCCCGGTTCTGCGAGTACGGCCAAGGCCATTTATGCCGTTGACCCTACCCATCCTCGCTACAAGGAATCCGTAAGCGGTCGTCACATCGAATCCCCTGTCAAGGGCAATGGAGTCATTGACAAGAATGTACTTGCCGGTATGCGGACCGATGTCTGGCGCGTACTTTGCGAGGTGGCCAAGGCTGACTATAATCCGGCCACAAGTCAGTTCCGTAACCCTAAATTGGGTGGATTCTTCTCGCCCAAGACATCCTGTATGGACCAAAGCAAGATGCCGTCCGTCATCAAGAATGGGGGCGTTCTCCAGAGCAAGAGTTTTGCCTATGTCCGCTACGACTATAGTTCGGCGACAGAGCGTTCTCCTCAGGCGAGTTTCCTGCTTCCTGCTGGCTGGAAAAAGGTCATGACGGCTGATAACGGTCTTGATGTTCCTGCAGGGAGCATCTTTGAGGCCGAAGTAAGGGTTGTAAATCCCAAGAGCAACTGGATGAAGGCGGAACTCTTGCTTACGCAGCGTAAAGACGGTGGTCATCAGGTCCAGTTTGCGGAGCAGAATGTGCCCCAAGACGGTTTTTTCCACACGATCCGTTGGCAGATGCCTTCTACTGCGGGAGCCCTTAAAAATTTCCGCTGGTTCCGTCTGGTATTGAATTCCAACGGAGGTCTTGTCACCCTGCGTAATCCCCGTCTGGTCATTAACGCCAACAACCTGGAAGAAGTACCTGCGGCTATTCCGTCGGCCAAGATATACCCGAACACCTCCTACAAGGTGGTTCCCTGGTCAGACACCGTTGTCGTCAAGGATTATTCCGACGGCTTGGGCTCTGGAATTTCCATTGATTTCAAGTCTAATCTGGACGGTATCCATTACGATTTGAAAAGGGCCTATTCCATGAATGCCTACAAGGACTTGAAGGTGGAATACTGGCCTGGAACCTGCCAGAACACATCTATTTTCTTTGACGCCAAGTCCAAGAAAAATGTGAATATAGGTAACGGTAGTTTGCAAAATGGCTTTGTTGTGAAAAAATTACCATTGGCGGATTTGATCAACACAGACATTACCCCCAAGGGCTCCCTTTCCGCATCACGGCTGGGATTGCAAGCGATGAGGGCAAAAGAAAAATGCATCGTTCGTTCCGTCACTCTAGAATAGTTCTGTTGAAAAAATACGATAATTTAGTAATTTTAGGTGCAAGGATAGTACTGGGAGTGATGCTATCCTTGAATCCTAAGAGGAGAATTATGAGTGTTAATTTGTCTGCGAAAGCAGCCCTTACTTTGTCCATTGCAACGCTGTCTCTTTTGACTGGCTGTGAGAAGCCTATTCTTCAGGCTATGGGCTCAACCCCGATGCCCGTATATCACGAACCCAGATGGAGTGGCGAAAAGAACAAACCGTTCAATGTCAACATAGAAGCCTTCGGAGCCCCTTATGGACAAGGCGTCAATGTAGATAAGGTCCATTCTATTGGCGGAACTTTCTCGCTACAATATCGGCTAATGGATTTGTTTTTTGTTCAAGGTTCCATTGCCGGAGATTGGGGGACCGCAAGGTTTTCCTGCGTTGAAGACCCCTGTTCGGACAAGTATGACCGGTGGCGCAATACCAGCGATGGAAAAGACGATTATTCGTTTTGGGCGTTGCAGGAACAAGTTCTGGCAGGCGTCGATTTCGCTTTTAGCGTTGTCCAGGTTGGTTTTGGCGGTGGCGCCCAGTTCTCGCAGTCTCGCGGGGATTACGAGGACAAACGAGACTATCTAAAGAGTACGGGCCTGGCGGATGCCAAAGACGGGAAAAACGAAATCTACCCCATGATGGGGGTGTGGCTTGCTTTTAACCTCGGAAAGGACGCTCAGTATGGAATTCTCAAGCAAGAATCCCGCATCGTCTATTCAGAGAACTTGAAGGGCGGGTCTTCGTCTATAATGGATTTGTCCTACTACCATCCGTCAGGATTCCACGGAGGTCTGTCTGTTTCCACCCAGCAGACGCTGATGCCGCATATCGGAAAATCGTTCTCGTTCTAGAATCCAATTGTCGAAAAGAAAGTCCCGGAATTTCTTCCGGGACTTTTCATATCTGCTTTAATTTGGTTTAGGCCGTCGCGAAACTTGTCCGCGACGTCATGCTGCCATTACTTGCTGAGGGTCTGAACCTGCACGTCCCAGCTCTGGTTGCCAAGGGCAATGCGGTAGGTGCTCGTTGCACCGGCCTTCATGTTCTTGGTGTCCACGGCCGGAGCGGCGTTCGGGTCCTTCTTGGGAACGCCAATGTGGCGGTTGCCCTTGAGGAATTCGATGCCCTTGTTGCCAGCCTTCGTCTGGAGGCAGCCCGTGATGAAGATGGTTTCGTCGGTAACCGGCAGACCATTTTCTTCGAGGAGAGCCTTGGCCTTCGGAATGCCCGGTTCGAG
>OMSO01000044.1 GCA_900313675.1 uncultured Fibrobacter sp.
CAGCCCGGCAACTTCTGCCATCCACATGGCCGAAGCCTACCTCCTCGACAAGAAGAGCGTGTTCTCTTGCGCTGCCAAGCTGAACGGCGAATACGGCGTGAAGGGCCTCTACTGCGGTGTGCCGGTCGTGGTCGGTGCAAATGGTGTCGAGAAGATTCTCGAAGTCAAGATGAGCGCCGAAGAAAAGGCCGCCTTCGAAAAGTCCGTCGAGGCTTGCAAGAAGAACGCCGAATGGGTCGACGCACATACCTAATAAGACCGCTCGTGCTAGAATCTGTATAACAAGTACAGGGTTGGCACTCGCTCTCGCAAACGCCCCTGGTTAACACCCAGGGGCTTTTTGCTCACGGGAGACTGTTCGCGCTAGACTCTAGCATACAAGTGTAGGGCAGGCGCTCACTCTTGCGAACACGACCGGTTAATACCGGTCGTTTTTCGCTCACACGTAATTGACAAAATGTCATCCCCGCGAAGGCGGGGATCTCCAATAAAGTTTGTCCCTCGGCTTAGCCGAGGGATTTTCTGTTGTGGAGTAAGACCTATTTCTATGGAACGACTCTTGATGAGAGCCTTCAGTTGCATTGCATTTCGAGTCTTCATATCAGCACCTCCAGATATGGCCCGATTTTGTCTTCAACATGAAACATTCTTGCAAAGTCTGATAATTTCCAAATGTTTCTGTCCTTCGACCTCATGTACCTTTGTATTGCGGGAATATACCTTTCCTTGTTGAAATCTATACGACCATGGAGCAATTCGCATAAAGTCCGTTCAATGCAATACACCTTGATAGGATTGCTGTAGAACGAACGGATTTCCTGGACGCCCTCGTTTAATATTTCGGCGGGAGTCTGACGCACAAGAAAGTCTCGCCATAACTTTTTTGAGTGGTAGCCTTTCGGAACGGTTACCGTGAACTTTTCAGGAAGCAGGTCGCTATACCCCGTCAAGAAAAGAGCCGTCTCGTTGGAATACACAACCTTGTCACTTAGTAACTGCGGAATGAAAAATTCGTCTTCGAGGACATTGGCGAAGGCGTATAGACCATAGTCGGCCTTCTTTATTTCTCCTGATTTCTCCAGTTTTTTAAGGTCATACCTCGAAACACCGTGCTCCAAACACTGTTTAAGGGAAAAATACCCCCTTTTTGCAAAATTTCGTATGTTTTGCATGGCTTCCATACTCCTAAATATAACATCTGATACACATAATGTCAAATCTAAGTGTACAAGATGTAAAAATGCGTGTTCTCACAAACACCGCAAAAATTGCGATAGTTTCCAGCAATTTCAGTATATCCATAGCCAAACCTATGGAATGCAAGCCCCTTGCGGGCCCCTGTCGGGGGATATGGGAAAGGTCGGAATTCCCGACAACAAAGCCGAACGGCCAATGTGCGGAAAATAGCAAATATGGTGTGACAATTTGTTCCAAGGTGGAACATCGTAGAATTTGGTTTAAATCGCATATTTTTACGTTTTTCGCAGTATTTCTCACGAAGAACCATTCTTTTTCGCTTTTTTGAAAGTATATTTATGGTGACATATTAGAGAGTTTTGCTCTTGTTCTCTAGATGAAATCTCGACCATTTCAACTTGTACGAGGACAAGGCAGACGCTCACGTGAATGCGTTTGAATAGCCGCCATTAAGCGGTTCTTTTGGGCGTGTTTCGACGATGCCTGCTGTCATTGCGAGGAACAGTGAGGTGACGAAGCAATCTCAACAGACCTATTGTCGCCCATTTGGGGCGTGGGTCGTTTGCGTTTATCGTACAAGGGCAGTCGAGAGCCCCATCTAGGTAAATCGCAACGATCTGCGCCTTTTTTGCAGCTTCAAAAAAAGCACATCTTGCAGTCAATAGCAGGACTCTAAAAATTTAAAAACGGAGACTGCTATGACTAAAAATTTTTTCTTTATAATCGCAGTAGCTTTATTCACCCTTTTTTTGATAGGATGTATTGATGACCTTGAAGAAGATAGTGTAGAAGAAAACAAGACTTTCGCTAACTACAATCTATATGCAGAAGATTGGGGTACGGAAGATGTCTATGGAGCATTCGCAAATCATTATGCGCTAATGTATGAAGACTTCTCCCTACCTGACCAAGATGGTGATATTATTACGATTCAATCCCCTTTTTCGTTGATGATTGCAGATTCGTGTAATTCTAAAAGCTCATGTGAACGTAATAATATTTTTGTCAAGTCTTGGATTCCTGGATACACTGATACAACAACAAATACAGCTATTCTTGATCCATCCGAAACAGTCATACTCCCCCTTAATTATAATTTCAACGATGAAGCCTTACTTTCAATAACCTCGGCACAAAAACGCAACGTAAAATAGAAGCATATGTTCTTAAAGACAATCAGAGAAACTTGTTTTATTCAACATCACAACCAGTAACGATTCACCCAATGCAGGTTTTTGGAGAATCTGAAACCTATTTTCTTGTTGATGATTCTTATAAATATTATTGGTATAGCTTATGGGTAACGCCTATGGCAGATTCAATTTCAAGAATTGTTAATGAAGTAGCAAAAAAATTACCTAATGGTCAATTACTAGTTTACCAACAATATTCTCAAGATAAATCCATTGAGCAGAGTTCTATTCGTGTGATAAGAGCTGTTTTTGAAGTTCTTCAATCACGTAATATAAAGTATATAGAAAATACGGGTGCTGCAAGCCTTGGACAAAGAGTGAATTATCCTGTTGAAACTCTTCGAAAAAGACAAGGAATCTGCATAGAAACAGCAACACTATTTGCTTCCGTTTTGGAACGCCTTGGTTTCCAAACACATTTGATATTTATTCCCGGTCACGTATTTGTTGGATGGCTTAGTGAACGAAATGGCAATAGCATTGACTTAATAGAATCAACGATGATCGGATATAAAAATGTTGACTATGCGGACGCTATAAATAAAGGTCGTGATGAATACAATGAACAAATACAATTAGGTATGTTTGAATCTGGTGAATCAATGATTGTTGATATTGAACTTGCAAGACAGATGGGGATTGTACCAAATAACATACCATAGATTGTTGTATTAAGTACGCTGCTTGTGAAGTGTTTATTTTATATGCATAATAAGAGTATGGTTGCGAGGGAACACCGTGACCGAGCAACCTCCTGCGTAATGAAATCCATTTGCGAGACGAGAGGGCATAGTTGCTAGGCAAAAAATCCGGAAGGTAGCGACGAACAAAGTGAAGTTGCGACCGACGGTCTTTTTTGCAGGCGACTGTGCCCTTGAGACTCGGATTATTTAGGGGGCGTTGCGGGGTGTCCCCGCAGAGGGGGTAGGCAAAGACTTGCCCTATTGCTTAATGGTGATGCTGGTTAGGGTCGGAGGTGCCCGCTCAAGGCGGGCATGACAATGGTTGGGCAAGGCTTTGACGAGGGGGAGGCTTCCCCCTTTCAAAATAAAAGTTATTTCAAGAACGCGAAGAACACGGCGCCGATGACCAGCACGAAGGCCACGATGTGGTTCCACTGGAGGGTTTCGGTGCGGAACAGGGTGACAGCCAGGGTGGTGAACACCGTGATGGAAATGGCCTCCTGGATGATTTTCAGTTGCATGAGGCTGAAGGGCCCGCCATTGATGCGGCTCCCGATGTTGTTGGCGGGAATCATGAAGAAGTATTCGATGAGGGCGATACCCCAGCTGGCGAGAATCACGAGGATCAACGGCCAGTCGGTGCTGATGTGCATCTCCTTCAGCTTGAGGTTGCCGTACCAGGCAAGGGTCATGAAGAAGTTGCTGATGATGAGGAGGACGATGGTGATGATTCCGGCTTTCATTTTTAGGTGGTAGGTTATAGGTTGTAGGATTTAGGGGTTAGGGGTTGGTGCGTAGGCGGTACGGTTTTCCGGTGCTCATCTGGTAGGCGAGGCGGGCGCGGACCTGCTCCAGGTAGGCGATGTACTTTTCGCTTTGGTAGTCACGGTAGGTCCAGTCGAAATGGTGGAAGTGCCCGTCCTGAAAGTAAAGGGTGGGCTCCACGAAAATTCCGCGACTGATATAAACCCGCTGCCGCTGGTCCTTGGTGGTGGCCAAGAAGAACTGCCCGAGGGTCATGTAGCCCGGGTCCAGGTTCACGGGCCGGAGTCCCGGCGTTCCCGCACGTTCTGCAATTTCAAGTTCCAGGTCGTTGGTCCAGAGCTTGATATCCACGATTTCGGTGCGATCCACCAGGGGCTCGTAGCTGAAGAAGGCCCGCACGGGGGCGTCGCCGATTTCTTCTTTGTAGTAGTTGGTAAAGGTAAAGGGGAAGGGAGAGAGGTTCAGGTCCTCTTCGCCAAAACGCTCGCGGAGGGTGCTGCGGACGGACTCTACCGAGGCGGCGTCCTTTGCCAGGATCCCAACGATGATTTTGACTTTGGCCGGTTCTTTTACAGCGCCCATACCATACAATTTAGAAAAAGACAAAAAGAGCAAAGAAAAAGGAACAATGAAAAAAGAATTGTAATCAAAACATTTTTAATTTTTCATTGCTAACTGCTGATTATGAAATTTGTGAATATGGTAAACCGTCTTTTTTTTCCCATTTTAGTCCTCTCGTCTTTCGTCTTTCGTCTCTCGTCTTATGCAGATACCCCCCGCATTGTGCCGACCATCGTAGATTCCATTCCTCACGAGCAGAACCATTTTACCCAGGGGCTGTTTTTTGACGGCAAGGACCTGATAGAATCCACCGGGCATTACGGCGAGTCGGGCATTTACCGCCGTACCCTGGACGGCAAGATTCTGGATTCCCTGCGGCTTGCGGAACGCTATTTCGGCGAAGGTTCCGTGGCCGTAGGCGACGACATCTTTTACCTGACCTGGAAATCCAGGAAGGCGTTTATCGTGAACAGGAAGCCCTTCGCCATGAAGGGCGAGTTCCGCATACCTACGGAAGGCTGGGGGCTTACCTACTGGCGCGACGCCCTCCTGATGAGCAACGGTTCCAGCGAACTCTTGCAGATAGGGCTGGGCGGCTTTAGCGTGGTGGGGGCGATAGCCGTGCGCGATAACGGGCGCGAAGTGCCGCAACTGAACGAACTGGAAGTGGTCCGTGACACCCTTTATGCCAACATCTGGACCACGGGCCTGATTGCCGTAGTCGAACTGCCCAGCGGTCGCGTGCTGAAATACCTGGACTTTACCGAAAAGGCGATGGAAATCAACCGCCGCTTCCCCAAGGCGGACGTGCTGAACGGCATCGCCTACGACGGCAAAGATTTCTGGATTACGGGCAAGAACTGGCCCTGGATTTACAAGGTGCGCTTTTAATTTATATTTGGCGTGGATTGGAGTGTAAAAGGAGTACTATGAAAAAGTTGATGTATTTGTTGGTGGTGGCCAACAGTTGTATACTGATGGCCTGCGATAGCGACTCGGGGACTTCTGCTTCGGAAGGAAACGAGAACGGAAATGGCTCGGGAAGTGGTTCCTGCACCGTAGAGCCAAAGGCTTGCCCTGAAAGCCTTGCGGAAGGGACCATTTGCGATTCCCGCGATGGCTCCGTTTACAAGGTTGCAAAGGTGGGCGATATGACCTGGCTTGCCGAAAACCTGAGGTATTACGACTGCAATATGGACAAGACCTGGTGTTACGACAACAAACAAGAAAACTGCGAGAAGTACGGTCGCCTCTATAGCTGGACGGCCGCCATGGGGCTGGATAAGTCTTTCCAGAAAAAGTTTGCTGATTTGAAGGGTCCTACTCAGGGAGCCTGCCCGGAAGGATTCCATATTCCCAACTACGATGAATGGAATTTACTGGATTCCCTGGTGGAGGCCGAATATGGTTATGTGTCGCCGTCGCTTAGGAGCAAGACCGGTTGGACGGAACGGGATTACCCTGCCACCGATACCACTGGGTTCGGGGCGCTGCCCGCTGGGAAACGCTGGTTGTCGAAATTTGATGACTTGGGCGAAAAAACCATCTTCTGGACGGCGGACGAGGACCATACGGAGTTCAGTGGCGACGGGGAAAATGCCATGCTGTATTCCCTGGATGCCAGGTTCCATTTTTCGGGTGGCGGCAGCTATATGAAAAATGACGCCGTGTCTGTGCGTTGCGTGAAATAGCTCTTGACAAGAATTGTGGCGTTTTGTATATTCTTAGCCATGAAAAAGACCTTGAACCTGCTACTTCTATTGCGACTTGCTTGTGGAGCGAGGTTTTAGGCCGTTTTCAAGGATTTTGAACAGAATTAACCTAAATGAGCCCGCTCCAATATGGCAGCGGGTTTTCCTTTTTTGGGTCAATTTCTATCTTTGAAACCGAAAAATGAATCTTGCGGCCATGTTGCGTGGGCGAGGAGATAAGATGAGTGAAATGAATGCTGCCGAAATGGCGAAGAGACAACCGTTTTTCTATGATGTCACGCTCCGTGACGGAAACCAGGCGCTGCCCAAGCCCTGGAACAACGCCCAGAAAAAGGACGTGTACCTGCAACTTTTGAAACTGGGCGTGCACGGCGCCGAGGTGGGGTTCCCCGCCTCTAGCGAGATGGATTTTGAGTCTTGCAAGGAACTTGCCCAGCTCACCGCCAGGATGGCGGAAGAAGGGGACGAAGTTGCCCAGAAGGTGGTGGTCTCTGGCCTTGCCCGCTGCGTGGAAAGCGATATCCAGCGCTGCTGGGAGGCGGTGCAGTACGCCCCCCACCCTCGTATCCACACCTTCCTCGCCACCAGCAAGCTCTCCATGGAGCATGTGCTGCACCTGACTCCGGAACAGGTGAAGGAAAAGGCCGTCAAGTGTGTGAAACTGGCCAAGTCCCTGGTAGGGGACAAGGGCGACGTGGAGTTCAGCGCCGAACACTTTGGGGACTGCCTGGACAACATGGATTTTGTGATTGACGTGCTGAAGGCCGTGGTGGAGGCGGGAGCCACCACCATAAACCTGCCCAATACGGTGGAGCGGTATAGGCCCTTCTTGTACGTGAACCAGATTAAGCAGGTTTATGAAGCCTTGCCCAAGGACATTGCCATCTCGGTCCATTGCCACAACGACTTGGGCATGGCTACGGCCGCTACGGTGGAGAGCTTCTTTGTGGGCGCCACCCAGCTGGAAGTGGCCCTGAACGGCCTGGGCGAACGCTGCGGCAACACCAATTTCTACGAGGTGGCCGTGGCGCTCCACAACTCCGGCGTGAATACGGGCCTGCACCTGGAACGCATTTACGAGACGGCTATCCTGATTTCCCAGTGGTCCGGCGTGAGCATTTACAGCCGTGCCCCGCTGATCGGTGCCGAGGCCATTGTGCACCGTAGCGGTATCCACCAGGATGGTGCCTCCAAGACCAAGGACATGAAGAAGGGCGCCTACCGCCCCATCGACTACTCCATCATCGGTCGCCACCAGAACGATTCCATTTCCTTCACCAGCCAGAGCGGCCGCACCGCGGTTTACGAGATTATCACCAAGTTCGGCTACAGGCTCTCCCTGGCCGAGGCGGCGGAACTGCAGCCCGTGCTCAAGGAACTGAGCGAAAAAGAAGGGGAACTCAGCGCCGAGCGGGTGCTGGACGTGTTCCGCGAAGAGCGCGTGAACGTGAACGCCCGCCTGGTGTTCAACAACGTAGAAGTGATTCCCGACGAGAACCGCTTTATATTCCATTTCAAGAAGGACGGCGAGGCCATTCGCCGGTCCGTGACCGCCGAAGGCCCCATCGAGGCCGGGCTTATCTTGATGCGTGAAATCAACATGCCGGTGGAACTGGTGAAGTACCGCCAGGTGGTGGTTCCCGAAAAGGACAAGCTGTGGGCGGGTCGCGGCCTGAGCCGGATTCTCTTGCGCGCTAACGGCAAGGAAGAAGAGGGCCGTGGCGTCTCCAGCGATACCCTGAAGGCCAACATGCGGGCCCTGTTCAGCGGCGTGAACCTTTTGTACAAGTAGGCTGTTATGTGGAAAGCGCTGTCCGACGTGGCTCGACCCTTCAAGATCAAGCGGGAACGCCTTGAAAAGTTCGTGGACGATTCCAAGGAATCGGTGAACAAGCTTTGGAAATCGGAGCGGGTCCAGTCCGTGGTCCGTTCCACCGAAAAGCTCAAGGACGAGGGCATGAAAAAGCTCTCCGAAAAGGGTGTCCGCAGCGAAGGGATTCGTGCCAAGTTGAACGACTTTCGCAAAAAGATCAAGGGCCTGTCGCCTTTCCAGAAGCTGATGCTCTTGACCATCGCCGTGTGCCTGCCTGCCGGTATCATCATCGCCGTCTTTGTGGCGGGCTTTATCAAGAGCCGTCAAAAATGAAACAGAAGGACCTGAGCCCCACGCCCTTCTTTGCGGAACTGGAGCGTGCGAAGTCCGAAGTTCAGAAAGATGCCGCCGCAGGCGGCCTAGCCTTTATCGACATGACGGTGAGCAGTCCCTTGCGTGTGGGACTGCCTTTTGACGTGACGCCTGCGGTAGATGTCGTGAAGCAGGAGTTCAACCTGTGGGACGTGAATCCGGCGGGAACGCTCAAGGCCCGAGAGGCGGTGGCGGAGTATTACCGCAGCCGTGGCGGGAATTTTACGCCTGAGCAGATTATTTTGACGGCAAGCACCAGCGAAGCCTACTCCATACTTTTCAAGGCCTTCTGCAATCCCGGCGACGCCATACTGACGCCGGTCCCGGGCTACCCCTTGCTGGACACGCTGGCGGAGCTGGAAAACCTGGAGTGCTATCCGTATTTCTTGAAGTTGAGACGGGAAAAAGCGGGAAAGGAACGGTGCGGCGATTTCCGTTTTGTGTTGGACACCGACAGCCTACTCAGCGCTCCGTCAAACGCAAAAATCCTGCTGCTGGTCTGCCCCCACAACCCCACGGGGCATTCTGTCAGTTTGTCCGAATGGAAAGAGGTGGTCCGCTTTTGCGAGGAACGGAACCTGGTCCTGGTGGTGGACGAAGTTTTCGGGGACTATAGATATTCAGAGGATGTGCGACGGTCGTGGGAGTATGTTTCTGTCCTTCGTCATCCTGAGCGGAGCGCAGCGAAGTCGAAGGATCCTGTTCCGCCTAAGTGCCCCATCGTCTGGCTGAACGGCCTCAGCAAGATTTGCGGAAGCCCCCAGGTGAAGCTGGGCTGGATGGCGGTCTATGCTCCCGAAGCCATAAGGGAATCTATCCACGAGACTCTGGAATATGTGGCGGATGCCTACCTGAGCGTTTCTGCACCGGCCCAGGCACTGGCGGCCCCCATGCTGAAACAGTCTGCCGCCTACGGGGCTCGAATCAGCGAACGCCTGCAGCAAAATCTTGCGGCCCTGCGGGAAAAGTTCCCCTCCAAATACTGCCCTGAAATTCTTGGCGGCTGGTATGCGGTTATCCGCCTGGGTGGCGACGACGAAGAACAGACGCTTCGCCTGCTCAAGGAAAAGCACGTGCTGGTGCAGCCGGGATTCTTCTTCGATTTTGACGAAGACGGCTGGATTGTGATTAGCCTGCTGCAGGAACCGTCCGTTTTTGCGGAAGGACTCCGCCGGATTTGTTCCTTATAAAACGTCATTCCGAGCTTGGCTCGGAATCTAGAGTGCGCTTCGAGTGCACCATAACGCAGGGAACGTATTTTTTCTAAATTCAGGAAAAGAGAAATTAAAAGATACAGGTGAATGTAGCATCGTGGCGAACAAGAAAGTTTTACTGATCAACTGGCGCGACATCAAGAACCCGGAAGCGGGCGGTGCGGAACTTTACTTCCACGAACTTTTCAAGCGCATTAACGGCAACGGCTACGACATAACGGTGCTGGCCCACAAGGTGCCGGGGCTCCCCGACGAAGAAGTGGTAGACGGCATGCGTACAGTTCGAATCGGCAGCAAGTTCCTGTTCAACTATTCCGCATTCTTTTACGCCCGCAAGCACCAGAAGGAATACGACCTGATTGTAGAGGACCTGAACAAGATTCCCTTTTTCACGCCGCTCTGCACCAAGACAAAACGCCTCCACATGGTCATGCACTTTTTCCGCAAGTCCATTTTCCGCGAGGCCTTTTTTCCCGTAGCCCTTTACGTTTACCTGATGGAACGTTCCGTGGCCCTTTTCTACAAGAACGAACCTTTTCTTGCCATTTCGGATAGCACTGCCGACGAGATTCGTGACATAGGAATCAAGGCCAGGGACATTGCCGTGGTGGAACCGGGTATAGACACGGAATATTTCAAGCCCACGCAACCCAAGGCCGAACCGCCCGTGATTTCTTACGTGGGACGTCTCATGAAGTACAAGAATGCCCAGTTTATCATCAACGCCATGCCCCGCCTGAAGCAGTTGGTTCCGGGCATTGTGCTGGAAGTGGCTGGCGGCGGAGACTACCGCGGGGAGCTGGAAAAGTTGGTGAAAGACTTGGGTGTCGCCGATGCCGTAAAATTCCTGGGCCGGGTCTCCGAAGACGAAAAGCGTGATTTGCTTAGCCGTTCCAGCCTGTTCATCAATCCCTCTTTCAAGGAAGGCTGGGGAATCAACAACATCGAGGCCAACCTGTGCGGCACCATTTCGGTGTCCAACAATGTGGCGGGTCTCAAGGACTCCGTGATTGACGGCGTGACAGGTATCCTGTACGAGAACGACGACCCGGAAGGGTTCTGCCAGAAGGTGGCTGCGGTTATCCGGGACAAGGATCGCCTTGCCACGCTGGAAAAGAACGCCAAGGAGCGTGCCCTTTCCATGAGCTGGGACGCCATGGCAGAGAAAATGCGTAACGTTCTAGATAAGGTGATGGGGTAGTTATGGCAAGACATGGTGTTCCCACTCCGGGTCAGGCGATTATCGAGGGCATGGAATGGCTCAAGATGGACAAGGCAGAATTTGCCCGCCGGCTTGGCATTTCGGAAGACCTGCTGGAAAAATTGATTGCGGGGGAGGCGCCCATTACGGCTGAACTGGCCTCTTCTCTGGAGTCGGTGACAGGCAGCCCCGCCGCCTACTGGAAAATGCTGGCAAGGAAAGCTTCTAATCCGTAGGGCGAACTACCATCTAATAACTATTAACTAGTAACTTCAATAACTATGACTCTCGAAGACGCCATTTCTTACATCAACGACAAGGCCAAGGGACAGGCGGAACAGTTTGACGTGCTTGCCTCCAGGTCCCATTCCGAAGGCCTTTCCCTTTTCCAGGGGCAGGTCCAGAATACGGAAATTTCCGACTCCGTAGGTGTGGGAATCCGAGTCATCAAGAATGGCCGTCCGGGTTACGCCCATACGGAGCGCCTTACGGCAGACGCCCTGGAGCAGACCTTGAAAGATGCCCTTTGCCATACCCAATGGACCGATGAAATCAACGTGGACTTGCCTGGACCGGGTGCCTTGCCGCAATCAGACGAGGACTACAATCCGGCCCTGGAAAAAATCGGCCTGTCCGAAATGAAGGATGTCTGCATCGATTTGGAAAAGGCGACCTTCGCAAAGTCCAAGGAAATCGAGAACATCCCTTACTTAGGGGCGGACCTTTCCAACAGCGAAGACTACGTGGCAAACAGCAAGGGCGTTTTCTACAGGACCCGCTCCAATTCCGTTTCAGTCGGGGTAGGGGCGGTTGCATGTCGCGACAACGTCAAGAAGTTGGGGAGTTTTACCAAGTCCACCCGCAACTGGAACGAAATCGACATAGACGGAATCGCCACCCGTGCGGCGGGATACTCTACGGAACTGTTCGGTGCAAAGAAGATCGAGGGCGGCAAGATTCCCGTGGTCCTGTCGGAGCGGATTTCTGGCCGGTTCATGCGGATGTACAGTCAGCCCTACCTGGCGGATTCCATGCAGAAAGGCCTTTCCAGGCTTTCGGGCAAGGAAGGTTCGAAGATTGCATCGGATTGCCTTTCCCTGTGGAGCGTAGGTTCCGGAGACCTGTTCAGCCATCATTTCCCCTACGATTCCGAAGGCGTGCCCACCCAGCTGGTGAAGGTCATCGACGGAGGCGTTTTTGGCCAGGGCCTCTACAACCTGGAAACCGCCGCCAAGGCGGGCTGCAAGTCCACCGGAAACGGCGTTCGCGATCTGGGCACCAAAATGTCCACGTCCTTCTACAACATGTACGTTCCCTGTGGCGAAAAATCTACGGAAGAACTGCTGAAACTTTTCCCCAGGTGCTTGCTGGTGGCTCGGCTGGAAGGAAATTCCGGCTGCAATTCGGTGAGCGGGGAACTGAGCATTGGCGCCCACGGTTTCTGGTGCGAAAACGGCCAGATTGTCCACCCCGTAGATAGCGTGACCCTGAGCGGGAACTATTTCGACATCATCCAAGAAGTGGTGGCCTGCGGAAACGCCTACTACGACGACTTTTCCAGCACCAAGGTCCCAGCGCTGGCCGTGCAGTCCCTGTCGGTAAGCTGCTAGGCTGACTCTAAAACCCCGTCGCTGACGGTTTCTTCAGTTTATCTACTATCGGGTGGTACATCTCTGGGCATTCGATTTGCATGATGGTTGTAATCTTCTTGCCTCCGTCTTTTGAAGATGCTCCGCAATGGAATAGTTTCTCGCTGCGGGTGCCGTAATCCAAGAATACATAGCGGTCGTGGAATTTGCGGTTCGGGCGGTCGATTTTCAAGGATACATCGGGTCTAGCTTTTTCGAAGTCTGCCTTTATCGCAGGCGTTATTCCCTCATTGCCCCAAGGCTCGCTGTAAATCGCCACCTGGATATTTGGGGCGACACCCCTTAGCAAGTCCAGCGTCTTTACGCCCACGTAGTTGTCTATGATTATGATGGAATTTTTCGCCATCCCGTATATTTTGGTGAATGCGACATCAGATTCCAATTTTTGTCCATCAAGAATTAGAAAGTGTTTGTAAGTTGTTGGGTCGATGAAGTTCTCCATGACCTTCTGAATGTCCAAACCGACTTTTTCAAGGCGTTCATCTATATTGTGGACTTCTCCGGAGAGTTCGCGCACACCGGCAGAAATCGTTGCGATGTCGCGAGTGTTTTGAATCGTCTGCACAGCAAATTCTGCAATGCCCGAATTGCCGAGCAACTGTTGGTTCTCGATGACGAGATAGTCCTTCATCTGCTTGAAAAGACGGATAAGGGCAATGCTTTGTGCTGTAGCCTGTTCACCTTTAAGCACGGTCATAAGCATATAAATGCCCTGTTCGGTAAATGCGTAAGGAAAACTTCTGCTTTTCGAACTCAAGTTTGCGGTCAAATTTTTTGACCGCAAAACATCAATTTGCCCAAATTCGCTCATTTTGGGGCTTTTCGCCTGCTCCAAGGTCAAATTTTTTGACCTTGATACTTCAGCCAATTCGTCTTTATTCAGCTGGAACCGGAAATCCTCGGCGAATTTCTCGATGTTGTTTTTGACCTGCTGATTGAAAGCCTTGGTCGAATACCCGTAAATCTCCGCCAAGTCGGAGTCGAGCATCACTTTGACCCCGCGGATCGTGTAAATCCGCGTTTTTAACAGTTTTTCGTCAATTAGCGGGAATTCGGGTACGTTGGCGACGATATCACTTTTCTTCTTCATGGCTATAAAACCTCCTACCTATATAGACGGAGATACACCCCAAAATGTGCCGAAAAATTTTATTTACCTGCGTTTTTTACAAAGAGAGGGGGAAGGCTCCCCCTGGCGGGAGTCTCGTACCGTGTCTCCCGCACACCCCCTCTGCGGGGCTCAAATGCCGCCCCGCAACGCCCTGCTTATCCACCCGCCCTTTTGTCATGCCCGCGTAGGCGGGCATCTCCGTTTCTTGTCAAAAAAAGTATATTTCTCATAGACATTTTTTATGAGCTTTTGCTCTCGTTCTCCGCTCTGAAATCGGCAAAATTTCAACAAAGGAGAGAATGAGACAAACGCTCACGCAGATATGCTTTGGCGTGCTATACCCTTATAGTGCGTTTGGGCGTATTTCGACGGTGATGACAAAACGGATATGTTATTGCGAGAAGCCGTAAGGCGACGAAGCAATCTATCCCGCTTTGCCATTTTTCCTGTCGCCCGTTTGGGGCGTGAGTTGTTTGTGCTTGTTTCCTTTTGGCTTTGCCGAGCCTCAGAGCGGACAGGTGCATTCAACTTCACGCCTTTTTTATTTGTGAAAGCTGGTTGTGCGGAATCAGGGCAGAACTCTTAGCGAGGTTTGCCCGTGTCCGACAATCGTAATTTACATAGTGCCAACAAGGCCAAGCAGGATGAATTCTACACCCAACTCTCGGATATCGAGAATGAGTTGAAACATTACAAGAAACACTTCAAGGGAAAGACTGTTCTCTGCAACTGCGATGACCCCCGCGTGTCGAACTTCTTCCACTACTTTGCCTACAACTTCGAACATCTGGGACTCAAGCGGCTTGTCACCACCTGCTACAAGAACCAGGAGCGGGACCTGTTCAGCCAGAACGATTCCGAGCGGGCTATTTGGCTAGAATATTTTGGCGACAGGAACGGCAACCGTGTTCCTGACCCCGAAGAAATAGGCATTCATTACTTTAACGGCGATGGCGACTTCCGCAGTGCTGAATGCATTGAACTCCTGAAACAGGCCGACATTGTGGTGACGAATCCGCCGTTTAGTTTGTTTAGGGAGTATGTGGCTCAGTTAGTTGAATATAAAAAGATGTTTTTAATTGTAGGCAATCAAAATGCCTTTACGTATAAAGACATTTTTAAACTGATAAAGGACAATAAATTGTGGACGGGTTATCATGTTGGACACACTTTGTTTGGGGTCCCTTCTAGTTATTCTATACCCGATTTTTACGATATAAATGATAAGGCGAAACTGAGGTCAAACGGTTATGTTATTGATGAAAATGGAAAGCTGTGGCGAAATCTCGGTAATATTTGTTGGTTCACCAATCTTGATATCCCTAAAAGGCATGAAAAACTGATTTTTTACAAGAAGTTTAATTCAGCCGAATATCCATTCTATGATAATTACGATGCTATAAATTGCAATAAGGTCGAAGATGTTCCCGAGGATTTTGGTGGCGTGATGGGTGTTCCCATAACATTCTTGAACAAGTATAATCCAGAACAGTTCGAAATTTTGGGAATGGAATCATCGGCTGGCTATGATCCTGAAATCGTCGGTATTCCGCGGTTGAAAGATGGCGATGCACGACCCGCCATTAATGGCAAAACAACTTATGCAAGAATTTTTATCCGTCGCCGCAAGGAGGCTTAAATGAAAATCGAACTCAAGCAAATCAAGATTCGCGACCTTGTGGAAGGCTACGAGAATGATGACGAAACTGGTCGTGTCGTCGCCTTCGGGGGCAAACTCGACATTCGACCGCCTTATCAGCGGGAATTTATCTACAAGGACAAGCAGCGCGATGCCGTGATAGAGACTGTGCGTCAGGGTTTCCCGCTGAACGTGATGTACTGGGCGGTCCGTGAAGACGGAACATTCGAGGTCATCGACGGACAACAACGGACGATTTCTATTTGTCAATATGTTGCGGGCGATTTCAGCTACTTGTTCAAGCATTTCCACAACTTGCAGAAGGACGAACAGGAACAGATTCTTGATTACGAACTGATGGTGTATGTTTGCGACGGCACCGACAGTGAAAAACTGAAGTGGTTCGAGACCATCAATATCGCGGGCGAGGAACTCACCAAGCAGGAACTCCGCAACGCCGTGTATGCGGGACCGTGGCTCGCCGATGCAAAACGCTATTTCAGTAAGAACGGCTGCCTGGCGCAAAAGATAGGAGCCGATTACCTGAACGGCTCCGCCATCCGCCAGGATTATCTGGAAACGGCCATCAGGTGGATTTCAAGAAATTCCGTCGATGTCTATATGGCAAAGCACCAGCACGACGTGAACGCCAATGCTCTGCAACAATATTTTCGGGCGGTGATAGATTGGGTCGAGTCTACTTTCAGACCCACGAAGGAACGCAAGAAAATCATGAAGGGCGTGGAATGGGGACCGCTATACGACAAGTACAAGGACAACATCTACGATTTCAAAATGCTTGACAACGAAGTCGCCCGGCTCATCAAGGATGACGACGTAACCAACAAGAAAGGAATTTATCCGTACATATTAACAGGTGACGAACGCAACCTTTCAATCCGTGCGTTTACGGACAATCAGAAAATCAAGGCGTATGAGCGTCAACTGGGTATATGCCCGATTTGCAAACAACATTTCGAGCTTGCGCAAATGGAAGCCGACCATATCACTCCCTGGTGCGAAGGCGGCCCGACCATTGACACGAATTGTCAGATGCTGTGCAGGGATTGCAATAGAAGGAAAAGCAACAAGTAAATAGCCGGAGGAACTATTTTCGCTCAAATTTAGCGTGGGTTAAAAAAGAACTAAACTTACGTTAGGGGTATCCCACTTGTGGGCGTGACCCCTGTTCGCAATATATTTTCGTCCTTTTTTACGCCTGTAAACATTTTTATGGCCTTGACGGTGTCAAATCCCGGTTTAAAAGGCTATTTTTCTCTTGTAACCGATTCGCGGCCCTGTGCCGCAAAGGATAAAACATGATTGACGTAAAGGGAAAATGGTGCCTGATTACCGGCGGTTGCCGCGGGGTCGGTCGCCTGACTGCCATCGAGATGGCGAAATTGGGTGCAAATATCATCTTGCAGGGTCGCGACAAGGCTCATGCCGAACCGGTGCTGGCCGAAATCAAGAAACTCGGCGTGGAAGGCCGTGCCGTGGGCTGCAATTTGGAAAGCGAAGCCGAAATCGATGCCGCCCTTGCCGAAATCGACAGCTGGGGCGTGCAGGTGGACCTGGTGTTCAACAACGCGGGCCTCATGAGCCACTACTTTACTGACTACCTCACCAACACCATGGACGATTTCCACCATGCTATGGCGGTGAACTTCTTTGCTCCCATCAAGATTGCCTATCACTTTTTGCCGGGCATGATCAAGCGTGGTTTTGGCCGCATGCAGCTCACCACCAGCGGTATCGCCAACGAACCCGAACTGATGGGTTACGCCTGTGCCAAGGCCGCCCTCACCAAGTTCGTGAAGGATTTCGCCTGCAAGCTGAACGGCACCGACGTGATGATGAACGTGATGGACCCGGGTTGGCTCCGCACGGACCTGGGCGGCCCCAACGCCCCCAACGCTCCCGAAAGCGTGATTCCCGGCTCCATGGTCTCCGTGATGCTGGACGACAAGAAGAGCGGCCGCTGGTTCAGCGCCCAGGAATTTACGGGCATGACCCTGGCCGACGCTGTCGAAAAGGGCAAGACCGTCGAAGCATAAGTTTCTTCTTCAGATTCTCCTTGAAGAAAGAAGGCTTCCCGATACCGGGAAGCCTTTTCTCTTATAATGTCATTCCCGGCTTGACCGGGCGGACAGCACTTAACAACTTGTTGTTTAGTGCGCATGGCCACCTCGGTGGGAATCGCCTTTTAAGCCAAAGTCTTAATCCGTGAGCAACAAAGCCCCTGGTATTAACCAGGGGCGGTTGCGAGAGCTTTGGCTAACCGTAGAAGCGGCTTAGCATTAAGCCAAAGCGGCAATCCGTGAGCCATAAGCGGCTCGTCTTAACGAGCCGTGTTGGCGAGAGCTTTGGCGTGCCGGAGATGCAGTTCCTGCATTAAGCCAAAGCGGCAATTATAGCGTCGCCCATGCCGGTCGTGCCGACCTTGGTGCAGCCTTCCTGGTAGATATCACCAGTACGGAAGCCCTGAGCGATGACCTTTTCGCAAGCAGCTTCGATAGCCTTGGCCGCTTCTTCTTCCTTGAAGGTGTAGCGAAGCATCAAAGCCACGGAGAGGATCTGGGCGAGCGGGTTGGCAATACCCTTGCCTGCGATGTCCGGAGCGGAACCACCTGCCGGTTCGTAGAGGCCGAAAGAACCTTCGGCGATAGAAGCGGACGGGAGGAGACCCATGGAACCGGTGAGCATTGCGCATTCGTCGGTGAGGATGTCGCCGAAGAGGTTCGGGCAGAGG
>OMSO01000045.1 GCA_900313675.1 uncultured Fibrobacter sp.
ACTTTTTTCATAGGTTCCTCTCGGTTGAAGTCTTTACATGTTCAAATATACCTCTTTTTTCAGATATTGCAAATACTTTGTTTTCATAACTAGATATGCTTACAAAGCATAAACAAAAAAAAATGAAATTTTGTGCAGTGAACCTATTGACAAATGCCCAATTGTGCATTATATTTATGGTATAGAAATTCCAAACCCTATACTGGGAGGTTCAAAATGGAACATTCAGGCAAAAAGAAGGACTTGACCGACCGCCAGGCCGAGATTTACGAATACATCAAGAAGTATTCCAGAGAAAACCACATGCCCCCTACCGTCCGGGAAATCGGCACCCATTTCGAGATTTCCTCCACTAACGGGGTCCGTTCCATCCTGGCCGCCCTCATCAAGAAGGGCTATATCAACCGTTCTCCCCGCCTTAGCCGTGGCATCGAGATTCTCGATACCGACAATGGCAAGAACACCTCTACCGCCCGCAGCAATACCGTCGAAATTCCCATCGTGGGTCGCGTGGCCGCAGGCGCTCCCATCTTGGCCGTCCAGAACCTGGAAGGCACCGTCACCGTCGATAGGGACTTCCTCGCCTGCCGTAGCGACGTGTTCGCCCTGAGGGTCCGTGGCGATTCCATGATCGACGCCGGCATCTTCGACGGTGACCTGGTCTTTGCCCGCCAGCAAAAATCTGCCGAACGGGGCGAAATCATCGTAGCCCAGATCGACAACGAAGCTACCGTCAAGTATTACCAGCCCTCTTCCGACCATATCGAACTCAGGCCCGCAAACCCCAAGTACCGCCCCATCATCGTCAAGAGCAACAAGGACTTTTCCATTGCAGGGCGCGTCATCGGAGTCATGCGCAAGGTGAACTAGGGTTTCCGCATCTTTAATCGCGCACTTTATTCACACATTTCGGTTCGCAAGATTCGTCGTCGCGGCCATACATATTTAAGCAAAAAACGCAGATCCATCTAAGGGTCTGCGCTTTTTTATTCAACGACCTGTAACGATTAATCGTCCATTTCGGCCAGTTCCTCTTCCGCTTCCTTCAAGTCTGCAGCATCGGGACCGTCCATGAATTCATTGTCCTCATCCTCTTCGTCCAGGGAATCCTGGCCGAGAAGACCCATCTGATAATCTACCTTACGGGCTTCCTTGGACTGGCCAAGCTTGAGGATGGCGGCACATTCTTCGCAGTAGCCCAGGTGCTTGTCCACCCAGAATTCCGGAGAGACCAGGTTCTTGTTGCAGCGGGTGCAAATCTGGGTCGCCGCTTCCCGGGTAAACGCCAGGTTCTGCTCTTCCAGTTCCTTCAGGATGCGTTCCGTCAGCTCTTCCTGGGTCTCTTCGGCAAGAGAGGCCTTGCGGCGGATCGCCATGGTGGGCTTCTTTTCAAGATTCTTGAGTTCAGAAGACACCTTCTTCTTGTTGGCGCCGTCCTCGTGCTCGTCGATTTCGTAGAACATGATGGTCTTGGAAAGGCGCTTGCCACCTTCCAGGAGCACGGCAAAAGGCAGTTCGATCTTGGGCTTGCCGCCCTTGCCCTGCTTTGTTCCCTTGACTTCGGCGGTGGTTTCTACTACATCTTCGACAACGTCCGCTGTCTCTACCGGTGCGGACTCGACCTTCTTGCCGCCCTTGACCTTCTCGACCTCGGCAACTTTCTCGACCTTGTCCTTCTTGGTAGCCTTCGGGGCTTCTTTGACGGGGGCGGGCTTCTTGACAGCAGGAGCCTTTGTAGGAGCCGGCTTCTTGGCAGGAGCCTTTGCGGGAGCTTTCACCGCAGGTTTCTTTGCGGGAGCGGGCTTCTTTGCCGGAGCAGCCTTCTTGACAGGAGCCTTCGCCGGGGCAACCTTCTTTGACGGTGCTTTCGCTGGTGCCGTCTTCTTCGCGGGAGCGGCCTTTTTGGCGGGAGCGGCCTTCTTTGCCGGTGCTGCCTTCTTCGCAGGTGCCGCTTTCTTCGCAGGAGCCTTAGCCGGAGCAGCCTTCTTTGCAGGGGCCTTCGCAGCAGGCTTCTTGGCAGCAGCCTTTGCGGGAGCGGCCTTCTTGACAGCAGCCTTTACAGGGGCTTTTTTCGCAGGTGAAGCTTTTTTCTTTGTAGCCATAGATTACTTCTTTTCCAGAATTTTGATGTTTATAATGGGATCGCCCTGTTCAATGCGGCAAACGACGTCTTGCCCGGACAAAACTTTTCCAAAAACCGTGTGTCTTCCATCAAGATGGGGTTGGGGCAGCTGGGTTATGAAAAACTGAGAGCCATTGGTGTTAGGCCCACGGTTGGCCATGGAGATTACGCCGGTCTCGTGCTTGAGGGTACTAATTTCATCATCGATGGTATAGCCCGGACCACCCTTGCCATTCCCTTCGGGATCTCCCCCCTGAATCATAAATCCAGGAATCACCCGGTGGAACGTCAGTCCGTTGTAAAAGCCCTTATTTGCCAACTCCACAAAGTTCGCCACCGTATTGGGCGCAGCCTTGAAATCGAGGGAAAGGACGATTTCACCTTCGTGGGTGGTAATAATCGCCTGAATTTCTTTAATCTCCGAATAGTCCTTGTTAAAAACCTTGCCTTCGGCAAAGGAAAACTCAACGGCAAACAATAAAGCTACAAAAACACGGAAAATAAACTTCATAGGTGAGCAACTACCCCATTTTAAATATCGATGGTAATATAGAAAAAGTAAAGGGACAAGGCAAAAAAAATAAAAAAAACTATGGGCGGATTTCTATATTTGTGCTGACCTTAAAAGAATTTCCCTATGCCGCAAAACGACAACATCAGAAATTTCAGCATTATCGCCCATATCGACCACGGAAAATCCACCCTGGCCGACCGCCTTATCGAACTGACCAAGACCGTTTCCAAGAACGAGATGACGAACCAGCTGCTGGACGACATGGACCTGGAACGGGAACGCGGCATTACCATCAAGGCCCACGCCATCCGCATGGTTTATGAGCGGGACGGGCAGGAATACATCCTGAACATGATCGACACCCCAGGGCACGTGGACTTTACCTACGAGGTGAGCCGTTCCCTGGCGGCCTGCGAAGGCGCCATCCTGGTGGTGGACGCAAGCCAGGGAATCGAGGCCCAGACCCTCAGCAACCTTTACCTCGCCATCGAAAACGACCTGACGGTGATTCCCGTGCTGAACAAGGTGGACCTGCCTGGAGCACAGCCCGACCATATCGCCCAGCTGGTAGGCGACCTTCTGGGCTACGACCCGGACAAGATTCCCCGAATTTCGGCAAAGACGGGCCTGAACGTGGGCGAAGTCCTGGACAAGATCGTCGACGAGATTCCCGCCCCCAAGGGTGACAGCGGAAAGCCCCTGAAGGCCCTGATTTTTGACTCCGTCTATGACAGTTACCGCGGGGTCATCAACTACATCCGTATCGTAGAAGGCTCCATCAAGGCGGGCATGAAAATCCGCATGATGAAAACCGGCGGCGAATACATGGTGACCGAAGTGGGCACCTTCAGCATGCACCGTGACCCCAGGCCCGAACTTACCGAAGGTATGGTAGGCTACGTTCTTGCCAACGTCAAAACCATCAGCGACGTTAAAATTGGCGACACCCTGACCGATTCGGCAAACCCCGCCGCAGAACCGCTCCCGGGTTACAAGGATATTTTGCCCATGATTTATTCGGGCATCTACCCTATCGACCCCGAAGACTACAAGGATTTGCGCGAAGCCCTGGAAAAGCTACGCCTGAACGACTCCGCCCTGAGCTGGGAACCGGAAACTTCCGACGCCCTGGGTTTCGGTTTCCGCACCGGATTCTTGGGACTTCTGCACATGGAAATCGTGCAGGAACGCCTGGACCGCGAATTCGGCGTGGATATCATTACCACCGTACCCAACGTGGAATACCACGTGTACATGAGCGACGGCACCATGGTTAAAATCGAGAGCCCCTCCAAGCTCCCCGACGCAAGCCGTTACGACCACATCGAAGAGCCCTACGTCAAGGCTCAAATCTTCACGCCCAAGGACTACGTGGGTGCCCTCATGACCCTCTGCGAAGAAAAGCGCGGGGAATTCGAAACCATGGAATACATCGACGAGGAGAAAGTCATTCTCAAGTATAACCTGCCTCTCGCCGAAATCATGTTCGACTTCTACGACCGTCTCAAGTCCGTAAGCCGTGGCTACGCTGGTCTGGACTACGCTCCCAGTGAATACCGGCGGAACAACCTGGTGAAGCTGGACATTTTGCTGAACGGCGACCCGGTGGACGCCTTCTCGGTGATTATCCACAGGGACAAGGCAAGCACCTACGCCAACGCCATCTGCGTAAAGCTGAAAGACCTGATTCCGCGGCAACAGTTCGACGTGGCCATCCAGGGCGCTATCGGCGGAAAGATCATCAGCCGTTCTACCGTGAAGGCCGTGCGCAAGGACGTGCTGGCCAAGTGCTACGGCGGTGACATCACCCGCAAGCGCAAGCTCCTGGAAAAGCAGAAAGAGGGTAAAAAACGCATGAAGAGTATCGGCTCGGTAGAAGTACCGCAAAAGGCGTTCCTGGCCGTACTTTCCCTTTCGGACAACTCCAACGGAAACGGCGACTAGTTCCGCCATTCACTTTCTGGTATGGCTTCTCTCAGGCACATCGTCAACAAGCGTCAGCTACGGAATTCCAAGACATTCATCTTCTTCTTGGTGTTTCTGCTGGTGCTGTTTTTCGCTGCGGCCCTGTACGGCAGGTTTTACGTGCTGGAGCCCTTAAGGCTCAGCGATTCCGCCATGTACCCCAAGTTCAAGGAAGACGACGTGGTCTGGATATGCAAGCTCCCCCGCTGCATCGATGAACTAAAAGTAGGCGACATCGTCTGGGCCCGCCAAAAAAACAGGGAAACTTTGGTCCGCAGAGTGCTGGCCATGCCGGGCGACAAGGTCAAGTTCTACAATAACGGTAAAGTCCGCGTCAAGAACAAGACCAAGCAGCTTGAAGACGAAGAGGTGTTCATTGAAACGCGGAAGATAGATGTTCCCAAGAAGGGCGATACCCTTTACATGAGCAAGCTGAACGACGTAGAACAGGATTACGCCATCAACATCATGATGGAGCAAGATATTCCCTTTTACATCAAGACCTCCCTTTGGCAGGGAGAACGGGAACTCCCCCTGGACATGCTGGGGGCACTAAAGCTCGGGAACCGTCAAGTCAGCCTTAAAGAGGTGGACCTTCTCCCCTGGCAAGACCGTTACCTGCTGGAACTGCAAGTTTTCCAGCGGGAAATCGGCAGCACCCCCGTAAAAATCAAGCGGGAATTTTACAGCAAGGCAGACTCCAGCCGTATTGAAAAAATCGTCGCACAAGAAGATTACTACTTCGTCATCAGCGAAAAGCTAAAGCACGCCCCGGATTCTCGCGAACTGGGATTCTTTTCCAAGTCACAATTGCTTGGTAGATACGTCTATTCCCACCGGCACATTCCAAAAATCGTCGGCGGGTACCTGAATAAAGTTACGGACTTCTTGAAAGACGTTCTGGACCTGAGTTCCGCTAACTAAGCTTGTCCTTGACCACCATAATGCCGCTCTGTTCCAGCTTCGGGTAAGAGCGCATTCCTTCGCCACCCTTGCCTTCGTCCAGGACCTGCAAGAGTTCGCCCTTGGCAGAGTATAGCAAAAGCTGCCACGGACCATTAGGGGCGTTGAAGTAGCCGGAATTCTTCTGCACATTGCGCTGGAAGGTGCGGTTCAGGCGGTCCGCCACACTCCGGGCCTGCACCAAGGAGATGTCGGCCAGAGACCAAGAAATCGGAGTGCCGCCCATGTCAAAAATCAGCAGGGCTTCGGCATCGGATTCCTCTTTCATGGTGAACTTCCAGCTGAAACTCTGCCAGCTGGTGCTCAAGTCCAGGATACGGCCGTTGGCATAGGGCGTATAGACTTCGGCGTCTTTCTTGATGTTCACGTTCAAGGTGCGGGGTTTGTCCGCCTTGGCACGCATACTGAAAATGTAGGTGACCCCGTTCCGGAGCGGCAGGTGCTGCTTGAACTGGAGTCCCCAGGTTTCCTTGCCGCCTTTGGTGATGTCGAAACGGACCACGCCGTCTTCGACCTTGACGTCGGCCTTGCCGCCCCAGAAATCGGTGACCCAGTTTTCCAGCGGGTTCTCGTCAGAAAAATCACCGTTCTGGATAAGATTCGTTCCTGTTCCCTGGAACCCGGTGACATAGTCCTTGTTCTGGATAAAATTCGGAATCACGCTGGTATTCTGGATTCCGAGAGGGCTATCCACCGCCACTTCCTTGCCCCAGCCCACAAGCGTATTGAAGGAACTATGGGCGGTCATGTCCATTTCGGGACTGTCGTAATTTCCGGGACCCCAGCTCCAGGCCATCCAACCAATGTTCAGGCGTTCCGCCTCGGCCATAATATGCTTATAGGGGATTTCTTTAGCACCACCGGCAGCCACCGGTGCAAATTCGCCTACCACAAAGGGCAGCTTCAGTTCCACGGACTTTTCAAGGGTCGCGGTAATACGTTCTTGAACGGTGGCAAAACCCGTACGGGCGGGGTCGTGCTTTTCGCTGGGCCACCACATGTGGATGGAAAAAATCAGGTTGTGTTCCGGGTCCGCCTGCAAAAGTTTCGGACCCACGGAAAGCAGAATCTTTTCGTCTTGACCCCACATGTCGGCATCAATCATGATGGGCACGCGGATTCCGGCGGCACGCATCTTGGTCACAATCATGCGGTACACGTCAAAAAATTCGCTTTCGGGAATCTCTCCGGCGCCGGGCTCGTTACCCACGTTCAGAATCATGTATTCCTGATGGTTGGAAAGCACCTGCAGGGTTTCTTCACGAAGCCAGTAGTCCAGAGCCTCCGGGAGTCGATCCCAGTTACCCGTGGTATCATGGATTTCTGGAATGGGAATCATGCCGTTGGCTATGCAAAGCCCCATAATGTTGTCCAGATCACTGATACGGCCGCGGGTGTTCCAGACGATACGGACACAGTTGGCCCCGGTCTTTGCGATTTCGGGAATGGTCTTGCCTTCCCGGTCGGTCCAGATGAACATGTGGTTCACCCCGCGAAGGATGACCTTCTCGTTGTCCTTGCTGTAAAGGTACCTGTCCTGAACAAAAAATCCCGGTTTTGCAGCCGTTTTTACCATTGGAACACTCCAGTTATCATTTCTTACATAAAATATATAATCTGGAAAAAGAAAAAGGCCAGGATTTTTTCGAAGTTTCGTAAAAAGAAATCAACCTAGACGGCGAAAAACCGCAAAGTCGGGCGGGTCACATGGTCGAGCACTACGTAACCGCCGTTGCCATGGAGCGCTCCGGCAGGTGGTTCCAGTAACGGACAGGCAGGCAACGCCTCAAAAGCTTGGGGTTCTCCCGTTCCTTGATGGCGATGGACTTGTAGAATTCCCTCCACAAGTCGGTAAAAGAATCTTTCAGGTCCATGGCGCCGGACTTGTAGCCCGGCAACGTCACCACCTGACACCCCGTCCGGTCGTGAAACAGGCCGTAGTCCCGCTTGGAATCGTAAATCAGCCATTTTTCGTTGGCGAAACGCTTGGAAAAATGAGCTTCCATAAGCATCAGTACGTCATATTTCGGTTCTATTTCGGCACAGAGCATGTTATCGGGGCCTACGGCAAAACGGACCAGGCCAAGCATTCCCCCCGCTTCCCTACGCACGGACTGGCCCAGCTTGTAAAGCGGGAGCATTTCTGCCGAAGCAGGATTTTGACCGTAACTTGGATCAGCTCCTGAAAACAGCTTTTTCAAGAAGGCGAAAATCTTCATTTCGACCCCCTCCTCCTCGGACAAAAAAGCCGCATGGAGCAGGTTATAGACCTCTTCGCTTGCAAAGTTGACAATGGCGCGATGGAGGCGGGCCGCCGACTCCTCGCTGGTCTCGATATGGAAAGGCTGCAGGAACATATCTGCCGGTGCCGCGGAACGGTCCGGACGGATTTCGCCCACTTCAAGATGCTGGCGGTAAATCTCGAAGACTGCACTGAGAAAGCCTTCGAATGTAGAATCGTATTGGATGGAAAGGAACATTGTTAGGTCGTAGGTTATAGGTTGTAGGGATTAGGATCTAGGGGCTAGGATCTAGGGGTTAGGGCTGATGGAAACAAGAGGTTTTAATGTGGGGTGCGGGGTGTGGGGTGTGGGGTGTGGGGTGTGGGGTGTGGGGTGTGGGGTGTGGGGTGTGAGATTAGTAATGAGTTGTCAGTTATGAGTTGTGAGTTCTCATGGTTAGGCCTTATGCAGGGAGGGCCAGCGGGGTGTTGCCGAACAGGTCCAGCTGGCCGGACTTGGGCCGCGGAAGGAGCAGGGGCCGCACCATCTCGGGGTAAAGCCTGCGCAGGCTTGCGGGAGTGTCCGGATGGTAGATGAAATACTTGGCCCGCTTGAGGACCACCCCCATCTTCTTCAGCTGTTCCAGCCGGATTTTGGCAAAGCGACGGCCCGAGACGATAAGCTGTGCGGACTTGACACCGATTCCCGGAACGCGCAAAATCATCTCATAATCAGCATGCTGGAGGTCCACCGGGAACATTTCCGGATGGCGCAGCGCCCAACCGATTTTCGGGTCCAGCTCCAGGTCCAAGTTCGGGTGGGCCTCGTCCAGAATCTCGTCGTAGCGGAACTTGTAGAACCGCATGAGCCAATCCGCCTGGTAAAGCCGATGTTCCCGGACCAGAGGAGGCTTGGTGGTAAGCACCGGCAGGCGCTTGTCCGCATTGATAGGGACATAGCCCGAATAGTAGACCCGCTTGAGTTTTTGCTTGTTGTAAAAGCCCGAGGTCAGGGAAAGAATCTGGTAGTCCGACTCCCCCGACGCCCCCACGATCATCTGGGTGCTCTGACCCGCCGGCAAGAAACTCGGGGTGTAGCGGCTCACGGAAGCCTTGTATTCCAGTTTGCGTTCGGCAAAGAAGTTCATGGGCGCATAGACAGAGGCAAAGTTCTTTTCGGGAGCGAGGTACTGCAGGGACTTGTCAGAAGGAACCTCAATATTCACGCTGCTCCGGTCGGCATATAGACCCGCCTCGTATAGAAGGCGGGCACTGGCCCCCGGGATTGCCTTCAGGTGGATGTACCCGCCAAAGCGGTGCACCGTCCGGAGCTCCCGGGCAATTTTCACCAGAAGTTCCATGGTATAGTCCGGATCTTTAATCACCGCCGAACTCAGGAACAGTCCCTCGATGTAGTTCCGGCGATAAAACTCGATGGTCAGCTGGATAAGCTCCTTGGGCGTAAAGGTGGCCCGGGGAACGTCGTTGCTCCGACGGTTCACGCAATAGGCACAGTCGTACTTGCAGGCGTTGCTGAGCAGCACCTTTAAGAGGGAAACACAACGACCGTCGGCAGCCCAGGTGTGGCAAATACCCGCACTGCAGGCGTCACCCAGCCCGCCAGGAGGCGCACAGCGGCTGGACCCGCTAGAGGAGCAGGACACGTCATACTTGGCCGCCGCCGAAAGAATCCTCAATTTTTCACGAACATCCATACTTGCTTTTTTGTTTAGTTACTCTTATGAGCACTAATATATATAAAACTGCACAAAAAAGCAATAGTGTTTGGAATTTTTTCTATCTTACAGGCCCTTAACGACCCGAAAAATCTTCAGCAGGTAACGCCGAACGGGGCGGGCCATATACCAGATTTTAGCACACAAATTCCCACAAACGCCATAAAGGGGGCGTTTCTTGCCTGTTTCTCCCACCACCTGGATGGCCAGGGCCTTCACACCCTCGACAGTGCAATGTTCTCGACCTTGGAGGTTACCGTCCCCCATCAGCGTGATGCGGTCTCCGTCAATTTTGACGACGCGATGGACTACATGGCGGCCGCCTTCCACACGGGCAAGCACCACATGGCCCACCCGAAGTTCCTGAGGTTTCACCAGCACAACGCTTTCGCGACCTCCGATGATAAAGGGGTACATGCTCCTGCCGTTTACAGGAAGCGTCACCTGCACGCCCTCGCCTACCAAGCGGATGGCTTCGGAAAGGATTTGTTCGTCAGTGGGCATGCTACCCCCGCCCCGCCACATTCTCGTTGCACAGTTTTGCAGCGGCTTCGTCGGGCAGGCATTCCAAATGCCAAACGGGAACGTTTTTCGCCAGGGCGTTTTCCGTAGCATGCAGACCGTCGGCAACGGATTTATCCCAACGCTTGCCCGAAATGCTGGTGACCAGGGCGGCATAGGCCTGCACACCTTTCAGGCGGACAATCTTGTTGAACGGTGCCTGGGAAAGCAGTACGATCCCGCCTACGGGGGCCTGAACGTTCCTGTAGCAAGGGGTCTTTCCGCTCCAGGGGGAGCCGTAAACAACGGCGCGGGGCGCGCCGCCATTGCCGTCGTCGAAGAACCGCACCACCGGATTGTCGTCGTTCATCAGTTCAGAACCTTCGATGTGCTTGAGCCAGAGCCTGGCGTGAGTGCTCTTGCCGGTGCCGCTCTTGCCCAGGAACATGTAGCCTCTGCCCTTGTAGCTGACCACCGCCGAATGGAAAAGGGCGGTACCCAGCCCGGCCGTGGCCAGGGCGTACAGCACCATCAGGGAATTGTTCAGGGCGAACTTTTGCAGACGCAGGTCCTTGGCCGCACGGCCCATCAGCAGGCGGGCTTCCCGATAGCCACAGGAACAAATCAAGGTTCCCGTAGAAACATCCCGCAACAGAAATTCAAAGACCGACTCCCCCGCCAACCTGTGCCCGCAGATGATGGTTTGACCCTCGTCCTCTTGACGGATTTCTTCTGTATAATCAAAGGCGGCAGGCGGCAGAACGGACAGAGAAAATACATTGACCCCGGCACCCTGGCCGGGGTGACATTCCGCAAATGGTTCGTAATTGTCCATGCACCTAGCGAAGAAATCGCCCTGCGAGTCAGCGGCATTCTTGTCCAAATTTTCGGCGGCGGTTCCATCCAACAAACAACCGTCCACCGTCACGGAGAACAGGTGCCCGGCCACCTTGTAATAGCGTGTCTCGCTCATAGCCCAATCCTCCGGCGCTTCACCCGCAAGGGCATCAGGTAAAGGGTGTGTCGCCAATACTTCAGTTCCTTGAAAATGGCGTTCATAGGGTCAAAGGGCAGCCAACTCAGGGCCTGCCTACGGTCCCTGAACCACCGGACAAAAACATTGCGGGGCTTTTGCCTGTACTTGCCGAAGTTTCCGCCCACCAGGGCCAAGCGAAGCAGCCGCCTCCCCCGCCAGGCACAAGGAGCGCAGAGCATCAAGTCCCGTTCCAAGCCAAGCACCTGCTGCAACACCCACATTACCGCGCTGCAGGCGTGCACCATGCCGAGCCCGCGAATAGCCTGCGCCACCTCACGACGCACCTCTGCCGTAGAATTTTTCAGCAGAATATAATAGTCGATATATTGCCGGAGCCCCAGGCCACCGCTGTAGAAATGCTGCTGCAGGTGGGAAAGCTGCATCACCAGGGCAAACTTGATGCTGGGGGCGTAAAAACCTTCGGGTACCATCTGGGCGTTCAAAATTTCCAGGTTCAAGAAATCCTGAAGTTCCTGGCTCTTGTAGGGGTTACCGGAAGCGGGCCTGTAATGCACCTCCGCCGTAATACCGTCCTTGGTCCGTTCCAGGTGGGCGTGGTGCCAGAATCGGCCGAACTCGAGAGCCGACTTTTCAATCATCCCCATCTCGACCAATAACCGGTTGATGCTTTCGCGACCACCCTCCACCCAGATGTCGATATCTCCCGACTGGCGGAGGCCCGGGTCCGGGTACAGCCTGGCGTTGGCCTGTCCCTTCAAGATGGCGTTTCTGCGGCCAGCATCCGTAAACAACTGGGTAAGGCGGGCCGCCTCCTTGTTCATGAGGGCGTTCATGCCACGGATGGCCTCTACCTCGGTGGCCCAGCGCATAAGCAACTGCATGGGCGGGCGGCTCTCCCTGGGGAGCTTCTCGATACCCGCAAAGGCGATACCCAGCACCGACTGCTGCTTGGCAAGGGAATAAACGCAGGTCCATTCATCAGGTTCGAGCTTCTGCGGAAAGTTCACACCAGAACATTCTGCGCCAAGTCCAAGACGCAGGAGCACAGAAAGATGCTGAACCTTTTTTTGAGAGGGTATTCCCATGGAATCAAGTATAAAAAAAAGAAGCCCGCTCAAGGCGGGCACAGCAACAAACGGGGTCTTCCCCGCTCGTTCGATAATGAGTCCAGAAGCCCCGTCACGACAGGGCAACCAATCACCTAGGCTAAATGGTCCTTGGGCATGGGTGCAAGACCGAATTCTACGTCAGAGCCACTACCGTCAAGCAAAGCAGCCTGGCACTCCATTTCCACAACCTTCATTTCCGGTTCAACATATTCTTTTTTTTGCTTCATACTTTCTCGCCTCCTATGGTACTACATAAACGGGAATTTCATCTTGAGAACACTCCTGCAACACGCTTGATCGCAGGCGCAATTCCACAATTGTCATCTCAGGAGAGACATATTCCTTTTTCATATCGACTTACTTTACAATAACCAACTTGCCGTTGTGGTAATATGTTCCCTGGGTCATGGGCTTGCTGTTCAGCCTGCGGCCCTGAAGGTCGTACCAGTTGCCCGAACGAATCACGCCCGTACGGACATCCAGGATTCCCCGTTCAGTTGCATTGCCCTGTTCGTCCAGAATCACGACATCCACTTCATCGGGCAGGTCGAAGGCTCCCGAGCCAAAGCCGCTGCCCGCCGTCTTGCCAGCCGAATTTTCACCATCGTTGTAGACAAGGTAGGCACGCATGGGCTTGATGGTCGCACCGGCACCGCCCTTCACGAACATTCCAATGGACACGTCGTACTTTGACTCGCCAGAGAAGCCATAGACCCGGCCGTAGTCAGCCATACCACCGACAACCAGGTATTCGTATGTACCTGCGAAAGTCCAGGAACCAATTGTCACAGGCTGCATTTCGCTGGTGTTCAAGGTAACGGGGGACTCGGCACTGACATCGAAAGTTAGGCTGGATTCGGAAGCTATAAATATGTAGGGCTTGTTCGCCACCAGGGTGGCTCCTTCCTCCACTTTCTGTATACCAACTTGCCATTTACCGTTGACCTTGTCCATCTGCGCAAATTCATAGAAAGTTCCGCCATGAGTCTTATCAACCGATATAGAGAAGGGCAACATGATGGTCGAACGGGCACCGCCCTCAACTATGGGGAAGACTCTGTCGAAGGTCACCGACGAAACAGTCACGTCAGAAACATCGACAACTTCTGAACCTGTGTAATTTCCATCAATCACAGCTTCCTTACGGCCGTCAGTAGCATAGGTGTAGATTTTCACGGCACCGTACTGGACAGAATCACGAGACTCAACCCAATGGGGATACAGCGTCAAGTTCTCATTGGTCGTATATTTTTCACCAAGTTCATAAACCTTTTCGCCATTATCGGTCGTAGACCACCCATCAAGAGTGTAGTTTGCAAGTACGAAATCTTTTATAGACGACCTAATAGTATGAGTTTTGTCCCAAAACTTTTTATCTGTCGTACTACCCAATTTACTATTCACAGCCTTCAACCTGCTACCAGGATTGTAGATAATTTTATTATACCACTGGGCATAAAGAGTTAAATCAGCATCAATATTCTGAATATCACGAATGGCGGTCTTAAAGGTTGGATCTTTATACCAGTTATCCATAAAGAAGTATTTTTTTGCCGGATCAAACGCATTTTCCAACGTGAGCTTAGCCGGTCCCGTATATTGAGTGGGATTCCTATTTGTTGCCGGAGCACCGAATATTTCGTATGTAATAGTGTACGCATTGCAAGTCCAATGCGGGAACAGTTTCAAGTTCGCATTATCTTCATAGTTGGCCCCGAGTTCATAATCAACACCATAGCCATCCTGGCCATAATCGACCCTTGACCAACCATCTTGAGTGCACCCCCCGTGAACAAATTCGTCCAGGGCACCATTCAACTGAATCGTTTCGCCATAATTCTTTGTAACACTTTTTGCCGTAGCATAAATTGTATTTCCAGAAAGGTATTGGATGGTGTAAGTAATCTGCTTCCACTTTGCATATATGGTCTTATCGCCAGTAGAACCTGCATCAATCCTGTTCGCAGGGTTCGTGAAAGCGTCATCATAGAACCAACCTTCAAAAACTGAGCCTGTTTTGGTCGGATCAGCAAGCACGATATCCGCATCTTCAATTGTGTAACTCGAGGGATTGTTACCATTCGTTCCATTGAACAGCACATATTCGATGTTAAATTGGATGATATTCCACCTTGCATAGAGTGTCAAATTCCCTTCCAAGGAACGGCTGAAATCATACTCATTTTCTTCTGTGCAATTTTCAACCTCACACCATCCGGCTACCTTATACCCGGCATCGGAAATAATATCATTGGGATCCGGTTCAGAAACCGCTTCACCTTCATTAACAATTTTGACAAGGCGTACATCCGTTTTCCCATGCAATGTTGCATCGAACGTGACAGAGAATGTTTTCGCCTTTGTCCATACAGCGTATAGGCGAACCGTATCTGTAACTTCAATATCTGCCAAATGAAGCGTATCCTGATCTGAGGGATCCACATCCTCTTCCAACATCTTTGAAGAATTTCCCCAGCCGGTAAAATAATACTTTATTGTATGATCCTGATTCTCTGGATCGGGAACCGTATAAGTTTCCGGAACAGCAAAACCCTCTACAGCAACGGTTCCATATTTGGGTACCCAAACGGTATCAGCCGCATGAGTATCAGGGTTAGATTCAAAGATAGCAGGATAATAATCATACCAAACAGCATAAATAACCGTGGCAGCACGAGCGACACCGAGATTGGGATTAGGCTCAGTAGTATCAGCCTTTGTTGCCCATCCTGCAAATTTCTTCCCTTCACGGGTCGGCACGCCGATTTCATCCGCCGTAATTGTTGCATTCTTGGCTAGAATTTTCGAAGTTTTTGCTCCAGAAGCAAACACACCACCATTTGCACTGAATGTAATCTTGTAGCCATCAGAGCCGTTCATGGAGAGACTGGATTGGCCAACAGACCAAACTTCAGACGTGTCTCCTTCACAGATTTTGTTTTCTTCATTCCATGTGCCACCATTCAACTCACAAACAATGTCCTCGGAATTTAAATTTTCCGTTTTTTCTGTATTGAAAGTCTTTCCATTAGGCAATTTTCCAATACCCGGACAAACATCAGGATTTTCAAATTCTTGACAAAAATCATCCGAATAGTACAAATTTTCCGTTGTCAGAGTTCCCTTAGAATTTTCATAGCTACCCGCTACGGCACCGATGGAACCATCAACCGTGTAAAGATGATCTCCAGAATAAGCACATGATGTCAGGGTGACATTACCATCGTTACGAATCGCCCCAACGACACCACCCACATTAGTATTCGCACCACTAGCGGTCACGCTTACGGAACTGACGCAATTGGATATCGTCACATGCTTCACATTTCCCGCGATACCGCCGACACGGTTTGTTGCACCGCTCGTTTCAATGAAACCAGACGCCACGATATTTTCAATTTTTACAACCGTTTTATCAGTCGCACCAACCCAGCCGACAAGAGAACCCACAGAAATCGGCTTATCAGACCCAAGACCCGTGGTTCCAGAAGATGCCGCAGCATATATTTGGACATCCTTCAAGATCAAGTTCTTGACCATTGCGTTTGTAGAAAGAATACCAAACAATCCAATATTTTGGGCATAGGCAGTAACACCATTCTTGGATTTTCCAGTAATACTGGATATATCACTGTTGATTTCGGATGTATTAACATAAAGATTCGAAATGGTAAAGCCCTGACCATCAAAAGTTCCTTTAAAACCAGTTTCTTCACCAGTTCCCGATCCAATAGGAATAAACAGTTTCCCTTGCATATCAAGGGACTTTGTCAACTTGAACTCTTCTGTGCTTAAAGACTTATTCGTCACCTTACAAGCAAACCAAGCCAACTTTTCCGGAGTGTCGATTTCGTAATAAGTTTTACCGTTAGGCTTGCTCGCCTCTTGCGTCAAAAAATCACCCCAACCCGTGCCAGTGGCACAGTCAAGAGCAAACCCCTGGCTTGCCAAAACCAGGCCGGCAATTAGAACAAACTTGTTCGAAAATGACCATTTTTTCATATTTTCTACGCCTTGTTTTTTTTTCTTTACATAGTACAATTTAGAATATTTTACTTTGTCAGTCAAGAGTAAATCGCACAAAATACTTACGAAAACGTTACAACAAAAAAAACATGTGACGGCAGTCACCTCGATAAACCTATAAAATGGGTGGGAAATAACCCGTACGGGGGTGAGGATGGGAGATCCCCGCCTGCGCGGGGATGACATAGGGGGAGGGCTCCCCCTTTGGCAAATTTTTCTACATTTTCGCGCGAAAAATTTTATCCAAGGATAAACTCATGAAACGTACTCATAACTGCGGCCAGCTGCGCAAGGCAGATGTTGGCCAGACCGTAACACTCGCCGGTTGGGTGGATCGCCGCCGCGACCATGGTGGT